>NZ_BBJB01000029.1 GCF_016584665.1 Pseudanabaena sp. lw0831
CCATTCTTCCTCAATATTTTGCAGCACTCGCTTGAGTTGTTTCGATGATTGATTCACCCATTGTTTTATTTGTTCTTGCTGCTCAAGGGTAAACGTGGATTTACGACCTCGCCCTGCTCGGTCACATAATCCCACCAACTTGAGCCTTTCCCAAGCCACAAACCAGTTATGAATCGTTTTGCGACTCACCCCAAAAATTTGCATCAGTTGCGCTATCCTTATCCCTTGAGCGCTCAAAAGAATACAGTGTGCTCGTTGACGGATTGCAAAGCGGTGACTTTGACGATAGATTCTCCACAGTAGCTTTGTCGTTTCAGGGGAAAGTGGAGCAATTAATCTCACAGTAATTAGATCACAATTAAGTAATCCTTAGAATCTTCCCATTACTATGAATATGTGTAAATAATTCTGCATATCTACTTATAGTGTTTTTCAAGCAATCAAGCTGTATTAAAACATGATAGAAAACACTCGTGAATTTCTTGCGCAAATCAATAATGCACTGCCTCTTGAAAACAAGTTAAAAACTAGCGATCGCGCCCTATTTATTCTCTACGATCAACTAAATCTCGATGTATTTCCCAAGGAACTAATTGACCAAAAGCCATTATTAATCTTTGTTGAATCTTTAAAATATGCGACAGTAATTCCACACCATAAGCAAAAATTGGTCTATATCCTGAGTGCTCAGCGCCACTTTGCGATCGCCTGCCATAACCAAGGCTTTCCTGTATTGAATTTATTTACTCAAGGCTTTCACGCTGACGCGATCGCGGAGTTTTTGGAGCAATATCCCCAGATTAATCTTACCTACATGCAGCCATCGGAATGGGATACGCGATCGCAGATGGCGGCTTTAGCAGATAAATTGGGCGATCGCATTACTTTAATTCTCAACAATTTTTTTATTGCGGATGCGGAGAAATTCAAATCAAAAATTAAAAAAGGTTATCGCCTAGAAAATTTCTATCGGGAACTTCGTAAGCAAACTGGCTACTTGATGGCAGATGGGAAGCCCGTGGGAGGTACATGGAATTATGATAAAGAAAATCGTAAGTCTCTGCCAAAAAATGTCTCTATCCCTAAGATTCCAGTAATAGAACCAGATGTAATTACGCAAGAAGTAATCAAGTTAGTCAAAGACTACTTACCTAATAACTTTGGAAGACTAGCCCAATTTGGCTATGCTGTAACGCGCGATCGCGCCTTAGGACTGGCTCAAGCATTCATCGAAACTCGCCTACCAAATTTTGGAGCCTATGAAGATGCAATCAAAGTTGGTGAGCCATTTTTATTCCATTCTGTACTTTCGCCCTATCTTAATAATGGTTTATTATTGCCACAGGAGATTTGTGAAATGGCGATCGCAGCTTATGAACAGAAATTAGCGCCGCTAAATTCCGTTGAGGGTTTTGTTCGTCAGATTTTAGGATGGCGTGAATACATTCGTGTTTATTACGAAGTACAGATGCCACAAGTTAGAGAAAGCAACTATTTTGAGTTTACTAACGATTTACCGCAACTCTATTGGAATGCAGATACAGATTTACTCTGTCTCAAGGATGCTGTTACTCATGTCTTAAATCATGGCTATTCCCATCATATTCAAAGATTGATGGTTTTGAGTAATTTTAGCAATCTCACAAATACAGATCCTCGTCAGCTAAATCATTGGTTTTGGGTTGCATATGTTGATGCTTACGAATGGGTCGAACTTCCTAATGTTTTGGGCATGTCTACCTTTGCTGATGGTGGCATACTTGCATCGAAGCCCTATGTTTCTGGGGGTAGTTACATCAATAAAATGAGTAACTGCTGCTCACAATGCAAGTATGATGTGAAGCAAAAGACAGGTCGTTCTGCTTGTCCATTTAATTATTTATATTGGAATTTTGTTGATCGGCATCGTGATAGCTTTGCTGAGAATGGAAGGGTGTCACTAATGACTAATGTTTATGAAAAGAAAACTGAAGATGAAAAGCTAGCTATTCGCGAATCATCAATTCATTTCATAATGAATCTAAAACTCGGCTATTTTGAATAGTCATGATTTGAATTGGTGGTTATTCTCTACGTTTCAAAGACAATCCGTTTGAGGTTCTGGTCTATCCTTATATCTTATCTGCTTAATTTTGCTAATTCCTTCTTCGTAAATTCCTTTAGCTTTTCATCGCGATCGCTGTTAGAGATCGTCTTCAATAATTCCAATGTTTGAGGTTTGTCGCTGTAATATTTGAGAACTGCTTCCAGTGCAGTTTGGCGGGGATTAGTTTCCCATTCTTCCTTTCTTACAAAGGGATCGTGGATAGCGCGATCGCATAAAAAATCAAATGTTTGTGGGTCATCTTTCCAGTCTTGAGCGATTGCCTGTACTGCATCACTTCGCACATAACTATTTTCATCATAAACAGCACGATCTTTAAGAAAAGTAAGAGTGTTAGAGTCATCTTTCCAATATTGGGCAATCTCTGTTACCGCAGTCCTGCGGACAATCATACCCTCATCATAAACAGCACGATCTTTGAGAAGAGCAAGGGTGTCAGAGTCATCTCTCCAGTATTTTGCTATCTCATGTATCGCATTACTGCGAACACTATCAATTTCATCATTAAGAGCACGATATTTGACTAATGAAAATGTATCTGGATTACCTTTCCAGCCTTTAGCGATTGAGCTTAAAGCAGAACTTCGTACTCTATCACTTTCATCATTAATTGCATAGTTTATGAGGAGAGAATGAGTGTTAGGCTCATCTTTCCAGCCTTGGGCTAGTAATGTTACTGAAATTGCTCGTACACAATTATCCTCATCATTAATTGCACAGTTTTTTACCAACGTAAGAGTATCAGGGGCATCTCTCCAGCCAAGAGCTATCTCAACTAATGCAACGGTGCGTACTTGGGAAAGTTCATGAGTAATAACGTAGTCTCTAAGTAGAGGAAGAGTCTCAGGATCGTCTTTCCAACCATGAGCGATCTCTTGTATTGTAATCAATAGTATATCGTAATCATCATCATTAACAATGAAGTCTTTGAGTAGGGGAAGAGTTTCAGGATCGTCTTTCCAGCCTTGAGCAATCTTTTCTATTGCCACCATTCTTAATGCCCAACACCCATCATTGGCTGCGCGGTCTTTTAATAAAGAAATGGTTTCAGGCTCATCTTTCCAATTTTCTACAATTTCTATTAATGCATCTATTCGTGCATCATCGCTTTGATCATTGATAATTCGCTCTTTAAGCTGTAGAAATACGTCAGTCTGATCCTTCGAGGTTTGAATTGTCATATATGTTGCCCTGTCTGCTTCTGTAAATTCAATTTTATTTTGATGTTTGGAACTATCCTTAAGTTTGTCCATTCAATTTTGCTAATTTCTCCTTTGCAAATTCCTTTGATTTTTCATCGCGATCGCAGTTAGCGATCGCATTCAACAACTCCAATGTTTGGTGTTTATCATAGAATTGTAGGGGCATAGCATTCCCACAGAAATCTATAAATTTTCAGGTCGCCTTAATTTGGGAATGCTATGCCCAAATCCTCACAACGCGGGGACAAGCGATCGGTGAAGGCATAGAGGGCAAAGCATTTGCAGATCGAAATTGTTGCGAGTTTTAAAAATTGTGGCGCAAATGCTATGCCCCTACGGGATTCTCACTCAATTTTGCTAATTCCTTCTTCGCAAATTCCTTTAATCTTTCATCAGGATCGTTGTTAGAGACTGTCTTCAATAACTCCAATGTTTGAGGTTTATCGCTGTAATGTTTGAGGATTGCTTCTAGTGCTGTTTGACGGGGATTAACAAAAGCAAGAGCCACTAGACTTTCTCCCCGAACAAAAGAATCATTGATAGCGCGATCGCATAAAAAATCAAATGTTTGTAGGTCATCTTTCCAGCCTTTGGCAATCTCTTGTACCGCCGCCATTCGCACATATTCATTCTGATCATTAAGAGCGCGGTCTTTTAGCAAAGGAAGGGTATCAGGGTCATCTTTCCAGCTTTTAGCGATCATATATACTATTGCCCTTCGCACATATTCATTCTGATCATTAAGAGCGCGGTCTTTTAGCAAAGGAAGGGTATCAGGGTCGTCTTTCCAGCCTTTGTCTATCTCTTGTACCGCCGCACTTCGCACATATACATTCTGATCGTAAAGAGCGCGGTCTTTTAGCCAAGTAAGGGTATCAGTGTTATATTTCCAGCCTTTGGCAATCTCTTGTACCGCAGATTCAGAGATAAACGATCTTATCAAAAATCCGAAAATTCCTTGGGTAGAAGAGTCTGGGATGGACTTGAGACATTTTTTTAACCAAACTAACGTCTCAGAGCTATCTTGCCAAATGATTGCAATGTTATTTATGAGTCTTATTGCTAATTCAGAAGTGAATTTGTAAGGATGCTCTTGTTCAGCTTCATCTTGTAGTGTTTTTAGCAACTTACGAGAAGTCCTTGCAATCAAATTTTTATTCCTTACCTCAACAAAACAATCTACTGCTAATAAGAGATTAGATAACCCTTCTTTTTTTAGCCTTTTAAATAATGGAAACGATCCATCAAAAAATGTACTCTTATCAATTTCCTGCTCCAAAAGAAAATCAATAATTTCTGCAACAAATCTGGGTTCGATCATTCCCGAAATTAACCGTAAAACCTCATGCCATGACTCATCCTGCCAATGGTTCCCAAACACATCATGAATTAACTGTTCAATCGTAAGCGTTTGCGACTCCTTAAACTGCCAAACAAACTCCCACGCACAAAAATACTCCAAAAAAGTACGATGCACAAAACCATAGGAATCTCCACCCAGATCGCAGAGGATGAAATTGCGCGTATGAAGCTGCTTGATTATCAATCTTGCAACCAATCTAGGTTCTCCCTTTTCAAGAACCGTTCTTAAATGCTCAGTCAGAATATTTTCTAAATCAATAGCAGCAATTAAATTGCCAGATAAGCCCTTCTTACTTGATTGCATATAGTAAGCAACTTTTCACAACATTGCTTGTTTATCTTTAAGATCAATCGTAATCTTCCAATCTTTCAGCTTGGGATCTTCTAGCAATTTATTTTCTAAGTCCCATTGATGCAACAATACCCGTGAAGCTTGGTTATACAGTTCTGGACGATCCCTCGGTAACTCCTGATTACGATTTAGAATCGCCATCATCGTCAATAACAAAGGATTTCCCGCCAACTCCTTAATCGATCGCGACTCCCTGATCGCCTTCTGCAACCGCTCCCGCTTGCGATCCTTATCCGCACCCGACTCAAAATTCAGATCGTGCCAAAGCTGCACAAACTCCTGCATTTGCTCGTTATTCAACTCTTGCAGCATAAAGTGCTGAAACCCCGCATCCCTTAACCGTTGTGCCTTATAACCCAACCACCGCGAAGTCGCAACTGATCTCACTTTAGGATACTCATTCGTAAAGCGATGGATATCCGTCACCACCTCATCACGCAACGCAGGATCAAACACCTCATCAATCCCATCAAACAGGGCAATGACATCCCCATTCTTCAACTTTTCATGCAAATCCTGCTGATTCAGCCGACAAGTAATATTCCCACCATGAATAAACGAAACAATATCCTTACATTTCCCTGCTTGCTTATCACGGGCATAGGTTCGCAACTCCAACAAAAGCGGCAACGGATGCAAAGGCAAATCTCGCACAGGTCGCTCCGCCCAAATCAGCGCCAGATATTGCAACAGCGTCGATTTTCCCGATCCAGGGTCGCCCAAGATTACCGCATATTTCGCAACGACCTCCTTCGCCAACTCATTCGGATTACCCAAAACCTCAAACACCCCCCGAATCGGCTGCTCGACATAGCGCTTGCGATGATTCTCTAACTCCGCTTCGGCAAGTTCCAACACATCCAACTGTCCACTCTCCTGCAACAGCCGAGATCGATCCTTCGGCAACTCATACACCTGCGGAATAAACTCCTGACATTCCCGTAAATTCTGCGGAATAAAGATCTTCCAGAGCTTCAATTCGTTGTAATACACCCCAGTCGTATCCAGAGATTCCAACTTCAAGTTGCCATACCTTTCCTGCAACCCTTCTGCATACTTCCCCAAATCAAATACTGGCGCAATTCCCACTAATTCCTGTGCAGCATCCGCCATTTTATCTAAAGTCTGCACCTCAAAAATCGGACGCAACTTATCCGAATTCTGAACAATCTTCTTTACCGATTTGATGTAGGACTTACACACAAAATCCCAATCCATATCCTCTGGCAATAGTGGCGAATTCAATGCTGCCCAAGTCCTCACCAACAGCGCCGTATTGATCGCCTTACATTCCACATCAAACGCCATCCCCAAGGCTTCGGCAACATCCGCGCGGTCAATAAACTTTTTCAGATAAGGAATGTACTGTTTGATAATCGCTTCTTGATAATTCGCCTCTTTCAGCTCATCCTCAATCAACTCCAAAAACACCTTCAATGCTTTCCCATATGCTTCCTTCAGCACATCAGGTTCAGGCAAGCGGATCACCTTTTTTAAACAATCTTTAAAAAAGTCCTTACCATAATCCTTAGCTGCATCCTTCGCCAAATCCTGAAGGATGGGATAAACGACTACACCCGCCGCCTGTGTCACACCCCAAACCAGTAACCAATCAATGATCATTGCCCTAAACTCCAAGGATATGACTCAAGGATCTTGCCAGCTAGAGAAAATTCTTAGATCCTGCTTTATGTGGTTATTGTATCAAACTAGCTAAAGTTTAGCTGAGATTTTTTGTTTTGCACAAATTCTAATTTTTGAGGCGATCGCAAAATAAATGTAAGGGCAATTCATAAATTGCCTTTACATTTATTTCACTTGCGGAAATGCGATCGGCTTAGCAGATTTAGCTTCATCGATCAGTTTTAATAATTTTTCTGATGATGTGCATCTATTATGTGGGCTGTAGTATATTTTCTGTAGCATTCTCGCACGCTCGCGACGAGCATTTATATCTGTAGGATTTGCCTCTAGCCATTGGGTATAAGCATCAAAAGCATCATACCAGTAGTAATATTTTGTATATACTTGAGCTTGCTGTAGTTTCGTCGTTGCAGAGCGAATTTCTCGAAATAGACTTGGATCTGGAACCCGCTGAATGTATGTATTTGTATATTCTGAAAACATATCATCGGAACCCAATAAATACGCCTTCCAAGACTGGACTTCTCCATTTAAAACTGAAGGATAGGCGGTTGACAGATTAATCTTGTAAAGTCCGTCTTCTAAATCCAAATTACGTACTCTTCCACTAAAAATGGCTCGACCTCGACTGGGAATATCTTTGTTGCCATATAATTTAAAATTTAATCCTGTGATATTAGAAGGAACGAATGCATCCTTTCTTTTGAGTAGATAAACATAAAAAGTAGGATATTCAGAAATGGTGCGTCCACCATCCCTAGGTGCGATCGCAACAACGCAATAACTTGGAAGAGAGTGTAAACTTCCCATCTGTCTTGGCTCAATTCCCAAGCCATACTGCGAGTGTTTTGGCTGAGCGATCGCCGCCAAGTCATTACCATAAAGTACCGACAGACAAAGCAAGCTCAAAAATTTACCCGAAAACCTTGTTATCTGTCTTCGCCAAGCTAAATCCAAAATATCGATCAGTTGCCTCATGACTTTCACCTCTAGTCGAAATCCTGACAATCCTGCGCCAGAACTATAATCCCAAAACACAAAATGGTGAAGCCATTTTGTGTTTTTAAAACCCTTACTGGGTTTGTTTTTTAATTCACAAAAGTGTGAAGACATTTTTGTGAATTGGTATAACGATATTTTAGTAGCTCAACCATAACAAACAAATAAGCATATTGCTGTATGTCGCGCTCATTTATTGTTTGTTTTGTCATACTCAAGACTGGCGACCATTGATAGAGTTGCAGCGCAAAGAGCCGCAACTCTATCAATAGGGTTTGAAGCCTTAAACTAAGGTGAATGTATTTACTGGCACAGTTAGGGACTTTATTTAAGAGCGATCCCAAAGAAATTGCTAAAAGATTACAAACAATTGCGCCGCATTCTGTAAATGGATGCAAGTATAGATAATATGTCAATTTGTCCTTATTTAGAAAATGAGCTACCAGTAAGCTCCACTTGACCCAAATGCACTTTATAGGAGCAGCAAGATAGGGCAACCTAATCATGAGAAAAAACAACTTAATTTCAGTAGTCGTCATCATTGGGCTGATTTTTGCAGCTAGCATTTGGTACGGGCGCAATAATGGCTTACTTCCAGTTGCCGCAGGTGACGAAGCCGTCTTGTATGACGGACTTTTTAACACGATCTTAGGGATCGCCTTCGGGTTTTTCCTCGTAGTTGAGGGCGTATTGATTTACTCAATCATCAAATTTCGTCGCCGCAAAGGTGACGACAACGATGGTCCCGCCATTCATGAAAACTTAAGCCTTGAGATCGTATGGACAGCGATCCCCACAGTCATCGTCATGTGGGTAGCGATCTACAGCTTTGATGTCTATACCGCCATGCAAGGAACTCAAGACCTCGGCGGCATGGCTCACGGAGGGATGCATCAGACTGTAGCTAAGGCTGATAAGAGTGGTATGCCCATGTCAAAAGCGACCCTCGCCTCCTCAAACAGTGACGATGTGCTGATGGCAGGTACTCTTCCTGCTGGTAGTGATGATGTTTTGGCGATCAATGTTAGCGCCATGCAATTTGCTTGGATTTTTAACTATACAGACGAAATTGCCACTGCTGAACTGCATGTTCCTGTTGGCAAAAAAATTCGCCTAAACATGAATGCAGTTGATGTACTTCATGCCTTTTGGGTTCCCCAATTACGCATCAAACAAGACGTAATTCCTGGCCGCGAAACTTATCTCGAATTCACTCCTCGCGTTGTCGGTGAATATCCTGTAGTCTGCGCTGAGTTATGCGGTTCTTATCATGGCGGTATGCGGACGACGATGGTAATTGATACTCCTGAAGACTATGCAACATGGTTAAAAGAGCAGCAAGAAATTGCCAGTAACGATCCCGAAGCGATCGTAGCATCCCGTGCAGCCTCTGTAACCAAAATGTCTGAGCAAGAATACCTCGCAGGTAAAGTCGCTCAAGCTGGTGGAGATATGCACATGATGCATATGAGTCATTAAAAGCTGAGCACGAATTACGAATTACCAATTACGAATTACCAATTACCCTATGACCCAGACACTCACCCCAATCCAAGGCGCAGGCGCTATGGGAGCCGAACCCCAAAAGACTCTCTGGTGGGAATTTTTTACCTTTAGCGTCGATCATAAAATCATCGGGATTCAGTATCTCGTTACTTCGTTTGTATTTTATTTAGTAGGCGGACTGCTTGCCTCAATCGTTCGTGCTGAGCTAGCAACCCCAGACTCTGATTTAGTCGATCCCGCTTTTTACAACAGTCTCTTCACCATGCATGGCACGGTCATGATCTTTTTATGGATCGTACCTGCGGTGACGGGAGGCTTTGGCAACTACTTGATTCCCCTAATGATTGGGGCGCGAGACATGGCATTTCCGCGTTTAAATGCGATCGCCTTTTGGTTGACGATTCCTGCGGGGATGCTCTTGATGAGCAGCTTCTTCTTTGGTCCCGCCTCAACTGGCTGGACGGCTTATCCGCCTCTAAGCATTTTGACAAATGAGCATGTTGGTCAAGTGATTTGGATTGGCAGCATTCTTTTAGTAGGAACCTCATCGATCTTGGCGGCAGTAAATTTTATTGTGACGATCTGGTCGATGCGGATGCCAGAGATGGATCTGTTCAGTATGCCCCTGTTCTGCTGGGCAATGATGGCAACTTCAGTACTTGCTCTACTCGCAACGCCTGTATTAGCTGGTGCAATGGTGTTACTGGGCTTTGACTTACTAATTGGCACAAACTTTTTTAACCCCACTGGTGGCGGCGATCCAGTCGTGTATCAACACTTATTCTGGTTCTATTCACATCCCGCCGTATATGTGATGGTTTTGCCCGTATTTGGCATCATCTCTGAAGTTTTACCTCCCCATAGCCGCAAGCCGATTTTTGGGTATAAGGCGATCGCCTATTCCAGCATGATGATTTGCTTTTTGGGTTTGTTTGTCTGGGCGCACCATATGTTTACAAGTGGCACACCAGATTGGTTGCGCGTATTCTTTATGGTGGTGACATTGCTCGTGTCAGTACCGACGGGGATCAAGGTATTTAGTTGGGTAGCTACGCTTTGGGGTGGCAAGTTGCGCTTAGATAGTCCTTTGCTGTTTGCGATGGGCTTTATTTCCACCTTTTTGATTGGCGGTTTAAGTGGAGTGATGCTTGGTTCGACCCCAATCGATATCCATGTTCACGACACTTATTTTGTCGTGGCTCACTTCCACTATGTGTTGTTTGGAGGCAGTGTATTTGGTATTTACGCGGGGTTATATCATTGGTTCCCCAAAATGACTGGTCGCATGTTGAATGAGTTTTGGGGCAAGGTTCACTTTGTCTTGACATTCATTGGAATGCATTTAACCTTTGGCCCCATGCATATTCTTGGTTTGCAAGGAATGCCGCGCCGCGTCGCCCAGTACGATCCTCAATTTGCACCGATTAATGTGATCTGCACGATTGGAGCATTTATTCTAGCGATTTCCACAGTTCCTTTTGTAATAAACGCCGTTTACAGCTGGTTTAAGGGCGAACAAGCTCCTGATAATCCTTGGGATGCTCTGACTA
This sequence comes from Pseudanabaena sp. lw0831, assembly GCF_016584665.1. Taxonomy (GTDB): domain Bacteria; phylum Cyanobacteriota; class Cyanobacteriia; order Pseudanabaenales; family Pseudanabaenaceae; genus Pseudanabaena. The sequence continues at coordinate 10,720 of NZ_BBJB01000029.1, forward strand.
TGGAATGGACAACTTCTTCGCCCCCAATTCCCCATAACTGGGTTGGTGAACCTGTCTTATTAACTGGTCCCTATGACTACGGCGAAGAATATAAAGAAGCTCGCAAAGAAGCCGCGATCGCAGCTTCACAAGCTCTAACTTAAGAAACCATTTAAGAATTGTTTTCTGTGGTCAAAAGCTGTAAGAGATCCCCCTCAATCCCCCTTAAAAAGGGGAAAGAATTTAATTCTCCCCCCTTTTTAAGGGGGGCTGGGGGGATCGAGAAAGTTTCTAAGCCCAACAACCCTTGTCTGTATTTATCCATTTATCCAAACATTTACCTATGCAAGGATCGATCGCTCCAGTTACTGACCCGACGCAAGATGATGCAATCCATGCTCATGCCGCCGACGCAGGGCATTACGAACACCCAGATTTACGGGTTTTTGGTTTAATTGTCTTCCTTATTTCCGAAGGAATGTTATTTTTCGGTTTATTCGCTGCCTATCTAACCTTTCGCTCCGTCGCCCCCTCTTGGCCCCCAGAAGGTACGCCTGAACTCGAATTACTCCTACCAGGCATTAACACAATTATTCTGGTATCTAGTAGCTTCGTGATTCACCAAGCCGATCATGCGATCAAAGAGAATAAGGTCAAGGCGGCTCAGCTATGGTTTCTTGCCACTTTTATCATGGGTGCGATATTCATTGCTGGACAAATTTATGAATACCAACATCTAGAGTTTGGTCTGACCACGAATCTATTTGCTAGTACTTTTTATGTGTTAACAGGCTTTCATGGTTTGCACGTAATTATTGGCTTATCGTTGATTGCAACGGTGTTAGTGCGATCGCTCAAAGCTGGACATTACAGCAATACCAGCCACTTTGGCATTGAAGCTGCATCTGTATATTGGCACTTCGTCGATATTGTCTGGATTGTCTTATTTTTACTGCTCTATATTCTTTAGGCATAAAGTAAAAAATAGAGGCGACGCAATGCGTCGCCTCTATTTTGATCAAAAAGCGTTGCATCGCAACTCCTTTTTTTATTTCTCAATCTTGAAAGATTTAATAAAGCGATCGGCATCGGCAGCCGCGATTTTATCGGCAGCACCTAAAGCAAATACTTGATACAAACGATTGCCTGCAAGACAAAATCTACCCTTCATCGATACATCCGTAGTCTGAACTTTGCCACTAGCTTCAAAATCACGGCAAGGAACATCTCCAAGCAAGTATTCTTTCTCAGACTTAATTACTCCTTTAAGATTGCCAACCGATCCTTTAACAGAATCTCCTAGCCCTTTTTGGATATCAGCAGGATTGGCGATTTTGTTGGGAAAATCAGCATAGCCAACGAAATACCCTGATTCACTGGCTTCAGCAATCACCATATTTAGCTTGATTGTCCCCACATTAGTCTTTTGCTCTTGAGACTGCTCTTGTGGCTTGCTAGGCACTTGCACCGTAAATTTCCCAGCCGATGATTTGTAATCTTGCCAACTATTAATACCTGTGGTTTCAGGCTTTTCGTCCGCTTTGACTTCTGGCTTTGTGTCATCTTTCGGTTTTTCAGGAGGCTTCTCGGAAGCTGTAGCAGGAGGTGTTGCAGCTTTCGTAGATGTTGCATTATCAGCTACAGGAATAGATGTCGTGCAAGCACTGACTGTAAATAAGACTAAACCAGCAGCAAGGGAAATATACTTTTTCATGTGCGATTAAGAGATACGACCTTCGATTAGGGAATAAGCTTGAAGCTCGTTAGATACTATATCGTGCCTTGCAAGCGCATTAATAAAAATTAGAATTGTGGGTTTCCCTCCGATGATGGGAAACCCACAGTTCTAATCATCGTCGTCTGTTTCTAGATTTTGATGCTCGCTGCGGCGTGACTCGCGGCGATAGCGTTTTTTCAGTAGCCTTGGCTCCTGTTGTTGCTTCCCATCACTGGTATCTTTCACTTTGACCGAAGCATCAGCATTAGCAGTGTTTTTCAGCTTTTGTTGATAGGCGATCGCCTCTTCTAAATAGGCGATGTAATGATCATAGCGCTCCCAATCGCCGCGCACCAAGCAATCTGGCTCGTCGCGACGATGTAAACAATTATTAAAATGGCAACGTTTTCCTGAAGCCAATCTTTGCATTGCTTCAGGAAAACAATCTGTCAATTCTTGCGGTGTGACGGTCAGATTAGGTTGCATAAAACCTGGAGTATCAGCGAGATATCCCCCCGCAGGCAAGGCAAATAGCTCTACATGGCGAGTAGTATGTTTTCCATGTCCTAAGCGTTGAGAAACTTCCCCGACACGCACTCTTAAATTGGGAATTAATAAATTAATTAGGCTAGATTTACCGACCCCTGACTGCCCTGCCACGACGGTTACGCCAGTTTGTAGATGTTGAGCAAGTTCGTCAATACCTTCATGGGTGTAGGTACTAATTGCGATTGGTGGATATCCCCATGATTTCAGGCGATCGCGCCATGTCTGCCATATTTGATCGCTGACTAAATCGCGTTTATTTAAGCACAACAAAACATCAACCCCAGTACTTTCGGCTTTCACTAAAAAGCGGCTTAGTTGATGCGGATCGAGACTCGGTTCAGCTAGGGCAAAAACTAATAAAATGCGATCGACATTAGCCACAGTCGGGCGATCGAGCAAATTACGGCGCGGCTCCACTTCCGAGATCGCTCCACGTCCACCTTGCCAATCTGGTTCTTCGATGGTGATGCGATCGCCTACACAGATCTGTTGACCAATTTTTTTGAGTCGGGCGCGTCGGGTACAGAGTAACTCATAAACAAGCTGACTAAATTTTTGACCAGATTCATCTAACAACTCTAGGCTGAAAGCTTGATCTAAGATCACGCGATAATAGTTGGCTTGTACAGCCAAGACTGTACCTTTTATAGCCAGCATGGTGTTGATTGCATCATGCTTTTTGGACTGTCAGAGCAAAAAAGCGATCGCGCTTTTCAATGCCTTTTACCTGATGACCATCAGAAATCAGGCTATTCGGAACCTGCTCAATTGGCTCACCACCATCTAGTAGGACTTCTAGCAATTGCCCAGTTTCCAGTTTTTCGAGATGCAATTTTGCTCGCACAAAGCTAAGCGGACAGGGAACACCACGTAAATCGATTGATTTGATTGCCTGTATGCACATATATTCCTCTACTAAAAGTAGTTAATCAACGCACCAAAGGTGTGCAGAATAATTATCCAAACCCTTAGGATTGCACACCTGCGGGGCGCAATCCTAAGGGTTTGGGTTTGCAATTAATTATGTCCATCTACTTACGTTGATTAACTACTAATTCTTACTTTTGATTGCCAAATATACCGCCTAAGATGTCACCAATGCCACCTTTAGCGGCATTACCATGTTGCTTCTCTTTGAGCTTTTCAAGGACTTCCCGCTCTTCATTGCCGATTTTGGTCGGAATATCGATCTTGATTCTGATTAAATGATCGCCGCGAGCGACAGGATTGCCTAACTTAGGAACGCCCAAACCTTCTAGGGTCAAGACCGTATCAGATTGTGTACCTGCTGGAATCGTGAGAGGTTTCTTGCCATCAACAGTATTAATCGCAATTTTGTCACCCAGAATTGCTTGCAAATAGCTGATTTTGATTTCTGATAAAACGTTGATGCCTTCTCGTTCAAACTCATTGTCTGCTTGAACAAACAAGTAAACATAAAGATCGCCTGAGGGACCACCGCGCTGTCCAGCATCACCTTCACTAGATACCCGCAACCTTGTACCACTATCGACACCTGCGGGAATCGTGATTTTTAGCTTTTTGGTAACTTGGTTTAGTCCTAAGCCATTGCAGCTTTCGCACTTATCCTCAATGGTTTGACCAGTGCCATTACAAGTTGGACAGGTCGAAACTTGGGTAAAACTGCCAAATGGTGTACGAGTAGCGCGGCGAACTTGACCAGTACCGCTACAAGTGCCGCAAGTGCGAGGGCGAGTGCCTGGTTTCGCGCCACTACCTGCACAAGTTCCGCAAGTTTCGAGGTGAGAGATTTTGATTTGCTTCTCACCACCAAACACGGCTTCACGAAATTCTAGCTTTAAATCAAAGCGTAAATCTTCACCGCGAGTGGGTCCACTGCGACGGCGAGCTTGCTGCTGCTGTCCCGTGTTAGAAAAGCCACTAAAGAAGCTCTCAAAGATATCGGCAAATCCGCCCATATCGCCCATGTCAGGTGATCCACCGCCACCGCTTGAGACTCCAGCTTCTCCAAACCGATCGTACCGCGCACGAGTTTCAGGCTCTGAGAGAACCTCGTAAGCACGGTTAATTTCTTTAAATCGTTCATCTGCCCCCGCTTCTTTGTTGACATCGGGGTGATATTTTCGAGCTAAACGTCGATATGCTCGTTTGATTTCCTCTTTGTCAGTACTGCGATCGACTCCAAGGATTTCGTAATAATCACGCGCCATAGGGGGTTTCTCTGTCGCCTAAAGGATTCATAGACAATTATTCTAATTTAACTAACGTAGCACTGATCGTTTGGTTGTGGATACTCGCAAGGAGTACGTTTTACCGCACATATCCCAATTACAAGCTCAGCTTTGCTGAGCTTGTAATAAAAAACTACGGTCTAGTCTTTACACTTACATTTCCTTGATTTACCAAGGTTTGACAGGCGAGACGGTAATTATTTGGTTTGTTTTTAAGCTTTTTTTCTTCAAATTCTGTCTTGGGCGAGAGGTTCTCCAGCCCATCCACAATCTCTACTACACAGGTGGCGCATTGTCCATAACCATTACAGTTGGTGAGCTTCGCAACAAATTTATAGATATCAATGTTGTTTTCGAGAGCTTTTATGCGAAGGTTAACGCCATCCATAGCGATCGCTTCTTTTCCTTCATTCACAAACGTAATGTTCGCCATAGCTGAGTGTTAATTGTTTGTTAATTTTTATTACTTAATTATTATCCTATCAAATGGAGGAACATTAAATCTCAGATAGTGAAGAAGCTAGGATATGAAACCAATTTTGGATTTGAAGAAGGTCTGCCAACGTCAGATTTCCTTTAAAACTGATTTTTATAATGAGAATTGCTGTAATTAAGCGCAAAGCTTTCCTCTGTGTTATCCAAAGGCAATAGAATGCCGAGAGCAGCTTAAAATTAATTGATATGGCTACAATTCCTTCACGTTCAGATATTGAAGCTCTTTCTCATGATTTGCATAAACTGGTTGACAATCTTGAATCAACCGAGCATGGAGAGCTGATTTACAATGCATTAATGGCGATCGCCCAACTCAGTCAGACCGACGCAGAGCGCTTAGACTGGAAAATCTTAGCGGGTTCTTTGCGAGATATGCGCCAAGCGATCGCCATGTTTTATCCCTATCGCTTTAATCGTAAAGTGAGTATCTTTGGCTCAGCGCGTACTGACGCGAATGCGCCTGAATATCGTCAAGCCTTTGAATTTTCCGAAAAAATCACCAAACAAGGATTCATGGTGATTACTGGTGCTGGGGGAGGCATCATGGCGGCAGGAAATGAAGGCGCAGGTAATAATTCTTTTGGTTTAAATATCAGTCTGCCCTTTGAGCAATCGAGTAATGGATTTGTCTCTGAGGCTTCGCGTTTAGTTAGGTTTCGATATTTCTTTACGCGCAAACTTTATTTTATTAAGGAGAGTGATGCGATCGCGCTTTTTCCTGGAGGCTTCGGCACGCAGGATGAGTTTTTTGAATGCTTAACGCTCTGTCAGACAGGAAGAACAACCCCTCGCCCGATCGTCTTAATCGATAAGCTGGGTGGAGATTATTGGAATGACTGGGATGTATTTGTACAGAATAATTTGCTAGAAAGAGGCTTGATTACTAAAGAAGACCGCAGTCTATACAAAATTACCGATGATATTGATGAAGCTTGCCAATTTATTGCTTCTTTTTATAGTGTTTATCACTCTTGTCGATGGGTTGGTGATTTATTTTTAATTCGTTTGCACATAGAAATTACTGACGAGCATCTTGAGCGCTTAAATAATAATTTCAGCGATATTTTAATCAGTGGCAAAATCGAACGCAGTTCTGCTCTGCCCAAAGAAGCCAATGAGCCACATATTCTGGATTTACCTCGGCTAGCTATGCATTTTAATCAACATAGTTTTGGTCGCTTGTATGAGTTAATTTCGGCTATTAATGACACTTGTGATAGCAGTAATCCCCTAGTTTGTCATCCTGAACAACGCTAACTATTAAAAAAGCTAGCTTTGCTAGCTTTTTTAACGAAAAAAATGTATTTAAAAAATTTTGATCGCTTCTTTAGTCCTTTGCAATGGCAAATTATTTTAACGACAGCGCAGATTGCCCATGATTTAAATGTAAGGGCTTTTGCTGTGGGTGGTATTGTTCGCGATGCCATAGTTAGAGAAAAACAGCCATCGCCACCTTTACATAACGATCTAGACTTAGTTTTCGACGGAGGAGAACAGGCTGGGATGAAAGTAGCGATCGCTTTGCATGAACTTTTTCCTGCATCAAAATTACAACTCCATGAAAAATTTCAGACAGCAGCATTAATCTGGCAAGATGCGGATCAAGACTTTGAAATGGACATGGCGACAGCGCGGCGCGAGATTTATGCCTTTGCTGGGGCAAATCCACAGGTGAGTGCCACGACCCTCGAAGATGATCTGTGGCGGCGCGATTTCACAGTCAATGCTTTGGCTATAGAACTCGATCCACAATTGGGAATTAAAGGCGAAGTGATCGATCGCTTCAATGGTCTGGCAGATTTAGCCAATAAACAGGTACGCGCCATTCGTACAGGCAGCTTTGAGGAAGATCCACGTCGGTTGTTTCGAGCAGTGCGTTTTGCGGTGCGTCTAGATTTTGAGATCGCTCCTGAAACTTACTCAGAAATCATGGCAATTACTTCAAGCGGAATCCATGATGCGATCGGTGGAGCTAGACTGCGAGCAGAGTTGCTTTATACTCTTGCCGAGCCAAGAGCAGGTGCAATGTTTGACCTTTTGCAAAAATTAGGCGCATTGCGATGTATTCATCCAGATTTAAAACTACCCGCAGATTTAGCTAATTCGTTTAAGCATCAATGGCGGCGATCGCAATATTGGCTAAAGTTACTCAATCGATTAGAAAATAAAACTTATGCGCCATTGCAACTAGGCTTGGAATTGTTGCTATCCTATTTACCTCATCAAGTAGCAACGCAAATCGATCTGGGGCTAGCACCTGAACAAAAAACAAGGCAAATAAAATTAGCAGATTTACTAATAAATTTGCCAAATTTAGTAAGTATTAGCTTAAAGAATTCAGAGATCACCCAAAATCTGCAAAAATTTGATACTCAGACTTTAATATTGGCTGGAGCAAAATGTGAACCTGCTCAACGACGCATCCTTTGGAGTTATCTAACCCAATGGCAAATTGTCAAATCACCATTAACAGGTGCAGACCTCAAGCAAGTTGGCTATGCTACAGGTAAACAAATGGGCGAAATATTACAACGATTAAGATTTGCCACGATTGATCGTGAAATTCAAACTAAAGAAGAGGCGATCGCTTATCTAAGTACTTGTGCCAAATAAATTACCCAAACCCGTAAAGTTGCGCCCCTGCGGGGCGCAACTTTACGGGTTTGGATGTGTATCAGTTAAAATGTATCAAAAGCTTTCAGCGCCAATCAGTACAAAAAATTAGGACAGACATATCATGAGAGGCGGTATCCGCATCGGCAGCATTTCTGGCATTCCCCTATACATTGATTCATCATGGTTTCTCGTCATCGGCTTTCTTGCCGTTTGGCTGAGTGCTGCCTATACCAAGTTATCGCCATCTTTTTCTTTAGGCTATGGGGCAATCAACGCTATCCTGTTCTTTTTTTCGATCGCTTTCAATAAAATTGCCCATGCCATCATGTCCAAGGCACGCGGTGTTGAAGTTAACGCAATTAATATTCAGTTTATGGGTGGGGCAAGTACGGTTGAGCAGGAAGCTAAAGATCCTTTCTCTGTATTTAGTATTGCCATTTCAGGTCCCTTAGTGAGCTTAGTTTTGAGCGCGATCGGGTTTACTGCGGCTTGGCTAATTGCGGGGGATGTGATTTTTTCTGGCAATCCAAAAACTATTGAGGCATTACCCGAAAGTATTGGGAGTATGCGCACCATTTGGACAATGATTGCGCTGAATATTGCCCGAATCAATCTCATATTTGGGGTGTTTAGCCTCATCCCTGCGCTACCCTTTGAAGGCGGTCATATTCTCAAAGCAGCGGTTTGGAAACTGACAGGCGATCGCTTTACTGGTATCCGATGGGCAGCGAGATCGGGCCAGTTTTGCGGGATTTTGACGATGATTTTGGGAGGATTGGTAACTCTCAGCAGTCCTATTGGCGGCATTTTTCTAATTTTTATCGGATGGTTCCTATTTGGTAATGCAGGTGGCTATCTCTATCTCAACAATTTGCAACAAGCTCTACTTGATATTAATGCCGAAGCCGCGATGACAAGAGATTTTCGTCTAGTTGATGCCGAGATCTCATTGCGTGAATTTGCTGATAAATTTTTATTGATGGAAGAGAAAGACTCAAATCCCATTTATATTGCTTCCTCAAATGGGCGCGATCGCGGCATCATTTCGGCTGGAGCGATCCGTAATATTGACAGTAGCGAATGGCAATCAAAATCTTTGCAATCTCTAATTAAACCCTTTGATGAAATTGATACTGTCGATCTCAAAACGCAAATTTCAACTGTTGTGAATCTCCTCGAACAAAAACAATTACGTTATGTCATCGTGCGATCTCCCGTTGGCTCGGTAGCTGGAGTCATAGATCATGGAGATATCATCAAGGCTTTAGATGTCAAACTTCTTTGGCGCATTCCTTCTGAATATGTCAAGCAGATTAAAGCTGACGGGAAATTTCCTGCAAACTTCCGTTTAGTAGAAATTTGTGAACAGTTAAAGGCATCCAAACAATAAGATCAAAAACTGGGTCTAGGTCTTCGCCCCAGACCCAGTTTTTGGGCTTTTAAAAGCCAACAGAATTTAAGTCTTCTGCAAAGTCTTCCAATGTGACAAAATTAGATGAAGATTTTGAATCTAAGCCACTGAGAGTAATGGTTTCCATGTTTCCTAATATCCGCTCTATGGTTGTTGCGCCAAGATCTGGTTTTACTTGAACTGTATCTTTATCAATATCTTTTTTGTTGTTAATAGTTTCTGATTTCGCTTTAATCTGCTCTTCCTCATCCATTATCTGCAAAAATTTATCCAGATTCTGCTTGGGAATTCTTAATTTAATTGCCTCTATATCATCTTCTAAATCATCTATATCAGAGTTGTCATTTGACGAGAAATTACCAAACAAATCATCATCTACATTTGTTGGCTTTGTCTCCTCATTTACTTGCTGAATAGATAAATCCTCACTTTCACGATAACTATTCGCTGAATCTACATTCATAAAGTCATCAAATAGTGAATCCGAAAAATCAGAATTTTCAGTTATATCATTAACTATTTGAACTGATTGAGCACTTGGTAATGGCGGTTCTGGAAAATCGTCAAATAATGAATTTACAGTAAGCATTTGCGAATTAGATTCTGAGCCTAGATTAGCTATCACATCTTCAGAATTATCTTGCTCAATTTCTGGACTAGCATTGTCTAGCTCTATATCAGGTTCATCAGCTATAGACTCAGGGGTGCTTTCTGTCAAGTCCAAAGTAAGCCCTTGATGCGTGACTTCTGGCTCATTCTGATCTTGGCTAAGATCCGCAGGTTCTAAAAATATCTTAGTAACTAGACGGATTTTGGCTTTTTGCCATTGTTGGCCTGGCTGCAATATTGATAGGTTAGTAATTACTTGATCGCCGTGCTGATCGGTTTTACTCGATTCAGCGATCGTATCGAGCAAACTTCGCAAATTCGGATTAGATGCAACGGACGCAAATAAGAAGCTAGGCTGACTAATTACCTGAATTAATTCTGTAAGTGTAGTTAAGCATCGCACAGTACCAACATGTTCATCGGTGAAACGAACAATGATGTCTTGATACTCTTGCAAGTTTTGCTGGATTTGAGACAACTTCTGCACGAGTATGACTCCTTTGGGATTGCTTACAAGATTCATATTTTGACCTTGCTCGACATTAGTATCCTTGATAATCGTTGGAGTTGCCACGGACTGCTTAAGATCGTCGTTGTTGCCAAGATCGATTTCATCCTGCCAAGCTAGATAATGATTATCAGAGCGATAGGTCAGAATTTTGACACGCTTGATCTGACTGACCTGTAAAACGATCATGCCTCTATGAATAATTGTCACAACCGCTTTTTGGTTGGGGATCTGGGAAGCTTGTAAGGATATTCTCAGACATTCTGCTTCAAGTTCAGCCTCGGCATGGATGCCTTTAGATGCTAGAGATCGATTTATCAAAGATGCGATCGCATTGGGATCACCTTGCTTTGCCAAGTCCATAACGCTTAGTTGTGCCATACCCTATTCCCTATTATCTACAAATTTCTCTAGCAACTATAGATGTCCCTCACTATAGCGTTTGCCAAACTGATGAAATACAGAATTGTACCTCAAGTGATTGAAAAGCGCTGAATCCCCATAGTTGGGGAGTGTCAATTTAAATGTAACTGACAATCTGGCAAATTTGCGGATTTAGAGATAAATTTTAGCGTAATGACGATACATAAGAAAGGGGGCGCTTAGCGCCCCCTTTCTTATTGAAATTTACAGAATGCTGTTTAGTAACTACATCTGTCATCAACATTTTAAGCAATTAGTCTTCGTAAAGACGGCACTCAGCCGCATCAGGATTATCGTCACAATAAACTTCTAGGGAGTTTTTACCCTTTGACTGCTTTTGGTGTGACGACTCAGCTTGTAGCTCTTCAACTGCATCCCAAGCAGCAGCGCATTCCTTGGAGCCAGTACCGCTAACTTCGCAGGTTTCTCTGGCTTGTTTTAGTTCTTCTTGGATCTTCTCTGTAATATTGCTCATGTATTTCTTTAAACTATCTATAACTTAGATGTTAACAGACTGAGGCTAGCTAGACATCATACGTCAGGGGTATAGGAAAATAGTAAGGGTTTAGCTAAGTCCTAGAGTCGATGGGAGCATTCCTGCAAGAATAATAAAGCCGATCCAGACATTTTGACCAAAGGCTTTTTGGTATAACTCACTAGGAATTTCAGTTTGATTCAGTCTGTTACATTGCCATACCCATAATACTCCAGCCGTGAAGCAAGCAAAGTAGTGTGCGTAACCAAGTTGAATCTCCCAACCTAGCCAAATCAGGCATCCAAGCGCGATCGCTAAAAATACCGCGATCGCAGATGTCACATATCTTCCAAAAAAGAGGGCGCTAGAATTAACACCAACCTTAAGATCATCAATGCGATCGCTCATGGCATAAATTGTGTCAAAGCCCATTGTCCAAGCGATCACAGCTGTCCATAACTCCCAAGCATGGCGATCAAGTCCGCCAGTAACTGCACTCCAAGGGATCAGTACCGCAAATCCCCAAGCGATCGACAAGACTAGTTGGGGCACTGGAAAAAAGCGTTTGCAAGCAGGGTAAATGACAATTACAGGTACAGCCGCAAAGCACAGCCCAAAGCTCAGAGGACTGAGATAGGTCGATAGTAAAAATGCACATAGCCCTGCGACTAATAAAACGGCGACCCCCACTTGCATCGATAAAGTGCGATCGGCTAAAGGTCGGTTTTTGGTGCGATCAACTTGCGGATCAATATCTCGATCCCAAAGATCATTAATCACGCAACCTGCGGCGCTAGTTGCCAAGCTACCAAGGATCACCACACCCAATAAATCAAGAGGTGGTAATTGATGTTGAGTTTTGGCGGCGGCAACTGTTGCCCACAGTGCAGGCAACATCAAAATTAGTCTTCCTGCGGGTTTGTGCCAGCGTAGGAGACGCACGATCTTTTGAAATGTTGATTCGTTGTTGGTGAGGCTCGTGGTCATAGTGAATGCGCGTCAAGTCTATTGGAGTAACTATATCAAATACGACCCACGAGTCGGCGATGCTCTGCATAGCCGACTCGTGAATTTATAAGCAAAGTTGCTGATTACAAAAGTTTTCATGGTTGTTACATTAGTCTTTGGGCGACGAGCATTTCTGTATCTGCAAATTGCAAAAGCATGAGGTTTTGAGATGCGTTTAATTAAATCTATTTTCCAAAAATCTGTGGCGACTTTGTTAGTAGGGCTGTCCCTGTCAGTATGTGCTGAAATACACGGGAATAAGGCGATCGCAGAAAATTTAACGACTGGCTTAACCGATGAACTAGCCAATGACAAAACCTGCGAGGGCACTGGGGGGATTCTTGCCTATGCAGAAACTAAGGACTATGCTCTATACGTTTGTGCTGATACTAAAGATATGTCTCAACCTCGTTACTATCGGAGTGTAAACAAAAATGGCACTACGGGCGTAAAGCTCACAGCGAGAACCTACAACCCTAACCAAGGAAATTATTTCGAGTTTCATAATGGTGATTATGTATATATGCTGCAAATCCCATCTGAAAACATTAAAAATCCTGTGCTAGTAGTTGAGTTCCCCGATGGTTCAGGATACGAGCAGAAGATCACGCGCTTTTTAATGAACGGTGAAGCGCGATCTCCTATATCCAATAAATAATAAAAAGCAGCGCGAAGCGCTGCTTTTTATTTTATGTTAGTATCTATAACCTGTCGGGGAATTAGCTCAGTTGGTAGAGTGCTGCGATCGCACCGCAGAGGTCAGGGGTTCGAGCCTCCTATTCTCCATTTTTTAGTAGCAAGGGTAATCCTATGACTAGGCATTGGTCAGCTAAGCGGGGATAGGTGCTGAAACGTCCATTTCATGCCGACAAAAAAGACGCAAATACGTCGATCACGCTTTAACTGTCCAGTGCCTATGACTATTACTCCAATATCTTCTACAAAAGAAATTGCTCCATTATTTGCCAATAATGCTGCGATATTGCCAAATATTAGTTGGCAAACCTATTCCCAATTATTTCTAGCGCGATTTTAGATGTTTTTTTGCAACAGGCAGAGTCAACTGATGACAATGGTTTGGTTCGTGATTTTAGGGCTTGGCTGCGACAACAGATAAAAAATTAATCAAAGCTTGATTTTGTTCGTCAGTACCAACAGTAATCCGTAGCTTATCAGCCAGACCTTCTTGATTGAAATAGCGAACTAAAATTCCTACTTCTTTTAGCTTTAAATAAATCTCTTCAGCATTACCTTTGGGCGGTGTAGCCAATACAAAATTACCGTGAGACTCGAACACCACATATCCAAGATTTTTTAGATCGAGAGTAAGTTTAGTGCGTGAGGTTTTGACTTTTTCAGCGGAGATGTTTTTATATTCTTGGTCGCGCATAGCGGCAGTCCCCATGGCGATCGCAACGGCATCAATGTTGTAGCTATCTTTAACTTTAAATAGTCCTGACAAAAGCCGAGGATTAGCAACCCCAAAACCTAAGCGCAAACCTGCAAGAGAATAACCTTTCGACAAAGTGCGTAACACAATCACATTGTCAAATTCCTGTACCAATGGCAACGCCGAATATTCGGCAAAATCGACATAAGCCTCATCGATCGCCAAAACACCTGAAACTTGCTGCGCCAATTTACGCAAATCATCCAAAGGCACTGAATGACCTGATGGGCTATTTGGAGAAGCAATGAAGGTTACTGCCCCATTTGCTGCTACAAGTTCAGCGATCGGCAACTGGAAAGTTTCACCATATGGGACTTCGACTATTTCCGCAGGTTGCATCGCTGATAAAGTCCGATAAAGCACATAAGTTGGCATGGGATAGACAACTTTGCGATCGCGTCCTTCCGCACAAGCCCGAATCAAAATATTTAAAATATCATCACTGCCATTGCCAACAATTACCCAATCAGCTGGCACATCTAATACGTCACTTACAGCTTGACAAAATTCATGGGCAAAAGGGTCAGGATAGCGCCGCAGAGAATCGCTATCAATATTTTGTAAAGCAGCGATCGCTTTTGGTGAAGGTGGATAGGGATTTTCGTTAGTATTTAGCTTGATGACTTTGATACCAGACTTTGGCTGCTCACCTGGAACGTAGCCAGTCATAGCATCAACTGTGGGGCGAAAATAACTCATGGGGGCAAGTAAAAAAGTAAAAAGTAAAAAGTAAAAAATTTCGGACTGGCTACTTATTGTATCGCGATCGCCATAGTGCTTATACTGCTTCGCGACTAATAATAGGAACGCTTCGCGTCCCTATTATTAGGTTTTATCTCGAAATACTGGCAAAACTTCGTTACAAAAAGCCTCAGTTGCCTTAGACCGATAACGATTAGGATTACGAATTTGCAATAACATCCGCTTGATCACCACTCCGTCAATACGGACTTGTTGCAAAGCCCCCATTTGCAACTCTTTTTCGATTGCTGTTATCGATAAAAATGCTGCCCCCAAGCCAGCTTGCACCGCATTTTTGATTGCCTCAATCGAATTTAATTCCATCGCGATCGCCAACTGACGTGGATCAACTCCACTATCGAGCAGCACGCGATCGATCGCTTTGCGGATCGTCGATTGTGAATCAAGCGTAATAAATTGCAATTTATACAACTCCTCAATCGGTAAAGCTCCCACCTGAGCAAGCGGATGAGAAGTTGGTAGAATTAGCGCTAGTTCATCTTCGGCATAGGGTGTAATCTCTAAAGAGTCCAGTAAATCCGCAGGGATTTCTCCACCAATAATCGCCAAGTCCACCTGTCCATTAGCAACACTCCATGCAGTTCGCCTTGTAGAATGAACATGGAGTTGAACCGAGACTTCTGGATATTTCTTGCGAAATAAGCCGATCATTTGTGGCATGAGATAGGTTCCTGTCGTTTGACTAGCACCTATAATTAGAGTCCCACCATTTAAATTTTGTAAATCATCAATGGCACGACAAGTTTCTTGGCAAAGGCTTAAAATGCGATCGCCATAGGAAAGTAATAATTGTCCAGCCTCCGTCAACTGTGCTCTTCTGCCCCCGCGATCAAACAAAGGCACATCTAGCTGTCGCTCTAGATGTTGGACTTGCAAACTAACGGCGGGTTGGGATACATATAGACTATCGGCGGCGCGTTTGAAGCTACCCTCAGCAGCGATCGCCTTGAGAATGCGTAATTGGTCTAGGGTAAACGGTATGTCGATCATAGAAGCAGCGTGAGAAAATATGAGTCGGGAGGTTATTCAAGATTTTTTGAATTCAGCAGGAGTTGTGGGGATCTCCCTCACAAATCGCCGTATGCGTCCTTATTTCTACGGATTGGATGCCGTATTAGATCGGACAAAGCAAGCATTAGGTCAGGGAGTACTGCAAGTTATTGAGAATCTACCAGAAGGGTTTGAATCTTTTGAGTTTCACTTTGCAGGTCATATTGTTTTTATTTACAAGTTGACACATGGATTAGTACTACTAGTACTTACAGATAGCCACCTGAAGCTGGCTGACTACAGTCGGGACATTACCAAAATCAAGCATCTGATCGAGACAGATACATACAACACAGTCTCATACTTTAAGCTCTTATTAGGTTCGGTAACTCATCCTTCCTTGCCAGGTTCAAATTGGAAGGCAAACACCCCAAGCGTAAATGCTCAAGAGCCATCAACGATACAGAGATTTGTTAGTCCTGTCACTCCTCCCCATCCAGAGGCGATCGCCGAGACGACATCTCTTAGATCAGTTAACGCAAGAGTCCAAATTGACAAACAACCAAATGCCATCTCTAGCATAAGAGCAAGCACAACTGCAAGTAATGTAAATGTGCAGACCCAATCAAACACAAATAAGCCTCAAACACCTCCTACATCTGCTGCTACATCTTCCGCAAACAAGCCTATAGCTACCAATAACCCTACACAAATTACCGATAGTCCTACTAAGCTAGTATCAGCGAAAACTGCCCCGCAAGAGTATAAGTTAGATGAACTTTTAGCCGCTTTAAACAAACTAAGCCACTTTACAACCCAATATCTGGGGAAGGTCGTAGTCACAAATTATTGGAAATCTTGTCGCCCCACTTCATCTTGGTTAGCTGAGTTTGAAATAGATCGCAGTGGGCAAATATCACACCCAAAACAAACGGCGATCTCCTGCAATCCAGAGCAAACTCAGCAAATTCAATCATGGGTAGTTGCTTATATAAAACGTTGCAAACAAGTAATTCGTAATTTCGATCAAATGCTAGAACAAGACTGTCTTGATAGTCGCCAAAGGCAAATATTACTCTAAGGTTCGAGCATTAATAAATAACATGTGCAATTCAAAACCCAAAACTGATGTATCGGTCTTCGCCGACGCATCAGTTTTGGATTTTATTTAATTTGAGATCCTAATCAAGATCCGATTTTAAGCATTGCATCTAGATTAGATTAGGCAATTTGGCGGGAACTACTCTATGCGTATACCTTAAATGAGCTAAACTAATCTTTAATATTAAGGGGAACAATTGTAGAGGCAAGTTAATAATGGCTAAGCGTGTAAGAATTGAGCCTATTGCCCAAGTAGCAGATATTGCAACGAATGGTGCATTACTGTCTGGCTTAATGGGAGACGAGCTGAGTATTTTAAAAGAATGTGGTGGTCGCGGCATGTGTGCGACCTGTCACGTTTATATTCAAGACGGTATGTCTTCGCTTAGCCCAATGGGTAAACGAGAGCAGCGCACTTTAGAAGTCATTACTACCTGTAAACCCAACTCTAGACTTGCTTGTCAAGCCAAAGTGATGGGCGAGGGCATTGTGGTTGAACTACCTGTCGGTATGTATGTTCAATCAATTCAAGACATCGAAGCTTTAATTGGACGACGTTGTGAAAAACCATTACTTAGCCCGATTACTGGACAGACATTGGTCGAAGTTGGTCAATTAATTACGAGATCGGTTGTTCGTCAGCTAGAAAACACCAATTTCAGTGTCGGTGAACAATTGGCAAATACGAAAAGAGCTGATATTTTTGAGTAAAAAGAATCAGATTAATAGCTGAGCCAAAGCCAGTTTTTCATCTGCTTATTTTTTTATTTTTATTTGCTTATTCTCAAGACGAGCTTTACGTTAAATAATTTTTGGATAGGAGTATTTATTTATGACTGTTGCTGCAGATCGTCCAAATAGCGCAACTAGAGCGAAAAGAAAAAATAATCACTATAGTCTGCAAGATTTTTTGCAGCCTGATCTTGAGAAAGGTATCATCGAAGACTGGAACGGCTCAAGAAATATTCTGACCAGTGAAGATTTCATTATTGGGCTTCAGGAAGGATTAGAAGATGAAGTTGGTGAAGCTTCGGCAGCTGTCATGTATTCGATTGGATGTGAATGGGGGCTACAAGATGCATTATTTTTTACAAAATGGTTTGAGCGCGATTTTGGGCGCAGTATTCGTCAGACTAATTTGCCTTTCTTGCTAGAAACTTGGTGGTGGCCTTTTACATCACAGGGTTGGGGGCGTTGGCAAGTAGATATGAGCGATCGCAAACAAGGATTTATGTTTATTAGCGTTTTCGACTCGGCTGTAGCTCGTAGCCTTGGCGATGTTGGTAAACCCGTTTGCCACTTATATGCAGGTTTATTCTCAGGATTTTTTACTCATCTAGTGAATAAAGAGCTGGAATGCATTGAGATTCAGTGCTATTCGATGGGTGAGAACTATTGTAAATTCTTGCTTGGAGGCAAAAATCGGATTGATGCTGCTTCGTTCTGGCTCAATGAAGGCGCAACTACTCGTGACATCGAAGGGCGTTTACGCGATGGAGAATTTCTAAAATGAGTAGCTCAGACTGGCGTTTACAGCCATTACGTAACTTTTGGCAGGGTGTAAATTGGGAAAATCGGGTGATCGCCCCAATCACAAGCAACAACGGCAAAGGCTCGCCGACATTAAGCTTGTTGATGTCGGTAAGGCAATACTTTCGGGCAATTTCATGGACAGGGATTCCCGAAATTGCCGCCTCCGCATCTGAGCCGAAGCAGAGTAGTAACTCTATTGACGCAAGTAATGAAACTCTTGAAGACTTCCTTGACGATATTTCCCAATTCTTCTAAGCATTGTAAGAGAAGCACTTTGATGTCCCTCTTACTACAACCATTAACTCTCGTGAAATAAGAACTATGATGCCGAAGATTCAAGAACTAATTAACCAAGCGCAAGATCGATATCTTGCATCTGACGAACTAGGACTAATGGAAAGTTACATTAGTTCATTGCCTGATCGACTAAAGCTGTATAAACTAATTCGCGATCGCGAAATTGATATTTTGCAGACAGTAGCAGACCAAGTCCCAACAGAATTGCCCAATGTAACCGACGAAGAGTTAGAATCTGGGATTAAAAATTTAATCCTGGTTTTACGCTATAGCTCGATGGCAATGCTACTCAATGATGAAAACTTTTTAAAGCAAAGACTGCTTAATTGGTTGGAAGGGATCATGTCCATGCGCGATATGCGCCGCCTCAATGAAACCCTTTACAAATTGCTTAATCAAGGACTAAAAACTCAGTTTAGTCCCACCCAGATTTCGCTAATCCAGCCTTTGATTACCGCCGCCCAAGTCACGCTAATCTACTAGAGACAAACCGTTATGATTTCTGTCGCTGATCTCATCAAGGAAAATCGCGTCCCTTCTAATTTCTTTGACTATAACGCTTATGTCAAAGGCGATCTAGAAATTGGGCTACTAGAAAATCGGCGAGGCGATCGCCTTATTGCAGTTCCTGACACATTAATATCGTCACTTTATGCAGGTTTAGCCAAGGAAACAGGGCAAGCTTCGAGACTAGTTTTGTTTAACTGCGGCAAGTGGTGGGGAAAAAATTTTTATACTCGCTTTACTGAATCTCTCGAAGAATATTATTCGCAGTCACTTGCTGAGATGGATATGATTACATTCATTCAAAGTTTGAAAGAATGTTGGCTGACCCACGGCTGGGGAAAGTTTGAATTCGATCCTCAATACCAAGCTCAAGGATTCATTTTGGTTAAAACTTATAACTCTCCCTATGTTCGGGCGATCGCTGGCAATACTTTGCCAACTGGCTATTTAGAGTCAGGTATTCTTACGTCTTTTTTTACGAGACTAACTGGTCGTGAGTTGTTGGCAGTACAGACAACCTGTGAGTCTCTAGGGGCTAGTTGCAATACCTATATCATCGGCTTATCTGAAAGGCTTCAAATAGTTGATTCATTTCTTGCTGAAGGCTTAACTCACGAGACAATTTTGCAACGAGTGCTTAAATAAAAAAGAGACTCGCTTTGCGAGTCTCTTTTTTATTTCTTGGTATTTGTTTTTGTGGGATCTTGATTAGCTTTGACTAGTTGCTGCTGTGATTTCCAAGCGCCCCTTAAATGTCCAAAGTTGGTTTTGAACTCTTCGCCTCCCCACCAGCTACCCACACGACCTTCATCCCAAGATGCAGAGATAGCTCCGTAGCTGAGTCCCACGACTCCTATGCCTAGAAACAACATACTCAATAAAACAACTGCTGAAGTTGGTAGATCGACTATGTGTTTGCTTACAAGAAAATAGCTGACAATAAATGTTGTTAGCCCCAGCCCTGTAGGAATACCACAGAACAAAGCAGCACGTCGAGTGATACGACGATTAACCTCTTCAGGAATGCCTAGAGAATCATTACGCTTCTTGACATTTGAGTTGGTATTGACAGTACTTTTCTGAGCACTTGTTGTCGCAGTAACAGGAGTAGAAGGCGGTTTCTTAGACTCCTTTATTTTCTTACTGCGATTATTTGGCTCAAAAGGAATCCGTTCTGTGGTTGGTTTACTCACTTTTGCTCCTTGCTTTGGCTATAAAAAACCAAAATCTATACCGCCCGCTACGCGGGCGGTATAGATTTTGGTTCTGCTTTTTTTAATTATGCCGAGGTACTTATGATATGAAGCTATCGCAACTAAACTTTTAAGCCTAGCCTCTTACACCGAGACTTTGGATCAGTTGTTTGTAATGAGCGCGATCTTGATTACGAACGTAAGCAAGTAAGCGCTTACGTTGACCAATGATCTTCAGCAAACTACGACGAGATGAAAAATCTTTAGGATGTAACTTCAGATGAGTAGTCAACTGTGTGACACGCTCGGTTAATAATGCAACTTGAACATCTGAAGAGCCAGTGTCTGTGGGGTGCTTTTGATATTCGGAAAAGATTTCGAGCTTGCGTTCTTGCAACAGTGCCATGATAAAAACTTTAAACGTGTTTTGAGGTGTACGTGACATAAACTCGACACTAAATGCCAAATTCGTTGAATTTAGGCGTTACGATGCGAGCTTCCCAACCTCACGATTGGGCATTCCTAGTTGTTCCCAATGTTGGGTTTTTGCCACTTATCCAGAGAAATAGATTTACTTACTCTTGGACAGTTCGACTGCATAGGCGGTTTCCGTTTCTCAGTAGTCTCTGAGTACATTAGTATGGCGATCACCATATTTTCTGAAGGCGTTAGCTTTTAGACAAACTAGCATAACATGCTGAGCGCATGTTTTTGTACACAAACAAAAAATAACCAGCAATTCTCATTATGAAACCGATTTTGGTATTTCCAGCGCCAAAGGCGCTGGAAATACCAAAATCGGTTTTTTGAAAGCCCGCCTTAGGCGGGCTTTCAAAAAACCGATTTTTATAATGAGAATTGCTGAAAAATTACACCAATGCTTCTTACATTAATCCTCAAAATGGCAACGCCATTTTGAGGATTAAAACATAAAAAGAAGATTGGCTGTGCTTCGCGCCTCCAATCTTCTTTTTTAAGAAATAAGGTAACGCAAAGTGTCGCCTTATTTCTCAATGGGCTGAGCCATTACCATGATATTTATCGGTGTCGTAGAAACCATTACGAGTGCCGAAAAATAAGCAGCTAACGGTAAACAAAATGGTTAAGATCGGTAGAATTACTTTGAGATCGAGCATATTTTGAAATGTTTGGATAAAGTGACGCTGATTTATATATTTTAAGCCCAAAAAAATATTAAGAAGGTAACCTGCATTGGCTTTCTTAATGTTTACAGCAATTTACCCCAATCAGCTAAAAGTATCGCCTCTAAATTAAAAGCAAAAAAAGAGAGTTGAGCCGCGACTCTCTTTTTTGCTTTTAATTATTACTACCATCTGTGTTATCTACGCTATCACTGGTGGTAGGGCGATAACTTTGCTCAAAGGCATAACGTACAATCTGTGAGCGATTTTCCAGATTCAGCTTAGTCATAATACTACTGAGGTGAGTTTGGACAGTCCTCGGACTGATCTGCAACCGTTTGCCAATTTCTTTATTGGTAAAGCCTTGGACAACTTGCCAGAAAACTCGCTCTTCAGAAGGGGTAAGCGTAGTGCGAGAAACAGGAGCCGTAGGCTGCTGAAATAGACGCATATGCTCAGTAGTAGGGCGATGTGGTTCGCGTTTATGTGGAGAGAAGAAATCTATATCAGTTTTGCCAATGGTCATGCGATCGCCACTTTTCAACAAAATGGGGAAAGTAATCCTCTGTCCTCGCATAAAAGACCCATTGCGGCTACCAAAATCGACTAGGTAGAAGCTGCCAGACTCATTGTTATTGTTGCGACTCTTTGCATCTCCTTTCATGGAAGACTCAAAGCCGTCGTTTTTAGACGCTCCAACGATTTGCAATGTGGCGTGGTAGCGTGAAACCCATTTGTCTGTCAACACAATTGAATTGTCATAGCCCCGACCAATTGTCCAGAAATCTGCGTTTATAAGCGGAATCATTTGTTGCCCCTCATCTGCATGAACGATCAGATAGGGGTGTGGGTGTAGAAGTGTCACTGAACTATTAGACAACTTTGTTGTGTGCATCTCAATCAATTGCCAATATAACTTATTTATATATTGTGAGACGAGTTTAATAAATTTTGAGTTCCTTTTTTGGATTCATGGCTTTTGCTGACATATTCTGTCACGATTTCTTTTGACATTAATTTTCTGGCATTAAACTATGTTGGTGGTTGCTATACTCACTACAAGTAAATATTAACCCAAAAAAAACTGTACCGCCTACGCAGCGGGCGGTACAGTTTTTTACTCTATTTTTTAGCTATGCTATGGTACTTAAGAATATTAATGAAATGAAGCATATGCTACTTTTCTCTTATCATTACAAATCTTAAAAATTCTATGAGTTCTTGTTAAAAAACAATGATTTGGATCGCGATCGCCATACAGTTAATACTTAGCGTAGGATTGCTATGGGCTTCATGGCAGGTCTGGATACTACGGAGTGCACTCCAATCAACAGTCAAAACTGTAGATGGCTGGACTGAAGCTTGCGAAAATGGCTTACAGGGATCTACTCCTAGCCTTGAAGTTGCTCTTGGCGGAGTTGGCACGGCGCGAAAGCAATACCAAATATTGCAAAGTCAGTTAGAAAAAATCCGCAAATTATTGTCTGTACTTGTGCGTGGTGTATCCTTTTTAGGGAGTCGGTGGCAACAGTCGCGGAAAGGTGCATCGAAGGGTGCGTCAAACTCTCTAAATAATAAACCAAACGGCAAAAACAAAGGGTCGTCAGCGAGCAAGTCGTCAGGGAGCAAGCATAATGTCAAACGGCGCAGGTAAATTTTTCGGTGGATTGATCGTAGGTACTGCGATCGGTGCAGCAGCTGGTGTATTATTTGCGCCGAGATCAGGCAAAGAAACTCGTCAAGTTTTAAAGCGATCGGCTCAAGATCTACCGCAGCTAGCCGAAGAGTTAGGTTCTAATGTGCAGTACCAAGCAGATCGCTTTACTGAGCAAGCGCAACGGACTATCGATGAGGCGCTAGTCCGTCTACAAGAGGCGATCGCTACAGGACAAGAAGCTAGCCGCAAGCTACAGGAGGAATTAGCGCTATCAATGGGTGGTTCGCCAAGTAGTGCGCTCAGTGAAGGTGATCAAGCTATTGAAGATGAAGAATAAGCCCTTAAAACAGTCTTGAAAGAGTAAACACCTATAGGAAATTATGTCAGAAGCGATCTTTCTGCTAGGTTTGTCATTTTTATTGGTGGTCGTTTGTCTGACGATTCTTTTGCTAACGGCAATCCCTGCTTTTCAGGAATTGGCAAAAGCTGCTAATAGTATCATCCGCCTAGCTGACACCTTAACGCGGGAGTTACCAGCGACACTGGAAGCAATTCGGATGACGGGGCTAGAGCTAAGTGAATTAAGCGATGAACTAAATCAAGGCGCAAAAAGTGCTGGTGAGGCTGTTAAGCAAGTCAATGATGGAATCAAGGGTGTACGCCAAGGCGCATCTAATGCGACCATCGCTACCAAAAGCGCGTTTGCTGGCTTAAAAGCTGGCTTAAAGTCCCTAGGTCGTCCTCGCCGTCAAAAGCGATCGCCTTCAGATTTATATCCAGAGAACTTACGATCCAGTAATCTACCTTCTGAGGACTTAGATGACAGTGAAGATGATATATCTAAACAAGATCGGCTAGTTACCCCTGATGAAATGCGTTCCGAGGGCTTTATGGGAGATTTGACACCAGATGAAGATTAAAAATATTTGGTGCATTGCACCAAATATTTTTAAGGTTGACAGCGATCGCAGACACCATTAACAGTTACCTCGTAGCTATCAACTTTTAAACATGCACGAAGTTTCCGAAAACTTAAACCTTCAAAAGCATCCCACTCAATATCCTCAATCTTGCCGCAACATCTGCATCGAAAATGATGATGTGGCTCTACATTGGCATCATAACGACATACCCCCTGTTCCAATAAAACTTCTCGCACTAGTCCTGCATCACACAAAGTCTGAAGCGAAAGATAAACCGTTGCTTGAGATGAGGTGGGTGCATCTTGATTTAAATCGTTTAAGATCTGGTCAGCAGTTGGATGATCTAGACGCTCAAGTAAATTTGCGTATACGGCAAAACGTTGTGGCGTGACACGCAACCCCTTAGATTTCAAGATTTGCACAACCCGAGCTGATTGCTTTTGCATATAAACATCCTCCTGATTCTCGCCGCAGTTCCTGATCAAGTCCTTACAGACTAGATTTGCAGTTTTAAAATTTAGCGATCATCTTTTAAAAAATTCTCTAAGTAACTAGCCTGTTTAATCACTTGAGTTCTAACTATATCACCTCTATCTAGGAATCACAAATTTATTGAACTTCTTAAAATAACTAAGTAGTTATGGGTATTGACTAATTTTTAAATCAGAATTATTCTTAGGTTTGTTCAGATAAGCACTAAATCCAGAGAAAAATATGGCAGTTATTGAAACCGTACCAAACGTTGTTTTTAAAACTCGTGTACGTGATGAATCTGTTGAAGGCCCTAACCCATATCGTTGGGAAGACAAAACTACTCAAGATCTTTTTGCTGGCAAAAAAGTAGTAGTTTTCTCTCTACCTGGTGCATTTACTCCTACCTGCTCATCCAATCACTTACCTCGTTACGAAGAGCTTTATGCAGAATTTCAAGCTCAAGGCGTTGATGCAGTGATCTGTATTTCTGTTAACGATGCTTTCGTGATGTTTAAATGGGGCAAGGAAGTCGGCGCTAAAAATGTATTCTTGCTTCCTGATGGCGCAGGTGAATTTACTCGCAAGATGGGAATGCTCGTTGACAAATCAAATATTGGCTTCGGTCTTCGCTCTTGGCGCTACTCGATGTTAGTCAATGACTCTAAGATCGAAAAGATTTTCGTAGAACCTGGCTTCGCTGATAATGCTGGTAGCGATCCTTTTGAAGTTTCTGATGCTGACACAATGTTGGCTTATCTCAAGGGTTCTGAGGCTACAGGTGTATCTGCTCCTCGCCTTGCCTTTGTTGGTTAAAGCGCCATGCTAAAAGATAAATAACTTTTTAAAAGGCTTGCAAAGCAAGTCTTTTAAAAAGTTATTTACACCTAAGACTTACGCAAGCCTAACGAAATTTATTGAATCTTAGACAGATGTGGGTGCGAGCTTTGCCCGCACCCACATCTGTCCACAGCAATACCTTGTTGTAGAGAAAGAAATGGCTACACTAAATCGCTTGGAACATGTCAACTTAGCCTGTCATGATATTGAAGCTAGTCAGGCTTTTTATCAAATTGTGTTCCCTGAATGGCACGTCAGAGCCGAGGATCGGAATGATCAAAGACCTTGGGTTCATTTGGGTGACGACCAGTTTTATGTTTGTTTAAACCACACACCAAATTTAAAAAGGGTTCATGCAATCTATGAAAATATCGGTGTGAACCATGTCGGATTTGTGATTAACAACGGTGAAGCGATCAAAGTCCGACTGGAAGAAAATAAGATTGACTATTACACTCTTGCTGCTCCAGAAACCAAGCATCGCATTTACGTCAGCGATCCAGTTGGCAATGAGATTGAATTAGTTGAATACAATCCTGACTACAGATTACGTTAATCATATCGCTTTTAAAAATATCGTCTTGTAAATTTGCACTGCCATGAAACTCTCTAGCAAAAATCTTAATGAACGCATTGATACTCTCTACGATGCGGTCATCGTTGGTGGTGGTATGGGTGGTCTATCGGCAGCGATCTATCTAGCTCGTTATGGATTGAAGTGTCTAGTGATCGAAAAAGGGAAAGGGCGATCGCTATGGATGCAAGATTTGCGTAACTACGTCGGTCTTGATCCTCATACTCCTGGGCGCGATATTTTAAATCATGGAACCAAAACATCTTTAGATTGGGGAGCCGATCATCTGCGTGGTTATGTCGAAGAAGTAATCGAAGAAGGTGAAACTTTTGCCGTAAAAGTGAAAGTTGGTAAGCAAAATAGTATTTATCCCGTATTTCACAGTAAGTATGTGATTGCCGCTTCTGGCATCATGGACAATTTGCCGCAGCTTGAAAACATGCAAAATGTCTATGACTATGCTGGTTATACGCTACATGTCTGCATGATTTGCGATGGTTATGACATGTGGGATCAGAAAGCAGTTTTGATTGCGAATACAGAATCTCAGATCGGTGCTGCTTTTGTTCTGAACTGGTTTACGCCCTATATTTCGGTTCTGACACATGGCTTATGTACAGTTAGCGACACAATGAAACAGAAACTTGCTGAACACGGTTATCCATTGTATGAAGCTCCAATCGCTAAGTTCTTAGGTGAAAATCATCAGCTTAGTGGTGTGGAACTTGCCGATGGCAGGGTTGTCGAGGCAACAACTGGTTTAGTAGGCATGGGTTCCGTTTATCACAATCATTACCTTAAAGGTATTGAAGGTCTAGAATGGGATGGGCAGAA
The DNA here is from genome assembly GCF_016584665.1 of Pseudanabaena sp. lw0831. Taxonomy (GTDB): domain Bacteria; phylum Cyanobacteriota; class Cyanobacteriia; order Pseudanabaenales; family Pseudanabaenaceae; genus Pseudanabaena. The sequence goes on from NZ_BBJB01000029.1 coordinate 36,997, forward strand.
CTTGGTCACAAATGAGATGGCGAAAACTAGCCACGATCGCATTTTTGCCCTTGGCGATTTAAAGAAGGGCTTGAATCAAGTTTCGATCGCAGTTGCCGATGGTACTGTTGCCGCAACTCAAATCTGGCGAAATATTCGTCGTGCTAGTCCACCCCGTAAATGGGAAGAGAACATCAAAGTTCCAGCTACGGTTTAAACAAAGAACCTCGCATAGCGAGGTTCTTTGTTTAGGTTCCAAACGAGCGATCGCCTGCATCACCTAACCCAGGAACAATCCATCCTTTCTCGTTCACAACTTCATCGATACAACCTGAATAGATCTGTACCGATGGAAATTGTTGATTGATTAGTTGTAGGGCTGGCGGAGCACATAGGGCATTAATAATCCGTATTAAGGAAGCATCTGCTCCTCGCTCTGTCAGCATTTTTAGGGTTGTAATAATCGAGCCACCTGTTGCCATCATTGGCTCGACAATGAAAATGTGTGTTTGCGGTTCAAATCTTTCTGGCAACCGATTGAGATAACAACTAGCTTCAAGGGTTTCTTCATTACGTACTAAGCCAAGATGATAAACATTTGCTGTTGGTAATAGATTTTGGCAACCTTCAAGCATTGACAAACCTGCTCTCAAAATCGGCACAAAAGCCAAGGGAATAGAACCATCGATCAACTGACCTGTCGCAGTTCCCAATGGAGTTTCCACATTTACTTCTTGCACAGGTAGAAATTCTCGGACTGCCTCATAGGTAAGCCATTTACCCATTTCGCTCATCGCGGTTCGGAATAGGGGAACTGGTGTATGCTTCTCCCGTGCGATCGTGAGCCAGTGACGAATAACAGGATGGGGAGGAACATATACACGCAATTGAGAAGCCATTGATTTGCTTTGGTATTCTGAATTTAGATTTAATTAATACAGTCTATAGAGCTGTACAAATTAACATCCTACAGCGCTTTTGGTTTCAGTTTTATGAATTTTATAGCCATGACCACAAAACCGATTCATAGAGATTCGGCGCTTCGCGCCGAATCTCTATGAATACGTAAGTACTATAAATAGCTAATTGCAAAAAGTCAGCTTTAATCTATAATTCCGATTTATCATCTAAGTCAGACATTTAAGGAAATTTTTATGAAAAAATATTTTTTGTGTAATCTAGCGATCGCAGTTAGTCTTTCGGGTGCTGGTGTTTCTTGTACATCCAGCACCCCAACTTCAACTACTTCTAGCGCGACCGTATCTGCAACTCCTACTGCAACACCTACTGTTGCCTCAAAACCTTCTGCTTCACCAACTCCATCAGCAACTGCAACCGCTAAACCTTCTGAACCTACTGCATCCGCATCCCCTAAAATCGAAAAGCCTTCTGATACAGTAAGGATTGCAGTTGTGAACAACAGTGGAAAAGTCTTGAAATCCATCTACATGTCTGCACCCAAAAAAGAAGATTGGGGCGATAATGAGCTTGATGCCCCGCTTAAAGATCGCGAAAAAGCTGATTTTGAGTGGAAACGTTCAGATTATAAAGGTGATGATGCTGGATGCATTTTCGATATTAGAGCTGAGTATGATGACGGAAAATTTGCCGAGCTAGATCCGATTGATGTTTGTAAAACCCCTGCAATTAACTTGAAATAGACAAAAGTTAGAGCACTTTACGCTCTAACTTTTTTACTTGTTTGAGCACATAGGAGAACTGGCTCAGAAGCTTCTCTCCATGAGAGAGGCACAAGATTTAAGATTTTGTACATCGCACAGTAGATAGAAGTCCATACTCTAAACCTTCGGCAAGAGCTTTACAAGAAGCATCGATAATATTTTTCGATACACCAGCCGTTGACCAACGCCTCTTGCCATTACTGAATTCGATTAATACTCTAGTAGTTGCTTTAGTTCCAGAATCACTATTGAGAATTCGTACTTTATAATCGGTGAGATAGAAATTAGCGATTTCAGGATAGAAGCTAATCAGAGCTTTACGAAGCGCGATATCAAGAGCAGCCACTGGCCCATTACCTTCAGCGGCAGTAAGATGCTCTTCATCTTTGACCATCACCTTAACCGTAGCTTGAGAATTAACCAATCCATTGCTGTGGGTCGAGTCCGTAGTGCAATAAACATGAAAACTGCTAATTGTAAAAAATTTAGGGCGATCGCCTAATGCTTCGCGAACTAATAGATCAAAACTTGCTTCCGCAGACTCAAACTGATAGCCGAGTTGCTCTAGCTCTTTAGTCATCTGCAAGATTTGCCGACAGGCGGGATCTTCTTTGCGTAGACAAATGCCGAAGGTTTCGACTTTGGAGATCACATTGCTGATTCCGGCCTGTTCAGAGATAACGATGCGCCGATTGTTGCCGATGCTTTCGGGTGAAATATGCTCGTAGGTCAGGGGATTGCGCTGTACGGCGCTGACATGGATGCCACCCTTATGGGCAAAGGCAGAAGCCCCCACAAAGGGCGCATGGTCATCGGGAGCAAGATTAACAATTTCGCTGACTTGGCGAGAGACTTCGGTGAGCTGGGACAGCTTCTCGGCAGCGAGACAGTCATAGCCCATTTTTAGTTGCAGATTAGGAATCACCGTGCAGAGATTAGCATTGCCGCAGCGTTCACCATAGCCATTAATCGTGCCTTGTACCATAGTTGCGCCATGCTGGACAGCAGCGATCGCATTAGCGACAGCCAAGCCAGCATCATTATGGGTATGAATGCCAATTTGCGGGTTACTTCCCCATTGACGCAACGAATCATTCACGACTTCCGTAATTTTGGCAACTTCATCTGGCATAGTACCGCCATTGGTGTCGCAAAGGACAAACCATTCGGCTCCAGCATCAAGAGCTACTTTTAAGGTTTGCAGGGCATATTCAGGATTATTTTTGTAGCCATCAAACCAATGCTCAGCATCATAGATCAGACGGCGATCGCAACTTTTTAGATAAGCGATCGTGTCGCTGATCATGGCAAGATTTTCGACCAACGTTGTCCGTAATCCTTCGATGACATGGAGATCCCATGATTTACCAAAAATAGTGATCCATTTAGTCTCCGCAGCGATAATTGGCACAAGCATGGGATCGTCCTTGGCTTTGATTCCTGCACGTCTAGTCGAACAGAAGACTACTAGCTCGGCACTACTAAGGCGATATTCTTGCATTCGTCGAAAAAATTCACCATCCTTAGGATTTGCACCTGCCCAACCACCTTCAATAAAGGCAACTCCCATCTGATCGAGTCGAACTGCTATGCGCACCTTATCTTCCACTGACAGCGACAACCTTTCGCGCTGTGTGCCATCGCGAAGGGTTGTGTCGTAGATCAAAATATTTTGATTTTCCATTTTTTTATAAAATCCCAAAACTTGTGCTGCCTGATGCTCAGGAAGCACAGGTTATTGTTTATTTACCCATAGCCTTGACTAAGAAAATGCCACCAAAGTACAAAATGGCAACTGCACCAGCGAGCAGACTTTGGGTCATTGGGTCGGTGGATGGAGTTAAAACTGCGCCAAGGATAACTGCGCCAAGTACCACGTAGCGCCAACCCGCAAGCATTCGGGTGGAATTGACAATACCTGTCATTGCTAATAAGGCTTGAATCACAGGGATTTGAAATGCTAAGCCAGTGCTAAATAATAGCAGTAGTACAAATTCAAAATAGCGATCGATTGACCAAAACTGCTCAACCACATCGCCGCCATAGCTAATAAAGAAATTTAGGGCAGCAGGGATCAGTAACTCGTAAGCAAAGACAATGCCGAGGACAAATAAAATACTAGAGCCAAACACAATTGGCGCGATCGCACGTTTTTCTTTGCGTGTTAGACCTGGCAGAATAAATCGCACAATTTGATACAGGATGGCAGGGCTTGCCACCAATAAGCCACTATAGCCAGCAACTTTGATCGATACAAAGAAGTATTCGCCAGGCGCAAGTTGCAAAAATTTTACACCTTGGGCAGGAATTTCCAATAAAGCCACAATTTTGTTAACAAACGCAAAGCATCCAACTATCCCAACAAAAATGGCAATTAAGGCATAGAAAATCCGCGATCGCAACTCTTCAAGGTGATCAAATAAAGACATCTCGACATCTTCAATTACTTCTATATCTTCATTAACAATTGGAGGATCGACAACAGCGATCGCAGCCTCATTTACGTCCTCAATGGCTTGTGTATTAGACAAATCCTTTGGTTGATCTGCTTCAGTTACCGTCTCTAGCATGGTGTCGTTACTAAAATCTACTTGTCGATTGCTTAACCCGATTGCTTAACAAACTATCAAATAATCGAAGTATATCGATACTATAGCAACCAAACCCAACTTTAGAGTCGTCATCATGCTGCATATGGCATCTCAAAACCCAAAAGATGAGAGGTAGTGCTTAGCAACAACTCTCATCTTTTGAAGTCTAAAAAAAGAGAATTGCGTCGCAATTCTCTTTTGGGCTTTGGCGGCTATAGCCATATATGTTAACTTTCTGACATTTGGCTAGATCGAAACGATAAAAATGTTAGGTTTAATAGGGGCAAGGAAATATTACATGTTGCAGTTCACCATGTTAAATTTCAGGGGCAGTTAATGGCTTCATTCAAAATTTTAGGATTATTGGCGATCGCGAGCACTGTATTTTCCTTAAACACAGACTCTCTGACAGCCCAAGTGACAATTGGCAATGGTTCCCCCAATGCCTTATCTCCAGCGCATCAGATGCTACTGGAAATGCAACAGAGCAATGCCCCTGCCGTTGGTGGTGGCAGTATGCAGTTGTTGCGATTTACAGATAGAGCCGTCTCATTTGCCCCTTTAGAAGGGTTAGATCGACTTTTTAACTGGCAAGTTTCAGAGGAAGAGGGCATTGCGACCGAGAAAACTATGGGCGATCGCGTTGAAAAATTCAAGTTAAACCAGCGACAGCAAATAGTTTCCGATAGTCAGATGTTTCAAGCTATTAATCGCATTAATAAATAGTTAGGCAAAATGAAATATAAAATCCCAAAATCTGTACCGCCCGTTGCTCTAGCGGTACAGATTTTGGGAGTGGTTTATTAATTATGCTGATGTATTTACCAAGAATAAAAAACAAAAAATATTGAGTGGGTTGCAAAGCAGCCCACTCAATATTTTAATGAGAATTGCTGATTTTTGTGACTCTAGTACTACATTAAATCTTTGCAACCATTATTGAATGATGAACATGAAGTATTGCGAGTATTAGCAAAATTAGCGATCGCCCAAATCAATCGTCAGGCTCAAGAATAAATAAAACAAAAAAGGGCGCTAAGCGCCCTTTTTTGTTTTTGATTACAAAGCTTCACCACGTCGATAGAGTTCACGAGCATAGTCTGTCCATGTTCCTTGCCCCCAATAGCGGAAGCAACTAGTTTGGACTAAGAGATTGTAGAGCAGAGCTTGCTGGTAATCCGATCGCATAGTAATTGAGGGATCTTGCGCTACTAGTGGATCGTATTTTTTATGGAACTTGGCACTAAGTTTATTCATTGGCTCCAATACATTTTCGTAGCCATGCACCCAACTCATACTATTTGTCCATGATGCACCGTCCATATGGAATTGATGGTCACTTGCTTTTAGCTCGGTAATTGCTTGTTCAACTGTTGCAGTATTGCGATCGCCAATTTGATCAACCTTGCTCCAGACCTTATGCTGTTGTACTGACTGAACTACAGGGTAATCAAGCGGACTAACACCAGCCGCTTCGATCATTTCGAGATATTCAGTTCCATTTAGTCCCATAACACCTGAACTACCACGACCATTATTTTTAAGTTGATCCCAGACCAATGGATAATCACGAGGGAATTCATTCATCATTACGCCGCCATTCTCGCCATCAGCAATTTGCGAAACGAGAGAAGGAATCAAAACATTGCCAAGCATTTTTCTGCTACGACCTTTCGCTTCATGGTAAGGCTGCATTTGGGCAACCAACTTAGTATCTGAGCCTTGGGTCTTAATCAGAGCAGTAATACTTATTGATTCGCCTTGAGAATTCATGGCGACGAGACGATTTGGCAAATATTTCTGATCTTGAGTCAGTCCTGAACCATCAAGACATTCCACTGAATGCTCTTGAACCATAAGCCAACGATAGCCACATTCCTTGAGGGCTTTGATGTATTCATAGAGAGTGTCAGGATGATTAGGAAGATGCATCTCAGGTGGTGAGAAACCTTTAACACGCTTTAGAGCATCAATGCCAAAAATAGAAGCAAAATGACTTTGCCATGATTGAATATGGAGCTTCACATCGGGAATTGGCGTGGATGGAATCACCGCATGACTCCACATCGTACCGAGCCATTCTACATAGGGCTGATATTGGCGATCGCAGGTAATGCACCTGAGATTATCCAAAATGTCATGGCGCTGCATTTGCTGCAAGCCCCAGAGCAGATTTCCTGAATAGTCCAGCATAATCCGAGGATTGCTGCCCTGTGCGACTAATTGGGGGATGAAATCTCCCATACGGCTGTAGCACCATGCAAACACAGAAGCATTGTGATTATCGCCTTCGCCCTGATGTTCAAACATGTTTTGAAGGTTACAAATTAGCGCTCCATTTGCTCCTGCGGGAATGGTCGGCTGATGCATATGCAATGCACAGGCAAAGGCTGAGGTAATCTCTTCAAGGCGAAGATTATTATAAGGTAGAAATACTGGTGCATCATCTTGCACAGCGCGTTGAATTACGTCTTCATTTCCGCAAATGGCTGGGAAATCAGAGGCGACAAAGCTTGATGGTATAGCTGTAATCAAAACTTGTAAAACCTCAATAAATTACCTAAGAAGTATAGAAGGTGTTTTGTACTATACTTCTTAGATGTAATATTCTAGCGGTTTAGTGATTCTTTTACTGTTAAATAAGCAGAAAGAAAGCAGTGCAAATACACAAATAATTTTCTCAATTAAATCATTTGTGTCCTGAGATTGAGATACTACTTGGCAATGGACATTTAAGTCGTGATCGACGTATTTGCGTCTTTTTTACCTTGTAAAATGGTCATTCCAGATCGCATCCATTAATTAACAGTCCAGTGCCTACTACTTTATCTTTACAGTTACCTTTTAACATGAATATCGAATTTGTATACACATCTCAATAACAATTGACTCTGCCGCTACTACATCATTCATGTCAAGGTCATTTGGGTCAATATCATTGACAATTGAATCAATTATTTCGTCAGAAAATAGATCGTCAAGACCATCAAACTGCTCAAAAATCTCGTTGACTGAGTCTATTAACTCAGGATCGTATAGATCCATGTAGTCAAGTTCGTCGCTAATATCTAATTCATCTGTTTCATCTACTTCTTCTGCTTCAGCAGGTTCAACAAGTGGACTAATTAACCCCACAACAAAAGGAGCTATCCACAAGCCAGCTCTGATTACTCTTCCCGCAGTCTTAATATATTGTCTTGCTTTTTTCTTCTTCACGGCTTCTTGTTGAAGCTTTTTCATTTCGGCTAAGCCTTTAACAATATTTTTGATTTTTTTCTGCTTTTCTGCTGTAGAAGTAGAAGCCATTACCTTGTAACCTCAGCCTTATTATTGTTTTGTGAATTATACTCATTAATCAATTCAACAGCTTCTGCATATGCTAGCTGCCGCACTTCACGTTCTATAAATTTTTTCCCAATTTTTCTAAGTTCTGAAACAGTTTCAGAAAAAATAACATTGGCTAAACTTTGCGTTGAAATTGGTTTTCGATTACTAACTTGTTGTCCAATATACGATGAACCTTTAGATTTACCAGCCTGCTTGATAAAATTTGATATCGATACTGATGCCGAGTTTGTGTTTGGCAAAACTTTAGGTAGGGGAGGTGGATCTACTTTAGTTACAATCCTTGCTGCATCATCTGTAACACTACCAACGCCCTTAGCAATAGAAGAACATCCGCTAACAAGAAACACTACTAAAGTAAGAATCCATAATTTATTTTTCATGTTTTTGATATTGCTAAGCTTTATCTTACTTATTTTATATAGCAATATTTTTCAATTATGTCTATTAACAAATATTAAGAAATACTAATATACTGTTTGTATCTTAAACAATAAATTTTTTGGCAGCAAAAGAAATTATAGGAATCTTTTTTTGTAAATTAGATTTAAAGAAAAAGCCAGCAAAGGCATTATCATTATGATGATGCACTTTTGCTGGCTTTTTTTTCAGTTCTAATTTGAAATTATTCCAAAAATGAGGTTAATTAGGAAGCAGCAGGTAGCTCGCCAGTGACGTTGACTTTAAAAGCTTTGACTTCATTAGCTTTGGGCAAGGTCAATGTGAGGATACCATTGGTATATTCAGCTTTCACTTGTTCATGTTCGATCGCTACAGGTAAAGCAAATACACGGTGGAATTTACCATAGCTCATTTCGCTCCAGTAGTATCCTTTTTCAGATTCTTCCTTACGTTCAACATGGCGTTCACCAGCAACTGAGATCGAATCCTTGGTCACTTGAATATCAAGATCCTTAGCTTCGATTTCAGGAAGTGTGAGTCTCAGAGTTAAATAGTCGCCATCATCACGAAGCTCACTAGCAGGAATCCATCCGCCTTTTGCAGTTTCCTGATCTAGTGGTGCAAACTCACGGAATAAGCGATCAAATTGACGACGAACTTCTTCCATTTCTTGGAAAGGTTGCCAACGTACTAACATAAATATCACCTTTAACTATTTCAAAACAACGATGGAACGTTCAGAAGTAGATTAAGAATTAAGTTAATGTTTCGTACTTCGATTTCGTTCACAGGTTCATTATGAAATAACTGCAAAGCCATGAGCAGTAGGAGAAACACACTTTTAAAGTGTGTTTCTCCGCACAAGTTTTTTAAGTTTTGTAACGAGTCGCGTAGATTGTGCGGTGACCGATGACAGGTGAATAAATGAGTCAAAAACTGAGTCGATAAATGAGCCTTTTGAACTCAATTTTTTTGGCAATCTATTAAATATCAGTTGAGGAAAAGGTATGAGACTATTTTTAAGCAATGGCATTATCGTTATTATCGCGATCGCATCAGTTTTTAGTAATTCTTTGGACGCGATCGCGATCAAGAACCATGAGCGTAACGATCTGTCTCAGGTTTCTTTAGGTTATCCTGTTAATATTTCGATTATTCATCAAAGCAACCCGCGTCTGCCTCGTCCCAAGGGAAGTCGCTAAATTGATTTGAGAACTCTAAATAATTTTGAGAACCTTTATGCTCTCAGCGTTTGCTTCTTGAATGAGATTTTCCTGAGATAGCCGCCAGCGATCGCGACAGGAATTGTCAGATAGAGTGCAGTTGTAAAGAACCAAGAAGGCGTGGATGACGGGTTTGTATAATGCATTAAGATCCCTAGACTAGTAGATATAGTGCCAGTTAGAGCCGCATTAAAGATTTCATTTTGTTTTGCCCAGTGAGCCGAGAAAAAACCTCCTGCACAAGAAAATGTTAGTCCAATACAGAGATAAATAATCAAAAATAGATTGCTTGAGAATTCTGATTGCATCTGATATGGGCTTTTCCCTTGAATGGTAAGCAATACAGTGGCGATCGAGGTAAAGAAAAAAACTGTAGCTTCTGAACTAATTATATCTAGCAAAAATCCATAGATTGCAGCTCTAAGATTTAAGCGACCACTTAATTGTGTGATTAATCGGATTCGTAAATTAGATTTTTTATTCCAGTCAGATTTATTCGCAGATTCCTTGATTAGTGGTTTTGAATCTGTACTCAGAACCTCTTGAGAATCTTTTGTTTCAGTAATCAAGTTTTGTTGATCTGCTGGAAGGATCTCAGGTACAATTTCTTGCGTGTCTATCGTTAAATCTATTTTATGGCTCCATCTAGGAATTTCAGAGCTTGTTTGCTTGCCATAAATTTCTAGCACATTGATATTGGCGATCGCTAAATTTTGGAGCCCTGTCAGAACCATGGACACATATACTGCTTGATTTGGTACTTTCACTGATTCCAGTAAAATCTGAAGACAATCTTCGTGGAGTCTAACTGAAGCATTTACTCCCCGACGTTGGAAGGAGCGATTCATCAAGATGGATATAGCTTCTGGGTTTCCTTTTTGAGCTTGCTCTTTAAGACTGGATACTTTTTTTGGATCTTTTGCTTGGTCTTCCATGTTAGCGAACTCCTTTCTTATCTAATTTACGCATGATTTTCTGTTTGGATTGTTTGACTTCTTCCCAATCAGGATAGAGAACTAGAGCGCGATTATATGATTGTAGAGCTTCGCGATCGCGCCCTAGTTCTTCTAAAACTAAGCCTTGACTATACATAGCACGGGCATATTGAGGATCGATTTGTACAGCCTTTTCGTAAGCAACGATCGCTTCTGGATAACGTTTTAGGTCGTATAATATATCACCGCGTTGATGCCAGATATAGGCATAGTTGGCAATCTCGATCGCCTTGTCGATCGCTTTTAAAGCTTCTTGATTTTGCTTAGTATAGCTATGCGCTAAGCTACGGATATACCAAGCGAATACATGCCGTGGATTGATCTCAAGTGCGCGATCGGCTGAAGCAAGAGCTTCTGAAAATCGACCTAACCGACCTAACGCATCACCTCGATCGGCATAGATATCCGCAAGGCGACTTTTCCCTTTGCTACCTAAATCACCCTTAGCTTGAATTGCTAAATTATAATCTGCTAAGGCTAAGGTGTAATTCCCTTGATAAAGGTAAGCTTCAGCACGATTAGAATAAGCCAAAGCATATTCCGAATTAATTTCGATCGCTTGGCTATAGCTGTCGATCGCTAAGTCAAGATTGCGAAGATAGAAGTATGCAATCCCTTTATAGTTATATGCTACAGAATTTCGTGGATTTTTTCTTAGTATGCGATCGCAGTCGCGAATCACGCCTACATAGTCTCTGCGGTCATATTTGGCTTTGACTTGAGAGATGTCGCCATCATCATTGCTAGCAACGGCGCTAGATTCCACCCCACTATTAACAGAACGTCCAGCTAACTTACTCATGCTCTGAGGTATCCAATAACTAGCCGCGATCGCAGTGGCAACTCCTACTGACCACAAAACTGGAGAATACCAATGCCAAGCCCACCATTTACGAATATTTTTATTAGTAATTTGCTTGCTTGATAGATTCTCATCTGTTTTTGGAACTATATCAAGTTTTTGGAAATATCGCACTGTAAAAAAGACACTGCCGAACAAACCAATAAACGCTGCTAGAGAACTGAGCCAAGTATGGAGAAATAGCAAAGAGTTAAAAGTACCATGTAGAAGAATCGCGGCAAATAATGCTTTAAGAGCAATCCATGGGCGATGTTGAGATGAATTCTTTGCTTCTGCGAGAATGCTGCCCATGATTACACCTGCGATCGCGTGCATCGGTAAACTCACAAAGGCTCTGGCTTGAGCTATGTAATGCCCCATTTTGCTATGTAGCATGAACACATACATAATGTTCTCAATGCAAGCAAATCCTAAGCCAATGCAGACCGTTAGCATCACGATGTTGGTTTTAGTCTTAAAGGATTCGCTTTTCTTGAATGCTGAAAGCAAAATCAATAGCTTTAAGGCTTCTTCGATGAGTGCTGATAGGATGAATCCTCCTAATAAAGCATCTGGCAAAGAGAACGAAGGAGTATCTATTGAGGTATTCATCTGTTGGAAGTAGTTAGCGACTTTATTCCCAGATAAAATATAAGCGCCAACTCCTTCAATAAATCCCGCAGGAATGATGCAAGCCATTCCCATCAGAAGCGCTTTGAACTTGTCTTGATAGGGTTCACCAATTTGGCGATCGCATTCATAGAAGTAACAAAGAATGGCGATCGCGGGTGCGATCGCAATAAAGAAGCTCCAGAATAAAGACATAACTTGCACCTCTAACTGCACCTTGATAATTTGTTGCAAATTTTGCAAATTGCGCGACTCGGTGGCTATCTAGACATAATGTATTACTAGAGTATTACAAGGTATGCAGATTAAAGCAATGCTTTAAAATTGGTAAGGGTGTTAATATATTTGTAAGACACTGACGACATTTTGTACAAAGATCTTCTTGGGAGTAACCGACAATGCAGATTGCCTTAAGACCAGAACAAGAAATATTTGTTTTAGAAAAAATCAATCAAGGCGTTTATGGGAGTACGGAAGAACTCTTTGCTCTGGCATTTCAACTTTTGGAAGAGCATGAGATTAAAAAAAGAGAGTATGAAAAAAAACAACAAAAAATAATAGAGGTTCGTCAAAAAATCCTTGAAGGGATGGAAGATGTTCGGCAAGGAAGAGTGGTTGATGGGGAAGTTGTGTTTCAACAACTAGAAGAAAGATTAGAAGCGATGAGACAGAAGTAAGTATGAAAACTTTCTCTTTCTCAGAAGCAGCAGTTCGAGATATTAATGAAATCTGTGAATTTTATGGTCAAGAAAATGTTGATGTAGCTAGTAGGTTATTTGATAACATCCGCAAAAAATGCAAGTTATATGCTGAATTCCCTAATATGGGTAAAAAATATAGCCATTTCATCCCAAATAGGGAAGAGTATTATCAATCTTTTATCTCTAATCTTCGCGGGTTTATCGTTGATGATTATGTCGTGTTTTATTGTCCCAAAGCGCTAGTAAAAACTATGCACTTTCAGTGCAAGGCTTTAGCTGAAACCTTTAAAGCAGTTACTATGATTTCTTTGCAGAACTTTAGCGTGAGTAAAACCTGCATTATCATCATAGTCACATTACTAAAATAGGAAAACTAATAGAGTTTGGCTGAAGCTACAAATTTAGGACTTTCAGTCCTAGTCGAACCTATGCACTTCCAGTGCATAGTGGTTCAGTATCCAAGACAAGATGGAATTGATGTTTTCCGTATCATGTCGGGCAAGCAAGACTTGATAAGTATTTTGGAGGATTTAGACTATGAGCTATAAAAAAACAAGATTTATTGTGCGCGAATGAATGAGTTTTGGCACAAAGAACATTAAATAATATTGAAATTTCAGTTTTGTTTTACTGCATAGCTCATTAACATTCAGATATAAGTACTTAAAGCGTGCAGTAATCAGTCTCTAACCCATCGTTATGACTACTCCAAATGAGTACCAATTAGCAAAACAAGGCGATCCTAATGCGATCGCTACATATTTAAATGAAATGCTAAAGGGGCAAGGCATCTCGGCTTCTGCTAAACGTTTGGAGGAATGCCTATTATTGGCGATCGCATCCGATCCAATTGCCGATCGCGAGACTTTAGTAGATGCAGTAAGACTAGAACTCATCGATCTTGAGTCGAGAAGTATTACTAAGGTGCGAATGGGGGCTAGACAAATTGGACAGAAAGATTTTGCTTGGCAAGCTGAGTTTGACTTAGATTATCCAAAGCCATTCCCCAGTCTCGATCTATCTTTGGCTATGGATGATGAAGAGGCAAAAGATGGGTTACATGGAATTGGTTATGTAATTCGCGATCGCTATCAGATCTTAGAGATTTTGGGGCAAGGTGGCAATGGCATCACCTATGCTGCGACTGATTTACAGCAAAACAAAAAAGTGGCGGTTAAGGCTTTATCGTTGCGTCATATGAATGATTGGAAGCAAATCGAGCTTTTTGAGAGAGAGGCTAAGGTGTTGTCTCAACTCGATCATGTTGCCATTCCTAAGTATTTTGATTTCTTTACTATTGATACAGAGGAAGATCGTGCTTTTTATATTGTGCAGGAGTTGGCTCTAGGGCAAAATCTGGCGAAATTGATTGAGGCGGGATGGCGCACTAATGAGAAGGGTGTTAAGAAAATTGCAGAACAGGTTTTAAATATCTTAATTTATTTGCATGGACTAAGTCCATCTGTAATTCATCGCGATATTAAGCCGCATAACCTGATTTACGGTGATGATGGCAAGGTGTCTTTAGTTGACTTTGGCGCTGTACAGGATACCTATCGCAGCGCGATGGCGAGAGGTAGTACGGTGATTGGCACGTTTGGCTATATGGCTCCTGAGCAGTTTCGCGGTCAGGCGGTATCGGCAACGGATTTGTTTTCTTTAGGCGCAACGATTTTATTTATCTTGACTCATCGCTCTCCTTCGGAGTTGCCACAAGAAAGATTGCGCTATGATTTCCGTTCTAAAATTAAGGTTTCAGAGCAATTTGCCGACTGGTTGCAGAAGATGGTGGAGCCAGATTTAGGCGATCGCTTTGCTTCTGCGAGTGAGTCTCTAGCAGCTTTACAGAAGAAACAAATTGTCTGGTTTCCAAGAAGAAGACTTTCTTGGAAATCTTGGATTGCGATCGCTGGTATCGGCAGTATTTCGGCTGTTTTGATTAGTATTAATAAATGGATGATTTTAAGCTTTTACGATATATATCCCAAAATCTGTTCATTTGATGTGAAACAAAATCTTAACTCTAATACAATAACTAAGTTTATATCTGAACAATCAAACAAAAAACTTGAAGACATTCAGAGTTTTACAGAATATGTCAAACAAAGTAAAAGAAAACCTGAAGATATACAGGAGCTTATAGATTATGTAAAGCAAAGCAAAAAGTTGTCGAATAAGTTCCCAAGTCAAGATACTGATATTGATCGTTGCATCACAGAAAATCTTAATGTAGAAATGCTTGATTTCCTTAGTCAGAATGGAACTAAATTAGATTATCAGGGAATTTTATTGTCTACAAAATCAGAGGAAGTTATTGATTGGTTAATATCCAAAAAAGTTGATATTAATGCTAAAGATAAAAACAATAAAACAGCACTGTCAAATGCAGTACTAAATTACTTTAATGATGATGGCAATATCAATATTGTGAAACACCTGATCAAAAATGGTGCAGATATTAATCATCAAGATAATCTTGGACAGACACCTCTTCACTATGCGGTAGTCAAAAAGGATGATTATGTGGAATATACTACTGGAACTAGCCCTGATGGTTCTAAACATTACACTGTAGTAAAAACAGATAGTGTTATAGGAAGATATCCTATTAAAAAAATAGAAGAAAAGGACATGCCGAAGAGACCGATGGATCAACTTAAATTAGTTCCAAAAAGTTCAGATATTATACTCTTTCTACTTCAATCTGGTGCAAATATTAATGTAAAAGATATTTATGGGGCTACACCCTTACATTTCTCAATTGCTGACATGATTGGGACTAGACAATTTCAATGTTTACTCCAAAAGCTAAGCGATGAATGTATTGAAGCAGGCTTTCTCCCATTTGTCGAACTTCAATTGTCCTATATGTATAGCAAAAGTAGTAAGACAAAACTTTTAATTGAAAATGGAGCAGACATTAATACTAAAGACAATAATGGAAATACGCCTTTAGACTATGCATTTCGATATGTCTACGTAGTCGCAAAAGATAGCAAGCATTTTCGTGATTATGAGAGATACATCAAAGATTCTTGGCAATTGCAAATACTATATTACCTTTCTAGCAAAGGGGCAAATATTAATAACTTTAGGAAAGAATATTTGCAGATTTGCTTGATATACGCAATTGATAATGAAGATTTTGATTTTGCAAAGCTTTTAATTGATAAAGGCGCAAACGTTAACGTCAAGAGTAGCTATGATTTTACATATTTATATCATGCCTTTAGCGTTGGATATATGCCAATAGTTAAATTGCTAATTGAGAATAATGCAAATGTCAATATGATAAATAGTGATGGTAAAACAGCTTTATCAGTATCAAGAAATAATGAAATAGCAAAATTCTTAATTGAGAAAGGTGCAAAGTAGTAGACATACGGAGGCTCAATGAAATCAATTCATAATATTGGGGACATAGTTAAAGACTATCGAATTACGGGATTTCTTGGACAAGGTGGTATTGCTACTACCTATATTGCAGAACATCCTCGTGTTGGTGAAGTAGCTATTAAAGTTATTGCTTTGAAGCATTTTGAAAATTTTAAAATATTAGAACTTTTTGAAAGAGAGGCTAAAATATTAGCTCAACTCGATCACTTTGCTATTCCTCACTACCTAGGTTACTTTCAAATTGATAGACCAAGGCAAAGACTTTTTTATATAGTTCAACAGTTAGCCGATGGTGAAAATTTAGCTAATCTCATTGAAAATGGATGGAATCCTAACGAATTAGAAATAAAGCAAATTGCTGAAAGAATTTTAGAGATTCTCATCTATCTTCAACAGCTTATTCCTCCTGTAATTCATAGAGATATTAAACCTCAAAATATTATTTATAATCAATCTGCCAAATCGCAAGACAAAGACAAACTTTTTCTGGTGGATTTTGGTGCAGTACAAGATACCTATCACAACTCTCTTACGGGCGGCAGCACAATTGTCGGTACTTATGGCTATATGGCTCCTGAACAGTTTCGCGGTCAAGCAAAACTCAGTACAGATCTTTACGGATTGGGCGCAACCTTAATTTTTCTGTTAACCCACAAGCATCCATCTGAGCTACCACAAAGAAAACTTAAAATTGATTGGCGATCGCAAATTAATCAAAACAAACTAGACAAACATTTTGAAACTTGGCTAGATAGAATGATCGAACCTGCGATCGAGGAGAGATTTAGATCGGCTGAGGAAGCATTAGCCGTTTTACAAGAAAAAAGAACCTATACAAGCTCCAAGAATTCTCGTCCAATAGCTAGCAAGATTGCTATAACGGAAAGCGAGAATAAGCAAATTATTTCTATCCCACCAGTTTTGCTACGCAGTAATTACAGTCGCTTTTTTCTTGCTATTCCTATAATCTGGAATATTTTCTTGTTATTCTACTTATGGGTAGTTGTTCAGACAATCCCACAAACACTTGATTTTAATCGTATTCTGACTAGCATCTCTTTTAATGCTTTAGTCTTTCTCGTAATTGTTGTACTAGTAAGTGTATGGATACTTTTTGCGTTTCTGATCGCATGTGCATCTAAAGTAGATATCGAGATTGATGCGAACTCAATCTTAATAAGGCGGAGTATTTTTGGTTGGAGAATCCAAAACACTAGAAAAATAGGACAAGTTGGGCGTATATTACAGGCAAACCTCAAAAGCATATTACTATCAATAAAACGAGGCTCTCCAATCACAGTCTGTAATTTAACTATTAAACGCCGCAATATCCGCTTTGCAGCGTTTCTCTCTGAAGAAGAAAAACAATGGTTGATTGGAGAAATTCAAGACTTTGTGGAAAAGCAAAAACTAAAATTAGAAGAAGGTTAGGATTTATTGCATAGTTATTTGCTTGGTAGAGATACGTATAGTTATCTAGAGCTTCGAGTAAATAGATCTAAAATCCAAAGTATAATCATGAAAATTATTGGTTTTTATCTAAATCAACTGGCTAACATCTAAAACATACATCTATATAAAATCTGCTAGAAAGTTTATTTATCTTTATCAAGAAACTTATGAGATTTTTAAAAAAGCATAATTCAGCGATCGCTTGCCTACTCACCTTATTTACATTGACAAATGTAATAGGATGCAGTCAGGAATCTCCCCAAGCAAAGACTGCCCCAAATACAACAACTCCAGCAATAACAGCTTCACCCGTAGCAGCGAATGCCACAGCCCAAAAGCGAACCTTTACACCTGAGATTGTTAAGGCTTACGTCGAAGGCTGTCAAACATCGGGTGGAACAAAAACATATTGCAACTGTTTTATCGGGAAAATCAAAGTGTCATTCAGTCCAGATGAATTTGACCAAGCTGGTGAGACCTTCAAATTAAAAGGCAAGATTCCCGATGCTATAGCCAAATCTATGAAAGCATGTGAACCTGCTCCAGTTCCCACAGCAAAACCAACAGTTTCTTCAACAAATCAACCACAAAATATTCCTGCATCTGTACCTGCGCCTGCAAACGATAATGCAGAACAACAACTTGCACAACACCTTAAGAAAATTGGAGCAGTTATGTATGGCACTTATTGGTGTCCATATTGTACTAAACAGAAAAAGCTTTTTGGAGAGGCAATTAGTGAAGTTCAATATGTTGAGTGCGATCCAACAGGGAATAATGCAAGCCCAGAGCTTTGTGAGAGCTTTGGTGTGAGGAGCTATCCTACTTGGCAAATTAATGGTCAGTCTTATCGTGGAAGTCGCGATCTTAAAGATATTGCCACAATTTCTGGTTATACAGGCTCGCGCAACTTTAAATATTAAAGTCTATGTCACGCATTAATAAGCTTATCCAAACGTTTTCTAAGACTGCCTTTGGGAGATTATTTATTCCGATTACGCTTGGTATTGCTACGATAATTACAATCTTAGGAATGAGCCAAGTTAATTGGATATTACTGTTCCAACCAGTTCAAGATTTTGTGCTTCAGGTGGATTCTAGCTATCACAATTGGTTTAGCCAACAGACAACTACAAATCCATTTATATTAGTTCCGTTAGCATATACTGGTGGTCTGATTGCTAGTATCTCTCCATGCATATTAGCTTTACTCCCAGTTAATCTTAGCTATATTGGAACCCGTGAGATTACATCACGATGGGATGCCTTTATCAAAGCTGGCGGCTTTGTGTTGGGAGTTGTAA
The DNA here is from genome assembly GCF_016584665.1 of Pseudanabaena sp. lw0831. Taxonomy (GTDB): domain Bacteria; phylum Cyanobacteriota; class Cyanobacteriia; order Pseudanabaenales; family Pseudanabaenaceae; genus Pseudanabaena. Next base: position 55,538 of record NZ_BBJB01000029.1, read on the forward strand.
CTGTTCTTTGTATACTTGGACTTTTTTCTTCCCTTGCTGGGTTTGTAATGATTAAATATCGAGGATACATTCACACTCTTGTGGGAATTATTATCCTTTTAATGGGATTAAGCCTCTGGGGTGTTTTTCGCTTACCCTTACCTCAAACAAACTTTAGGTTGCCTGCTCTTGGTTCTTATGGAATTGGTTTAACCTTTGCTCTATTAAGTTCTCCTTGTTCTAGTCCAATTCTATTTGCTGTTCTGGCTGCCGCCGCTACTTCAGGCTCTCAATTTTACAGTGTTTTGGCTATGATTAGTTATGCCTTGGGTTACACTACCATTATTTTCTTAGCCAGCTTATTTACAGGTTTGGCGAAGCAGGCGCGATCGCTAATGAAGCATTCTGAAATGATTACCCGCATTGGCAGCATTGGCTTAATCCTAATGGGAGGATTTTATCTGATGACAGGTATGCAATGGATTATAGCAACATTAAAGATTTAATCTAGACAATTCAGTTGTGAAATTATCGCAGATAGATATTTTTCCATTTATAGCGATCGCAATCTACCCCAAACACCTTCACCAAAGCCAGAAAATTACTCCCAGCATAACCAACTATCAAATCTGATTTGCCTTGTAACTGAGGAATGAAAAAATCAAAAATTAATTGGATTTTCTTCTCACTGCGATAAGCTCTCCAGATGCCATTTCGTAACCGTAAAAGTATTCGCGCTTCGTTAGGGGCTTCCAAATTTTGACATTTAAGTTTAACCAACGCACAAGTACGAAATAACCTTAGACACTCAATATCCTGAGTCGCGATCGCCTCAAAAAACTCCTCTAGAATTTGCTCCACAAGCTCTTCCAGCAAATACTTCATCAAAAAAGGCTGAAGCGTAAAACATATCTCCACTTCATCGACCACTTTCTCGATCAGCGATCGCCTTTCGAGTGCCGCGAGAACCTCAAAGATTTGAGAAAAGGGTGGAGGCATCAAAAGATTTTCTCGCAATCTTGCTAAAGTCAGTGGTTCGCGTTCGATTGTCAACCAATAAAGAATCTCTTTCTCTAGTTCGGATAGGCGATCGACCTGTTGCTTGAGTAGTGACCTCATGCGATCGCCAATCACGATGGTATTTTCTTGCAAAAATGCTCGCACATCATTCCCAAACACCTCGCAAATTATCGTGGCAATCATTTTTAGAGCCAATGGATTACCACCGTAAAGAGTTGTAATTTCTTGCAGTTCTCGCTCATTGCCATGACAACCCTTGGCGTTAAATAGTTCGATTACTTCAGCAATTTCTAAACCTCGCAACCCCAAAGCTCGAACTGGTGAAGATGCTCCCTCATGCATAGCAACTTCTGTGGGCTTCTCGCGACTGGTCAGCAGCAAACAACTTTGATGGCGATCGCTTGCTAATCTGTTTAAGATTTCTCCATATCCTTCATAGCCTGTCTGATAGAACCCCGTCTGTGGTTTGACCTTTCCTTCACTACTCAAAAATATGGCTTCCAATCCATCAACGATCAACAAACAACGATATTGCTGGCAATAGTCGATTAGTTGATTGATACCCTGTTGCAAGTTGTCAATACTTTCTGGCTCCTGAGCATTAGCAAAAAATCGCAGTAAATCTTGCAAAAATTCTTTTGGTGTCGGCGTGGACTGAAGCGATCGCCAAATCAAACGCTCGAATTTATCTTGCAAGCGATCGGCACAAGCTACAGCTAGTGAAGTTTTGCCAATTCCACCAATGCCCAAAATCGATACAACCTTGCAGCGATCGCTTATCAACCAAGTCTCTAGCAACTCTAGCTCATCTTCTCGACCGTAAAAATCTGTCAGATCGGGTGATTCATTCCAATCCTGCTGAAGTAGAGGAACTGGTAATATGCCCACCGATTTTTTCTGTAAAGCGAATACTTCTTTTTGACTTCTATTGCCACAAATGATGTTGTAAACGGGAACAGGCTGAACAATATTTTTGAGCTTTCGCAAGCCTCCATAGACAATTTCTTTTGCTAGATTGCCTTTCACGGTGTCGTAAACTGATTGCGAAATACAAACTCCCATCGGTTCGCATTCAGCTTGTAAACGTGCGGCAATATTTACGCCATTGCCGATGACATCCCCAGCATTTACAAAAATATCTCCCAAATGAATACCTATGCGGTGCAATAAAACTTCATGTGGCAAAACATCATTAGTCTGGTGAGTAAGATTAGTTTGAATGGCGATCGCGCAATTTACAGCCTGAATTGCACTTGTGAAATACATTAGTAAACCATCGCCATTAGACTTGATCACTTTCCCCCCCCAATCTAAACATAACTGCTGCATGATCTGAAAGTCATGATTTAAGATCTTGATTGTCTGAATTTCATCGATCTCCATTTTGGTGCTGAATTCGACTACATCCGTAAAAACTATTGCGGCTAAACGTTTAGACTCCAATAACAGTGAGAAATTTGGGTCTTGCTCAACTACTTGATTAGATTGATAAGGCTCCACATGAACTGTCGTAAGTACGTCCTGATCTTCTGAGAAATTATTTTCGGAGATCGCTTGCCAATCCGTTAGCCCCACAGCCAGACAAATAGCAATAAACGTCTCGCGATCGATCGCTATGCCCCGCCAAAATCTTCTCAATGTTGCCTGAGAGGTATGGGCTGCTTGCCACCAAGCCAATGTCCGCGTTTTTGTCCAGCCTTTACGCCGCCTAGCGCGATCTGCTAATTCAAGCCCTTGTTTTGATGCTTTAAGCGTAGACATTAGTTAATTGGGTTAGGGTAATTTTTGAGGTTTTGCATAGCTCTACTTAGCCTAGATAATAGACTAGGCGTTGCTTCTCGACCATCCGCTAAACATACTTGTTCGCTGATCTTGCGATTGATTTGAGCTATAATTCCCATTCTTGTCCTCCTTTGGAAGTAGAAGTAAACCATCGAATATGGTGGGAAATCATGTGGCAGATTTTGCCATGTACAACCATTCTTGGTTATGTAGAAAATCCCATTTAGCACTTCCCGAAAGTCTGTTTTTGGTGGTCTCCCAAATTTTGACGGTTTCGGCATCATTGGGGCAATTATTTCCCACTCTTTGCTTGATAAATCGGTATTATAGGGTTGGCGCATCTTGATAGGCTGATACTAGACTTCATCAGTATTTATACCTGTTTTGGTGCGCCCTTGCATTCTTAAATGCTTTCTCAGATTTGTCTAATCACAGAACACTGGAGGTCTTGGTGTCAGAGTCTTTATTCGATCAGGCAAGCGAACGGCTGGCGGATGCGATCGCCCATGTAAATATTTCTGAAGATGCGATCGAGCGATTAAAATCACCGAAAGCGAGTTTGCAAGTTTCCATTCCAGTGCGAATGGATGATGGAACTCTGAAAGTTTTTCAGGGCTATCGTGTGCGCTACAACGATTTACGGGGTCCAACCAAAGGGGGGATTCGCTTCCATCCCAATGTAAACATGGATGAAGTAAAGTCCTTAGCATTTTGGATGACCTTTAAATGTGCGGCAGTGAATTTGCCCTTTGGCGGGGCAAAAGGTGGTGTCGCCGTCGATCCAAAGCAATTATCTAAGTTTGAATTAGAACGACTCAGTCGAGGATATATCAATGCGATCGCTGATTTTATGGGGGCAGATGTGGATATTCCTGCACCCGATGTCCAGACTAACCAGACGATCATGGGATGGATGGTGGATGAATATAGCAATATTCAGCGTCGGCTTTGTCCTGCGGCGATTACTGGTAAACCGATCTCTATGGGGGGTAGTCTCGGACGCGAAACCGCGACGGGCTTAGGGGCATTTTTTGCGATCGAGACTTTGCTGCCATTGTTAAAAATGCAGCGCGAACAAACAACAATAGCTGTCCAAGGATTTGGAAATGTCGGCGCTGCGATCGCCGATCTATTGAGTAAGGCAGGCTACAAGGTTCTAGCGGTAAGCGATTCTAAGGGCGGTATTTATGCAAAGCAAGGGCTAGATGTGCCGAGCATCATCAGTTATAAAAATTCGACTCGCAGTTTTCAGGCAGTGTACTGCGAGGATTCAGTATGTAATATCGTCGAGCATCAAACGATTACCAATGAGGAGCTGCTCCAGCTCGATGTCGATATTTTGATTCCTGCGGCGCTAGAGAATCAAATCACTGAACATAATGCTCACGAGATCCGCGCTAAATATATTTTCGAGATCGCGAATGGGCCAGTCACTCCTGCTGCGGATGCAATTTTGGAAAAACGCGGAATCATGGTTTTTCCTGATATTCTCGTGAATGCAGGTGGAGTCACCGTTAGTTATTTTGAATGGGTACAGAATCGTAGTGGCTTATATTGGACGCTTGAGGAGGTAAACGATCGCCTCAAACACAGCATGATCGCCGAAACTCTGAGAATCTGGAAAATTGCCGACCAAAAACAAATTTCCATGCGAACAGCCGCCTATGTCCATGCCTTGACGCGCCTGAGTGAAGCGATCGATGCTAAAGGTACAAGGGCTTATTACACGCAATAAACCAAATAAAAAGTGTTGCTTCGCAACACTTTTTATTTGGTTTCGCGATCGCTTCGGTTATCCGAAGCTTGTAATCTCAACAGTCGGGTAATATATACTTGTAGTCCAAAATCGTATTAAATATCACGTTTGGCGCATCCCCTGTTTTAACTGCATTCGGTAGCTATGTTTAACTTAAAAAACCTGATTGGCGATCCTAATAAGCGTAAGCTTGACAAACTCCGTCCCGAAGTGGCTCTCATTAACTCCCTAGCCCCAGAGTTAGCGGTGCTAAGCGATCGCGAATTGCAAGGAAAGACAGGAGAGTTTAAACAGCGCCTCGAAAAAGGGGAACCACTTGACGAACTACTCCCTGAAGCCTTTGCTGTTGTCCGTGAGGCAGCCACCCGCGTTTTAGGGCTGCGTCATTATGATGTGCAGATGCTCGGCGGCATGATCCTGCATCGTGGTGAAATTGCCGAAATGAAAACAGGAGAAGGCAAAACCCTCGTCGCCACCTTGCCTAGCTACCTTAACGCTCTCTCAGGCAAAGGCGTGCATGTAGTCACGGTTAACGACTACCTCGCCCGCCGTGATGCAGAATGGATGGGGCAAGTACACCGCTTTCTAGGTATGTCGGTAGGCTTGATTCAAAACTCAATGGAGCCAATCGAGCGCCGCAAAAATTATGGCTGTGATATCACCTATGCCACCAACAGCGAACTAGGTTTTGATTATTTACGCGACAACATGGCGACTAGCATTGAAGAAGTAGTGCAGCGCCCCTTTAACTTCTGTGTAATTGACGAAGTTGACTCGATCCTAATTGATGAAGCACGTACTCCCCTAATTATTTCAGGCATGGTCGAACGCCCGACCGAGAAATATTTAGGCGCAGTCACGATCGCTGCCCAAATGCAGCCAGAAACCCATTATGAAGTTGACGAAAAGCAGCGCAACGTCGTCATGACCGATGAAGGTTTTGAGCTTGCAGAAAACCTACTCGGCGTTACTGACTTGTTTGACCAAGCCGATCCTTGGGCGCATTATGTATTTAACGCACTGAAGGCAAAGGAATTGTTCCTCAAAGATGTGAATTACATCGTTCGCGATGGTGAAGTCACGATCGTTGATGAGTTTACAGGGCGCGTCATGCCAGGTCGTCGTTGGAGCGATGGATTGCATCAAGCGATCGAGGCAAAAGAAGGTACGGATATTGAGAATGAAACCCAAACTCTCGCCACGATTACCTATCAAAACTTCTTCTTGCTTTATCCAAAACTTGGTGGCATGACTGGCACGGCAAAAACCGAAGAAGCCGAACTAGGGAAGATCTATAATCTCGAAGTCACAACTATGCCTACCAATCGTAAGAGCGGACGTGGTGACTGGTCGGATGTGGTCTACAAAACTGAAGCGGCCAAGTGGCGAGCCGTTGCCGAAGAATGTCGCGAAATGCATGAATCAGGTCGTCCTGTGCTAATTGGAACTACCAGTGTTGAAAAATCTGAAGTATTAGCGCGGTTGTTGAGTGAAAAAGAAATTCCTCATAATCTCCTCAATGCAAAACCAGAGAACGTAGAACGAGAAGCCGAAATCGTTGCTCAAGCTGGTCGTAAAGGCTCGATCACGATCGCTACAAACATGGCAGGTCGTGGTACAGACATTATCCTCGGCGGTAATGCTGACTATATGGCACGTTTGAAGGTGCGTGAAAGCTTTATGCCGATGATTGTTCGTCCTGAAGATGACGAAGACTTTACCAATGAAGGTCAGCGCATGTTTAGCGATCGCCCTCAAAAAGGACAGGGATTCGGATCAACGGATGGCAAAAAGAAAAAGACTTGGAAAGTATCCGATAGTCTCTATCCTTGTGAACTCTCCAAAGATGCTCAAGCAATGCTCAAAGAGGCTGTTGATTTTGCGGCTGAGAAGCTTGGTAGAATGAGTCAATCGGAATTGGAAGCGGAAGAAATGCTGGCGGTTGCTTCTGAGAAAGCACCTACCGATGATGAAGTCATCCAAAAACTTCGTAATGCGTTCACTTTGATCAAGCGGGAATATGAAGAAGTCACCGATGCTGAGCATGAGCAAGTAACAAAACTGGGCGGCTTACATGTGATCGGCACTGAACGTCATGAATCTCGTCGGGTGGACAATCAGTTGCGCGGTCGTTGCGGTCGCCAAGGTGACCCAGGTTCGACGAGATTTTTCCTCAGTCTCGAAGATAACTTGATGCGGATTTTTGCAGGCGATCGCGTTGCAGGTCTGATGAATGCCTTCCGCGTCGAAGAAGACATGCCGATTAGCTCAGGAATGCTCACCAGCGCTCTTGAAAACGCCCAGAAGAAAGTAGAAACATACTACTACGACATTCGTAAACAAGTCTTTGAATACGATGAAGTCATGAACAATCAGCGTCGAGCCATCTATGCTGAACGTCGGCGTGTACTTGAGGGTGAGAACTTACGCGATCGCGTGATCGAATATGCCGAACGCACCATGGATGATATCGTCAATGCCTATGTTAATCCTGAACTTCCACCAGAAGAATGGAATCTCGTAGCGATGGTCAAAAAGATCAAGGAATTTGTGAATCTCTTACAAGATCTCGAGCCAGACCAGCTTGATGATATGTTCTTACCTGAGATGCAAGCATTCCTGCGTGAAGAAGTTCGCCGAGCCTATGAAATCAAAGAAGCGCAAGTGGAATCCTTGCAAGTTGGTTTGATGCGTCAAGCCGAACGCTTCTTTATCTTGCAGCGGATTGATTCTCTCTGGCGCGATCATTTGCAAGCAATGGAATCTTTACGCGAATCGGTTGGTTTACGTGGCTATGGACAGAAAGATCCTTTGATTGAATACAAGAGCGAAGGCTACGAAATCTTCCTAGACATGATGACCCAAATCCGTCGTGATGTTGTCTACTCTCTATTCGAGTTCGATCCACGACCTCAGCAACAGCCTGAAACCATCGAAGCTGAATTTGTCTAAATTCAACAAATAAAAGGGAGCGCCAAGCGCTCCCTTTTATTTTGAGTTGCCGAGGTAAGTAAGGGGTAGAGTTGTTCTGAATAAGGCTGTTGGGAAAGAGTCTGGTAAAACCAATTTTATTGAGCGGTTTAACTGTACGATGCGACAACATGTCTCTCGATTAGTTCGCAAAACGCTCTCCTTCTCTAAAAAACCAGAAAATCACATTGGGGCTATCTGGCTCTTTATTCATTAAT
>NZ_BBJB01000030.1 GCF_016584665.1 Pseudanabaena sp. lw0831
CTCCGTCATCTTCACAGTCTTCTTTACCAGCAAAAACTACTTCCTCAATTGCAGGTTTTGCCTAAAAGTAACCCTCCTCCTGCCTGTGCTTCTATTACCAAACGAGAAATGTTAGATTTTCGTATTGAATTTTCTCGTGTTACCACTGTCTCAGGATGAGACTCGCCTAAGTTTTCTGCACCACTAAGTTAGTGGAGATACGAAACAGTGGAAATCAATTTGTGAATTTCTATTCCTAGATTTCAAGCAGAGAGACATACTTATAGAAGTTAAAGCAACTACAGATCGTTTGTCGGATAGTCAGTTTGCACGTCTATGCAGCATTATGTCTTTGAATTTAACTAATACTGGGTTAGGAATATTTTTTACTTTAAATGGTGCATCTGGATTTCCAAAGGAAGGAGACCCTAGACAGCAGAAAATAGGGGATGCTAGGTTACGCCAAGTTATTTTTTCTGCTTCTACAAAAAAAGCAATAGTAGTCTTAGACAAAAATGATATTCTAAAGCTGAACCAAAATGGTTCACTAATTACACTGTTGATAAAAAAAATCAGAGACTTGCATGAGTTAAGCGGTTTACCTACTGCGCCAGTTGAAGAATTAGTAGAAGTTGATTTACCTGAATCACCTAGTCAGCTTAAACAGATCTATACACAAATTTGTTCTATAAATGCTTCTGATTAATTCCTAGATGTTTGCAATCTCGCTTTACTTCACTTATTCAAATAGCAATTTATATAAAATCTCATAAATCAAGCATTTGTCTAACATCATTTAAAGCGATCATCATTGATCGTTTATGACATACAGTTTGGATAGGCGATCGCTAAATTTAATAAACCTCATCATGAGAGCCTATGTTTAACAATAAAATCGCATCCAGATCGGATTCAGCTTTTTGCACAAACTCAAACAAAATGCGATGGTTATAGTCTACAGAACAAGCCCAAATATCTGAGAGATCGCCAACCAGTTTATGAGTTCTCAAACTTGGATGATAAGGATCTTCCGCTAGTTGCCGCAATGTCTTTTCAATTAAAGGGCGTAGTTGTGGACTTTTGCGAATTAGACGTTTAAAAGCTCGCTGAGATTTAGCAGTCCAATCAATATTTCTCAACTATCCAACTCCGCCAAAAAATCATCAACAGAACCAGATTTGAATTTACCTTCTCGATACTCCTGCTGAACCTCTCGAACTTCTTTAACAACTTGCTGCCGTTGACGCAACTTTAAACGATTATTCAACACGTCAATTAAAGCAGCTTGATCGTCTAAAGACAAAGCATCTATAGCATTGAGCGCTTCTTGAAATAGAGATGTTTTTAAGGCTTGACTCATAGGATTATTTATGAAAGTTTACTCTATAACCTCGGTTGTCATTATACTTCAGAAAAAAGCGATCGCCTTTACTGAACTTATTCAAATAGCGATTTAGCTGCAATCTCATAAACCAAGCATTTGTTTGACATCATTTAAAGCGATTGTCATTGATCGTTTATGGCATACAGCTTGGATAGGCGATCGCTATCTGTTTAAATATTTTTGGTAAGCTATGATAAACGCACATCATCAAGAATATTAGCCATCATGAGAGAATCATTTACCGCCGTTATAAAGCAATCTGAAAACTGGTGGATTGGCTGGATTGAAGAAATATCAGGAGTAAACTGTCAAGAAGCCACAAAAGAAGAACTCTTAGAAAGTTTGCGTATAACTTTAAAAGAAGCACTAGACTTCAATCGTTATGAAGCATTAGAGGCTGCTGGAGATATGTATGAAGAAGAGTTAATAGCTCTATGAAGCGTTCTGACTTACTTCGTCATCTTCGTAATCATGGCTGTCAACTTATTAGAGAAGGTGGAAGACATTCATGGTGGGGAAATCTTAGCCAAAATCGTCGTTCCTCCATACCGCGTCATACTGAAATCGATGAAAACCTAGCAAGAAAAATTTGCAAAGATTTAAGCGTGCCGTTGCCAAAATGATTGAAATAGCGATCGCCTCTACTACACTTATTCAAATATCGACTTAGCTAAAATCTCATAAACCAAGCATTTGTTTAACATCATTTAAAGCGATCTCGGTTTTACTTTTAGCAAATAGCGATCGCCTTGTGATGATTTGAATAAGTGATCGCTGTTAAAATCAAAGAAGTTTTAGAGTGCATAGGGCTATGACTATTACAGCAATTAAACCCATAACTGTAGATGAGTTTCTGCAATTGCCAGAGACAAAACCTGCCTCTGAATTTATTGATGGACAAATCACCCAGAAACCTATGCCACAAGGAGAACACAGTCTATTACAAGGTACACTCTGTCAAAACATTAGCCAAATTGCTCAACCAAAGCAAATTGCTCTAGCCTTTCCAGAATTGCGATGTGTTTTTGGTGGATTAGCGATCGTCCCAGATATAGCTGTATTCCGTTGGGAGAGAATCCCCCGTTTGCCATCAGGTCGCATCGCTAACCGTTTTGAAATCCATCCTGATTGGGCAATTGAAATTCTTTCTCCCGATCAACGATACAAACAAGTTTTAGGAAAACTCTTACATTGTGCGGAATGTGGGACTGAGCTAGGTTGGTTGCTTGATGCAGAGGATGAGAGCATTTTAGTAGTAGATAGCGATCGCCGCGTTAGAGAACTTACAAATAGCGATCGCTTACCAGTTTTAACAGGAATTGATTTAGATCTAACGGTTGAACAAGTCTTTAGCTGGCTGAATCTTTAGCTTACTGATTTTTTTTGATAGGCGATCGCCTTTACTGCACTTATTCAAATATTGACTTAGCTAAAATCTCATAAACCGAGCATTTGTTTAACATCAATTAAAGTGATCGCGGTTTTACTTTTAGCAAATAGCGATCGCCTTGTGATGTGGTTATTTGCTTTGCGATCGCTCATCTCAATGTTACAAATCTTCCCAAAAATCAATATTCAAAACATCGTCAATATCGTAGCTAAATTGCCATTTATCAGGAAAGCGGAAGGCGTAACTCTTTCTAAAATTCCAAATAAATTGCGATCTTCTTCTAGGGTTAAATTAAAAGTATTTTGAACCTTATCAAACGTAGAAAAGTCACTGTAGGAAATGGTTTTAGCTCCTTTTGTGTAAACCAAACCCGTAGAGTTGCCCCCCATGGGACGCGACTCTACGGGTTTGGAGTTAAATACCAAATACCCGCTTAGCTCTAGCGAGATAGGACTGGCGATCGGCTAAGCCATTCGTACCGCCATTGATGATTTTTGTAATCGTGAGGATATCATCGCGATCGGCATGATTATTAAGTTTGCGAGTGTCCCAATACCAACCTGCACTGAGGCAGGCGAGATCGAAGTCTCCCAAGCGCCGAGGATTGTTAATCAAGTCCACGGCTAATGCTCGACCACAATCAGCATAGTTTGCACGTCCTGTAACTTGGATCAAGCCACGCCCCTTAAAGCGCACACCGTCACCTGCTTGAGTGTTACCGAGATCTCGCCGTCCTTCGTAGTCTGCACCAGAAGCATATTCTTCATTAGTATTAAATCCATCACTCTCATGCCCCACTTGGGCAAGAAAATGCGCCTTGCGGAGAGGCGTGGTAATCGCATAGCGCTGCATTGTTGTATTTAGGTGGGGCAGTAATTTCTCAAGGCGATCGCGTTGGGAATAAGGAGCGATCGCGCTCAGTTGTTCTTGGGTAATAAACCCAAAGGTTATCACTTCGACAGCACGAGGATATAAACCCTCATAGGGTTCTTGATCGAGTTGGCGTGGTGGCAAATTATTAAGAATCCGAATCGTACTATCAACTAGCACATCCTTGGCATTGAAATCATCTCTAAGTGCCGTAATCAATTGATCCAAGCGCCGCGCCGCTAATTTGCGATATTCAGTCAGATTCGGTGCTTGGTAAAGTCCTTCATAGGGTTTTCGTGAAATTGGTCGTAAAGTCAAACCACTTATCACCCTGATCAAGTCATCAATTCTGCCATCGGCACTATTGTACTTGGGGTCAACGATCTTGCCGATCAAAGCTACTAAAGTCTGCGCGGCTTGTTTGCGCCATGTGGCAAGATCCGCCGCAGGGAAAAGTCCTGAATAAGGCGATCGCCCTGTTGGACGCGCTGGCAAATTACGCAAAAAGCGAATCAAATCATCGATCGCCCCATCAAAAACGCTACCTTCAACATCAGGAATCTTTGGCACGGAAGCCTGAAGAGTCAACGCAGCCCGCCTGCGCCATGTCGGTAAATCGGCAGCAGGAAGAATACCTGCATAGGGCTGTCTCTCTTCTGGACGTGCGGGCAAATTATTGAGCACTCGCATCAGATCGTCTACCAGTCCATCTTTTTCATTGATCGTATCACCGACAATCTTGGGAACCAGAAATGCAAGGGTTGCGGCAGCTTGCGATCGCCAAATCTCAACTTGTTTCATGTTCTTGTTGTAAAAGTTTGCGTAGCGAACTCTTTAAGTACCTTGGCATAATTAAAAACCCAGACCCAAAAACTATACCGCTCGCGCAGCGGGCGGTATAGTTTTTGGGTTTTTAAATTTAATTGTGCTGAGGTACTTACCATCATCTTATGAAACGCCCAAAAATCAATTTCACAAAGAAGGGATAGCGTAAAAAGATTGTGCCTAGTCCATTGATAATCCATTTGCGTAAGCTAATTATCGCTACTGGTAAATATGGCTCTAGATAAGACTCTAGCACCCTAATCAATGTGTTAGCACGACCTATTGGATTAGTAAATTTGAGCGCTATCCAGCAAAAAATCAAGATTGCGATCGCCACAACTGCCAACAGTCGGAAAATCGGGCTTTCTAAAATCTGAAGTAACTGCGCAAATAACCTTTTGGCAAGCTTGGGCGTGTTGGGTAATGTCAAATTCAGTTTGGAGGAAATCCACCAAATCATTAAGACCACGATTGGAGCAGCGATCGCCATGTGCCAACATTGACTGGTTAAAACCGAACTAAAACTTTCTGGCAAGTTAAAGCGTTTACTAAGTTTTTGCAACGGTTCACACCATGTGATCGTTGTGGCAAAAGAGACTGTAGCGATCGCAAAGGGACGTAATTTTTCTTCAACATAATCTGCGATCGCGGTCAAAAATTGCTGCGAAATTTGACTGACCAGAAAACTATGAGCCTTTAAAATGCGATCGGCATGAGGATGTTTCAAGATGTCTTGACAAACTTTTTGATTAAGATCGCCATCAATATTTATCAATGTTCTTAATATTAACTCCTGCTCAGCTTCAGGCAAATCATCAATATTGTCAGAGTAATAAGTCCAAATTACAATTGCCCCTTGACGTTGGGTAGCCATACCTACACTAGAAGCCAATACTTGCAATAATTCCTGACTATTAACCCGATAAATAATCTCATTCTCAGCAGCTAACCCCTGCGTATCCAGATCCATCTGGGTAAGAACACTTGGGTTAAGCCACAACCTAATTTCGTCATCAACAATAGCCAACCAATTAGGCATAGCCACCATAATAAATCACCCAAATTTGTAAGTTTGCGTCTCTAGGGGGCACAACCTTACAAATTTGGGTTTGTAATTAATTAAGTCCATCTGTATACGCCTTATGTTTCATTAGAGAATATGCCAAGCATGTTCTCTAAAAATTATTTAGATCGGAATGGCATCAAGTCTTTGACTAGATTTACACAAGTCATAATCAATCCCGTCCATTGTTTCTCAGCATTTTCAACTGCTTGATGATGCAAATCAAAAACTAGCTTTGCAATCTTTGGGTCAATGTTGCTTCTATTTGGAATAAACAAATCATCTAGAAATCGATTATTCAAATCGCCATCAAGTTGGAACTTAGTCTGAGCATAGATACGTTCACCATTCAACGTAGACTGCTCAAACTCCCATAACTTACGAAAACATCTAATTGTTGGAGCGTCAGGGATCAGATTGCCATCATTATCCTTAGGGACATCCATTTGAAGAACTTTTTTGGCAAGCTCCTCATAACAAGCTTGTTCGACCTCAAATTGCTCCTTTTGCCTAGGATCGCTCAAATTCTGGCGATTGCTAAATATGCGTTCAGCTCGCTTATAAATTTCTAAATCTCGATTGTATCGATCAAGCTCGGTCTGAGTAGCTGCCGAGCCTTTTTTTTGCAGCTCTTTACTACGATCAAGGAGCACTCTTTTGATGTCTCGTAAGCCTTCTTCAGTCTTATACATAACATTTTCGAGCAGATCAGCATAGAATTGTTTTGCATCAAATCTGGCGATCGGAATGTGGCTGACGATCAGCGTATTTACTTCTAGTGTCGTAATTTCTTCTAAAACATCTTTGATGGTTTCCCGAAATTTATTAAGAGTAGTACTTTCTCCAGCACCATCTTTGTGCGGAGCTGTTTTGATAGAAACAGTAGGAGCTAATTCTGAAGACTTCCTGACAGGCTGGTTACCATCAGATTTAACCCGATTAGCATCATCTTCGGCATTACTTTTATTGTTTATAGCCCGATCTCGCATACAGATTCCTCAGTGACAGGTCGCATAAACTAGCCACAACTAGACCCGACTGAAGATGCGATCGCTACTAAAGCTAGCAGTATCTTCTTCAGGTTCTGGTTCACTTTCACCATTTAACAGCCCTGTTACCTTCTGCCCAATATCGACTAAAGTTTTGAGATTATTGGCGATCGTCTCTGAGCCCTTCTCAACTTGAGTTTCATGGAAGCCGCGTAGCTCTGCATAGGGAGAGCCTTGCAGAAAATCTGCCCCTAGCTCATTTTCGATATCACCATCAATCAGATTAATCTTTGTCTTTAAGCGATTACCTGCTCTATGGGTCGTATCTCCTTCATGGGCTACCCAAGTCACAATTTCTAGCTGCACAAGGTCAGAAAATACTTCAACCAAAGCATCACCAAAGTTTTTAGTTTCTTTGAGCTTGCTTTGAAACCGCACTGACGCTGTTACTGATACCGACGAAGAACTTGAGTACGTCATAAATGATACCTATGTATAAAAATCCTGATAAATTTTGATCAAGACAGATAACTGACTATTATTTTAAGCACTTAAACATAGACTTTTTCACAATAAAATCTTTTGTAAATTAGTTTTTTATAAATCTTTTGCAAATTAGCTTTGGCAAAAGTAACTTAAGTGATTTCACTAAACAATTTTAATGATAGTCAGATAGCTCAATTAATTCCATTGGGACAAAGCTTTCTTGTGGTAGCAAAATCAGTTGAGAATAAATAAGTTTGCCAGTCATATCAATACGATTGATCGCTATTCCCATAGGTCGCGGTAGTTGCGAGGCATAGGAATCAGCATAGTAGCGATAAATCTGCTTAGCAGCTCTGATAATCATCGGATCGACTTTTTTGACTACAGGTTCTGGCTGTCTTTCTGGTTGTTCAAGGCGCTGGGCGGCATATGACACAATGTAAACCCCTTAATTTGACTATTATTTGCCTTATAAAAAGCTGCATCAGGACTTTAGCTGACTTTGTTTTTTTTAGCAAGATTTGAGCTAAGGATTATACATGAGTTGATATTTTTTGGGTTGCTATATGAGCAAAAATTAGCAAAAGATTTAATTGCCTTCTGCACTGGCGAGTTTAATCCGAAACAGTTTGCTGTAGAAGATTTGAGGGAAATCAACATAGCCCTTGTCACGAATATTCGAGACAACTTCAATTAAATAGCCAACAAATTCTGAATTTTCTAATGTCATTTCATAGCTCATGTCAGCATCACCCTCGAAGGTCAAGCGACACAACGCCAGATCGGACGGCAAGTTTGCCACGCGCCATACTGCCATAAAAGAAATAGGAGAGCTTCCTTCCACATGACGCTCGCCTGTAATTTCGCCTTGTTTGTATAGGGAAATAGCATAGGGGAGAGCTTGACGCTTGTTTGGCTCTCGATAATAGGGCATGTAGATTGAAACTTCTTGCGGTGGAGCAGCTTTAAGTTCGATCGCCATAGATGTTAGCGCCTTTATTTATATGAATTGCTGTGAATTTTTACAAAAAAGATTAGCAGGTTTTTGCCTTAATTAAATATTCGCTCAACCTAGATTTAGTAGGTAAGGTGGGCAATGCCCACCTTACGAATTTCTAAGGAATAGTAGGGTGGGCATTGCCTACCCTACTGATTTCTAAGGGGAAACGCGATCAATTACAGTAATTTTGCCATCGGGTTGGACTTCCCATACGTCATAGCTACCTTTGACATCGCCATATTCATCTAGATCAACATTGCCGCTAGCGCCTTGATAGTCAATTTCTTTACCTGCTTTGACTAGCTTGATTGCCTCGCAAACATCGCTGACTTCTTTGCCAGGTGCATTAGCAACTTCACGGATTTTACTCTTGATGCCATCGCCAGTACCGTCTTTGGCAGCTTCAGCCGCGATCGCAACTAGAGCCGCCGCATCGTAGGAATGGGGAACAAAAGCACCCAAATCTTGACCAGTCTTTTCTTTATAGCTTTTGGTGAATTCGGCAAGAGACTTACCATCAGCCCCAGGAACAGTTCCAATCGCACCTGCCAAAATCAATTTACCTTCAGGGGTATTACCAATTAGCTTAGGAAAGTCTTCGGTCTTAACACCATCGGTGAGCAAAATCTTGACATCTTTGGTTAAGCCCTGCTCAAAAGCAGCCTTAATCACCGCACCGCCAGAATCGGGATAGAGAATTGCCGCGACGGCATCGGGCTTGCTACCAAATGCACCCTTAGCTTCTGCTTCAAACGTCGTTGCCTTCGGATCGTAGCGAGTTGGTTTGCTTTTGTTGACAATTGTGCCACCAAGTTTTTCAAAGGCTTCCACAAAGGCTTTTTCAAAACCCACACCATAGTCATTGTTAATTACTAGGGTGGCAACTTTTCTCGCTCCTTTTTTATAAGCAAGGTTAGCCAAAGCTAAAGCTTGGTATGTATCAGGTGGGGCAGTGCGATACCAGTAGCCATTAAATTCACCTTTTCTTGCCCGTTCGGTAAAGACTGGGCTAGTACTGCCTGGAGAGATCATCACAACTTTATTTGGCACTGCGATCGCAAGTGCAGCCGTAGAGACACTGCTGGCAAATGAACCAACAACAGCACCAACATTGTCCACTTTAACGAGTTTAGTCATCGCCTCAGCACCTGCTGGTGGATCGGTGCGATCGTCTTCTTTAAGGTAAGTGATTGGCTTCCCAAGCACACCACCGCATTTGTTGACTGTTTCTACAAGAAAATCAATCGATTTGATCATTGGCGCGCCAATCGAGGATAGATCGCCTGTGATCGGTAGCAATGCACCTAAACGTAAGGTGTCTTTAACGCCACCACCACCTGAGCTGGTTGCGGGTGATGTGGCAGATGGGGTTTTAGAGTCAGTAACTGTAGTGCTAGGCTGACAAGCCACAATCCAAATTGTGGTAACTGTTGCCAGTATGGCTAGACAGAGTGTAGAGAAAAACCTTTTAGTCATGGTTACGATGGACTACGATCATATTTACGAAGTTGCTGTAATTGTATCTGCAAAAGTATCTGCAAAGTCTCATGACATCTACCATTGATCCACGCCGCCAAAGAGAATTAGCCCGATTGTTGGAGCGGATGGGGCTTGAGCAATCAACCCTAGAACGAGTCAATTCCGCTGGATTTGATTGGCTATTAATCGATCAAGCTTTGGTTCATCCCAGTTTCTCAAATGTTTACAACAACGATCAATTAGAGTTTGTGGGCGATAGCGTGCTGCGCTTATCGGTGAGTTTGTTTTTAAAAGAGCGTTATGGCGATCGCAAAGTGGGGGAATTAGCCGCTCTGCGATCGCATCTTGTCAGTGACAAAACCCTAGCCGAAATAGCCAGTATTTATGAGTTGCAAAAATATGTCGTGGTTTCTAATGCAGCGCGGAATGATTCTCAGGCTTTGCGATCGCTGCTGGCGGATGCCCTTGAGGCACTAATGGCAGCGCTATATATTGCGACTTGTGACTTAGCCTATATTCGCAAATGGCTCGATCCACATATGCAGCGGTTTTCCGAATCATTATTGGCAATTCCGGCACTGGGAAATTACAAAGTTGCGCTGCAAGAATTAACTCAAGGACGCTGGAAACGTTTGCCCGAATATCGCAATGTTGATGAATCCTCAAATAATCAAAGCAATCTTTTTTGCGTAGAAGTATGGTTTGACGATCGCTGCTGGGGCAAAGGGAAAGGCAAAAGCATTAAAGCTGCTCAACAAGAGGCTGCTGCGATCGCCTTACAACAAATGTCTCATTTATAGCTAAAAACCAAAATAAGAGAGGCGGCGCGAAGTTCCGCCTCTCTTATTTTGGAAAACTAAAAAAGGGTCGCAAAGCGACCCTTTTTTAGTTTTCCTATTAAAATTTACGGATAGGTGTATAAATACTTAGCGTCAAATCGTAAATTTCTCTGCAAATACAGGATAAGCATCGTAATATTTCTTAGTGTGCTAATTTCGCTCGTCTGATCAATTTTTAAGATTAGTGCTTCGTGTGGTAAGAAGGAGTCAAGAGTCATTCTGATACTAATATCGATCCTAGCCGCCCTAAATGCTGTGGCAGCAATGTGGCTACTACTTTATGGGCTTAATGCTTATTGGCTCACTGCTGTCCATAAGCCCAAGCTCTCTCTTCGGAAACAGCTTGTTTTTCCGCAACTTAATCCTGCGAGAGAATTCCAAACAGCTCAAGCTGCAACATCGGCATCGCCAAGTTCAGGCGCGATCGCTGTCAATAATTTTGATAACTTTGAAAAATTTCGCCTCGACAAGCCGCTAACTAATGGCTTTAGCAGTTATGTTTTGGCAGTCGATCCACCAGAGCACCATGCGATCGCTTTAGAAGATTTACCAATTGTCACCGTTCAGCTACCAATCTTTAATGAGCGCTATGTTTCGCGCCGTTTGGTAGATGCAGTTTGTCAAATGGACTATCCACGCGATCGAATGCAAATTCAGGTACTGGATGACTCCATTGATGATACTCAAGCGATCCTCAGAGAAACTGTCCAAGAATACCAAAATCAGGGCTTTTGGATCGAATATGTCCATCGCGTCAATCGATCTGGTTTCAAAGCAGGCGCATTACAAGATGCAATGCCGCTTGTAGTGGGAAATTACATTGCCATCTTTGATGCTGATTTTATTCCTTCGGTAAATTGGCTCAAGGATACCATTCGGCATTATGTCGAGTCGCCCGATGCAAAAGTTGCAGTTGTGCAGACTCGTTGGGGACATATCAACTCTGAATATTCGTTACTTACCAAGTTGCAATCTACAGGAATTGATGGACATTTTGCGATCGAGCAGCAAGCCAGATCCAATAATGGCTATTTCTTAAACTTTAATGGTACGGCGGGAATTTGGAATCGTCAGGCAATTATTGATGCTGGTGGTTGGCACGCCGATACTTTAGCTGAAGATATGGACTTGAGCTACCGTGCTCAACTCAAAGGCTGGCAAGTGGTTTATGACAATGATATTGTCGCGCCTGCGGAGTTGCCTGTTGCCATGCTTGCCTTCAAGTTACAGCAATTTCGCTGGGCAAAGGGTAGCATTCAATGTGCAAAGAAATTAATTTTCCAAATTTGGCAAGCCGATCTTAGTCTGCCAGTAAAATTTCAAGCCACGATGCATTTGACAGGATATTCGGCACATCCTTTGATGCTGCTGTTGATATTGCTTTCAATCCCGCTAATGTTGATTACACCTGATGATGCGATCGCTTTGCGAATTTCCTTTGAGAGCATTTGGTCAATCTTTATGCTTCCTGCAACTTTTGGCCCCCCATTTTTATATTTCCATGCCCAACGCGAGTTGTATCCTAAGTCTTGGCATCGCCGCCTCGGTCGTATTTTCCTACTAGCAGTGCTTGGCACAGGTATTTCTTGGAGCAATAGCCGCGCCGTATTTGCTGGTTTATCGAATACAGGTGCAAATTTTCGGCGCACACCCAAGTTTGATATCAAACATAAGAGCGATCGCTGGGAAAATAAAGCTTACAAAATTCCTCTTGATGCCACCGCTACGATCGAGCTTAGCTTGTGTATTTATAGCGCGATCGCTTCAGGATTAGCATTCAGCAAAGGACTATATATAACTTTGCCATTTATGGTGCTATATGCGTTGAGCTATGGCTATGTCGGCGGGCTTACCTTCTGGCAACATTGGCAACAATCTCGTAATTAAAAAAAGGGTGCTTTGCACCCTCTAATTTCATAATGTTTGGTATGTGGTCAATTGTTATCCCGACTTATAATCGTTTGCCGATCTTGCAAAAGTGTTTGCAAGCATTGGAAGCACAGAGTTTTACACAACCCTATGAGGTAGTAGTAGTTGATGATGGCTCCACCGATGGCACAGTGGAATTTTTGCAAAGCCACGCAGACGAGTTTCCCCATGTCCGTTTATTTCTGCAAAACCATGAAGGCGCGGCGATCGCTAGAAATACAGGAATCGATGTAGCATTAGGCGAAACAATTGTCTTTATCGATAGCGACCTCGTCGTTACGCCAGTATTTTTGTCAGCCCATGCCAAAGCTCTTGCAAAGAGCGATCGCGCTTTTACCTATGGCTTGGTTATTAATACGAATAATTTTGATCGTCCGACCTCTGAGAAAATTAAAATCCAAGATGTCTCAACGGCTTTTTTTGCGACGGGGAATGTGGCGATCTCCAAGCATTGGCTGATCGAGGCTGGAAAATTTGATACTAGCTTTCGTCAATATGGCTGGGAAGATCTAGAGCTAGGTGTACGCCTCAAAAAGTTAGGATTGAAATTAATTAAATGTCCCGATGCTGTTGGTTATCATTGGCATCCTGCTTTTACGATTGAGCAATTACCGCATCTTGTCGATGTCGAAGCTCAACGAGGACGTATGGGTGTGGTTTTTTACAAAAAGCATCCAACATGGACAGTCAGAATGATGATTCAGATGACATGGCTGCATGTAATTCTTTGGGGGGGAGTGTCCTTGGGTGGGTTGCTTAATGAGCGATCGCTACGTCCGCTTTTAAAATGGCTAATTGATCAAGGAAAGCCCCAATTAGCCCTAGAAATCGCTAGAATTTTTTTAAATTGGTACAACGTCAAGGGCGTATACGCCGCCTATCGAGATGCTACTAACTCCATCCAAACCAAATCCTGAGGTCAGAATTGAGCAGCCCCTAATTACGTGGGCGCAGTTCAAGCTAATTCAGCATGGGTTTGCCGATTCACGCAGTATTCGCCTAGCTTATTACGATGGAGTTTTAGAGATTGTGTCTACGTCAGTTGAGCATGAGCTAATTAAAACTATTATTGGCGCATTACTAGAACTGTACTTTTTGGAAATGGAAATTGAGTTTTTCCCAATGGGGCAAGCAACTCAAGAAAAAGCTGAACAGGTATCTCTACAGCCAGATGAATCTTATAGCTTTGGATCGGCAAAAAAAATTCCTGATTTAGCTATAGAAGTAATTTTGACTAGTGGCAATACTGAGAAATTGAAAAAATATTATTTACTAGGTGTACCTGAAGTTTGGCTATGGGAGGATGGAGTTCTTGATATTTATCAATTGGCTGTGAATGGGCAATTAAGCGATCGCCAATATCAAAAATCATCTGCCAGCAAATTTTTGCCCAACCTCGACATCGCAACATTACAACGTTGTATTTTATGTACATCACCACTTGAAGCCCTAAAAACTTTTAGGCAGACGTTTCAGCAGAGTCTATGAAAGTTTCCTTAGAATTCCTCTACCATTTTCATTGCGATCGCTGCCGTAAATGGTGGAGTCGGGCTGACATTGAGCCACAAATTGGCGAACAGGTTTACTGCCCATACTGTGGTCATATTAATACTGTTGAAGCGGTACAAACTTTTCGCAATGCAGCACGCGGCGGTAGTTGTCTCAGTCAACGCCCTGATGAAATTTAGCACTTTGCGATTTAAAGTAGAGAGGTCGCGAAGCGACATCTCTACTTTTTTATGGTGATTTATATGTCCACTCCAAATATTATTCTTGAGGGATATCTTGCGGGGGCAGGCGATTACATACCGATCGCCCAAAAATTAAAAAATAAAAACCTATTGGCAACGGTAGTCCCATTGAAATGGTGGGAATGGGTTCCGACTGTAGGCGGGCGCTCAATTGCCTCAATCTTAGAAAAGCTTGACCAAACTGTAAATCTGGAACTAGAAAAAACAGGCGCATCGAAAGTAAATATCATTGCCCATTCCGCAGGTGGCTGGTTATCGCGAATTTATCTAGGCGATCGCCCCTATTACGACAAAGTTTGGAATGCAAGACCTAAAGTCGCCAAGCTGATCTGTCTAGGTACACCACAACGCAGCCTCGAACCTTGGTCACTGCCAAATTTAGGATTTGTCAATGATAATTACCCTGATGCTTTTTATGACGATATTGAATATATCTGCATCGCAGGGAAATCAGTACAGGGAAAAAAATCTACACCCAAAAAATGGCTTGCCTATAGCAGCTATGAGCTGACTACTGGGCAGGGTGATGCATGGGGCGATGGCATTATTCCGATTGAGGCTGCATATTTAGATGGCGCTACGAATATTGCGATCGATGGTGTCTATCATTCGCCGCGATCTGGTAAATGGTATGGCTCTCAAGAGGTAGTTGATATCTGGGCGAAATATTTATTGTGAGGGAGCTTAAGCCCCGCACAATAAATATTTCGCCTCCTCTAGATGGGTGGCGATCGCTCTAAAAAGCAAACATAAATGTAAATACCAGTCAAAAGGCTTACGAAAATTCTTTATATTGCTCGACAAACTAGTAGACATTTTAGAAAGAGGGATGTATAGTATAGAGGTGTGAGGAGCGAACAAAAGAAAAAGCCTAGGAACGAAACAGGGAAAGTAACCTAGGCTTTTTCTTTTGGTTACTGTTAATAAAAAAGAGAGAGCAGCTATTAGCTGCTCTCTCTTTTTTTGTATAAGAAAAAGCCTCGCAATGCTTTTTCTTATACAAATTCTCAAGATGGCAACGCCATCTTGAGAATTTAAAACCCTTACTAGATTTGTTTTTTGATTTCTGAAAATGTGACTAACTTTTGGGGATGATTATGAGTCAATTCTTGCAAGAACAAAGGGCGGGACAACAAGACTCGTAAATTCTTTTTCTTTATTAACATTCCAAGCGCTAAGCTCCTCAGCAGTCGGATGACGCAACCAACCATCTTCGATCCATGACTGTACTAACTGCTTATTATCCTCAGTCAGCGCAATTCCCACATCAACAAGATCCAGCTTTGCCCCAACTAAAATTACTCTTGCCCTTGCCGCATGGGGAGATAACCATTCCCATAGCGCCACATCGACCATTTCCTCAAAATCTTTTCTTGTGTTACTCACTAAAATTCCTCGTCATCATCAACTACGCTATCTGCACCGATAATTTCTAGGTACTTGGCTTTGATAGCTTTAACATCTTGCCACGTTAGCCACTTGGGGCTGCCTTGTTCGCGACTTTGATTCCGCAATAAATACGAAGGATGGAAAATTGGCATGACTAAACGTCCTTCCCACTCATACCATTGACCACGAACTTTAGTAATGCCTAATTTTTCGCCTAATATTGACTTAAGGGATGTTGCGCCTGTCAACAAAATGATTTTAGGATCAACAAGGCGAATTTGTTCCAGCAAGTAGGGCTTGCAGGTGGTGGTTTCTATTTCGGTGGGGACACGATTATTTGGGGGGCGACATTTGACGGTATTGCAAACATAGATATCTTTATTGGTGTCAAATCCCACTGATTCTAAGATTTTGTCTAAAAGCTGTCCAGATTTACCAACAAAGGGCAATCCTGATAGGTCTTCTTGTTCACCAGGCGCTTCGCCGATGATGAGGATTTTGGCATTGCGATCGCCTCTCTCGACGACAACATTAGTCCGCGTTGGGGCAAGCGGACATTTTTGACAATTGCAAGCTGCCTCTCGCAATGTGTCTAGGCTAGTAAATTGTTCATGCACTGGAACTGCTACAGCAGGTGCAGGGGTATTGTTTTTAGAAGAACGCGCAGTTTTTTTGGCAGTCGGAGCTGCTGCCGCAGAGGCATCTGCATGGGGAAGCTCTACCAAAGGAACCTCCGATGGAGTCAGATCAAACAGGCTCATTTGTTCTTTGTCAGTCATAGACAGGTTATGCGCCCCAAAATCATTGCTTATTGCTAATATCTTACCTGTGTCAGCAAGGTATTTGAAATCATGTTGCAGGAATTTGCATTTTAATCTCTTTGATTTACTTTGAGATTTGGAGCATTTTGATAGCTGCTAATAGTTTTTCGATTTCTACATCAGGATTTTTAAACCAATCAGTAGACCAAACTCGGTACAGTTTCCAGCCTAGTTTTTCAAGTACTTCTTGGCGATATCGATCGCGATCGCGTGCTGCTTTGGATGAGTGATAGGTAGCGCCATCACATTCAATACCTAATAAGTACGTTCCTGACCGATTGGGATCGACTATCGCCAGATCAATAAAGTAGTTAGCGACTCCCACCTGTGCCACGACTTCAAAGCCCTTAGCTCGTATAGCCTTAGCAACAAATACTTCAAAGTCACTATCTGGCTCTCTACCTGTTAGCCTTGCTGTTTCTAGTTGTTGAGTCTGAATATATTCTAAATAATTTCGCAGAGCCTTTACGCCAAGACTAGAGGATGCGGTGGGGCGAATGTCAGCAGCAGTCATAGAAGAAAATACTTCAATACGCTCTTTAGCACGGGTGAAGAGTACGTTTAGTCGTCTATGTCCGTTAGCGCTATTGATTGGACCAAACCTTTGAGCAACAGATAGTTCGGGACGTTCACGGCCATACACTGTAGAGATGAAAATAACATCACGTTCATCACCTTGGACATTTTCTAAGTTTTTGATAAAGAATGATGAAAGGGTTTCTTCCCATTTAGCAATGTAATCGGCAATTTCAGGATGATTATTGACGAGTAAGCTTATCTCTTCTAGCAATAAATCCCTCTGTGCCTGATTTAGCGTAACTACTCCTAAAGATAATTCTGGTGAGTTACGCATAAATTCTAAAATAGCTTTCTTAATCGTGTTTGCTTCAATCGTATTAACACCTGATTTAGCCTTTCCTCTTGGTGTATACATTCCATCGACAATGTGGTGATAAAAAATAGCAAATTTGCGATTAGGTGAGGGAAAAACAGTGAGGCTATTATTGTAAAAATGTTTGTTAGAGAAAGCAATCAAACTCTCATGTCGTGAGCGATAGTGCCATTTGAGGCGGCGCACACTGAATGTTTTCATTGCCATATCTAGAATTGATTCTTCTTGCAGAGTTTCTGAGTCTACGTCTTCAGATTCATCAACTTGATCGGCAGACCTAAAGAAACTTGTGGGAGGTAATTGTTTGGGATCGCCTACAACTACTAGCTGTTTACCTCTAGCCATTACACCTAATGCTTCTTCTGGGCGCATTTGCGATGCTTCATCAATAACAATGAGATCAAAACGAATAGAATTTGAAGGGAGAAACTGTGCCACGCTTGCAGGTGACATCATCCAGCATGGGTGAAGAGCCTGTAAAGCATTTCCTGAACGCTGAAAAAGACTTCGTAGAGGCGCAAATCTAGATTGCTTCCTAATCTCATTTTGAATTAGAGCATTTTCTGTCAAAGTGCTTACTAACCCTCTTCTATTACCTTCAGGAATTTGATTGTGAGCTAGTTGTGAAGCTAACTTAATTTGATACAGCTTCAGTATCTCCCGATCCAGTTTTTGAAATTTTTGACGTGTAATTAGCTGATCTTCTCCCTTAAATAACCTTAGATTGCTATGCTTTTTATGGATTTCACTTACAAGAGAACGATAAAAGATTGTTCTGTAGAGGTAGTCAAGCAGTTCTTCATTAAGGTTAAAGCTACTGAGAACATCCACAAAATCCCATAGATTTGCTGACTTTATCTCTGCTTTGACTTGGCTATAGGATAGATATCTTTGAAGAGAATCTAATTGATTTAGCTGTTGTAGGCGATCTCGTACTCTAGAAGCGTTGCAATCTAAGATTTTCGCATTGCCAAACATTGTTAGACTGTCAATCTTTCCTAGAGACAGAGCAGTTTCGCAATATCCATCTTGTTTCTGTATAAAAGAATGGTATTGCGTTCTAAATTCCTTAGTACCTGCAATAAACCCGCTAACATTAGGACTTAGGCATTGATTCCTAATATTTTCTGGGAATTGTGCTTTGTGTATTGATTCTGCCCAATTAAGACAACCTTGCAATGATTCCAGAGAAAATAATTCTGATTTTGGATAAGTTCCTAAAATGCTAGTAAACAATGGCGAATCTAGATCTTCTTGTGATCGTCGATAATTGTACATTTCTGACATCAGCAATGGGAGTTCTTGCAAAGACAGGTCAGGTCTAATTTTTAGTTGCAATAAATTTTGATATATCTGCTCTATTCCCTGTTTTCGATTTTCTAAAATAGTCAAAGCAGAATCTATACTACTAAAAGGTAAGATTCCACTATTTATAAAATTTTGGCAAGTCTTTTTTAATTCTTGAAAATCAGAAGAATTAATATAACTAATTGCATTTTTTAAAGTGTCTACAGAAGAGTTCACAACAAAGTTTCTGATTTTGTCTTTACAAGAAATTTCAGCAATCAACTCCTCTAATCTCTTGCCAAAATTATTGATCTCATTGCAGACTTTATAGTCTGTCTCAAATTCTCTATAAAGTTTCCCGCATATTACATCTATTCCATCCCTATCTTTTAAGACAGTATATTCATCCCAAAAGTCAGCAACTTGAATAAATATCTGAGAAATTTCTTGATCACTATTAGTCTTAGCAAAGTTTTTTATTTTATGCCAAACCTTATGCGCTGCTTGATATTCTCCATCAATAAAAAAGAAAATTCCTGCATTAACTATTCTTTTTGCGTAGTGTCTTAACTTTTGGGAATCTGTAAATTGATTTAAATGAACAGCATTATTCAAGAATACAAATCTTTTCTGAAGTGATTCTGCTTTAGATAATATTTTAAGATTTGCAGGATTACACAATTTAGGATTACGGTAACGCAGAATATATTCTGGTGTGCTTTCCACAAAACTAAAAACAGCATTAATATTCAAAATGTCCCCAAGTTGAATCTCTGAGTTTAAGTTAAGCAAATTTTGCAGATATTGAAGAATGG
Source organism: Pseudanabaena sp. lw0831 (assembly GCF_016584665.1). Lineage (GTDB taxonomy): Bacteria > Cyanobacteriota > Cyanobacteriia > Pseudanabaenales > Pseudanabaenaceae > Pseudanabaena. The sequence continues at coordinate 19,189 of NZ_BBJB01000030.1, forward strand.
GTAAAGCACGTTGTAACTGCTCTAAGTAATTACGATCATTGCTCCATAACTGATGTACTTGGCTTCTAATTGGTTGAGTATTCCATTCATCAGGAAGTTGCCGAGATTGTTTAATGGAATGTAGCTTTGAAACAAATTCTTGTACTTGCTCAAGGTCAGATAATTCTGCATTCTCATTATCAAAAAATTTGTTTGCATTATTGAGTAGTTGCCTACTTTCAGAATATTTTTGGACAAATTCTCTACAAATTAGAACAGAAGAGAGAGATCTTAAAGATGATAATAAAGCAGTTTCGAGCTGCTGTGGTAATCTAGGAATTTTTAAAAGTAAATCGTCTAGATATTTTAATTTTCCTAATGTTGGATCATTAGAAAGCTCGAATATAGTTGCTTGCTTATGGTAAAGCTTTAATGTGTCAGAAACTGCCCGACTCAATTCAGCAAAAGATCCTACTAATTGCTCTTGTTCAATAGGATCGATATCTAAAGCATTAATGCCATTCCAAATATCTATATCTTGATTGGCTTGCTCCACTTCAGTTTTAATTTTGATAAATTTTCTTAACAATGTACGATGTTTGTCAAAGTCAAATCTAGTTAGAGAATGCGGATTAGCTATACTCAGACTTAGTAAATTCTCAGGAATATTTGCTGACTTAAATTCTTGCTGTAGACTTTTAGCTCTCCAAAGAATTTCTTGAATCGTGTGAATTTTGTGGTCATCTCCCATTGCCCCAAACGGTTGATTGAGTAGCTCTACATAGTCAGTGAGTTGTTGACGATTTTTGAAATACTCACGTTCGATGTCATGAGGATTAGAAGATTGTGTAACATCTTCTCTTTCACATCTAGCTTTGATTTCTTTGTAGACATCAACTTTAGGCTTATTAGTTGAATGAATCTCCAGACAAAAATCTCTTAGTCCTACAGCATCAAGGCGATCGCGTACCACCTCCACTGCCGCCATTTTCTCCGCAACAAATAGTACCGTTTTCCCCTTAGCTAAAGCCGCCGCAATCAAATTTGTGATTGTTTGACTTTTTCCAGTTCCGGGAGGTCCCTCAATAACTAGATTTTTACCATCCATCACATCAACAATTGCCGAAAACTGAGAAGCATCAGTTTCAGAAATAATCAAGGGAACTCGACGGCTAATTTCTGGCTTATCTACCTCATAATCGCTAGGTATTTTAAATGTGTCATGCGTCTCAGTATTACCACCACCAAGCAAACTAGAGACGATAGGATGACTTGCTAATCCATCATTAGCCCAATTTTCAGGATCGATATCTTTATAAAGTGCAAAATTTCCAAACGAGAACAAGCTCAAAGTCACAAATCGCCGCACTTGCCATCGCTTCGCCCCTTCGATTAACTGTGCAACTTCCCGAAAATAAGAATCAGGTGAACCAGCTTCTTGAAAGTCAGGCAACTCAATCCCAAAATCCCGTCTTAGCCTTTCCCGTAAACATGGATTTACTTCAACCTCATCTTCATGGGCTTTAATAAAATAGCGATATTGCCCCCTTACTGGTTCACGTTCAATACTCACTGGATAAAGTAGCAAAGGTGAAATAAAGCGCACATCAGAAGACTCTGACTCAAACCATTCCAACATCCCAAATGCTAGATAAAGCGTATTTCGTCCCGTTTCTTGAATAGATGTACGCGCACCCGTTGATAGCCCTGATGCTTTGCGCTCAAACTCTTTCGGGAAAAGTAGAGTTTGTAAAATTAAATTACTACTCATGCCATCTGTGCCTGAAGACGGCAAATCAAAAGCAGGATTAATCCCAAGTCCCTGAGCCTGTTGTTGAGGAGTTGGAGTGATCTTAGAGCCGATCAATTTTGGCAACTTTAGCTTAGCTCTTACCTTGTCCCGTAATAATCTTTCAATTGCCTGTAAATTTTCTGGACTTTCATCATCATTGGCGATCGCACTTTGATACTGCTCATCCGTACTACGCATTTCTATGAGCATTTGTTGAAACTGCTCACTATTCTCATCGGGCGGCGTACTATCTGGCTCAGGCAAAGTCTCTAAAACTAGTCTTTTCCCCTCATTTAGACGTTTGTAAATCCGATCTGTCGAATCGTTAACAATCCGAATCTGTGTACGCGCCTTTTCTGAAAATTTAAAGTTTAAGAGCTTATTCCTAGCCGACAGATCAAGCAACTTATCTTGAAATTTTTTGATCGTTTGGCAAACAAGCTCTTGACTCATTAAAGTTTAGGTTTTCTGATTATTTCTTTAGATTATATAGTTAAATCAATTGGTCAAGAACTAGCTAATTGGCTACTGCGCTAAAATTTAACTATTGCAACCCAAAGTAAGTCAGATAAAAAGAGGAAAGGATTTTCGCAGTTTCGCTATGATAAAGCATTTAAACTGCTGTATATAAATGAGTTACAGCGATGGCATAAAGAATGTGAGCAAAATCCAACTATGCCAAATTCTTAATTCTTGGGGATAGGATGAACTTCGTGATGCAAATCTAGAGCACTTTCGGTAAAGTCGTAAGACCGATCGCTTGTACAACATTAATCCTTGGCAATCGATTCTTAAATCCGCAGAGAATCTCCCATGAAATCGTGCCTAATAAATTTGCCCAGTCGTCAGCAGTGTTTTCAGATTCGCCACCTAAAAATGTCACTTCATCACCGACATGCACGTTCGAGACATGAGTCACATCGATCGCACATTGATCCATTGTGATTGTGCCAATCTGAGCAACTTTTTGACCATTTACCGCTACACGAATCCGATTAGACAAACCGCGTGGAATTCCGTCAGCATAGCCGATCGCTACAGTTGCCATTTTTACATCTTGCGCTGCGATGAACGATCGCCCGTAACTAACGCTTGTCCCTGCCTTAATTTCTTTGACTTGAGTAATTCTCGCCTTGACAGTGAGAGCAGGACGTAGATCAACAATATTTTTGAGATGGGGCGCGGGATAAAGTCCGTACAGCCCTAAACCAGTTCGCACAATATCGTAATGAATTTGGCGATCGCATAACATTGCGGCTGTGTTGCAAATGTGAATACGCGGCGGATAAATCCCTTCAGACTTGAGCGATGCGATTACTTGCTCAAATCTTTTGGCTTGTAACTGCATAAAGGTGCGATCGCTGTCATCGGCAGTAGCGAAGTGCGAATACACACTCATGATTTCCAAATTCGGTAAATGCTGCACCAGTTGCACAAAGGCGATCGCCTCTTGCCAATTCACACCCAGCCGTGACATGCCTGTATCAATTTTGAGATGGACAGGAACCTGTTCGCCAGTTTGCGAAAGCACTTCGTGATAGATAAGCGCTTGCTTGGGATTACAAATTGTCGGTTGCAATCGATATTCGGCGATCGCCTTAATCTCGTCAACACCATTAGTCGCCCCTAAAACCACAATTGGTGCTGTAATTCCTGCTCGACGCAACTGAATACCTTCAGGAATTGTGGCAACACCTAACCAAGTCGCTCCTGCCTCGATCGCAGTTTGACTAACATCAATCGCCCCATGACCATATGCCTCAGCTTTGACAATTGCCATTAATTCAGTAGGCGAAGTCAGCAAGTATTTTAATTGATGAACGTTATGCTTAATTGCTGAGAGATCGACTTCCACCCATGCCCGATGGTTTTGCTTGAGCATTACAGCGCACTCCTCATACGTTAATTTGGTTTGCAGCACCTACGATAATGCAAACCTCTAAATTGTTTTTAGCTTACAAAACGTTATATTAATTTGATTCGGCAAAAACACGCTTGTCTTGCCAACAAGATCTGTAACAAACTCAAAATAGCTTTTGAAGGCTCCCTTAATTCTCAGCATAAGTAGCTAAGCACAATTAAATATAAAACCCTAAAAGCTGTACCGCCCACTGCGCGGGCGGTACAGCTTTTAGCTCTGGGTTTTAAATTATGCCGAGGTACTTAGAAACTAAATCTAGGTTTACCGAGTCTTGCTCAAGACCAGCATCACCAAAACTAGATTTACAATGAGAATTGCGATCAGTATTTGTACTTAGTCTAATTATCTATACTTATGCGACTCATGCCACTACCAAGTTTTATGCCTCAAGATTGGCGGAAACATAAATTTAGTCAAAATCTTAGACATATCTTTAGGCAAATGTTGCGATCGCGCAAACGTTTTTTGTCATTTCTTTTTGTCGTAACTTTTACAACCACACTATTTTTACATAGCCTTGTTCCTTCATTTCTAGTCAATGATCAGGCGATCGCCCAAATCAAACCACAAATTCCCCAGCTAAACAAACCCGTCATTCCACCAAGTCCGCCAATCAGTCAACCCGTAGATAAGCGTCAAGAGATTCGTGGGGTATGGCTGACCAGTAACGACTTTTCAGTATTTAGAGATCGCAAACAGCTTAGTGAAGCTCTGCAACAACTCAAGCAGCTCAATTTCAATACGATCTATCCTGTTGTCTGGAACTCAGGCTATGCCATGTATCCAAGTACTGTCGCCCTAGAAGCAGGAGCGCAGCCATTTGTCTATCGCGGTTCTGAAGGACATGATATTGTTGCGGACATCATCGCACAGGGGCATAAGAATAATTTATTAGTGATGCCTTGGTTTGAGTTTGGATTTATGGCTCCAGAAATGTCTGAGCTGGCGATCGCGCACCCCGATTGGCTCACCCAACAACGCAATGGCGATAAAACTTCGATTACTGCCGCAGGTGAAGTCTCATGGCTCAATCCTTTCCATCCTGAAGTTCAGAAATTCCTCACAGAATTAGTATTGGAAGCAGTGTCTAATTACGATTTGGATGGTATTCAATTTGACGATCACACCAGTCTCCCTAAGACTTTTGGCTACGATCGCTATACCCTTAATCTTTATCGCCAAGAGATGAAAGAAGAGGCTCCTGCTGATGTCAATGATCCTGATTGGGTGCGCTGGCGAGCCAATAAAATTACGGCTTTTATGGCAAGACTTAGTAAATTAGTCAAGCAAAGAAAGCCCAATGTGATTTTCTCGGTATCTCCTAACTATTACGAGTTTGCCTATAAGCAGCAGTTGCAAGACTGGCTAGGCTGGGTACGCCAAGGCTTTGTCGATGAGTTACTAGTGCAGGTATATCGCGATGATCTAGATGATTATCTTTCTCAAATTAGCCGTCCTGAGATTGTGGAAGTACAAAATAAAATTTCCACGGCGATCGCAATTCTCTCTGGGCTCCGCAATAGTAATGTGCCGATGTCTAGGGTTTATTCCCAAGCTGTAAACGCCAAAAATAGAGGCTTAGGTGTTGCGTTCTTTTATTACAAGAGTCTATGGGGCTATGGACCAGAAACAGTTGCTGAGCGACAAAAAAATCTTCAATATCTTTTTCGGAGTCCTGCGCCAAGGTTTGCGAATAGAAATCCATAATTTGTAAGCGATCGCAAAGTTTTGCGATCGCTGATTTAGGCAAAAGAAAGCATAAAACCCAAAAAGACAAAGCGCCTGCTACGCGGGCGCTTTGCCTTTTTGGGTTTTAGTTTGTATTTGGAGCCACTGTCACAAATATTGCTTCGCCGATCCAATAGTCTTTCATTTGCTCGAATGTCTTAACCTGTTTGCCATACAGAGGATTGGAGACAGTGAGGTTGCCTTTTGCCAAGTCGATTTCAAATAGGGCGATCGCATGTTGGATTCTCTGACCTGCGACTGGTTCCATTACATGTAAAACTGCCATTTGTCTGCGACTAACTAAATCTTTGATCGTGAGATTTCGCTCATAATGGGGTGCTAAACCAAGTTCTTCCATTGCTCGTATTTTGGCAAGAGTGGTTGTTCCCTGCCGACTAGTTTCTGCAATCTTGACTACGTCTTTTTCGGTTGTTTGCAGATTGGGATTTACCTTGCGAACAAGAGTTGCGATTGTGGCAGCAGAACAACTGTAAGGAGTTGTCTGTAATACAACTCCATCCAAAACACGAGGAGCTTCCACTAAATCGGTAATTGGTAAACTTTGATAGAGCAAAAAGCAAATAGCTAAAAAGCTAACAGCCAGAAAAACAATAAGTTGTTGCAACCTTAGGCGATCTTTCCATCCTGGCAGTTCCATTAGGATAAGTAATCCTGAACAAAAAAAGCAGATGAGTAAAATGGCATACCAGAAATATGCGCCAACATAAAGCAACAGAAAAGAAGGAACCCAAGGGCTATTGCGTCCGTATGACATCAGAATACTAATAAGCGTAACTGCTCCCAAAGTAATGCAGCCAATCAAATAGACCTGCCGTTGATTTTGTTTCAAGGCATTGTCAGCAGTTACTCCCTTTTTAGCTAAGCACCAGCCAAGCCAAGCTCCTGCCAAGAAAAATATCAGAATAGTAACTATAAGAAACATTAGTTTTTGGGATTATTATAGTCGCCGCAGTTTCCGTTGCTCCCGCCCCAGTGAATAATTAGAGGGAAGGGAGTAATTAGGGCTTGCTGAAAAAGTCTATAGAGCAAATTTAAAGGCAATACAGCTTTTAAAATAGTATTCTGTCGCATATTTCCAAAATTTACCCAGCGATT
>NZ_BBJB01000031.1 GCF_016584665.1 Pseudanabaena sp. lw0831
CAATATTTTGCAGCACTCGCTTGAGTTGTTTCGGTGATTGATTCACCCATTGTTTTATTTGTTCTTGCTGCTCAAGGGTAAACGTGGATTTACGACCTCGCCCTGCTCGGTCACATAATCCCACCAACTTGAGCCTTTCCCAAGCCACAAACCAGTTATGAATCGTTTTGCGACTCACCCCAAAAATTTGCATCAGTTGCGCTATCCTTATCCCTTGAGCGCTCAAAAGAATACAGTGTGCTCGTTGACGGATTGCAAAGCGGTGACTTTGACGATAGATTCTCCACAGTAGCTTTGTCGTTTCAGGGGAAAGTGGAGCAATTAATCTCACAGTAATTAGATCACAATTAAGTAATCCTTAGAATCTTCCCATTACTATGAATATGTGTAAATAATTCTGCATATCTACTTATGAGAGGTTCAACTGCTTTGTCACTGCCAAGTTGGAGCAATACCTTTGCAGCGTCTCTACGAACATATTCATTTGGATCTTTGAGAGCAAGTATGAGAGGTTCAACTGCTTTGTTACTGCCGATTTTGATTAATCCATTTGCTGCATATATACGAACATATGTATTTGGATCTTTGAGAGCAATTATGAGAAGCTTAATTGCCATGTCACTGCCAATTTTCCCTAATACCTCTGCTGCTCTCCACCGCACACCGTAATCTGGATTTTTGAGAGCTAGAATGAGAGCATAAAATGCTCTATCACTGCCAATTTTTCCTAATTCCTCTGCTGCATACATACGAACATCATCGTCTGAATCTTTGAGAGCTAGAATGAGAGCGTAAAATGCTTTTTCACTGCCAATTTTACGCAATGCATTTGCTGCGCACATACGAAAATAAGCACTTGAATCTTTGAGAACAGGAATGAGAGTGTCAACTGCTTTATCAGAAACAGTTTCCCCTAAAAGACTGATCGCATATAACTTCGCAACTTTCCGATCTACTATTTGCCTCATCAACAACCCAACCGTCTTCTCTTGAAACCCATACTTCACCGCCCCAGCCAACCTCGCCCCCAACCGCAAATCCACCTCCAGCGCCAGCCTTACCACCCGCACTGCTTGCTCCTCACCCTCTACCAACTCCAACATCAACGCCAAAGGTTCCGTCCATTTCAAATAATTGAGATAGCCCTGCTGCAACCGCGCATCACTCAAACTCGGCAATAACCCCAACAACCACTCCGCCGCATAATATTCCTGAATCAACTGATGCCGAAACTCAATGCGGTCATTGCTAATCTGAATCAAATGATGCTTCAGCAAATCCTCCAACCACCGCACCGCACAATCATCCGCAAACTCCACCTTCCCCCGCAAAAACTCCACCAAAATCTGCTCCGCCTCCCGCCGCGAAATCGCCACCTGCAATTCCGTCAGACTTTCGCCACAGGTCATCTTAAAAGCTAGATACTGCAACAATCGCCCCCACCATGCCCGCGAATCCTTCGATAGCGTCACATCCTGCTTAATCCTGTCTCCATAGCCCACCGTAAACGCCCGAAACACCATACCCAAATTTGGTGGAATCTGTTCAGACTGCTGAAACAACGAACAAAGCATCCACAACAACAAAGGCGTTTGCCCAAACTCCCGCAACCGTCCCGACAACTGCCGCAACAACATCTCCCCCTGCGTCGGCAAATACGCCATCACAAACTGCTGCATCTGCGGCTCCGACAAATGCTGCATCTCTAACCGCTTCGCAATCCCCAAATCCCCACCCGCACTCAACTCCCGCGTCGTAAAGATCATCGGGCAAGTTTTTTGATAAAGCTCCCGAAATTGATTTACCATGACGCGACCGCGATCCGAAGGCAACTCATTCACCCCATCCACCAACAGCAACAACCGCCCCTGACGCAATAGCTGCTTAATCCCAGCCTCATTAATATCCAAAGCAGGATCGTGTTTGTGTATAAAGGCAAGAATGCGATCGCATACAGACGACTCATTCGCCTCCGAGGGCAAATACCGCAACTCTACCAACACAGGAATTTTTGCTTGCTGATCCTTTAACGCTTTTTCCGCCTCCTGCAACAACAACCGCGCCAAAGCCGTAGACTTCCCCGACCCTGGTCTACCCACCAGCAACACATGCTCCGCCGCATACTTACAGATCCCCTCTAATACAGGCAACCGCTCGATTTTTTCTTTCTTTTCGCGATCGCTTTCTGATTCTCTTTCCTGCTCAACCTTTGGCGGCTCGACTGTCTGCACCATTAGTTCTAAAGCAGATCCAAAATCAAAAAAAGCAGGTGCAATGCGATCGCCTTCTACCCGTTGCGATTCCCGTCCCGTCGCATCCGTCAGCGTATACAAGCGCCACCACTGCTGATAAGCGCTTACCAGCGATCGCAAATAATCATCAAAACAAATCTCTTCACCCATGCCGTAAATCAACCCCATAGGACATAAATAAACCAAGAACTCAAGTTCTTGGCTAAAAGCTCAAGTCCACTGAAGTGGACTACAGAATACCGTTAATTAACCCGTTTCAACGGGTTTGAGCTTTTAGCCCGCACTTGAGTGCAGGGCTACTGAAAATTGATTTTATAGACTTCCATTGAGATTTAGTCTTTTTTTCATCTCAGCAAAACTAATCGGCTGTTCTACTCGACGCTCAGCAACGCTCGCTAAATCATGAATGTCTTCTAGCATTTGCTCATATTGCTCAATACTCAAAATCACGGCTGTTTTAGTACCGTTTTCATCCACAATATATTGCTCTCGTTCTGTAGTAGTCATATCTTGATTTAGGTGACACTCCCATACATATTAGCAACTTATACCTGAAGACTAAATAAGTAGCAAAGCATAAGTAAACTTAAAACCTAGAAGAGCGTACCGCCCGCTGAGCGGGCGGTACGCTCTCTGGTTTTAGTTTTTAATGATGCTGAACTACTTATTAGAAAATACGATCGCCCGAACAAACGACCGAACAAACGTTAAGATACCGACGGGGATCTAGTCTGCTAGAATCAGGGCTAGGTATTTACCCTCCTGCTTAGTTCATGCCCCACTCGTTGGGGATCGTTTGGGAATCTTTTTAGAGCCACGTCACCGCCATGATGCAATCGGAAAATCTTCGTCAACGTGCCGCCGTATTGGGTTTGCAAGTCTTTAGCAAGCGCTCAGCCGTGCGGCTTGGCATCGTCACCCAAATCTGGCTAGATGTCGATCAGAGGCGGGTCGTCGGTATGACCGTCGCCGAGCGCTTTATTCCAGGGACACCGATTGGCATTGGTGACACATTTTTCATGTCCCTCGATAACATTGACCTACTGGGGCCAGATGCGATTTTGGTAGATGACGAGTCGATCCTCGAAGACATCTTGATTACCGAGCGCTACACCAGCCTAATTAATAACGAGGTCGTCACTGAGTCTGGCGAATTGCTGGGGAAAGTCAGAGACTTTAAATTTGAGCCTGAGACAGGTAGTTTACAGTTTTTAATCGTTGCCTCGATCGGTAATCCGATTATTCCAGCGAGTCTAATCAGTACCTATGAGCTTGATGTGAATGAAATCATCGCCGTAGGCCGCGATCGCATCATCGTCACCGAGGGCATGGAAGATCGCATGACCCAACTTAGCAAGGGCTTGCTAGAGCGTCTAGGACTAGGCAAAGCACCTTGGGAAGACGACTTTGATGATGATTACATGCCACCATCGACAACAGTTCGTGACAATGCCCTGTCGTCAGGTACAAGAAGCACCTATTCTCCTCCACCACAGCAACAACGCCCCGTCTATCGCCAAGAGCAATCTTGGGATGATGGCGACAATTGGGCAGAGGAGCGTGTCCCTGCTAACCCACCGCAACGTCGTCAAGCCAGAGCCGAAGCTCGTCCTGAGCCATCACGCCCGATCGCACCACCACCAGCGTCGAGCAACAACTATGATGACGATTACGATGATTTTGAAGATGATTATCTAGACTCTAAGCCTAATTTTCGTAACGAAACCCAACAACAAATCCGTGACGCTTGGGGTGAAACCAAGATTCCTGACAAGTCCAAACAACGCATTCCCGAAGAGGAATTTGACGAGATCTAATGCTACCCCGTGACCTGCTTAATCATGTTGAAAACAGAGAAACGATTAGCCGACTATTGGATTTAGGCGATCGCGCTATCCAAACTTGGGAAGTCGTGTGCAGCGATTTTTTGTCGCCGCCCGAAGTTGCTGAGGCACTGCGAGTATTTGGCAAAATGACCGAGATCCAATGCATAGCATGGGGCGGTTACGAACAAGCGGAACGCCAAAGATTAGCAATCGCCCGTAGTGAGTTGCCCCTTGATGTATCAATGGTCAGCCTCACACCGATATCGATTTCTGGTAATTTTTTGTTTGATACCGCTACCCATCGCGATTTTTTAGGCGCTTTGCTGGGCTGTGGCATCGAGCGCCAAAAGGTCGGTGATGTGAATGTCTTGGGTGAAAAAGGCGCACAGGCGATCGTTGTACCTGAATTGATGGAATATTTGCAACTCCATTTCACTCAAGTCCGCACAGTTCCCGTTAAGGTAAATGCGATCGCTTGGGAAGAACTCAAAATCCGCATACCTGTAACTAAAGAACTCACTTCCACTGAAGCTTCATTGAGACTAGATGCGATCGCCTCTTTTGGTTTCGGAATGTCTCGCAGCAAGATGGTGGACTTGATCAACGGTGAAGATGTGCGCGTCAATTGGAAGACCATATCCCAGCCCAATTTCCAACTCAAAGCAGGTGACCTCATCGCAATTCGTGGCAAAGGACGAGTCACTATTGGCGAAATTATGATTACTAAGAAAGAACGTTATCGGGTGCAAATGACGCGATCAGTTTAATGCAAAAGAGCATCTATACAATTCATGAATTGTAGATGCTTTTTTGCGATCGCTTACAACCCATACAATTCCTTAAACCAAGTCACAAATTTCTGAGCGCGTAGATGCTTAGGATCGAGAACTGTCTCTTTAACGGCTTGATGTAACTGCCGTCCTGGGGGATCTTGCCAAGCAAGCCAAGTGTAAATATTGGCTTTGTCGTACTGTACTTCTGTTAATTTAGAGCCTCTACTTACAGCTTCTTGAACTGACGACTGGGCAAATTGCCATAGCGGTTCGGTTCCATTAGGAATCATATATGCTAGAAAAGTCTCCAACATCCCGCGCTGAAAATTGTCAGGCATCAGCCAAACCCCAAATTTAAGATCTTTTGTAACTTCACAAATTAAGCCATTTTCAGGTAATTCATCGGGCAAATTTGGAATACTTGCTTGACAACGATTTTTGATACTTTCCCAGCGACCAAGAGGATTGTCATCCGCATCAATAATTACTCCAAGTTGAGATAAAGAAGATTCTTTTAAGCGGGTTTTAATCTGATTTAATAATTTGGGATATCCTCCACATGAGTGAATATCAGGAATGAGAGGATCTTCTTGATTCCACACCACACCATTTTTTTCAATTAAATAAGGGATTACGCGCTTATCGTCATCTCCTTCTACGAGCAGTAGTTTTATTTTCGTACTCATGGCTTAGCGCACCTCAATCCCTTCTTCAGCAGCGATCGCAATTTCATCTTCAGTAAAGACAATACTATGAGGTTTCCCTTTTTCAATTCGATGGATTGTAATCCCATCTTCACTAGGATTTTCAGCATTGGCAATATCCGCTAAACTCTGCCAGCAATCATTGCTATGAGTTGTTGCAAACACTTGTACATTAAGACGTTTAGCTGTTTCCCAAACCATTTTCCACATGTCGGACATCACCGTAAAATGCAGCCCAGCATCAATTTCATCAACCAATAAAACTCCATTTTTTGCATTAACGATTGCTAAAGCAAGTCCTAACATCCGCCACATTCCATCTCCCATACTACCAATTGGTATAGGTTTATCGCTATCTGATAGACGTAATCGAAAGCCAATGCGAGAACTAGGTTCTCTATATTTAATATCACTTGGTGCAATTCGTTCAATTTTTGGCTCGATTGTTCGGAGAGCTTCTATAACAAAATCCTCTTCAGCAGTTAGAACAAATTTGTTGAACAAGTTAACCATTTCTTCTGGCTTGATAGAAGAAGATGTTACTAATTGGGTCTTTAGTCCCAGATTGTTATCTCTACGGATACGTCTAACATAATCTAGCGAAAGACTTTCTTCAGGTGACAATGGCAGCTTGATTTTTTCGCCCTCTTTGCCAGACCACTCAATAGACAAGGCAAACTCTCTTATATCTTCAAACAAACTAAGCTGACCTGTGTTTTCTATAGATACAAATACTGCCTCTTTCCTACCTAAATTATCTCCTGAGATAGAAAATCTACTACTTACATTAATTTCGTGACCAAAAAAAAGATGGCAAATGTTTAGTTCACGGACATTACGACGAACAGCCATTTCAGGATTACGTTCATCATTTAAAATATATTCGCCGCGACTGATCATTAAGTCTCGCAATAATTCAAGATTAAACTGAGAAGTAAGAAGTTGAACGGCTTCTAAAATTGATGTTTTACCACTGTTGTTAGTACCAACGATGAGGTTTAACCTGCCAAGTTGTTGCATTTCAAAGGATGGGAAGCAACGGAAGTTTTCAATTTTGATGGATTTCAACATAAGTGAATACTAGTTTATTAAGCACTGAAATACTTAGCGATCGCATGATGCACGATTAACGCCGTGGTTGACTGTTCGGGATAGAGTTGCTCGCTCTCATCCATGACTAGATCAACACGCTTCGCATCAAGCAAATCTAAGAGCTTGAACTGATCCTGCATATTCGGACAGGCGGGATAGCCAAAACTATAGCGAGAGCCATGATAACGCTGTGCAAGAATATCGCGGATATTATCGGGATCTTCTGCCGCAAAACCTAACTCGCTACGGATACGAGTATGAGTCCATTCCGCGATCGCTTCCGCCATCTGTACGGCTAGCCCGTGGAAATAGAGATAATCGGTGTATTGATTAGCCTTGAATAGTCCCTGTGCAAACTCGGTGGCAATATGCCCAACCGTGACCGCTTGCAATGGCATCACATCTATAATTCCTGACTCCTTGGGTGAAAAGAAATCAGCGATGCAGAGACGACGCAGCGACTTTTGGCGAGGGAAGACAAACGAGTTGATGGGTTTGGCGGCGGCAATATTATCAATATCTTTGGGATCATAGAAATAGACCGTATTCCCTTCAGCTAACACAGGGAAATAGCCATACACAGAAGTCGGAGCTAGCAACTTCTCATTGATGACCCGTTCTTTCCATGTTTCTAGGATCGGGTAAACTGTCTCTTGCAAAAATGCATCATATTCTTCGCGAGATTGATCCTGCGGTTTGCGGAATTGCCATTGACCTGCAATTAAAGCTTGCATATCCAAGTTCCAGAATAGCTCCTCAAAGGGAATATCATCACCTTGGAAAATCTTGGTTCCCCAGAAAGGAGGCGTGGGGCGTGGGATATTTGTATCTACGGCTTCAGAACGCACAATGTCGAGATAGCGTTCTACTAAAGCAGCTTCTTTTTTAGCTTTTTCCTCTTCACTAGAAATGCTGTCAATAACATCTGCTGACATATCTCCAACGGCTAGATCTTCATCCAAAAAGCCTTTGGCATCTTCCCATTTACCTTCCAGCTTTGCGGGCATATACTTGTCCATAAAGTTGAGGTCAGAGAAGGCATCTTTACCGTATACCACGCGCCCGTTATAGTTGTTCTGACAGTCTTGATAAACAAACTTTGGTGTCAGCGCCGCTCCACCGAGAATCACAGGCACAGTAATACCTCGGCGGTTAAATTCTTGGAGATTATCTTTCATGAAAGCAGTGGATTTAACCAGCAATCCACTCATGGCAATGCAGTCAGCTTGGTGTTCTTCATAGGCTTTGATAATATTCTCAACGGGCTGTTTGATGCCGATATTCACGACTTTGTAGCCATTGTTCGAGAGAATGATATCAACTAGATTTTTACCAATGTCATGGACATCGCCTTTAACGGTCGCAATCAAAAACACGCCTTTATTGGAGCCTTCGACCTTCTCCATGAACTGTTCTAAAAACGCAACAGCAGATTTCATAGTTTCGGCGGATTGCAGTACAAATGGAAGTTGCATTTGTCCAGAGCCAAACAATTCGCCGACTACCTTCATGCCATCAAGGAGAAATTGATTGATGATCACAAGCGGATCATAGTTTTTCATGGCTTCCGTGAGTGCATCATCTAAACCAATGCGATCGCCGTCAATAATATGATTTTTGAGTTGCTCTTCGATGGGAGTGTCCGCTTTGTCAACTTTTACGCGCTTATTTGATACACCTTCAAATAATGTCGTGAACTCGCCCAATGGGTCGTAAGTGCATATATCACCATCAAACTGACGCTCATCATAAATCAGTTGCCGCGCTACTTCTTTTTCGCGATCGCCAATGCGATTAAGCGGTACGATTTTACTGGCATTCACAATGGAGGAATCCATGCCCACCTTCATTGCTTCATGCAGAAATACCGAATTGAGAACTACTCGCGAGGCAGGATTTAAACCAAAGGAAACATTGGAAACACCAAGTAATACATGGGTTTCAGGCATTGCTTCTTTAATGCGGCGAACTGATTCGATTGTAGCAGAAGCATTTTGACGATCTTCCGCAATACCTGTGGAAATAGGTAGCGCCAGAGTGTCAAAAAAGATTTCACTAGCGGGCATACCCAGTTCTTCCGTGGCTTGTTTGTAAGCACGGGAGGCAATCTCAAACTTCTTGTCGGCTGTCCGCGCCATGCCATCTTCATCAATTGTACCGATGACGATACCAGCGCCATATTGCTTAGCGAGACTAACCACCTTGCAGAAGCGCTCTTCACCATCTTCATAGTTAGTGGAATTGAGAATACATTTACCCCCCGCAACTTTCAGCCCCGATTCCATCTTTTCCCATTCGGTCGAGTCCAGCATCAGGGGCAAAGTCACGTTAGTTACTAAGCGCGAAACCAGTTCATGCATATCGCGCACGCCGTCACGTCCCACATAATCCACATTCACATCGAGAATATGTGCGCCTTCTTTGACTTGTGACCTTGCGATCGCCACCAATCCATCCCAATCTTCAGCATTTAATAAATCGCGAGTCTTCTTCGATCCACTAGCATTAAGTCGCTCACCGACAATCAAGAAAGAATTGTCTTGAATATAGGGCTGAGAGCTATAAATAGAAGCCGCCGAAGGCACGACTAGAGGCTCGCGGTGTTTAGGTTTGAGTGTCTTCGCTGCATCAGCCAGAGCTTTAATATGAGCAGGTGTAGTTCCGCAACAACCACCAATGATTTGAATGCCTAAGTCTTCCACAAAATGTTTGAGATGATCGCGCAGATCGTCAGGTGTGAGGCGATAAAATGCTTGTCCACCAACGTTTTCTGGTAAACCTGCATTGGGGACACAAGACACGATAAAGGGAGAATGGGCGCTCAAATAACGCATATGCTCGGTCATTTGATCGGGTCCCGTAGCACAGTTAAGCCCCAATACATCAATGTTGTAAGGTTCCAGAATCGTGACTACTGCGGAGATATCAGAGCCAACCAGCATTGTCCCTGTGGTTTCCATTGTCACCGAAACCATCACAGGCAGACGCACTCCACGGTTTGCAAAAAATTCTTCGATCGCACTTAATGTAACTTTGATTTGCAGAATATCCTGACAAGTTTCAACTAGCAGTAAATCAGCACCGCCATCGTACAGCCCCTCGATCTGCTCGATAAATGACTGTTTCATTGTATCGAAATCAATATGCAGTAGGGTCGGCAACTTGGTCGTTGGTCCAATCGAACCCGCCACAAAACGCGGTTTTTCTGGTGTTGAAAATTCAGCCGCTACGGATTTGGCTAACTCAGTCGCCTTTTTGCTGAGTTCATACGCCATATGCCCAAGATCGTATTCATTCAAAACGATCGATGTCCCACCAAAGGTGTCAGTCTCGATCACATCGGCTCCCGCTGCCAAAAAATCACGATGGACTGTAGCGACTGCTTCAGGTTTTGTCATCACCAGATACTCGTTGCAACCCTCATACTCCGCGCCACCGAAGTCCTCGGCGGTGAGGTTTTGTACCTGCAAGTTTGTACCCATCGCACCATCAAATACAATGACAGGGCGATCGCTGCTGTGAAGACGTTCCAGAAACAGACTGGTCATTTGATCTATACCTAAGCTAACAAGGTGACTCTAGCAGCTCATTATATCAAACTATATCAAGCAGAATATTCTCATGTGAGAGCAGAATGTGGGATCTCGCAAGGCGATCGCTATGAGAGTCTTTGCGAATTTCTTCTACCTCTTTTTCTACTCGCAACCTAGCTGTCTCCAGAGGATTCGCCGCCAGAATCAAGACTTTTTGAATAGCCATAGAAGCGCACAAATGAAATTTTTAGCAGCTGACCTAAAAAAATCATACAACACAACTTGGAAAGGTACAGAATATCCTCATAAAACTGTGCGATCGCTGCTTAAAAATCCAAGCTTGCGAATTCCTTCTTTTCATCGAAGTTTACTGTAAGTCCGATTGAGCCGATAGCCCATACTGTGAACAGTCTCGATCAAATCTTCGTTAGCTCCTGCCGCTTTCATTTTTTGACGCAATCCACGAATATGAACCTTCACAGTATGCTCCTCTGGAGGTGACTCCAAAGACCACACATGCTCAATCATCACACTACGGCTCAATACCCGTCTTCCATTACGAAGTAGCAATTCCAAGAGAGCATATTCCTTGGGAGTTAAATGGATAGGATTTTCACCATAGCCAACTTCGCAAGTACTTGGATTAAGATACAATTCACCCCATTCCAAAACTGGTGATGCGATTTGACTACCCCGACGTAAGAGTGCACGAATCCTTGCAAATAGCTTTTGTAAATCAACAGGTTTGACAATATAATCATCGGCTCCTACATCTAAACCGTTAATTTCATGATCGATCGTGTCGCAAGCGGTAAGCATCAAGATTGGTAAGCTGTAGCCATGCGATCGCAACCTATGGCAGAGACTAATACCATCTAATTCTGGCAACATCAAATCCAACAGCATCAGATCGTAATCTAGCGACTTTGCTCGATGCCAACCCATTTCGCCGTCAGTGGCAATATCCACAACATAACGCTCGTCGGTTAGCGCTTCTGCCAAGGTTTCGGCAAGGCGAATATCATCTTCAACTAGAAGAATCCTCATAGGATGGAATTTTTGGGAGATGCGATCAAACTTCTCTAATTCTACAAAAATTTGTTGCCAAAATTACGATTCCAAAAACCAAGAAATAATGGCGGCGCGAAGCGCCGCCATTATTTCTTGGTTTTTGGAGAGTGGCGACAGATATGTATCACAGATTGACACTTGCGAACCCAAATAAATGTAACAGAACATCAAGATTTATTGCCCATGATCAATCTTTCCGTTTTCTTTACAATTCCCTAACCAGTTTCCTTACTTTTGGTATGGGACTATCTAGGTTCATCGTGAGAAAACTGTGATTGTCAGGATCGCTTCGATTTTTGCACAAACCTTGATGGACAGGTTTAATTTTTCTATTCCTTTTAATTATATTCTTTTAATTCAGAATCTATTTTTACATCAAAGAGATCTTTAACATGGTCAGTACTTTTATCAATCCACTGGTTAATCCAGAGGCAAACCTTGGGGTTAGCCAATTCGATGAAACAGCGCCGCTCCAACTTTGGCGAAATCACTCTGAATCTGATGTCGATTTAGTCATTCGCGCCGCCTATCGCCAAGTACTTGGCAATGCCTATGTAATGGAAAGCGAACGGTTGATTGTCGCCGAATCTCAACTTAAACAGGGAAACCTCTCTGTACGTGAATTTGTGCGTCAGATTGCCCTGTCAGAGCAATATCGCGCTAGATTTTTTGAGCCATGTCCACGAATGCGATTAATTGAACTCAACTTCAAACATTTGCTCGGTCGTGCTCCTGAAAGTGCTGAAGAGATGGCCGATCATGCTCAGTTACTCGATCGCGGCGGGTTTGAGATGGAGATCAATAACTACATCGATAGTGATGAATATCATGATGCTTTTGGCGAAGATACCGTCCCTTACTATCGTGGGCATAAATCCCAGATTGGGAAGAAAATGGTGGGATTTACGCATATGTTTCAACTTTTGCGCGGATCAGCTAGCAGCGATAAAGATCCAAGTCATCAAAATCGCTCCCGACTAAATAGTTGTATTTTCCGAAATCGTCCAAGCGCGATCGCACCACTCAAAGGCGCAGCTCATTCGCCCTACGGCAAGCTCAAGGTTAGTGATACTGCTGCCATCCTTGCGGAAGTCTTTAAGCCCAAAACATCGGGTGTCGGGCAAACTCAATCTTGGGCGACATCGGCAAACTTTGCTGCCGAACAAGCATTACGACAAACTCTACTCGATCAAGATCTCATCATTGAAAGTTTGCAAAAACAGCTAGCTGATCTGCGTCCATCAGCTTCAATTGGAGCCTCCTATATCAAAACTGCTTGGCATCCCACAGTTGTCTTTGTTCAAGGAGATGCTTCTGACTCGTTGTTACAACAGTCAGATAACCAGATTGAACAGATTGCAAACCTGCAATCTCAAATTGCTGATGCGCGGAGATATGCCGCGATCGGTGATGCGCGATTGAACAAATGGCGCAGCCGCGTTTTCAATAGTTAACGCGCAAAGTAGAACTTGGCGCTTTGCGTCAAGTTCTACCAAATCTAGTGATTTACGCAAAAATGACTTGAAATGCTCATTTCTGTGTAGGGGCAATTCATGAATTGCCCCTACATTTCGCTCTTTTGCGTAAGTCCTACTCAATTTAAAGTTTTTTAGGAGAATATTTATGTCAATTCCATTATTAGCGTACAAACCCTTATCCCAAAATCAGCGCGTGGCTGGATTTGAAGTCGCAGGTGATGAGCAACCTCGGATTTATAACACCGACAATCTGCTATCTGGCTTTGAGCTAGATCTCTTGATCAGCGCCGCCTATCGTCAAATCTGCAACGAACAACAGATGCTAGAGAGCCATCGCCAAGTAAACTTAGAGTCTCAGTTGCGATCAGGACAGATTACGGTGAAAGGATTCATTCGCGGCTTGGTATTATCTGATTCCTTCAGAAGATTGACCTTTGATAGTAATAACAACTATCGCTTTGCAGAGATTTGTATCCAGCGAATTCTTGGTCGTAATGTCTATAGCGATCGCGAAAAGATTGCATGGTCGATTGTGATTGCGACTAAGGGCCTCCAAGCTTTTGTTGACGATTTACTGAATAGCGAAGAATATCTAAGGAACTTTGGCGATAGTATCGTTCCTTATCAACGTCGTCGTATCCTGCCTCAGCGCACTAAGGGCGAAGTTACCTTTGCTCACATGGCAAGATATGGTGCTGACTATCGCGATCGCTTACCCAAACAAGTCTTTAAAGGCAATAAAGGCGCGGCGAAATTGGATTATGTACGTTGGGAATGGCAAAAGAACCCACCTGCAATTGTCAGCAAAATTGGTGCAGGCCTTACCTATGCTGGTGCTGGTTTCGTTGGTTTATTGCTATTAGGAGTTTTAATCGGGTTGTAAACCTGATAATTTATAAACAATTTTAAAAAAGCCTTGCTTTGCAAGGCTTTTTTAAAGTCCTTTTCAGGATGGTTGGGAGTATGACCAGTTTTTATGCGATCGCAATTTGCATTAGCCTTTTAATACTGCTAGTAGGCTTCTTTTTATTTGCAAGAGAAGGAAATCGCCGCCGCCGCACCGAAAAATTATTGCGACAGCAAAGCGATCGCGAAAGACTGGTTACGCAAATTGCACATCAAATTCGGGAATCTCTTAATCTTGATGAAGTCCTCGCCACCACAGTCAAAGAAGTTCAACTATTCCTACAAGCCGATCGCGTCTTGATCTATCGCCTATGGGACGATGGCACTGGTAGCGCCATTCACGAAACAGTCTTACCGCCACATTCCAGCATTTTGGGTCAAATATTTCCCGAAGAAGTTTTCCCTCAACAGTATCATCAGGCTTACTCTTTGGGTAAAACCCGATCCATTGCCAACGTTGAACAGGCAGATGTAGAATCCTGTCTTGCCGATTTTGTGAAGCAGTTTGGGGTTCAGGCTAAATTAGTAGTACCAATTATTCAAGAAAATCGCAAAAGCAATGAAAGTAATGATTCAGAGACTTCTCAGCCTTATCTCTGGGGATTATTAATTGCTCATCAATGCATTCGTCCGCGTCAATGGCAAGACTGGGAAGTGGAACTAATGAAACAGCTAGCCACTCAAGTAGCGATCGCCATTCAACAATCAGAGCTATATAAACAACTTCAACATCTTAATACTCAACTCGAACAGCGAGTCCAAAAGCGTACCGTCGAACTTGCTAATGTTAATGCTTCCCTACGAGATGAGATTTCAGAACGGCAGCGTACTGAAATTGCCCTGCGTCATACCAATGAGACCCTGCAAGCTCTCGTCAGCGCATCTCCCCGTGCAATTTTTATGCTAGATTTGGAAGGAAGAGTTAAAATCTGGAACCCTGCCGCTGAGCAGATGTTTGGTTGGAAAGAAGATGAGGTGATCAATCATCCTAGTCCAATTTTACTAGACGATCAATTAGAAGATTGTACGACCCTCCAAAATAGCGTTCTTCAAGGCAGAACCTATACTAGATTGGAAATGTCTCGCTGCAAAAAAGATGGATCGGCGATCGACATCATTTTTTCGGCAGCCCCTTTACCCGACACAAATGGACATATTAGCGGACTCGTCGCAGTGATCGCAGATATTTCCGAACAAAAAAGACAAGCAGAACAGGTGCGGCTATTGCAATCTGTCGTAGTCAATACCAATGACGCGGTTATAATTACAGAAGCAGAACCTATCGACGCTCCTGGCCCCAGAATTCTCTACGTGAATGAAGCATTTACAAGAATTTCTGGCTACCAACCCGAAGAAGTATTAGGACAAACACCAAGGATTTTACAGGGGGCAAAAACCGATCCAGCCCAACTACAGAAAGTTCGCAATGCGCTCGCCCTATGGGAATCTGTCACCGTCGAAGTGATTAACTATCGCAAAGATGGAACTGAATTTTGGAATGAATTTAGTCTAGTGCCTGTCGCTAATGCCAAAGGCTGTTACACCCATTGGATTGCCGTCCAGCGCGACACCACTGAGCGCAACCGCCATAATGAAACTTGGCTAGCCCTTGAACGAGAGAAAGAACTAAGTGCTTTAAAAACGCGCTTTTTTTCAATGGCATCCCATGAGTTTCGCACGCCATTAAGTACAGCTCTAGCAGCTGCACAGGTTCTCGAAAACTCTCAACATGAATGGGATAATACTGAAAAAAGATTGCGTAACTTACATCGTATCCAAGATTCAGTCAGGAATATGGTGCAGTTACTCGATGACATTTTGACAATCAATCGTGCTGAGACAGGGAAACTCGCATTTAATCCTAAATCTTTAGCGTTAGAGGCTTATTGTCGTCATTTTGTTGAAGAGATGCAACTCAGTGCGGGAAATCTGCACCAACTCACTTTTAGTTGTCAAGGCAAGTCTCAGCATGTTTGTCTGGATGAAAAGTTATTGCGATCGATGCTCTCTAATTTACTTTCTAACGCTATTAAATATTCTCCACAGGGTGGGAATATATCTCTTTCTCTAGAGTTCCTCTCAGACAATCTCATAATTAAAGTTCAAGATCAAGGGATTGGTATTTTGTTGGAAGATCAAAAGCAATTGTTTGAACCATTTCATCGAGGTAAGAATGTCAAAATTATCTCTGGTACTGGCTTAGGTCTAGTTGTCGTCAAAAAATGTGTGGATTTACATCAAGGACATATTTCCGTCAGTAGCGAAGTTGGACGAGGAACAACCTGTGTAATCACTATTCCCTTAAAATCCAAGCTGCTTAATGGGGCTGGCTTGTTATAATTGCTTTATCGCTCTGCCAAAGGAAAAACTATCATGACTCAAGCGATCATTTCCCCAGTAGCCTCAACCAATGTCACGGAAGATCAACTTCTATGGACAAGTGCTGACCTAGAGCTACTACCCGACAACGGCAACCGTTATGAAATTATTAATGGAGAACTTTGCGTGACTAGAGCGCCTCACTGGAAGCATCAAACCACCTGTGGTAACTTCTATGCCAAGATCAAAGTATGGTCAGATCAAACCAAATTAGGATATGCAGCAATCGGTGCAGGCGTGATCTTTGGTGATAAAGATGATGTTATTCCTGATGTGGTATGGGTCAGCAAAGAAAAATATGAAGCTTTGATTGATGAGTCTGGACATTTACTTGGTGCGCCCGATCTTGCGATCGAGATCCTGTCATCAGGCAAAGAAAATGAAAGACGCGATCGCGAAGTTAAGTTAAAGCTCTATTCATCTCAGGGTGTATTGGAATATTGGATCGCTGATTGGAGAGCTAAGCAAATCCAAGTATATCGCCGCGAGAATGGCATTCTCAAACTAACCATGACTCTATTTGTAAGTGATACACTCACCTCACCATTATTGCCAGAATTCTCTTGTCCCCTAGCCCAGATTTTTGAATAAAGTAAAAGCGGCGCTTCGCGCCGCTTTTGCCTATTGCTACTTAACTTCTTGCAAATCTTGCATTTGCTCCACTGGCTGCTCCTTTGGTAGAACCTTCGGTTGAACTATAGGAGGATTAGCAAGATAATCAGCAAGTTGCGCTTCAATCTGTTGACGGACGATCAAGCGATATTCGAGAAAATGTTCTGCTTGAGAACAAACTGATAGATAACTAATGACCACGTTAGGATAACGCTTCATCAAGTCAAAGAGATTAATCCAGAATTGGAAGCGCGTTTTGCGGACAAAACCTTGTCGCCATGCCAAGATTAACAATGCGCGAATGGCTGTCCATTCCGTCTTTTTCTTTTTATCAGTCTTTTCTCGCTTGAGGCTTTTATAGGGTGATTCGCCCAAAATCAGGAAATGGCGGTAGGTGCGATTGAGAAAAACCATTGGATCATAAAGAGTCCAGAAGGCATGAACATATTCATTCGCAATGTCTTCGAGTGGACGGGTAGGTACGAAGTTCATCAAAGTTGCTTGATGTCCATTGCTGTTTTGCTTAATCATCCTCCCTTCTTTATTCAAGCGATGCCATAAGCCCGTATCAGGCAAAGCTTGCAGCATACTGAACAGCGCTGTGGGAACGGCGGTTTCTTCGACAAATTGGACAATGCGATCGCCTGCACCTTTTTTCTCACCATCAAAGCCGATGATAAATCCAGCCATGACACGGATTCCTGCTTTGGCGATGTTAATCACTGATTCCGAGAGAGGATCGCGATTGTTTTGGAACTTTTTAGTGAGCGCCAAACTATCAGTGTCAGGGGTTTCGATACCGAGGAAGACGGAACCAAAATTACATTCCACCATCATCTGCATCATTTCAGGGTCTTGGGCAAGATCGACCGATGCTTCTGTGGCAAAGGAGAACGGATAATTGCGCTCCTTCATCCAAGGTTTTAACTCTTGGAGCATGACTTTGACGTTGCGCTTATTGCCAATGAAGTTGTCATCAACCATAAAGATACTGCGCCGCCAGCCAAGATCGTAGAGATATTGCAATTCGGCAATAATTTGCGCAGGGGTCTTTGTGCGGGGCTTGCGACCATAAAGAACAATGATGTCACAAAATTCGCATTGGAAAGGACAACCGCGAGAAAACTGTACTGACATTTCGGCATAGCGGTTCATTTCGAGTAGCTCGAAACGAGGGATCGGCGTTTCGGTTACCGCAGGTCTTTCACCGTTGGCTCTGAGAATACCTGAGCGATCGCCTCTTTCAATTGCTTCGACAAACATCGGCAATGTAATTTCGCCTTCATCAAGGATTAAGAAATCTGCACCCGAAACTTTCGCTTCTTCAGGTAAAGCGGTGGGGTAGGGTCCACCCACAGCAACTAATTTACCGCGTTTCTTGGCTTCTTGAATTTGGGCTAAGAAATCTTCCTTTTGGACGATCATCGCCGAGAGGATAACTACTTCCGCCCATTGCCACTCGGCTTCAGTGATATCACGAATATTGCGATCGACTAGCTTAAATTCCCAAGTTTGTGGCAAGATCGCTGCCACAGTGACCATGCCAAGAGGTGGTAGTTGAGCCTTATAACCAACTAATTCTAGAGTTTTTTCAAACGACCAGAAGCTTTTGGGGAATAAGGGATAGACGAGTAAAACGCGCATTATTTATAATTGGGGGGTTGTTCTTAAGTATTTGTACTGTGAATATTATAGTGGGCGGCGCGAAGCACCGCCCTTTATAAGCCTAGCTTGCTAGATCAAACTCTTTTTCAGGAACAGTCTGAAGTTTTTGCAACCGCTCTTCTTCTACCCAATAAGTAGCCAATTGTCCTTCGATTTCATTGCGCACGATGTCGCGGTACTCCATAAAATGTTCATTGTGCGCGCAGACAGTCAGGTATTGCTCCCAAACCGCAGGGTTTTTCTTGATCATGCTAAACAAATGATGCCAGAACTTCCAACGAGTATTGCGTTTAAATCCTTGCCTCCAAACAACGATCGCAAGAGCCTTGAGATCGATCCAGCTAGGGGACTGAGCTGGAGGTTTAACTCTAGGTGCACCCATCTTAAGGTAGTAACTATAAACACGATCAAGATAGGCATTTGGCTCGTAGAGCGCGCAAAAGGCTTCAACATATTCATGAGCGATCTCTTCGATTGGGCGAGTCGGCACAAAATTCAACAGTGTGGTCTGGTTAATATTGCCATTCCCACTCCGCAAGCGTCCTTCTTTTTCGAGACGATGTGAGAGCGCAGTATGCGGTAGTGCTTGCAACATCGCAAAAGTGGTGGCAGGAATGCCAGTCTGCTTAACAAATTGGACAATGCGATCGCCTGCTCCAGATTTTTCGCCATCAAACCCAATGATAAACCCAGCCATTACCCGCAATCCTGTCTTGGTGATTGTTTCGACAGCTTCAAACAAAGAAGAGCGGGTATTTTGGAACTTTTGAGTAAGTTGCAAGCTTTCTTCGTCAGGAGTTTCAATACCAACGAACACAGCGTCAAAACGACATTCCATCATCAGATCCATCAGTTCTTGGTCAGCCGCTAGATCTACAGATGCTTCGGTGATAAAACTAAAAGGATATTGATGATTTAGCTGCCAAGTTTTTAACTCTTGCAACAACAACCTGACGTTACGCTTGTTACCAATAAAATTGTCATCAACCATAAATACGCTACGTCGCCAACCTAGCTCATTGAGACAATCGAGTTCTGCAAGTAGTTGGGCGGGAGTCTTAGTACGGGGTTTGCGTCCATAAAGTACAATGATGTCGCAGAATTCGCATTGGAAGGGGCATCCCCGCGAGAACTGGATCGACATCGAGTCATAAGCATCTAGTTCTAAAAGGTCAAAACGCGGAACAGGAGTACCCGTGATATCTGGCTTTTCGGTAGTGCGGAACGTGCCACTGGTTTCACCTTTCGCGATCGCCTCCACAAACATTGGCAAAGTAATTTCACCCTCATCCAAAATCAGGTAATCAACACCTGCACCTTGAGGGTCTTCAGGCATCGAAGTAGGATAAGGCCCACCACAAGCAACTTTTTTACCACGTTGCTTTGCTTCTTTGATTAAAGATAAAAGGTCATCTTTTTGGACGATCATTGCCGACAGAATTACTAAATCCGCCCATTGCCACTCCGCCTCTGTGATTGAGCGCACATTGCGATCGACTAGTTTAAAGTTCCATTCTTGGGGCAAGATGGCTGCAACCGTGATCAAACCTAGAGGCGGTAGTAACACTTTCCGATTTACTAGCTCCAAGATTTTTTCATAAGACCAAAATGTTTTTGGAAAAAGTGGATAAACCAGCAGAACGTTCATGTGTTTAGGGGTAAGTGGGCGGGAATTACCCTCATCCCCCAGCCCCTTCTCCCTGAGGGAGAAGGGGCTGGGGGTGAGGGTCTTTAGACAGCAGGAAAACCAGTACGGATATCTTCGATGATGCCGTCGCGGAGGACAATTTCGACGCGCATTTGGGCAATCAAATTATCGCCTTTACCAGCGGGGAAGTAGCTGTCAAGCTGTCCTTGAGAAACTTCTTGCTCCAGTTCCAGATTTTGGACTTGGGTCAATTGGGTCAACAATTGATTCTTTTGTTCTAATAATTCTGCCTTGACCCGATTCATTTCTGCGCGAATGCCTTCGATCGCATTGGAAACTTCGGCAGAAAATGGCTTGATGCTTTGGCGTTCAATTTCGTTAATCTGACGTGAGCCTTGAGCATCGACTTGCTGCACTTGACCATCCAGTTGGGCAATTTGTTGTTGCAGTTGTTGCTGCATTTCCTCTTTCCAGCGCTGCGTCACAATTACTTGAATATTGGCGGTGCGACGCAATAAAAGCTGATTAGAAAAATCCATCGAATTCACACTTGTCTCCAAATTTAGTAGTTTTTAATGTTAGGGCTTATGCAAAACTACATTGAAACCCTCATTCCAGCGTAGGGGCAATTCATGAAT
This sequence comes from Pseudanabaena sp. lw0831, assembly GCF_016584665.1. Classification (GTDB taxonomy): domain Bacteria; phylum Cyanobacteriota; class Cyanobacteriia; order Pseudanabaenales; family Pseudanabaenaceae; genus Pseudanabaena. The sequence continues at coordinate 20,578 of NZ_BBJB01000031.1, forward strand.
TGCCCCTACATTGCGTCCTTTTGCCTAAGTCCTAAAAGTGAAAGCAGCTTTGCTGCTTTCACTTTTAGGAAGTAAACATTTTGACAATAATATCTTGATAACGCTCAAATACGATGTTACGTCGGATCTTGAATGTTTGCGTCAGAAACCCATTATCGATGGTAAATGGTTCAGGCAAGAACTCGAAAACACCGATGCGATCGTTAATGCTATATCCAGGGCGGTTTTGGACTTCACGGTTGAGTTCTTCGCGATAGAGATTCCGAATTTTGGGATTATTTAACAATGGCAAAATATCCGCCAAAATAGAATCAGCAGGAACTAAACTTGCGGCTTCAAGTGCTGAGAGATTAGGAACAATCAACACACCCAACTGCTTTTGGTCTTGCCCCACTAACACCACCTGATCGATATAGGCACTACGTATACAAGCATCTTCGATCGGCTGTGGCTCAATATTCTCGCCATTAGTTAAGACGATCGTATCCTTGGCGCGACCTGTGATGACCAAATCATCCCATTTACTGACATAGCCCAAATCCCCTGTATCAAACCAGCCCTGCGGATCGATCGCTTTTGCCGTGGCTTCAGGATTTTTGTAATATCCCTGCATCACTTGTGGCCCTCGAATTAAAACTAGCCCTTGCTGACCGATTGGCACATCGACTCTTGTAGACATATCGACAATGCGAGTTTCGGTATTGAGTACGGGCTGTCCATCGCCACCGCGAATATTACGATTTGGACAACGCACATGGGTAATTGGTGAGGTTTCGGTCAAGCCGTAGCCACCCAAAATTTCGATGCCAACAATTTCATAAAAGTCTTCAAGGTGTTCGGCGATCGAGCCGCCGCCACTGACAACATATTTGAGTTGTCCGCCAGTTGCTTCGCGCACTTTTTGATAAACCAATTTATCGCCAAGTTTGTGAAGCCCCCACAGCGCTAAAACTGAAGGCAATGCAACTAATTTATCAACTAAAGAAGGATAAAGATTTTCGACATTTAACCCCTGGAAAATCCGCTTAGCAACTATATATTTGTGGCTAACTTTGAAAAAGAAATTGACTAAACGCTGTTTGTTCGCAGGTTGATCGCGAAAATTTTTCTGTACACCTTCATAGATCGATTCCCACAGACGCGGTACAGCAACCATGTAATGAGGTTTCTGCTCCTTGAGATCTTTTTTGATCATGCGGAGATTGGTGTAAATCTCGGTGCAACCTTGCGAAAAAGCGAAATACTCAAAGGTACGTTCGTAGGAATGCCATGTTGGTAAAATATTTAATACTTTTTCGTTAACATTCAGTTTTAATACTGATTGGGCAGCTTCAACTTCAAACAAGAAATTACCGTGAGTTAGCATTACTCCTTTAGGCTTGGCAGTTGTGCCTGAGGTATAGATCAGCGTCGCCAGCGTGTCGCGCTTTATGTCTACATTGCCTATGCCTAGGTCTTTGCTACTGCCTCTTGTCAGTAGTTGCTGAAAGTTAAACGCGCCTTCGGGTGGCGTTTCGTCTGAGAGCAAAATAATTTGCTTGACAGGTAATGTATGTAGTTCAGGTTCGAGTTTTTTGAGGGTGGCGAGATTCTCAACGACGATCGCAACGCTATCACTATGCTCGATGATGTAGAGCAATTCGCTCCGTTCAGCTTGAGAGCTACGGGTGGCATTAGCTGCCCCGATCGCTAAAATTCCTTGATCGGCAATCAACCAACGCGGTGAGTTATCGGCAATTAGGGCAACTTTTTCGCCAAACTGGATACCCAGCGATCGCAAACCAGCACCAAAGGCATTAATTTGCTCAAAGGTATCTTTGTAAGAAATTCTGACAGGGGGCTTAGCATGGGGATCATAAAGTGCGATCGCATCGGGATGATTTTTTGCACCCTGTTGCCAGAGTTGCCAGAGGCTAGAGGCTTGCGAAGGAGGAAAGGATATAGCCATAATTTAGGGGCGGACTCACTAATGTTTAATTATTTTTGATTACTAGGAATTGTAGTTAAAAAATAAGCATTAACTTAAGAATTGGATTATTTCTAAAACCATTGGTTATTTTCAATGGATTGCATTTGATTTCTCATATATTTCCTTGAGCAACCCCTTCTGGTTACGACCGCTTTTAGTTTTACCACCAATAACTAGAAGCCATAATTCTGTAAATTGCCATTTGTATATTGGCATAGGATGCGCCGTCAAGTTGCGTAATTTTGCGATTTGGTCGATTTTACTAGCGGCTTTTTGATTGCCTGAGAGCCAACCAGAGACTGGATGATCCCACTGCTCTAAAAATTCATTTACTAATTGGCGATCGCTGGTTGATATTTTCTGATCATTAACTTTGTGATAGTAAAGACGATCTCGATCAGTATTAGATAAACTATCTCTATTTAAAATTTCATCACTAAAAGTATCCCATTCCTTTGCAATCAAGTAAGGCAAACTCCCAATGGTATATTTCCCTCTGTTTTTGAGAATCACTCCAGCGATCGCAAAATCTTTTTGCATTGGATTTTGTTTGCAAAGAAAGTGATAGAAGCTCTTAAAAAAAGACTGCACAATTTCTCTTTCAACAACGCTGGCAATATATAAACAGGAGGGTTTGTAGTCTGAAAAATCTTCTGTAAAAATGTCAGACTCAACTAAATACTTATGTTTATAGGCACTAAATAAATCATTTTTACTAGATATTTCAATGTTTTCCCAAGCTTTAACTCCAAGCCTTTTAATTAGTTTTGATTCAGTCTCTTGTTCGTCATAATTAAAGGTGGCAATGTTTTGCTGATCGGCTAAAGTTTTGAGTTGATCTCTGAGTTGTAATATCTCTCCTCTTTCTGTATCTGTAAGATTAGCCTTTTCCCTGAAAATAGCGATCTCTGCATTAAGTAAGCGAATTTCCTCATCTTTATCCTTGAGGAGTTTGTACTTTTCTGCCAGATCGAGAGCATTGACAGCGGCTTTGATTAAGTTGTAGTAATTATTTTTTAAAATATCTACTTCCTGTGAAGTAGCCCGACTTTTACCTCGCAAAGCAGTCTTTTGTCCTTGCCTTATAGCTAATATTTCACCTTCGTGATTGCGGATGCGTAACTCCTTTTTCTCCCCCTGATCATCAGGCAGCAACACAACCATGCATTCATACTTACGCTGACTGTAATAAAATTCTACTTTCATGATTTACTCGTTAATAAGAGCAGCGCTTCGCTCAGCCCTTATTAGATTTCAGCTTGAGGTAATTGATCGGGATTAATCCCTTGCGATCGCAAATAGTTAGCCAATTTTTCAGCCCGTTCATTTGCTAGCTCAGCCCGTAAACGTTCCTGCTCTGCAATTTGACGCTCCTGCGCAACTAGCTCAACAGCCCAAGGCAAAATATTGCCTAGCTCATCCCACCAGCGCAACCAATAGCCATCACGCTGTTCTTTGTTGCCCTGCCATACGCCCAAGTACAACTTCATCGACTCAATCCAGAAATGTCCTTCCGCATTTGGTTGAGCGAGTTCATAGCGATCGCCTTGCAGATAGTAGACCTCTAACTCACCTGTAACTGGTTCAAAAATCACATATACAGGCACATGCAAAATTTGCTCGTAAAAAAACCATTTGCCAAGGGGAAAAGTTCGCTTGACTGAATATTCGCCACTATCACTATGGGACAAAAATTCCATCACTACAGTCGGGGTCGCCCCTTCGAGCGTGGGTGTATAGCTACGGCGATCGCGAATCGTCTCATACTTTTGCACAGACGAGACATATAACCAATCAGGAGCCTTGACCGAGAGCGTATCGTTGACCGTAGCACATAAGCCAAAGTTAGACACAATCAACATCTCAGGCTGAATAAAATCTGCCAATTCTAAGCTTTCGCGCAAAGCCCCTGCCAAAAGCGGTTGACCTTCGTTTTCCACAGGTTCTTCCTCTAGAGGCATATCATCTGGCAATTTTTCCCACTTGATTACGAGGGGAGATTTCACAGTAGAAGGCGGTGTCGCAACCATATATCCTCCAAAAAATCTAGTTGATACAGTGCTTTATTCTGTACCAAATCATTAGCTAAGGCTCACGCTGCGCGTGAGCCTTACACAATCACACCGAGCTTTGTGCAGACCTCAAAAGTTAGTTAGCCTTTGATAAAGGCGATCGCATGTTGCCAAATCACGATCTTATGTCCAGATGCTTCCATACAAAGGCATTGATCGTCAAGCCAAACAATCCTGCCGCGCAGTTGATCTCCTGTCATTAGTTTGACTTCGACTTCGTTTTTGTCGCGAATAATGGCATGAATGCGGCGAATGCTTGGCAGAGCCGTATTGAGTCCGATTTTGGTTGCTGTTGGTGCGCTCATCGTCTTACCTATGGCAGTTTTACGAATACTATCATTATGAAACCGATTTTGGATTTTTCAGCGCCGTAGGTGCTGAAAAATCCAAAATCGGTTTTGATGAAAGTCCGCCGTTGGCGGACTTTCATCAAAACCGATTTTAACAATGAAAATTGCTAAAACTAAAGGCAGCCCTTGGAGCTGCCTTTAGTTTGTTTTTTGAGGACATAATTAAAAACCCAGACCCAAGATGTATACCGCCAGATACGCGGGCGGTATACATCTTGGGGTTTAGAATCGTAAACCTAAACCAGTTTGTAAAGAGGTTGCCGATGTTCCACCAGAATTGCGATAGGCATCAAAGGCGAAGATCACATTGCCAAATAGGACAAGATTACTATTAGGTACTGTGTAATCAATACCAGGTTGAATCACAAAGCTATTTCTGTTGCCTACAGGTGTGGTATCAACGGTATTAGAAAGCGCTACACCTGCACCAATATATACATCGGTATCAAAGTTTAATGGCACATCAAAGGAAACTGTTGGAACAACTGCGGTACTATTGCCAACCAAAATTTGAGTTCTGATCGAAATAGGGAGTTCTAGAAACTTATAGCGAGCAGCAACTAGTCCAGATGTGCGAGAGCTTTCACCTGCGGCAGCATTGCCACTTGTAAAGCCAAAACTAGCACCTGCGCCTACGTAGCTACCATAAGCGGGCTGAGCTTGAGCTGATGGAACTGCCGCGATCGCTGACATGCATCCCAACGCAGTCAAGCCAATCAAAATTTTATTTAAGTTAGTTATATTTTTCATTGCTATCACTTCCTTGTGTGAGAAACGATTTATTTACTTAGATTTATGCTTAGTTTTCGGAGTAACCCCGTCAGGGAGACAGACTATCACAAGTTGGAGAGTTTGGCGAAAATATTTATATCCCCCGACTGAATATAGCAAAAATAGAGAAAAGGCTGTAATATAGAAGATCCATCTAGCAGTCTCTGCTATCGATCAAAAACTTATCTATACAAAACTTGTCTCTTGACCTATGGCAGAAATAGCAGTTTGTTTTGTTTTGAGTCTTGGTGTTCCCTACACATTCTGGAAAATCGTTAAACCTTTTACATATCTGTAAGGAATCAACTCAAAAAAAATAGAGGGGCGTTTTAAGCCCCTCTATTTTTTTTGCTAATATTCCAGATTTGCTAAACCTAGGTATGTAATTTTTGTTGGCTCGATCGCAAATCGACAAGGTAATACCTTCACGCCTTTAGCGATCGCCTCTTTTAAAAGTCTTGCATATTCGGGATCGGCTTGTGCTCCTGCGGCAAAGCGATCGCAATCGCCACGATTGACAAAGAAAATTAAAGCGGCAGAAGTATCTTCTGTGATTACGGACATTAGTTCACGCAGGTGCTTTTGTCCTCTTGTCGTTACTGTGTCAGGAAATAAAGCCAAACTTCCCATACACCAAGTTGTATTTTTAACTTCCACATATGTTCTTTTAGCGGTAGCACTATCAGTCAAGAGGAAATCAATACGGCTCTTTTCGTTACCATAGCCAACTTCACCCTTTAAATCTGTATAAGGCTCTAACGCTGGAAGTAAATGGCGATCGAGCATATGTCCGATGACACGATTGGGAAGACTCGTATTAATCCCAATCCATTGTTCATCTAGATAAATAGCTTCCCAACTATAGGCAAGTTTACGCTTAGGATTGGAGTGATGAGAAATCAAAACAGGACTACCAATTTTGCATACACCTGTCATTGGGCCAGTATTAGCACAATGAGCAGTAATTAGTTCACCATTCTCTAGCTCTATATCCGCAAAGAAACGTTTGTAGCGGCTGACCAGATGACCTGCGATTAGATCGGAATAAGTATGGACTTGTGACATTGTAGATTTACAGCGCTTTGCGCTAAAGTAAAAGCCAATATTTTGGTTAAAAGTGTTGCTTTGCAACACTTTTAACCAAAATATTGGGGTTTGTATACTTGTAAATTGCTGAATTTATAGGCAGCACTTTGCGCTGCTCATACTAACATGAAGAAAAATCCATTGTGAAGGCAAGCCGTAATATGGGAATCAAACGTAAGCTGCATCGTCCTCTAATTAAGTTAGAACAGCGTGATGGCGTTCTTCAAGTTGTCGGCGGAAACTCTTGGCATTCTTATTTTCGCGATCCTTATCATCTCTTGTTAACAATTCCTTGGATCGGATTTTTTGGGATCGTAGTGGGATTTGATATATTCCTTAATGCGGTTTTTGCAGTTCTCTATTTACTCGATGCCAAGGCGATCGCAGGTGTCGAAAAAGTAGGCTTTATGGAAGCTTTCTTCTTTAGTGTTCAGACACTTGCTTCCATAGGCTATGGAGTGATGAATCCCCATACACTTTATGCAAATCTGATAGTTACGTTAGAATCGATCGCAAGTTTGATGTTATTTGCGGTGATCACGGGAATAGCCTTTACTAGATTTGCCAAATCTTCTTCCCGTGTGATGTTTAGCCGTGTTGCCACGATTCATAACTACAATGGTATTCCGACTCTCATGTTTCGTGCTGCCAACGAAAGGCGTAATAATATTCTCGAAGCCAAACTGAGTGTTTATCTGATGATCGATGAAGTGACGGAAGAAGGGCAGATGATGCGGCGATTGCATGAATTAAAATTAGTGCGCGATCATTCTCCCGTCTTTTTACTGTCATGGACAGTGATGCATACCATCGATCAAAGCAGTCCTTTGTATGGTTTGACTTTAGAAACAATGGAACGATTACATGCTCAAGTACTTGTATCGTTGACTGGTGTCGATGAAACAGTTGAAGGTACGCTCCACGCTCGGCATATGTATGCCGCCCGCAACCTGATGTTCGATCGCCGTTTTGTCGATGTGATTCACATGGGAAATGATGGACATCGCTATCTAGATTACACTTATTTTCACGAGACAATAGCTATATAAAGCCAAAAGAGTGAGAGGCGGCGCTTTGCGCCGCCTCTCACTCTCTACTCGTTGTCGCATACTCCCTTTCCACCGAAAGAATAGACGTTGTACAGTGAAGAATTAGTGGTGCGCGGCAAAGCCGCGCACCACTAATTCTTCACTGGGAAGGAGATATCTTTAAAGTAGGTTTGAATCATTTGGTCTAAAGCTTTAAGTTTTACAGGCTTAGCTAGATAATCATTAGCTCCAGATTCTAAGCACCTTTCGCGATCGCCTGCCATCGCTAGAGCGGTCAGAGCAATAATCGGAATATCAATCAAATTAGGATCGCGACGAATTTGTTGGGTTGCCTCTATTCCATCTATGCATGGCATCTGGATATCCATCAAAATCAAATCAGGTTGATGGGCTTTGGCGAGAGCGATCGCTTGCTGTCCATCCCTTGCCAAGAGCATTCGATACCCCTTAGCTTCTAGATAACCAGAGAATGTAATGATATTAGCTTCGTTGTCTTCTGCGATCAAGATCAATGGTGACCATGTTGGATCTAGCTCGCTCTTTTCAGGAGTATCTTCTGCTTTGAGAACTGGCTCAAGAGAAAGATTTAGAGAAGATGAGCTGCTCTCATTATAGGGCAGCTCAAACACAAAGCAGCTACCCACGCCTCTTTCACTTGTTAGCCGCACTTGCCCCCCATGTAGTTCCACAATTCGTTTCACTAGCGCTAGCCCCAATCCCGTTCCTTCATATTTGCGATTTAGGGAACTATCAATTTGCACAAATGGTTGAAATAGCTTCGAGATATTCTCTGCTGAAATGCCAATACCAGTATCAATCACTGCAACTCGCAAATATACCATCGTAGATGTAGTGGCGATTGCGGGCATTTGTTCGGGAGTAAGTCGTGATATCTCTAGAGTGATGCTCCCACCTTCAGGCGTAAATTTGACAGCATTATTTAGCAGGTTGATCAGCACTTGACGGATGCGCCTTTCATCAACCATTAGATCTGGTAAATCCTTAGGAATTTCCTCTATTAATTGAATAGATTTTTGGTGAGCCTGCTGTCTAATGAATACCAAGCTTGATTGGCATAGCATTTGAATGGATGTAGCCGTCAAATCTAGGGTGATTTTTCCAGATTCAATTTTTGCGAGATCGAGAATATCATTGATCAATGATAAGAGATGATTACCACTGCGTTCAATTGTTAATAGTGCTTTGATTTGGCGATCGCTTACTGCGCCTAAAACACGTTCTTGCATTGCTTCGGTCATCCCCAAAATAGCATTGAGCGGCGTGCGCAGCTCATGACTCATGTTGGCAAGAAACTCATCCTTGAGCCTTGTTGCACGGATGAGTTCTTCATTGGTGTGGGCGAGTTGTTGATAGCTCTCAGTTAGCATTGTTTCTGCTTGCTGCTTTTCTGTAAGTTCTTGCTTTGCTTGTTCCAATAGATTCGCCTGATAGATGGCGATCGCTAACTGATCGGCGATCTGATAGCAAAAGTTAATTTCATGTTGGAGCCAATGACGAGTTGTCCCACATTGATGGATGCATAACAAGCCCCACAACTCTTCGCCGCAAAGCAAGGGCATCACGATATTTGCTTTTACCTGAAACCTTGCCAAGATATCAACGTGACAGACTTGCGATCCATTTTTATAGATATCATCGACGATATAAGCTCGCCCATTAGCATAGAGAGCTGCATAGTTTTCGCCAAAGGTATGGTCATGAACCCTGATAGCCAAAGCTGATGGGAATCCTTCGACGAGGGCTTCGGAGACAATTTCACCATCATCAAAATCAGATTCGGGATAGAACTTAAAGATACCGATGCGATCGGTATCAAGGAAATTTTGCATTTCCTGCACGGCTGTATCAAAAATAGTTTGCAAATCTAACGATTGCCTTATCCGTTTGGTGATTTCCGCCATCAAGATTTGCTGCTTTATTTGTTGTTGCAATTGGGCTTCAGATTGTTTGCGATCACTAATATCCATAGCAATCCCAAACAATCTCGTCACTATATCGTCTGCATTCCAGACAGCCTCGGCTTTCATAAACACATGACCAAAAGAACCATCAGCGCGAATAATCTGTAAATCTGTTTCAAAGGTTTCCCCAAGCTGAATTGCTCTATCGATGAGCTGGAGAAATCGCTTGCGATCGTCGATTGGGAAATATGTTAGCAGATCTTCAGAGTTTGGCTCTGGGAAATTGGGATCGAGTCTAAAAATCCTGAAAATTTCCATCGACCAAGAATTTTTTCTAGTTTGCACATCTAATTCCCAACTACCAAGATGGGCAATCTGTTGAGTCTCGCGCAGGTGCATCTCACTTCGTTGCAAATCAGCAGTACGAGCCTGCACTCTTTTTTCTAAGGATTTATTTAGCTCTAAGAACATCTCGACAGATTGCTTGCGTCCGCTAATATCGAGATGTGTCCCAGTCATCCGCAGTGGTTTACCAGCAGCAGCCCACTTTATCACCTTCCCAATCACCAAGACCCAAACCCACCCGCCCAATTTGTGGCGCATCCTTAGTTCGCATTCGTAAGTCTCAGTTTCTTTTTGAAAATATTTTTCTAGAACTAAATTAGCTTTTTGCAAATCATCAGGATGGATATTTTGCCACCATGTTTCAATACTTAGAGGCTCCAATTCTTCAAGACTATAGCCAATCATCTCCGCCCAGCGATCGTTGATCGACAAGGCTCCTGTCGGAATAGCCCAGTCCCATAAGCCCATGCCCGAAGATTCAACCGCAAGTTGCAACCGTTCTTTAATAAGATCTAACTCTAATTCCACTTTGCGGCGTTCGGCTCGGCTTTGGACATCTCGAATCTCGCGGCGCACTGCTTCACCGAGTCGCGACAAGTTCCCTTTTAGGAAGTAGTCATTAGCTCCTTGCCGCATCAGCTCGACGGCTAAAGATTCTCCAATCGCTCCTGAAATCACGATGACGGGCACATCGAGTTGACTTTGTTTAAAGATTTCTAGCACCTGTGGCGCTTGGATTTTTGGTAAATAGTAATCAGAAATAACCACATCCCAATTACGACTGTCTAAAGCCTTGAGGAGTTCTTCAGGTGTTTCGACTCGCTCCCAGTCAAAATTGAAACCAGCTTGACGTAGTGCTCTGACTGTCAAGATCGCGTCATCTTCTACATCCTCGACGATTAAAACATTTAGAAAATCAACCATGTGTTATCTCTCTGGATTGATTGGTTCATTAATACCTGTCCAGTAAATTGCCAATTGACCCACAGCTTCGGTAAATCGATCAAATTCAATTGGTTTCCGAACATAGCTATTTGCACCTAGGTCATAACTTGCAATAATATCCCGTTCTTCACTTGATGAGGTGAGGATCACCACTGGCAACAGACGAGTTTTTTCATTAGCACGGACAGCTTTTAAAACATCTAGCCCATCAATTTTTGGTAATTTTAAGTCTAACAGCATGACAATGGGAAGGCAATTTGCATTAAAGAGTGTCGTTAGAGCCTCTTCTCCATTGCGAGCGATGAGGATTTCAGCGGTGATTTTGGCGCGACGCAATGCCCTGACAGCCAAACGCTCGTCATCGGGATTATCTTCAACTAGTAAGATGGTCGATTGCGTTGCCATGATTTAAAACCCTGTTCTAGACGATGTATGCGGCACTGTAAAATAGATTGTCGCACCTTTTTCGACAAATCCCTCAGCCCAGACCTTTCCACCATGTCGATGGATCGCTCTCTGTACGCTTGCCAGCCCGATGCCAGTGCCTGCAAACTCATTAGTGTTATGTAGACGTTGGAAGACTCCAAATAGCATTTTAGCAAATGCCATATCAAATCCTGCACCATCATCACGGATAAAATAGGTTAATTGATCTTCCTGATGCATTACGCCAAATTCAATGCGCGATGTTGCGTGATGGCTGGTGAATTTCCAAGCATTTTGGACTAAGTTCCCGATCACAACTCGCATCAAGGTGAGATCGGCTGATACAAATATGTTCGGGAGGATGACTACTTCTACCTTTCTTTCAGGCTCTAATGCTTGTAATTCACTTACTTGTTCTTCAACTAATGCACTTAGGTTAACATAGCTATACTGCATTTCCGATCGCGACACGCGGGAGAGACGTAACAGGTCATCAATTAACATTCCCATGCGTTTAATATTGCGGCGGATGTGCTCGAAGTAGTCACGACCGTCATCGTCTAATTTGTCATTATAATCTTCCATTAATGCATTGCTATAGCCATCGATCGCTCTGAGGGGAGAGCGGAGATCGTGGGAAACAGAATAAGCAAAGGCTTCTAACTCTTGGTTGGAGGATTGCAACTGAGCAGTGGTTTGCAAGATTTGAGATTCGGCCTGTTTGCGATCGGTAATGTCAAAGTTAACCCCAACCATACGCTGCACTTCACCCTGTGCGTCGCGCTGTACTATTGCATAGCCTTGGATAAAGCGAATTTTTCCGTCGGGATGTACGACCCGAAATTCAGGATCGTAGTCTTTTTCACCTGTTAGTGCTTGTTGAATCGCCAATTCAGTCACGTTACGATCGTCTGGATGTAAGCTGTTTGACCAAGCTTCATAGATGCTCGTGAACTGATTGGGTGTGATGCCATACATCTCATACATGCGGTCATCCCAAGTGAGGATATTTTGAATGACATCCCAGTCCCAAATGCCGATCGCTGCTGACTTTGCTGCTAGGGTGAGGCGAGTAGAGAGGTTTCGCAGTTCTTCTTCTTGTTGCTTGCGATCGCTAATATCAGTACAAGAGCCGATATATCCCAAGAACTCACCATCGGCATCAAATCGGGGTATTCCCGTATCTAGCAGCCAGCGATACTCACCATCAAATCTTCTGAGACGATATTCCATCTCAAAAGATTGACGCATCTCAAAGGAAGTCGTATAGACATCTAAACAAAATTGCAAATCGTCAGGATGAACGCCTTCAGCCCAGCCATTTCCAAATTCCTGCTCCATCGTCCGCCCTGTAAAGTCTAGCCAAGTTTTATTAAAGTGGAAACAAAGTGTATCTAAGCCCGACAGCCAAATCAACACAGGAGCATTATCTGCCAAATAGCGAAATCTGGCTTCACTTTCTTGAATAGCTAACTCAGCCTGTTTGCGATCGCTGATATCGCGCACAATTGCCAAAACCTCTTGGTCGTTAATGGCTACGATCCGAATCTCTTCATAAACCATGCGATCGCGTTTGCGAAATTGATGCTCGTAAATCTGCAATTCCTTTGTGAGTGTTGCCTGCTCGATAATTTGTAACTGAGTCTGCAACAACTCTTGGGGCAGAACTTCTGAAATATGCTTCTCGACGGGTATAAAATTATCTGCTCGTATTCCCGGCCTAATGTATTCCGCACAAGTGCCATCGCGCCTCAGTCGCAATAACAGGTCGGGAATCGCCTCTAAAGTGGCGCGATTGGTGGCTTCGCTCGCCTTTAGCGCCGCAGTTCGTTGCTCTACTTTTATTTCTAATTCCTGATTGAGCTGCTGTAGGGCCGCTTCGGCTTGTTTGCGATCGCTGATATCCCTCGCGATCGTAGAGAAATGGCTGATAAAACCATCTTTCTGGCGATGGCACACGATGGTCTGTAGGACAGGAAACTCGCTTCCATCCCGTCGTCGGAATCGGGTTTCTCCTGCCCAAAACCCCTGCTGTAAGCACTGGGGAATCGCTTCTCGCAAAATAAAATCAGCCATTTCGGGCGAATGATAGTCGGTATTATGGGTCTGAGAAACGTCTTCGTTTAGGGCAATGCCTAATAGCGCTCTTCCTGCCTGATTGAAATAGGTGATTTTTCCTGTGAAATCTATAGAGGCAATGATATCCCTTGCAGCTTCTAGGATATCCAGACGGTGCTGGGCTTGTTCTTCGGTAGCTTTGCGATCGCTAATATCCGTAATCGTCCCGACATAGCCAATGATTTCGCCCATCGCATCTCGTTCAGCCTGCGACTGACCAAGTGCCCAAGTAACTTGCTCTAAGTCATTTAGAAATCGATATTCTAAATAAAAAGGTCGGTTAGCTTGCACAGACTCATTCCATTCTGCCGAGACTAGTTCGCGATCGCTAGGATGGATACCACTGATCCAGCCAAAGCCTGCGGCATCAGAGGCGCTGAGTCCCGCAATCTGACACCAGCACTCATTTACATAGAGACAGTTGCCTTCAGTATCCGTACGAAAAATTCCGACAGGGGCAGCAGCAGCCAAAGAGGTAAATCTTTGTTCGCTCAGTTTAAGTTCTAACTCACGACGTTTTACCTCTCTAAGATCTCTCCCTTCAGGAATCAATAACACGATTTGTCCAGATTCATCAAAGATGGGGCGCAATGAGAAGTCAATAGGGAAAATCGTTTGATTTGTTCCTAAAACCTCAACTTCATAGCGCACAAATTCACCCTTGGCAGCACGGGCGATCGCTTGTCGCAACTGTAGTTGTGCCTCTGGCAAACCCTGCCACCAATGTGTTTCCCAAAAGGGTTTCCCCACGACATCTTCAAGCTCTACCCCAGCCACCGTTAGCCAAGCTGGATTAGCTTCTAGCAAAATCCCTGCGGGTGACAACAGACCGATAAGTTGGAACATATTGTCAAAAATGGCGCGAAATTTTTGTTCGCTCTCCCTGAGAGCAGTTTCAGCGCGTTGCCGCTCTGCTTGTTCGATTTGGGCTTGCTCACGGGCGGCAGCTTGCTGGATCGCGATCGCAATCTGTACTGCTATCTCATCTAATAAGATCAAATCCGCATCTTCCCACACTCGATAATCGTCACACTGATGTCCAATCAACAATCCCCATAATTTTCCTGAGACATGAATAGGAACAACAAGATTGGACTTAACCTGATATGCCTCTGGCATCTCAACATAACAGTTGGGATAATTGGTCTGATGGATATTGGAGATCGCGCTTGTGCGACCTTCGCCATACCTTAGAGCAATATCCCCACGAAAACAGGGATCGTCAATGGCATCATGCAATGATGCTCGCCAACCAGTGCCCACCGACTCAGAGACAATCACACCGCTCCCATCGGGCTGAAACTGCCAAATTAACATGCGATCGCAACCAAGGAACGATCTCAGTTCTTGGACTGCGGCATTGAGGATTTCTGGCAAACTAAATAAAGCCGCAATACCTGTTGAAATCTTGGCGATCAACTGCTCCCGCTCGAACTTAGCATGGAGGTCAGCCGTGCGTTGCTCGACTTGATGCTCTAGTTCAGCATTGTAATTTTCCAGCAGTTTTATTTTCTCTGCCTCTAGCTGCGAAACCTTTTGCTCCAAAATCTTGGATAGGGTATATAGCTCCAATGGATTGAGTGCATTTAACAAACTGGTCTGAGTCACAACACCCAATAGTTCTCCCCGATCGCCTGTCACAACCAAGCGGCGGATTGATCGCTGCTCCATGATTTGCTGTACCACCATCAGGGTATCGTTTGGGTGTACCGCGAACACAGGTGCGCTCATCACCATCTGCACTTCCACGCGCTCTAATTGCAGCCCTAGGGATTGAAACTGAACAATATCGCGTTCAGTGATAATGCCCAAGGGGATTTGCAAGGGGTTACTCTCTAGATCGATTTGGGTTTCTACAATCAAGACTGAACCCACTCGAAGATCTGCCATAGTTTGGGCGATCGCAAGCATCGATGTCGATGGCTCAGCACAGACTACATTTGCTGTCATCACCTCTGACACCAAACGCAAGCGCAATAAATCGACAGGTCGCGCCAGTTGTCGCAAGCTCTCGTGGGTAATCATGCCCAAAAGGCGATCGTCGCGATCTAAAACAGGCATATGGCGAATGCGGCGCTGCTGAAGCATATTCACCGCCGAAAACAGATCGGTAAAGTCAGCTTCTCGCAACGTGACCACAGGCGATGCCATCACCTCGCTCAAGGTCACAGTGTCAAGCGATCGCTGCTGGGCGCTGAGACGCACCACATCGCGTTCGGTCATAATGCCGACAACTTTTTCCCCTTCCATCACCAATACACAACTCGATCTTGCTTCGAGGTGGACGTTATCTGAGTCTCCTGTATGGTCGGCGGCGCAGATCGTCCTTGTCTCGCTCATTTTAGCGATCGCCTCCATCACAGTAGTTTCGGCAGTAACCACCAAAGGATTACGCACGATTGCCGATTTTAGTTCGGTTTGAGTGAGTGTCGTTGTGGGTTTAGACATAACGGTTTGCGGCGTAGTGTGAATAGAAATTACTTTCCGAAACGAACGGTAGATCTCTTTTTGTAGCGGTTTTCATTTTGCTGTAGGCAAAATGAAAACTCCAAAACCTTACTGAAACTAATTTTGGGCTTTCAAGGTGGATTGGGTAAGGTGAAGTAAAAAGTAGCTCCCTGTTCGATCGCTCCATCTGCCCAAATTTTGCCTCCATGACGATGAATTATTCTCTGGACTGTTGCCAAGCCAATCCCCGTGCCAGTGAATTCACTGGTGTTGTGTAATCGTTGAAATACTCCAAATAGTTTAGAGCTTTGCTCCATATTAAACCCTGCACCGTCATCACGCATAAAATAAGTCGTTTGTGCTGACGGTTGATCTAGATTTTGGGCAATGCCAAAACTAATCTGAGCCGTAGGATGACGACTAGTAAATTTCCAAGCATTCTGTAAAAGATTCTCTAAGACTACGCGCATAAGGTTGAGATCGGCGTAGACCATGACATCTGGCACAACGATCAGCTCCACTATTCTCTCTGGCTGCAAAGCTTGGATATCGTCAGAAATCTCTTGGACTAGTTTGCTAAGATTGACCTTGTCATAGCGCATTTCCGATCTAGATATCCGCGATAGCAACAATAAGTCTTCGATCAGCGTTCCCATGCGATCGACGTTACGTTGAATGCGACTAAAGTAATCTTTGCAATCATCATCAAAGCGATCGCCATAGTCTTCAAGCAAGATTTGACTGAACCCATTGATCGCCCGTAATGGTGCGCGTAAGTCATGGGAAACAGAATAGGAAAAAGATTCTAGTTCATGGTTAGATACTTCTAGTTGAGCACTGGTTTTTCGTAGTTCGAGATTAGACATCGAGAGCTGGGCATTAGCCTCGATCAGTCTGTCTTCGGCTCGCTGTCGTTCTGCTAGCTCAGACTGTAACTGTTCCACTAAATTAGCTTGCTGGATGGCGATCGCAAGTTGATTTGCAATTTGCTGTACAAACTCAATCTCAATCTCCTGCCATTGTCTCGGTGCAGAACATTGATGAATGCATAGCAATCCCCATAAAAAAGCCTCTCCTTCGAGCAAAGGTACGACTAAGTTAGCTTGGATTTGAAATTGCTGCAAAAATTCTTTATGACATTCCGTTAGATCTGCATGACTAATATTATCAATTGCTTGAATACGTCCATGCAAATACAAATCGGCATATTTGTCAGCAAAAATGCGATCGCCGATTTTAATAGCGAGTATCGAGTCAATATTGTCTTCGAGTGATTCATAGACAAATTCACCATCATTAAAATCAGCGTCAGGAGTAAATTTATAAATGCCAACGCGATCTGCGCGAATAGACTTACGAATCTCCTCTGTCGCAATCTCAAAAACAGTAGGCAAATCGAGATGAAGCCTAATGCGGTTAGTAATTTCTGCAATGAGGAGCGCTCGATCGTATTGCTGACGCAACGCAGTTTCTGCCTGCTGTTGAGCAATCTTAGCCACCTCTGCGGCTTTCTTTGCTTTCAAGATTTCATCTTCGTACTGAATGCGTTGAAGAATGGGAATAAAAATACAATCATAGACAAAATCTTCTCCCTCACAGCGCCTCGATGCATTGATCAACATCGGGATATCATGACCTTCTTTCGCTCTCAATGAGAAATAGATCTCTTCGATTTTGCCATGTAGTTTTAAGAGTGGAAAGAAATGAGTTTGATAAAAAATACGACTAGCGATCGGTAAAATCATTTCAAACTTTTTGCCACGAAGGCTATCAGTCTCATAACCTAGTAGTTGTGCCAGCGTGACATTAGCTAGCACAATCAAGCCATCGTCAGTAAACGAGAGAAACCCGCATGGGGCATTATTTAATACTTCGTCAATCTGTTGGCTCACATGAATGAATATAAGGGATTTTCAGAACTAGAGCAATTATAGTTATAGTGCTATCTATTAGCGCTGTGTAATGATATGACGAGGAGCATATCGTCGGAGCTATAGGTATTCTTTGATCTGCTCGATTACCTCATCAGGATGACTCATATGTGGACAATGCCCTGTTGCCTTCATGAATTTCAAAGTGCTTTTAGGCAGGTGTCGATGCATATATTCTCCAACTTCGATAGGCGCGATCGCATCTTCAGCACATTGTAAAATTAGAGACGGCACTGTAACTTTGGGTAGATCATCTCGATTGTCAGAATAAAAAGTCGCTCTAGCAAAGTGATTGGCAATCACAGGATCGGTCGAACAAAAGCTCGTCTCTAACTCTTGTGTTAGTTCAGGGCGATCGGCATTTTTCATAATCACAGGTGCCAAGAAGTTCGCCCAACCGATATAATTTTTTTCCATGATATCCAGTAAGTCTTCAATATCTTTGCGCTCAAATCCACCAAAGTAGTTAGGCAAATCGTTGATATAGCAGGGCGATGGACCTATCAAAACCAATCGCTCAAATAAGTGTGCCGCTTGAATAGATGCAAGAATTCCAACAATACCACTGACAGAATGCCCCACAAAAATCACATCCTTGAGCGCAAGTGACTCACAGATCTCGAGAATATCCTGAACATATCCATTTAGTTCTGAGTAACGTTCTGGACTGTAGGCTTGCAAATCTGACTTGCCTGAACCCACATAATCAAAAAGAATGATTTTATAATTAGCCGCAAACTCAGGGGTGATAAATCGCCACATATTTTGATCGCAGCCAAATCCATGCGCAAGGAGCATTGGCCGATCGCCTTCGCCAAAGATCCTTACATTGTTTCTTACCAGAATATTTTGATTCATCTTTGGTCTCCTAGCTTAACTATGCACAATCAACTTAAAAGCTTTTGAATACTTAGAAATAAATCCCTTAATTTTACAGGCTTAGTCAAATATTCATTAGCTCCTGCTGCCAAGCATTTTTCGCGATCGCCTTCCATTGCTAGAGCCGTCAGCGCAATAATTGGAATATCAGCCAGATTAGGATCGAGACAAATTTGCTTAATAGCCTCTAATCCATCAATAACTGGCATCTGGATATCCATCAAAATCAAGTCGGGATGCTCCGCTTTGGCAAGATCGATCGCATGTTGTCCATCAGTTGCCAATAAAATGCGGTAGCCCTTAGCTTCGAGGTAACTGGAGAATGTCGCAATATTAGCCGCGTCATCTTCTGCCAGCAAAATTAAGGGTGAAATTAGTCCTTCAGTTTGGCTTTGACCTATCTGAGGCTGTCCTGACAAGTCCTGCTCAGTTTGTTCTTCGATTGCTAGGGAGCCGATATTAATGGGAAGATTAATCGCAAAGCAACTACCGACTCCCACCTCACTAGTCAGTTCTACGTTTCCTCCATGAATTTCTACAAGTCTTTTGACTAAAGCCAACCCCAACCCTGTGCCATTATATTGACGGTTCAGCGCACTATCGATTTGAATAAAGGGTTGGAACAGTTTCTGTATGTTCTCTGCCGAGATGCCTATTCCAGTATCAATCACGGCTATCTTTAAGTAATTTAGGGGCGTTAGATTGGTTGTACTGCTTTCAATTTGAACTTGCGATACTTCTAAAGTGATTGTCCCTCCTTCCAGAGTAAATTTAACAGCATTATTTAGCAGATTGATTAAGACTTGTCGAATCCGCGTTTCATCTATCATTATTTCTGGCAAATACTTAGGAATTCTAGGTATTAATTGAATTCGCTTTGTTAATGCTTGCTGCTTGATAAATGCCATGCTCGACTTGCAGAGGCTGTCGATCTCTGTTGCTGTTAGCTCTAGCGTGATTTGTCCAGACTCAATTTTGGCAACATCGAGAATGTCATTAATCAATGTTAAAAGATGCCTACTACTATTCTCAATGATTTGCAATGCTTTAAGTTGCCCCTCTTTAATGCTGCCAAATATTTCGTCCTGTAGAGCTTCATTCATTCCCAAAATTGAATTGAGCGGTGTCCGCAGTTCATGACTCATATTGGCGAGAAATTCGTCTTTGAGTCTGGTTGCACGGACGAGTTGTTGGTTGGTTTCTGTTAATTGTTGTTGGGCTTGTTTACGTTCCGCAATTTCTTTTTGAGATTGCTCGAAGAGACTAGCTTGCTGAATGGCGATCGCTAATTGATTCGCAATTTGTTGGAGCAGTTGAGCTTCTAAATCTTGCCATTCTCGCGCTTCTGTACAGGCATGGACTACCAAAACACCCCACAGCTTTTTAGATCCCTCCGTTTCTACCCAGCGATGATTTTCGCTAATGTGCGCCTCTAGGAGAATTGGCGCGATAATTTTGGACTTGATCTGACCTTCGATCGAGTATTCCACTAGGCATTCTGTCCAAATGTCATTCATCACATCGGGTACAATGCGAGGCTTGCCTTGCCAATAGCAATCGAGAATTTCCTGTGACCAAACTTCGTTTTCCCAATTAAGGTCTTTGAGATTGGGAAAGTTACTATGTAAAGATTCTTCGACAATTTGGCTGTTACCATTATCAAATAGTTGAAAGACGATCGCGCGATCGCCAGACAGCACATCTTTAACCTGTTGAGTCACCACTGCCAGAATCTCTTTGAGACTAAGTGATTCGCGAATTTTATTGATGATTGTCGCTAAGGTTTGCTGTTGTCGCAATTGCTGCGCTATTTTCAATTGAGATTGCTGACGTATTAATAGTTC
>NZ_BBJB01000032.1 GCF_016584665.1 Pseudanabaena sp. lw0831
CAATATTTTGCAGCACTCGCTTGAGTTGTTTCGGTGATTGATTCACCCATTGTTTTATTTGTTCTTGCTGCTCAAGGGTAAACGTGGATTTACGACCTCGCCCTGCTCGGTCACATAATCCCACCAACTTGAGCCTTTCCCAAGCCACAAACCAGTTATGAATCGTTTTGCGACTCACCCCAAAAATTTGCATCAGTTGCGCTATCCTTATCCCTTGAGCGCTCAAAAGAATACAGTGTGCTCGTTGACGGATTGCAAAGCGGTGACTTTGACGATAGATTCTCCACAGTAGCTTTGTCGTTTCAGGGGAAAGTGGAGCAATTAATCTCACAGTAATTAGATCACAATTAAGTAATCCTTAGAATCTTCCCATTACTATGAATATGTGTAAATAATTCTGCATATCTACTTATAGTGGGAGCATCTCAACTAATTTAGATGCTCCCACTAATATCTAACCAAAATCAATAAGCGATCTCACTTGATTTGGTAAATATATCCATCATCAACCCTCACCCCATTAACCATATTATCCGTAAACCTTCTACCAGATAAATTACGATGCCATTGTAATTGTGACTGTCGCAAATCTTCAATTAATTCATTCTTAGGACTTACTGCAATAAGTGAAGTCCAATCAATTTTTAATTCGGGTTGAACATCACGGAATACCGTCAAAATCTCCTTATAAGCTTTGAGAGTACCTTCGCGATCGCATATCTCTGAAGTCAACATCAAATGCCATGATTCTGAATCAGAAGAATAAATCCAAAGCGCTGAATCAGTTGATAGCCCTGCTGAATTGAGGGCATCAATTAATCTTTGTCCTTCTTCAATTTCATAGTTTAGTAATGTTGCTGTAGCCATTGAAAAACTCCATAATCAGGATCGGCAATTGCTGAGTACATATCGTGAGCTTCTTGTTCAGTATATGTCTTATATCGACTTTCAGGCTTCCAATGTTCTATAACTAATAACCAATTAGAGCCAAAACTTGGATCGCTACGACGAGAGGCTAACTCTTTATCAAGTTTAGCATTTTTAACAAGTTTGACTAAATCGTGAGTGTGGCTATCTATAGCCATTTGCTTGTCAGGAAAATCAAACTCTTTGGTATGCCTAGCAATGCAAGCTTTCAAAGCGCACTCCACTACATAGCCACTGAGATAATAGGCTCCAGAATATTGACCATTTTGGAGCAACACTTCGGCTTCTTTAAGACGGATGAAAGCTAGGTTTTGAAAATCTTGTCTATTCAAGGAAATAGAATACTCTTATTAGATTTTTGCATTTCAGTATTTTGCAGGTGAATGAAAAGCGATCGCATATTAATCAAGATCTAACCAAAATCAATAAGCGATCGCTAAATAATTTAAACCAAGCAACCCATAAAACCCTCGCGGAGCTTCTCACTCTCTAAATGTCTGCCAATGAAGACCAATTGATTTTTGCGGAGTTCATTGTCTTTCCAAGGGCGATCGCGAGTTGCGTCAAACTGCATATGCACTCCTTGAAATACCAAGCGCTCCTCAGAACCAGAGAGATTAATAATTCCCTTAGAACGGAAAATATCTTGACCTTGCGTTTTCAATAGCTCACTAATCCATGCTTGGAACTTGTAAGGATTGACCACACCTGCTTCTAGAATACTGACTGAGCCAACCTCTTCATCATGGATATGGTGATGATGTTCGTGTTTGTCATGGTCATGCTCGTGATGATCGTCGTGGTCATGAGGATCATGGTTATGCTCGTGATCGTGATCATGTTCTTCCTTGACTTGAGCTGCAAGAAACTCAGGATTCTTTTCAAGGATACGATTGAGGTCAAAGCCACCAACATTGAGGACTTTATTGATGCTGTCATCGATACTTTCAGTATTGGTTTGATTTAACTGAACGCGATCGACTCTTGCTAAAACGTTCAAATGCTTGATTTTTGCTTCGAGTTCTACTAATTCCGATTCAGTAACCAAATCAGTCTTATTCAGCAAAATCACATCAGCAAAACCAATTTGTTCGAGAACTTCGCGATCGCCCCAATGTTGTTGGACATGCTTAGCATCAACAACTGTCACCACAGCATCAAGGGCAACTTGTCTATGAATGTCCTCATCCATAAAGAAAGTTTGAATTACAGGACCGGGATCGGCTAAGCCTGTGGTCTCAATCAAAAGATGATCGAATTTATTACGGCGGCGCATAAGATTGCCAATGATCCGAATCAGGTCGCCACGCACAGTGCAACAAATACAGCCATTGTTCATTTCAAAAATTTCTTCGTCCGCACCGATAACTAATTGTTGATCGATACCTACTTCGCCAAATTCATTGACGATCACGGCAACTTTCTTGCCATGTTCAGCTGTGAGGATGTGATTAAGTAATGTGGTTTTACCTGCGCCAAGGAAGCCTGTAAGCACAGTAGCGGGGATTTGTGATGTTGCGATCATAGATGATGCCAGATGCTGGGGATGCTTATAAAAATGTACTAAAAACGATTATAGCGTCCTTAACTTTCTATAACCTTAGCGAGACGAGGGGCATTGCTTTGTGCTGACTTTTATCTTTTGCTAGCCAACAGAGTATTTTCGAGCAAAAGATTTGCGGACTCGGTATCGAGAGGCGGCGAAAATAAATAACCCTGTGCGTAATCGCAGGAAAGCGATCGCAAAATTTGTTTTTGTTCTTCCGTCTCAATTCCTTCGGCGACAACATCCATATTTAGACCATGTGCTAAGTTAATGATTGTTGTGACAATATTGTTATTTGAGTTTAGCGCTAACTCTTTGACAAAAGCTCGATCAATTTTTAAGGTGTGGATTGGTAATTCATGTAAGCGGCTTAAAGAAGAGTATCCTGTGCCAAAGTCATCAATACAGAGTTTAATATCGAGGTTTTTTAATTGTTCTAGAGTAATTGATTCAATATTTGAGGAATCTAGTAGGCAACTTTCAGTAATTTCTAATTTAAGACAATTACTTGGTAGATTCAACTCATCCAACATTATTTTGACATTTTGAGCGAAGTTAATTTGTTTAAGTTGAATCGGTGAAATATTGACATTAACCCACAGAAAATTATCAGTGCGATCGCTAGTTTGATCGAGAAATTGTCGATACCAAGTTTGCATTTGTCTCAAAGACTCTCTCAAAACCCACCATCCTAATGCATTGATCAATCCAATTTCTTCAGCGATCCCAATAAACTTAGATGGCGATATCAATTTTCCAGAGGGGTGGTTCCATCGCACTAAAGATTCAAATCCACGGATGCGATTGGAAGTTAAGCAGAAAATTGGCTGATAGTACATACAAAATTCTTCCCGCTCGATCGCTCGTCTCAAATCATTTTCTAAATCTAATCTGGCGATCGCGATATCCCGAGTGGAAGGATTAAAGACATCATAACGACCACGACCTTTATGCTTTGCCTGATACATGGCAATATCAGCATCCCTCAGGATATCTTCTGGCTGTTGGTAATCTTCGGTACCAATAGTAATCCCAATGCTGATACTAACAAATAGTTCGTAGTCGTAGAGTTTAAAAGGCGTTTCTAATTCAGCTTGGATGCGATCGGCTAAATCTGTTGCCTCTTCAAGGTTCGCAATGTCTTCAAAGAGGATCACAAATTCGTCACCGCCAAATCTGGCGACAGTGGCACGGGCAGGCAGTGAGGCTCTAAGTCTGCGGGTTGCCTGTTTGAGTAGCTCATCGCCGACTAAGTGACCGAGGCTATCGTTAATTACTTTAAAGCGATCGAGATCGGTAAATAAAACAGCATAAAGTTGCTTTTGCGTAGTCAAATACTGCAAACGCTGCATCAACCAAGCTCGATTTGGTAATCCAGTTAGGGTATCGTGAAATGCCTCATAAGCAAGTCTTTGCTCTCTAAGTAATAATTGTGCTTGCACCTTTTGGAGATCGCAAAGAGCATCCGAAAGCTCACTTGTACGTTCATTGACACGATTTTCTAATTCTTGAGTAAAGTTTTGCAGTTGCAGATTTTTTTCCTGTACTTGCCTTGTTAAAGAACTAACTTGTAGATGGGTCTTTACTCTAGCTATTACTTCATCCCGATCAAAAGGTTTAGTGATGTAATCAACAGCACCCAAATCAAATCCTTTAACCTTGTCTAAAGTGTCTGAGAGGGAAGTCATAAAAATAATCGGGATTTCACTAGTTTCTGGCGTGCTTTTTAATATTTTACAAGCAGAAAATCCATCCATGATCGGCATCATTACATCTAAAAAAATTAGATCGGGTTTGACATAAATTGCCTGCTCGATCGCACTTTCGCCATCAACGGCAACCAAAACCTCCCAATCACAATTGGCTAAAGTTCCAGATAAAACCTTGAGATTATTGGGGTTATCATCAACTATTAAGATTTTGCCTAATATTTTGCTTTTGGATAAAAATTCTGTATTCATGGCTTTAGTTTAGATAATGGTTGTCAATTGAGTTATTTATCTTGCTTAATTTCGGTAGCACTTAATAAATTCTTTTATTTTTTTGATCTGAAAATCATTTGCCATTTTTTGTAATTCCTGTGCAAAGGGTGCAAGATTAACATCTTGCTTTTCAAGCTTAATTGAATGTTCGATAATGCTATTGATATTCCCCTGCATTACTAAATCAAAGAGGATGTCAATTTCTTCGATCGGTGGAGCTACTAAAGAGTATTTTTGATTTACGACCATTTCTTTAATTAAGTTTATTTCTGGGAAGCCAGAATTTTGAGATGGTTTTATTTCTTCATATATCCAATTTATATTTAGATATTTCTCGATTTTAGTCAATAAACTATCAAAGTGAATCGGCTTAGGTAAAAAATCATTGCCTCCTATTTCTATACTTTGATTTTCATCTTTACTAAAAGCACTTGCCGAAGTAACGATAATGACAACATCACTTAAATCAGTAGATCTCCGAAATTGTCTGATCATTTCAAAGCCATCCATTACTGGCATAACTAAATCGGTAATGATTAGATTTGGCTTTACAGTAGCTGTTAAGTCTAGAGCCTCCCGCCCATTATTTGCTTCAAAGATTTTAAATCCAATTTCTTCCAGTAGTTTTACTAAAATCATGCGATTTTCCCACTTGTCATCAACCAAAAGAATTGTTTGCTCATCCCCTCCATATCCTAATATCTTTCGTTGTTTAATCTGATTGTTAGTCTGTAGACAATCAAGATCTACATTCGTTGCCTTTAAATTCAATTCCAGCCAAAATGTACTACCTTTACCTAATTCACTTTTAACATTTATCGAGCTTCCCATAATTTCGACAATTTTTTGACTGATTGCTAATCCCAAGCCTGTACCCTCAGATTTTGATTGCAAATTACCAGCTTGCTCGAATGGTGAAAATATATTCTGTAACAAATCTAGACTGATACCAATGCCCGTATCTTCGACTTGAAATCTCACTTTGTGCAAAGTATAAACCTCGCGATCGCCTAAATTGGAGTAGGAAATATCTGAATCAAGTGCTTCAACCCTGAAGGTTACGCCTCCATCTTCCGTAAATTTGATCGCGTTACCAAGTAGGTTAAGTAGAACTTGGCGCAAGCGCTTTTCATCAGCTTTAACGCCTATTGGCAGATTGCTAGATGGCAAAT
Source organism: Pseudanabaena sp. lw0831 (assembly GCF_016584665.1). Classification (GTDB taxonomy): domain Bacteria; phylum Cyanobacteriota; class Cyanobacteriia; order Pseudanabaenales; family Pseudanabaenaceae; genus Pseudanabaena. The sequence goes on from NZ_BBJB01000032.1 coordinate 5,628, forward strand.
ACGTAAAAGTAATCCCTTTTTGCTCCGACCTAACCGAACAAATCTCTACGACACCTTGTAAGAAATTAGGGAAATGGAAATCGCTTTCGATTAGTTCCATCTTTTGCGCTTCAATTTTTGACAGATCGAGAATGTCGGCAATTAAATTTAGTAAATGTTGGCTGCATTGCTTGATGACATTGATGCCTTCAATTTGCTTTGCAGTTAAATTGCGATCGCGTTGAAGAATTTGTACGTAGCCAAGAATTCCATTGAGCGGAGTTCTTAGCTCATGGCTCATATTTGCCAAAAACTCACTCTTAGCTCTATTGGCAGAATCCGCTTCTCCCTTTGCTTTGGCAAGTTCTAACTCCGCTTGTTTGCGTTCGGTAATATCAGTGTGCGACCCAATCATGCGGATCGGGGTTCCATTATTAAAAAGAGCAATTCCTCTTGCTAAAATCCACTTATAAGAGCCATCTTTGCAAAGAACTCGATGCTCAGCGATATAGTGAGGAATTTCTCCCGCCCAATAGCTTTCGACTATAGACATTACTTGGTTGAGATCTTCAGGATGTACGAGATTAATCCAAGAGTCAACATTAGGAGCAATTTCTTCTTCCTCATATCCCAACATAGTTTTATATCTAGTCGAGAAAAACACATTATTGGTGATGCAGTCCCAATCCCAGATGCCATCATTATTTCCCTTAAGTACTAATTGCCAACGTTTTTCGCTTTCTTTAAGCTGCTGCTCAGCAAGATTGCGATTAGAAGACTCGATCGCTAGGATCACCAGATCGCCAATTGAGCGAGCAAAGCTTTGTTCTTCTAGAGTCCATTCACGTAAAAATTCCACGTGCTCGATGCATAAAACTCCCACAGTAATGTCATCTCGACGAATTGGGATTTCCAGCATTGATGCGATTCCTAAGATTGAGAGATAATCTACAGCAAGCTCGAAAGTACGGGCATCTGTCAATACATCGGTTACTGGTAGCACCAATTCAGCTTGTAAGGCTGCTAAATAGTGGGGATAATTGGCGATCGCTAAATCAGGTTCGATAAGATGTTGATTAGAACTCAACACAAATTGATCGAGACATTCCCAATAAATACGATCCTGCTTTGCCATCCAAAGACTAACTCGTTCGACATTAAGGGTTTGGGCTACAGTTTCGGTTATTAGTCTAATGTTTGACTTTAAGTCACCCAATCTCAGCTTTTCATCTCCTGCCAGTTTTGCTAAAACCTGATTGTGGAGGCTGAGCGTAGAGGCCCGTTTTTGCAGATCTTCTTCATATTTGTGACGCTCGGTAATATCAGTATGAGAACCTATCATCCGAATTGGCACACCACTTTCGTCAAAGAGAGCCTTAGCTCTAGCCAAAATCCACTTATAACTACCATCTTTGCAACGCAATCGATATTCCACAATGTAATTGGGTATCTTTTTCTCTAAGTAATTATTTGTAGATTTGATTGCTAAATCTACATCTTCGGGATGAATTAGACCGCGCCATGTATCAGCAAGACCTACTAGTTCGTTTTCGCTATATCCGAGCATGGTCTGATAACGTGGCGAATAGAATGCTTCATTGGTCTGACAATTCCAATCCCATATACCATCATTATTACCTTCTAACGCAAGTTGCCAACGTTCTTCGCTTTCTTTTAATTGCTTTTCTGCAAGATTCCGATTATAGGATTCGATCGCTAGAGCTACTAAATCGCCAATCGAACGGGCAAAGCTTTGATCTAACAAAGACCAATTTCTTGGTTCGCCAGTATGTTCTAAACTTAAAATCCCAACTACGTCGTTATTCTGACGTAATGGGATTTCTAAGGTGGATGTAATTCCAAGCTGAATGAGGTAGTCATCTGTTAAATCTGATGTTCGCGGATCGTTTAGTGCATCATTTACGGAAATTGCTAATTCGGTTTTTAATTTACCAAGATAGCTGGGGAGAGCGTTGGACAAAAAGTTTGGTTCGATAATATGTTCTTCAGTACTTAACAAAAACAAGTCTAGACAAGTCCAATGAGTTCTGTCTTCTTTAACTAGCCATACGCTACTACGCTCAACCTTAATGGTTCTTGCTACTGCTTCAGTTAACTTTTGAATGCAAATGGATATATTCCCTTGATGCATGGATTCATCTTTTGCCAGCGCATTTAGCACCTGATAGTGGTGGCTAACAACGACGGCTTTTTCTTGTAATTCTTCTTGGATCGCAATGCGATCGCCAATTTCTTTTTCTAGTTCACTAGTACGTTCTTCGACTTTGCGTTCTAGCGATCGTGAATATTCCTGTAATTGTTCGCGAGATTGACTTACCTGCAATCTCATAGTCTCTAAGGCTTTGGCAAGTATACTTAGTTCTACAATTCGAGAATTAGGGATCGGCTGGCTTAAATTTTCGGAAGCGATCGCTAAACTGGCATCCCGCAATTGAAAAATAGGTTTAACAATCAAGCTTGCTGTTTGTATTCCCAAAACGATAAATACCCCACCTATGCCAACACATAGCCATAACAGCGAGGTTGATTCATTATTAGGCTTAGAGAGAATATCAGCTTTAGGAAGTGCTACATAAATATACCAATCTAATCCCGCAGGATCTTGATAGGGATATATTTCAATAATTTGCTTTTCGGTTTCTAGTTGACTGCTATTTTTTTTAGGGATATCAATCTCTAGCCGATCGACATTTTGAATATTATCTATTTTCCCAAAGCGCTTATTTGTAGAAATTATTACTTCTCGAATAACAGCGTTATCACTATCGCTAGCTTTAAGCCTCTGGATATTACTATCTTTTTTAATGGTTAATGGTGTTTTAGTGGATGTAGCTACTAAAAGCCCCGAGCGCTCGACAATAAAAATTTGACTGGAAGAACTGACTCGTGTTTTCTCAAGCAAGTCGTTGATTTTACTAAGATTTAGACTTGCCGCGATTGCATGTTTTGGATTGCCTTGTTTATCAAAAAGAGCTTGAGTAGCTGAGATACCAAGCTCGAAACTATCTTCCAATGAATAAATATCCGTCCATACTAAATCTTTTTTTGCGATCGCTTTTTCATACCAATGACTAGTTCGAGGATCGTAATCTAGATCGCTTTTAAATATAGCCCCCAAGCCTCCATTGAAATCGAATTGATACCAGTTCCGCTTCGGGAATTCACCAGTAATTTTTAATATGAATTTATTATTGGGTTGACGAACGATCCCAATGTAATTTCCCCATTTATCGCCGATGTTGATATCGCTAATAGATGAAAATACATTTGTCAACCTTGTAAACTGTTGAACAATCTCTGAGGATGTTTGCGTATCAATTGGATCGGTTTTGCGTGCTTGGATATTTAGCTTGATAGCCTGCATTGGCGATCGCAAATAATCATTAATCTCTTGCTGCAAAGATCTGATCGCATTTTCTCTCAACTTGCTACTAAAGTCATTAGCATTTCTTTGTTCGTTCTGAAAAGAGAAATAGCCAATGATCCATACAGCAGCAACTACTTGGAGAATAAAAGGAAAAGTCATTAGTAATCGTATCGAGACTTTCCTGAATTTTTGGTTTTCTTCACTAGCTGTATTTTGAGCCATGTATAGTTGAGCTGGTGATTGGACAATCTCAATTTGTAAATATCTTTGCAGTGTAAGTATTTTGGCTTAAGTTACATAAATACATTGGTTGTCTACGATACTTCGATCTCGAAAGTAGTGGTAATTCATAAATTCAGCAATTCTCATTATGAAACCGATTTTGGTATTTCCAGCGCCTTTGGCGCTGGAAATACCAAAATCGGTTTTTTGAAAGCCCGCCTACGGCGGGCTTTCAAAAAACCGATTTCTATAATGAGAATTGCTATCATAAATTGTCCCTACTCCATAACTCTTAAAGAAATCTTCGATCAGATGAATCAAGAAACTTTTGAGAAATTTTTTGGTTCGGGTCTGAACGCAAAGCTCTGTATCCACTTCTCTTGGAATTTAACCGCCGCCTACAATAGTCACTACTTCTAAGCGATCGCTATTTTGGATAATTGTGTTTTCCCAGAGTTGACGATGTAAAATCTCGCCGTTATACTCCACTGCAACTAAGCGAGGATTCATTCCTAAATATTTCAGCAATTCGATCATCGTGAGATTTGGCTCACAATTGCGATCGTCACCATTTACTTGCAACGTAATCATAATTAAGGTTTAAATTTAAGTGCTCATATCGATTTTAGAGTTTTCAGTGTCGTAGGTAATCAAAACCCAAAAATGAAGAAAGGATACTTGGCATCCCTTCTTCATTTTTGGGTTTATACTGCTTACTAAAAATGATATCTGTGCGTCTATGCCACAATCTACATCAGAAAATACTCCCGACTCGCCCGCGACCGCATTGCCAAACGTCGATATAGGACTTAGTGAAGCTGAAGTCGCCGATCGAAAGCAGCGTGGTGATATCAATGTCGTGGTCATGCGATCGAGTCGCACCTACAATGACATTTTCAAAGAAAACGTTTTTACATTATTTAACGTTACCTTTGGTGTGATTTTAATCTTGATGATGGCGCTTGGGCAAATTACCGATGCCATCTTCTCAGGATTTTCGGTGTTTATGAATATTCTGGTCGGGGTGGCGCAAGAAATTCAGGCAAAGATGACGCTGGATAAGCTCGCCTTGCTGTCGGTGCAAAAGGTAAAAGTACGACGTGATGGCGAAGCTCGGGAGATTCCTGTTGGTGAGTTGGTGCGTGATGACCTGATCGAGCTGAATCCAGGCGATCGCGCTCCTGTGGATGGAGCTGTACTACTTTCCCAAAATGTGGAAATGGATGAATCATTGCTCACAGGAGAGTCCGATCCTGTAGCAAAACAAATTGACGATATTGTACTGTCTGGTTCTTTCTGTTTAGCAGGAAGTTGCGTATTTCGTGCCGACAAAATCGGCAATGAAAGCTATGCAGTCAAGCTATCACAGTCTTCGCGAGTATATAAGCGAGTCTTTACACCCTTACAAAAAAAGATTGATGTTCTCGTCGAAATTTTTGTGCTAGTGCTGATTGTAGCAGCGTTCTTGCATGTCGCATCCAGTCTCAATTCGGGGCGAACAATGGTGGACACGATTCGCTATGCTTCGGTAATCATCAATAGCTTTGTGCCAGCAGGGTTGATCCTCTCGATTAGTGTTGCCTTTGCGATCGGTGCGGTAGAAATCAGTAAGCGACGAACCTTGATTCAAAAAATCAATGCCGTTGATTCGATGAATAGTGTGCGGATTCTCTGCACTGACAAAACGGGAACGCTGACTCAAAACAAACTTGTAGTGAAAGAGATCGTGCCTTTGGGTGATACCGATGAAGATTCACTACGCGAGCTGATTGCTCTTTATACAAATCTGATGGGAACTCAGAATAGCAGTGCCAAGGCAATGGCAACTTTTACAGATAAGCCGCGATCGCCTGCACAATTTGTCAGCGAAGTTCCCTTTAGTTCTAGCCGTAAATGGGGTGCGATCGCCATCGATATAGGCACAACGATTATGGTCGGAGCGCCAGAGATTTTATTCGCCAATCCTGAGACGCAGGAAAAAGCTAAGCAATATGGAAGACAGGGTTTGCGAGCGATCGCCGTAGTCACCAGTGAAGATACTTTTGACGCATCTGATAAAAACCCTGCTTTGCCTAATAATCGACGAGATCGCGGCTTAGTCCTGCTCGAAGATAGTCTGCGTCCCGATGTGATCGAGACGATCGCCGAATTACAAAACAAAAATATTCGCCTCAAAGTGATATCGGGCGATAGTGTCGAAACTGTAGCTTCGATCGCGCGTCAAGCAGGAATTGCCGTTCCCGATGATGCTGTATTCACGCAAAAAGATTTAGAAGCTATGGATTCGCCCACCTTTAGCCGTTCAGCAGCCTCTGGCGCAGTATTTGGCAGAATTACTCCCGACATGAAGCGTCGCCTAATTTCGGCGATGGTGAAGCGCGGTGGTTATGTGGGCATGGTTGGCGATGGGGTTAATGATGTACCTGCATTTAAGGAAGCACAACTTGCGATCGCCATGAATGACGGCGCTCAAATCAGTAAAGATGTTGCGGATATAGTTTTACTTGATAATAATCTTTCGGCGCTACCACAAGCTTTTGCCGCAGGGGATGACATCAAACAGAAGATTCTCTCTACAGCTTTGCTCTATCTCACCAAAAATATCATGGTGATTCTGACGATTTCCTTTGCAGGATTTGTGCAGCTTCCCTTTCCAGTCGAACCACGCCACATGACAGTTTTAACGATGGCAGTAGTGGGGTTCCCGACGATTTGGATTGCCTTTGGCTGGCTGAAACCAGTAAGACTAGAGAACTTCTTGCGTGATGTCTTGGGCTATAGCTGCATCGCAGGGATTTTTGGAGCAATATCGATGACCATCGGTTATATCTTTTCCTATTACATCAGTGGTTGGGCGCTGCTCAAGGTTCCCTATAGTTCAACCATGATTAGTTCAGATGCTTTTCAAGATATTGCTAAAGGTCAAGCACAATGTGTTAGCACTTTTATCGGTATGCTTTTCTGTCTATTTGTGTTTTGGAGTATTACTGATATATCAATATGGAAAGTGCGTACTCTTTTTAAAAATTCTACGGCTGCTATTGTCGGTATTTTATCAGTTGGGATTTCAGCCATATTCATGTTGCTTTTCCCCGCATTTTTTCAAGTTGAAGTTCCCGATCAGTTTGGTTGGTCGATGATTATCTTTTTACCAACTGCTAGTTATTACATGTTACGCATGATGCAATCGAGCAAGTTGTTTCGTCATTTGCCACGCTATCTCAGTCAGCCATAATCGGATGAGCTTCGCAAAGCGATGCTATTAGGGCGGCGCTTCGCGCCGCCCATCCTACCCCTAAAATCCTGCCATCAATTTGAAATTCATACTACAAACATGATGAAATCTAGAACTATCAAACGCCCGATCGCTATTACCATTCTTGCAACTACGATGCTGGGGATGAGTCTTGTATTGATTTGCGATCGCATTCTCAATTTTTATATCTATCAATTTCTGGAAAACAATGCTCCTTTGGTTGACAGCAATTCTATTAATTTACAAGTAGTTTCAAATATAGCTTTCCTAGGTTTTAGCATCGTGCCAATTTTATTAGCGATTGGACTGTGGTATTTGAAGTCTTGGGCAAGATTTCTGAGTATATGTCTCTTTAGTTCGGTGATGTTTCCTGCGATCGCGGCTTCTATAAATTTGATTTCACCACCATCGGCAAGTAAGCTTTTAGAAATTCCTACGGTTTTTGATGATGTTTTTAGCGTAGATGCAACTACACCAGCCTCACGTCTGATTGTTCTTAATCCATATATCGCTATTGGTAGTGCGATCGCGCTTGTGATTTTGCTCATGCCTGCGATCGGCAGAGCATTTCACCATCGTTACATTTCTGTGAATCCAGAAGATTAGATAAATTTACACTTTACCTAATCTTCTAGATTAGTTGAGATTAAGATGATGGCGCGATCGCTTATTTCGTCACGGTTAACTAACTTTGCTAACTCTTTTGGTGTATATCGCCCTTCTTCAACTTCTGTGGCAGCGCGATCGAGAGCTTCGGGATAAGCTTCTAAAATAGCTAGGCGTAACTCATCGGTATTCAGATATGTCCCACCAGCTTTGCGGCGTTTGTTTTTAGTTTGGATGCTGCGAATAGAGTTGCGAATTGACAGATCCCAAGATCTGGTAGTGCGGTTTTCGGCTTGCTGTTTGATCAGGTGCATAAGCAAAACTACGGCATAGCTACGAATATTGTTGATTTTATCGTCTTTGCTCATTTCTTCTAATTCGTCAACAATTGCCAAAGCTCCAGACATATCGCCTTTAATTAGCAATTCCCTTAACGTCAAAAGTTCTTCCATATTTTTGTTGTGTGAGAATGCGATATATTGCAAGTATAAAGATTTTGTGTAGAAATTTTGTGGTTAACGTCTAAACAAATACCGATTTTTTAATTGAATGTCATTATACTTTTTTATCAAATACTGATTGCAATTTAGCTGTAAATTTTTCAAAAAACAATTACTTAACATTTAGAAACTAGATATGAGTGAAATCCTAGAAACTATTCAACCCATCTACCAGTGTGAGAAAAATCAAATAATATCTTTGTATGAAGGAGAAATGGAGTTAGTAGATGACAGCCAAGTTATCTCAGGCGTTGGGAAAATTGAGTTCACTTGGTTTCCTGAAATAAAGACTAAATTCTCAATACAGCATAATTTTGAATTCATAGATTACAAAAAAGATAAACAGGTTAGATTTGTAGTTTCTGAAATTGATGACAAGAAAATTGTTGCTCAAGCTCATATTTCTAAAATATCTTTTAATTTCTCACCTACAGGAATTAGTCTAATAAATGGCTATCTATCAGATAGTGAACTAGGAAATGGTAGTGAATTATCTTACATTGTTTTCCATTTAACAAATTTTGTGGAGTACAAAGGCGAACATGTTGGAGATTCTTCTAAGTTATGGGCTAAATTGACGCTTGAATCAAATGATTGGCGAGTGACAATTGAATCCATAAGTAAAAAGATTTTTGATTCGTTGGAAGATGGTGGGTATGCAATAACCCATATGAGTAGACTAGAGCGTGTTGATAGTTCTAACTTTACTTCTCAAGAAGCTGAGGAGGTTTTAGTTGGGTTAAATTACTTTCTCTCGTTTGTTGCTGGTCGATGGGTGTCACCTGCATTACCTGTAGGATTTAACTCAACTGGTAAGAGAGTGTGGGAAAAATGGTTGCATTATCGTACAGATAATTATCGGTATGTAACATCTTGGTTCCCAAAATTAGAACCTACCAATATATCTGTTGTGTTTGCTGGCTTTATAAAATGGTGGAGTGACGAGGATTGGCAAGAGTCATTTAAGCTTCTAATCTATTGGTACGTTGAGAGTAATTATTCAACAGATATTGAACAATCGATTCCTATGACTCAGTTTGCTTTTGAGCTACTAGCATGGATTGTTCTTGTTCAAGATCGAAAAAAATTCAGCAACAAAAAGTTTAAAGATTTGAGTGCTGAAGCAAAAATGCGTGAACTATTTCTTAATGAACTTCAGATTCCAATAGCAATGCCTCCCATATCAGAAACATCGCCTTTATTTCTTGATGAGTTAAAAAAGATACGGAATAAAGATAATAGTCCCTCAGACAGTGCAGAATGTATTACAGCAATTCGCAATAGAATTACACACCCAAGAAAACAGGAAGGATCTACAACTATTTTAAAATACTCACATGAAACGCGAGGAGAGGTACGTCGTCTATGTATATGGTATTTAGAGCTTTGTCTACTGCGGCTATTTGCATATGAAGGTATCTATGTAAATCGTCTGTATAAATCGGAGAGAAATTACGATAAAGTGCCTTGGGCTGCTAAAGACGAAGATGCTGACAATTAAGTAAAAATAGTAAAAGACAATTGTTTTTGAGATGTAAAAACAACTGTCTTTCATATTTATCAAGTTCAAATTAAGTAAAGTAAATGTTGCAATTCGATGATCGCTATGCTTTCTTCACCAAGCCCAACTCCTCAGCCGTGAAGTCTTCAAAGGTAGCTTGCTGACTGGCTAATAGCTCAACCGTGGCATCAGCGATATCATTATTTGCCGCAGAGCGATCGCGTAAACGTTGCTCTAAAACTTCCACGGGGGCAGTGCAGTAAACGATCTCAACAGGGATGTTTTGGGCTTGAGCAGCAGCGATCGCTTGACTGCGTAGACTAATGCGATCGTACTTCGCATCGAGAATCACCGTGAAGCCTTTGCTTGCTAACAAAGCACCTAACTCTGCCAATCTGGTATAAGTTTTCGCCGTCATCTCTGACGTATAAATATCATCACTACCACGCTCCATCAGGTCGATTCCTGCAATCTGCTTGCGAATCGCATCCGATCGCAGATAGATAGCATCTTGCCCAGAGGCGATCTCTTTGGCAGTTGTGCTTTTGCCAGAACCAGATACACCCGACATGATGATCAACTTGCCTTGCTTGGGTTGGGTATATTCCCATGCAAGTTTGTAATATGCCGATGCTTCTGTTTGAGCATTCGCCTTTACATCCGCAGGAATATTGGGATCGTCGAGCAAGAAGGAAGTAACCTTAGCGCGAATATAAGCACGCATACTGCAATGGAGAGGTAACAGTACGGCTCCTTCATAATCGCCAGTACATTCTAGATAGGTATTCAGGAAAATATTCGCAAGATCCCTTCTGCCGCGAAATTGCAAATCCATCAATAGAAACGCTGCATCGTAAAGCACATCGCTATTGCGGAATGGCTCATTAAATTCGATACAATCAAAAATCTGGATTTGACCTTGATAAAGACAAATATTTTTTAAATGCATGTCTCCATGACATTCGCGGACTTTGCCCTTAGCAATGCGATCGCTAAATAACTCAGCATTCTCCTCAAAGAATTTATCTGTATAGGCGCGAGTTTGAGCAAGCTGTTCCTCAGTTTGAGCAATACCAACATATTTTTCCGTGGAAGCATAGTTATCATTCGCCACAGCCCGAACGGATTCCATTGTGCCGAAACTATTGATATGATCATTGGTCAGTGCATTCTGATGGAATACCGCCAACTGTTCGCCAATCTGTTTCACATGGTCAACTGTCAATCTGCCTGAGGCAAACATCTCAATCAGCAAGTCCTCTTGTGAGAATTCTGGCATGGCGATCGCATATTCCACAGGTGTACCTGTGCCAGTCCGATCAAAGTGATATTTCCCATCTGTTTCGATAATGGGCAAAACCGAAAGATATAGGTCAGGTGCTAAACGGCGGTTAAGTCGAAGTTCTTCTTCACAGAAATATTTGCGCTTTTCTAATGTGGAAAAATCTAAGAAGCCAAAGTTCATTGGTTTCTTGACTTTATATGCATAGTCGCCTGTTAGCAGCACAAAGGAAATATGGGTTTGCAGAAGTTGGATTGGCTCAGTAACAGGTTGTTCGTAGAACTCAGGCAAGAGCATTTGCTCAATGATTGGCGGTAATGACATAGTTATTTAATAGTTGGATTTGATTAATTGAAGGCTTGCTTTGCAAGCCTTCAATATTTATTTAGCTAGGCTTTTTATAGCGCGTTAGCCATGTGAAGAACAGAATTGGCATTGAGACTGCAACTAGCGACTCTGCCCAGAAAAATGAGAGAAAGTCTGACAAACCGCCAAGGGGAGGAACGCTTGGCTGAAGGTTCCGTACCGCAGGCAGCGCAAACAACATACCCGCAATCAGCGTAAACATCCCAAATTCAATCGGACGTGGTTGCCAAACCACAATCATCGTCATCGTAAAGATCACCAAGCCAATCAACCACATCGCAATCATCAAGAAGATCGCAAAAGATTTAGTAATGACCGATCGCGATACAGTTACGCGCAAGCCTATATAGCTATCAGTAGACTCAAATTCGGCTTTGGGAATGTAATCAACATCAATGTTATAGCCTGAAATCGCTCCATAAAAATCAACTGACATGGGAATATCTTCTTTCTCATCTTTAGGATTAGTGAAAAAGAGGTAGAAGTCTGATTTGTGAACATCAAAAGGATAGTCGCTAACCCTACCACTAGCTATAGATAAGGAGCCTGTCACAGTATCAGGAATGCGATTTTTTTCAAGTGTAACTTCAGCTTTACCACTTTCGATACCTGTAAAGAATTTTAGGTCTTTAGTGAGGCGTGCATCTTTAGCATATGTTCCTTCAGGACTCGGTGCAAACCTAAGATTTATCTCGGATTTAATCGGATCAACTCCTAGCATAGTTACAGCAACGTTAATCCGATTTGGTTCTTTGTCGTCTCCAAAGGTATGATTAGCCGATCGCTGCGTGCCATCGTTCTGATAAAAATAGAGTGCCCCCGAAAATGCGCCAACAAAAAGCACTAGACAAAGCAGCATGATAACAATGCGCTTAATTAGAAGCTTGCGACTTGTATTTGCCATATAATTTCGCCTGAGAGAGTGATGATTTGCAAAGTAAATCTTATTCAGACTACCCCACTTTGCACTCTGTCACCAGAGTAAGGCTGGCCCATCCGCCTTGATGGTCATAGGAACGAATCATGCGCTGATGGAGATTTGGTTCGAGTAGCCATGAAATAGCTAAGCGAAATGGCTGGCGTGTTGCGATCGCAACAGGACAAGTTATCGACGCACCATCAGGTAAAAATAAGGTTTGGATCGACAAAGTATCCTGCTCAAAGTTCAGTATTTGTGAGTTATGAGGATCAATCCTAGCGATCGAGGTGATCGTCTTCGTGCCCATCGGTGTTTGCATGTGCAAAGACATAATTGCGCGATCGCCTTCTTGTTTCCATTCGGTAACTGTTGACATGAACTCTGGCTCTAGCCAATCTGATGCGATCGTAATTGCTTCACCTTCCCATTTGCCTAGCAAATCATTTAGAGTCAAAGCTGGACGTTCTGGCGTGGTGCTATGGGGTAAATGTTCGCGAATGAAAGTAACACGATCAAGTTGACTAGCTTTGTCATAGATTAGAACCACACGCAGTCGGCGATCGCCATAAATCAAGCCCAACTCTGCACCAAATTCTGTATAGGGCGCAAATTGCAATGCTCCTTGCGAAAAAGCGCCATTCTCAAAAAAAGTGGTGCTTCGATTGAGAGTACGATATTCCAAAACTAAGTCCTGTGGCTGATCGCCATAAAAACGGCGAACAACTTGACGCACAGTCTGATTATCTTTCTTAAGTTCCAGACTAGTTTCACTAGAAATATCTTCTAAAATTTCACCACTTTTGGATAATCGCGTAAATGAACCTTGCCAACAGCCAAGGTTTTGCAGCAAACATTCCCATTGCGATCGCATAATTTATATTTCTTAAAATCTAGCTTTAGCTTACATCATTGCCTTTTATCCTCAGATACCTACCTACTTCCTATAGAAATCATCGGTAACTAAAAACTCAAAATCCCTTGATAACTGCCATGTTTTGGGATATGGATGTCTAGCATTGCGGTAAAGGCGCGATCACGCTTTTGCCATCACAAAATTTAAAAGACTCTGTAATGATTCGAGATTGGATCATTGCTAATAAGCCGCCAAAATATTCTCAATCTCCTCCGAGGAACATGGACAATACAGCTAAACCCACTGCCGCCGTACCAATAGCTACAGTATTAGAAACAGTCTTTTCAGTATCTTGTTCAGCTTTTGCCTCTAGTACAAGCTGACGTTCCTCTTCACTGAGTTTTTCTAGATGTTCGTGATCTAGTTCTGATAGATTAAGTGTTTTTAATTCTTCCTTTCGCTTTTGTCTAGCTTCAGCTTTTTGTAGAATTTTAGCCTCCTCTTCTCTCTTGGCTTTCAATATCTCCAATTCAGCTCTGCGATTTTGAGAGATGGGAAAGATATACACCACTGTGCCATCTTCCATGTCCACATCTTTACTGTTAATACCGTTAGCGGCAACTTCTTTATTGAGAAACTTTTCAGCCGTTTCGATGTCAATATTGGACATTCCTGCAAAGAATTTGGCACTAAAAGGCTTTTCTTCTAAACGCGCTAGATCTAGAGCGTAATGCAGTTTCTGTATTTGCTGTTTTTCATCATCAAGGATTCCGATCAAAGCTAACCCTGTAAATGCCCCCAAACCAATGCTACCTCCAATGATCCATCGATTGCCTTGATGAACTCCTATTGTCAATAGCCCTGCGGCAATCAGACCAAAGGCGATCGCAACATTTTTGCTCCCTTGAATATCAGATGACATAATCTTATAGGTTCCTCGCTTGTCTGATGGATCTATGCAATTCAATTGTTAATTATACAGGGCAGATCAAGGCAATCAAGGGCTAAATTTGGTGGAGAGCCTGACAAAAATATATTGAGCCAAAGTTATTTCTTAAAGAAATCATCGGTAACTAAAAACTCAAAATCCTTTGATAACTGCCATGTTTTGGGATATGGATGTCTGTCAAATTCTTCATCGGTTTTGAAGTCATACTCAAGTCTGATTAGGACGATTTTCCAAGCGTTATCAAAAAGCTCATCCCAATATTCGAGAATGCTGGCATTGTCGCTCACGTCTGATTCTAATTGCTGCTGTCCCCGCAAAATATATAGCTCCCAGTCATGAAAGCGTTCGGGAATGTCTAAATACAGGCGTTTCATAGCGTAGGTCAAAATTTTGATCAGGGATTCTCTAATCCATTTTTTCTGCTCATAAATTAAGCTTTCTACTTCATCAATTAAGTTCTCAAGGTCGAGATGCTCAAAGTTTTTGTCTTTGAGTTGCTGTGTCGTAAGTTTTGCCCATGCGGTAAAATCGCGATCGTACAAAGATTTTTCTGACATAATTTTGAGCTATAAATACCAAAAATAATCATAGTTGAAGTAGGTTTGGAAAGTTTACTTTAACCACATTTTTTGTGCTATACAGGAGATGGCTCACAAGGTTTTCACAGCTAAATTGCACGAATATTTTGGGAAAAATCATGGTGGCGAAATACTTTAATCCTTATACTGATTTTGGCTTTAAGAAACTGTTCGGCGAAGAAGGCAGTAAAGATTTGCTCATCGATTTTCTCAATCAACTTTTACCGATACATCATCAAATTCAACAATTAACATTTAAAAATTCTGAAAACCTCTCCGACACCATATCGGAACGTAAAGCTATTTTTGATATTTACTGCGAAAGTAAAACTGGTGATAAGTTTATTGTGGAAATGCAAAAAGCGAAAATCAAGCATTTCAAAGATCGAGCCTTATTCTATTCCACTTTCCCAATTCGAGAACAATCGGAAAAAGGTGATTGGAATTTCTATTTATTACCAATCTATTTTATTGCCATATTAGATTTTGAGTACGATGAACATACCACGCCCAAGTTTAGGCGCGATGTATGCCTCAAAGACCAAGATGGAGATATATTCTTCGATAAATTAAATTTTAAATTTTTACAAATGCCGCTATTCAATAAACAAGAGAATGAACTGGTAACTCACTTCGATAAATGGCTGTATTTTTTAAAGAACCTAGAAAGTTTTAATCACATACCCACAATACTCAATGAACCAATCTTTCAAAAAGGATTTGAAATCGCCGAAATATCGCACTTAGATTTAGAGCAGTATGAACAATATAAAAAGAGTTTAGTCCAGTATTTAGAAGTGAAAAATGTATTTGATACAGCCTTTGAAGAAGGTGAAAAGATCGGTATCGAAAAGGGTATTGAGAAGGGTATTGAGAAAGTTGCCAAAGCATTGAAAGAGCAAAATGTAGCCATAGAAATCATTGCCGAATCAACTGGGTTATCATACGAAGTTATTAGTAGGATTTAAGCCAAGCTTTTTAAGGGGGATTGAGGGGGAGCAAAACTTTTCAAACCGACTCTAAGTCATCCTGAATTTTTGCTAGGAGTTCTTCGCAGTCTTTGACTAAAGGAATGCCAAGTTCTTGGGAGACGGAGAGGGCGGCTTGGCAATGGGTGAGGGCGAGTTGGGGTTGATTGGTTTGATGGGCGATCGCGGCAAGGGCTTTGAAACTGTCGGCGATTAACTCTTTAAAGTTAATCTCTTGGGAAATAACTAAGGATTCTTGAATTTTGGTTTCTGCTTCGCTGTAGTTTTCAAGTTTGAGCAATGCCTCACCCATATTAACGCGATGTGCAACTAAAAGTCTGAAAGCCCTGATTTCTCGTAGTGCACTAATAAGCACTTTGGATTTCAGATAGCTCAAACAACCTCAGGTCATTAGCTCAAAAATAGTTGCACATCGCGTCATATTATGTAAAGAATATGCCACTCCTAGCTGATCGCCTATTTCTTTACTGATTTCGAGAGACTGCTGTTGATAGACGATCGCTTTTTCATACTGCCCCAAGGAATTATAACAATCGCCTAAATTCCCTAGAGAAATTGCCACTCCTTGCCGATCGCCGATTTCTTCACTGATGTCCTGATATTGCTGGTAGAGGGTGATCGCTTTTTCATACTGCCCCAAGTTTTTATAACAAATGCCTAAATTTCCTAGAGAAATTGCCATCCCTTGCCGAAAGCCGATTTCTTCACTGATGTCCTGACATTGCTGGTGATATGCGATCGCTTTTTCATACTGCCCCAAGGATCTACAACAAATTCCTAAATTGCCTAGAGAACTTGCCACTCTTTGCCGATCGCCGATTTCTTCACTGATGTCGTGACATTGCTGGTAATAGGCGATCGCTTTTTCATACTGCCCCAAGGAATAATAACAATTGCCTAAATTCCCTAGAGAAATTGCCACCCCTTGCCGATCACCGATTTCTTCACTGATATCGTGATATTGCTGGTGATGGGCGATCGCTTTTTCATACTGCCCCAAGGAATCATAACAAAGTCCTAAACTGCTTAACGAGTTGCGATAACAAACTTGTTCTCGCTGACTCCCTGCGATCACCTGCTCGTATAACTGTGCTTGTTGGCGATAAAACCCTTGTAATTTCAAAAACTCCTCAACCGATTTATTTTCCCCTTCTCCTCCTCGCTCTTCATTCAAAATATCAAAAGCTAACAGCCATTCTCCCAATTCCCCTGCATGGTAAAACCCCTCTAAATACGCCGTCAAATCCGCCAACGATTCCCAAGGTGGCGCAGGTAAATGTGCCAAAAAGTAATCCAACGCAGCCTGATGCGCCGATCGCAACAACTCAGAATCCGCTTGCTGTTGCACCACCATAGAAATTAAAGGCAAAAACTGAAACCGTCGCCGTTTTCCCTTGAGCGGTTCGGGAGGAAACTCCTGCAACAACGACAAACGGGCTAAATACCGTAACTCTGCATCCGTTACCTCGGCTGTTAACCCCTGAGCTAACCCTAGCTCAAAAATCCCTCGCAATACCGATAACCGCTTTAAAATATCCCCTAACCTTGCCGATAATCGCGCCAAACTCGCCGCTACCACTTCTCTAACACAGGTTTCCGTATCACGGTGATAACCCTCCACCGTAAACAAATCTAAGCCCAAATTTTCCGCCTCCGTCACACCAACCCCTTCCCCCAACTCCTCCCGCATCCAACTCGACACTAGTTGCATCAAGAGGGGATGGCGATCCATCTGGTTCACAAAATGGGCTAATTCCTCCTGCGTTCCCGTTAATCCATAGTCCTCCGTCACTAAACGCATCGCATCGGCTTCTGCTAACCCCTTTAGCGCTAACCAATAACAACGCGATCGCAAATTGGCGCTAAACACTGGCTGTTCCCGACTGGTGAGCAGTAGCTTACTATTCCCCCCATTCCCTAACCATTGGCTCAAAAACTGACCATAAACCGACTTCCCTTCTGCTGGTATTACCGTTTCCATATTGTCCAACACCAACAAACAAGGCTCGGCGATTAACCCTTCGATGATTTGCCCAATTAACGTCTCCTCATCCCATTTTTCATCATAATCTCGTCCTAACTGCTCCAATAACCACCGCCCAAATTGCGCCAAGGAATAAGGCTGGATAAAACTCACCCACAATACCCGCCAATCAGGGGCTAACTGCTCTTTGAACTTCACCGCTAAAGCCGATTTACCATAGCCTCCTGCTGCGGTCATCCCGATTAAGCGGACTTTTTCATTGCTTAAGGCAGTTTGTAGTTCCTTGATTTCATCCTGGGGTGTCGTATTCAGGGTTGCGGCGATCACTTCTTGCCGATCGCTATTAGTGGATTGAGCATAAACCGCTTGATGAATAGTGACATGAATATCGCCGCCAGCCGTCACGTTTTTTAAGGCAGATTGCTCAATAGATGAGTTGTCTTGAGATTGCGGAGATGTCATTGTTGTTTTTTCTCTCTGCCTTAAAACTAAAACTATAGCAGCTTCATCGTCTGCAAGATCGAACGCGATCGCCACCTTCCCCCATTCAAAGGCTTTTTCATAACCCTTCCCCGCGCCGATCGCAGCATAAAAACCCCTGCGAGAACTTAATCGCCACATGATCCGCCACATGATCCCGACTTTTTCTAGACAAGCAAAGACAATTTGCAAATCTACAAAAAGTCGGCGATCTTAACCTTTTCTTTTTAACTTTTCTTATGCCTACCTAATTAGATTGTTTTAATGGAATCTCAATCGTAAATTCTGTACCTTTATTAACTTCCGAAGTAAAAGATAACTTACCACCATGATTTTCGGTAATAATTTGGTAGGCGATCGATAGCCCTAAGCCTGTACCTTTACCCACTGGTTTGGTGGTGAAAAACAGATCAAACAGGCGATTGCGTAACTCGTCAGGAATTCCGTTGCCATTGTCAGAAATTTTAATGACCAAGCGATCGCTATTTTGAGGATCTGCAAGAATCTCGGTCTGGATCAAAATTTTGGAAACTTTTCCATCTTGCCTATTCCATTGCGGTTTATCATTCACAATCTGCCAAGTTCCCTTTGCTTGAGCATCTTCTTCAAGAGCATCGATCGCATTAGTCAGTAGATTCATAAATACTTGATTTAGCTGCCCCGCATAGCATTCAACGTCAGGAAACTGCGCATAATTTTTTTCAATCTTAATCTCAGGACGATGAGGAGTCGCCTTCAGACGACTTTGCAAAATCATCAAAGTGCTATCAATTCCCTCATGGATATCAACAGATTTACATCCTTCTTCATCACTGCGAGAAAATTTATTTAGTGATTGCACAATCTTTTGAATTCGTTCTGCACCAATCCGAATTGAACCGATCAACTTCACAAAGTCATCAGCCATAAAATCAATATCAATCTCTTCTAGCTTTACCTGTACCGCCTCGACAGGCTCTGGATAATGAGCACGATAAATTTCGACAAGACTTAATAACTCAGATGTATAGGTATCTGCATAGGAGAGATTCCCATAAATGAAATTCACAGGATTGTTGATTTCATGGGCTATTCCTGCCACTAGCTGACCCAGACCAGACATTTTTTCGGCTTGAATCAATTGCGATTGTGTACTTTTTAACTCTTGCAAGGCATGTTCTAGCTTTTCGGCTTGCAGTCGATATTTTTCTTCGGAAGCACGGACTAGAGCCTCGGCAGCCAGACGTTCAGTAATGTCGCGCAAACTCCAAACTCGCCCTGCGCAACTATCCAAAACGTTTTGTGGTTGCGAATAGCATTCTAGGGTTCTACCATCATCTAACTCGACAATCTCAAAGCTATTCTGGTCACTTTCTAGTCCTTTGCCAAATTGATGCAAATATTGAGATGAGCTAATCCGCTTAGACACATACTTAAGGATATATGAGTCGTCATTAGATCTAAAAATGCGATCGGGAATCTGCCAAAGATCGACAAATTTTTGATTGCAAATAATAATATTGCCGTTCGCATCTAGCACCAAAATACCATCAGCCGTTGCCTCAAGAGTCGCACCGAGCGCCGCAAAGCTTTTGTTGATTTCTGCTTCAGCAGCTTTGCGATCGCGGATATTTGTACAAATATAAATTATGCCAATCACCTCACCAGATGGGCTTTTGACAGGATTTACCTTTAAGGAAATAGGAATATGCTGACGATCGCGATCGCACATTTCTATTTCACTTGTCCAAGTGCCGCCATGCATCACAGCTGTATGAATTACTTGAGCAGTTTGCTCATCAGTAAATAAAGGTCGTAAATTTGTCGATTTCTGTAAAGCCGACAAATTATAGGCAAATAGATCGCTAAAGGCAAGATTGATATAAATTGGTTGCCCTACCTTATCAGTAATGCAAATCGCATCATTGGCACTTTCTAGCGCTGTGCCAATTTTAGTAAAAGCATCTTCAAGATACTGCCGTTCAGCAATTTCTTCGGCTAATTGATACTTTAGCAATGCAGTTTGAGGCTCAGCTAAAGCATGGCTAGCGACAATAATCCCACCTGCCGAGCCATCATCGTTATACCAAGGCTGGACATCCCATTGAAAATTACTAGCCGATTCTCCGCGAATTGCAATCTCAATTTCCGCCGTGTAATGCATCTGTCCACCACTTAAGCATCGCTCTAATCCATGTCTATGGGCGATCGCTTTTGGTAGTGATTCATAGAGACTTGTGCCAATCAGCTTAAGGCGAGGAATACCCAGCATTTTGACCCAAGGCTGACTAACTAATATGTAATGTAGATTGCGATCAAACATCGCGATCGGGACTGGACAAAATTCAACGAACCACCGAAGATACTTCTCTGCGTGGTTTGCGCGGTTTAAAACTGATCTCCACTGGGCTTTTGGGTTGGCTTTTGCCATCCGAACCTGACTTGTTTTTGAATACATTAATACTTGACCTTAAAATTGTAGCGGGTCGCATATTTTTAGAGTGTGTTATCTGAACCATAAGCAGTAATTTTCGATCCAAAATATCAGCCATTCTCATTTTAAAAATTGGGTTTAATGAAATCCCGCTGTTGGCGGACTTTCATCAAACCCAATTTTGAAGGTTTCTGTGCCGTAGGTGCAGAAACCTTCAAAATTGGGTTTATATAATGAGAATTTTTACCAAAAGATAGAATGCGTGGATTAGCAGCGCATTCTATCTTTTAGATTTCAGTAAAGCTACATGGGCATCGCCATCTGACTCTAGACCAAAAGACGAGGGGCGGAGCAAAGCGCCGCCTCTCATCTTTTGGATTTTATGACATGATCCAATTGGCAACGACAATAGTATGAGCATGTTAAGATCGACCATAAGAATCTGCTATATTTTTATAAGTCATGAGGACAGTCACCTCGGTGCAGCAATATCCGATTTTTGGTTCTGAAATTAAATGTCCTCATTGTCGTCAAATTATTTCGGCTCTAATTTTGACTGACACATATCTTTGTCCCAGACATGGAGCCTTTGAAGTTCAGCCAAATTGCAAAGATTTAGTGCATCTCCAATCCGATCGCCAATGGCGACTATGGGACGATGAATGGTATCGACAACATACCCATCCTGATGGTATTCGTTTTGAAATTCATGAAAGTATAGATCGTCTTTATACCCAAGGTTATCGAGCAATCAAGGTGACTATTGCACATCGCTACATTGGGCTAGTTGATCCTTATCTGGAAAATACGTCCATAGTTTCTAACGCCCAAAGTTTGTACGGCTTAACCGTAGAATTTAGCCCCCCAGAAGAACAAGAGCCACGCTGGGGGATTATTAACTTTGAACTAGAAAAGGAATTAGGAGTACCCAAAGGGTATCCATATTTTCGTTCTTTCTAGGATTAGAGCGCAAAGCTCTCATACAAACCCGAACCAGTAAATTTTTTCAAAGTGCTGCTTCGCAACACTTTGAAAAAATTTACTGGGGTTTGTTTGAGAGCTTTGCACTGTAAGTTTGCCAGCCTTGCCAGCGCCCACGCCAACAAGCCCATAACTTTTGTCGCGCCAAATCCTCATCTTTTGGCAAAAATCTCAGCCACTGTAATAGACCAAAAGCGTCTGATGTCCCGATCGCGATCGCCCAAATCACAAACACCAATCTCCGTAAAGGCGAAAAATAGCCCAATATCGCCACCGTCTCATTATGCACTTCATTGATCGAAGCTTGAATATTAAAAGAATTGCGCTGATCCTCATCAAAACGCTGAGCAGGAAAGTGATCCACCGCAATTTGCGGATCGTAAATTAATTTCCATCCCTGTTTCTTTAAAGCCAAAGAGAAGCCCACCTCAAAATGTACCTGTGCGCCCGATCCCCGCATTCTTTGATCGAAGCGTAAATCAGCGATCGCCTTACGCCGAAAACTCATATTTACGCCCTTGAGCATATCCACTTCGCGACCTTCGCCGATGCCAATATGATGATTGCCTGTCATGCGTCCAAACCACTGCAATTTGCCAACCACAGGCTGACAAGCCTCTTCTAATTTCGTACCGAGATACACCCAATCACGCCCACCAACTCCACCAACTTTCTCATCTGCCAAATAGTAGGCTTCTATTCTCTTCAACCAGTCAGGATGCGGCGCAGCATCATCATCGGTAAAGGCAACAATGTCACCTGTGGCTGACTCAAGACCAATATTCATCGCGGCAATTACTCCCACAGCGGTTACTGTTGCAGTATGCAAAGGCAAAATTCCACGATCAAAAGTTTCTAAAAACTGCCAAGTTTCACGATCAGTATCACGAACAATCACCCAAAGTTCATCCATAAGGTGAATTTGCTGTTTGAGCGCTGTCAAGCAACGAGTTAAGTCTAACGGACGCTGATAAGTCGGGACAATCACAGAGATCTTCATTGTTTTTAGTTTCCTTTAATCTCCAATAGCTCATGCACAAAATTAGCAAATCGATCACTGATCGCATCATAGTCAAAATATGTCTTAGCAATCTCAGGAGCAATTTTTGCCTTGCTCTCAATATCTTGCCATTGTAAATTGTCTAGCCATCGCGCACAACGGACATGAAACTCCTTACTTGCAGGATGATACGCAGGCAAAGCCCAGCCTGCGGCAGATGCATAATCATAAAACCCAGGAATAGGACTCATGGCAACAGGTACACCACAAGCTAAATATTCAGGAAGTTTTGTGGTCAACCGAAAGCTTCCTAATTCATCAAGGGTTTGCGTCACAAAACCAACATTCATGACATTCATCGCCTCCACAACTTCTATTGGAAGCAATCTTCCTGTAAATATGACCCGCGATCGCAAAGATTCGGGAACCAAAGACTGAAGACGCTCTTTAGCACTTCCATCTCCAACAATTAAAACTGTAATATCAGAACGTTGTACTAATTTCAAAGCCTCAATCAATTCGTATCCATAGCTGTATGATTGGCGATTATTCCACAGCAAACTACCTACTACACCACAAACTAAATGATTCTCAGGAATACCATACTTTTGTCGGAAGCTAAGGCGTTCAGCAATAGATTTGGGCTGAAATAGATTGAAATCTGCTCCCCCTTCGATGGTAAGTGCTCGCTTTGCGCCTAGCTTGATTGCGGCTCCTGTCAGATAGGGAGTCCAGCCTAAAAAAGCCGTACAATTCTTATAAAGCGATCGCTCATATATTTCCATCATATTACCGATCACCAATCCTTTCGTTACTCGAAAGAAGCCCCCTATCGGATCGCCAGTAGATATGACATAAGGCTGTTGCCAAGATTTTGCCGCCCTGATTAGATTTATGCCGCCAGCAATACCTGAACCTTCTTGGTAGATCAAATCCCATTTAGATGAAGAAACTATCTGCCAAATTTCTCGACTAGCAGCAATTTTACCGACCTTCAAATTTAAATCATGATAGGTAACCTCGGCTTGCAATTTCGAGCCAAGACTTCGCGATCGCCTCGAATCAAGGCTACCCTCTCCACCAGTATTCAGACACAAAACTTTGGGGACTTTTGACATTGGCTTTGCTCTTACTATTTGCTCTCTAGGATTCTGCGATTTAATACAGAACCAATTTTTGTAACTTGGCAAAACCATGCTAAAAAAATTGGTTTTGCACTCTATTTTTCATAACAAAGTGTTGATGGACTTTTAGATGATATCAAGGCATATCTATCTTAAACCTTGGGGTTAGCAAATCTTTCAAATAGATCGAGATAAGTTTTAGCCTTACTTATCCAACTATGCTGTTCGGCGATCGCCCTCGCTGCCTTGCCCATTTGCATCCTGAGATCAAAATTAGTAGTTAAAGTAATCAGCGCATTTGTCAAGGCTAAAACATCTTCCGAATCAGGTAAAACTATCCCACATTCTGGAGTGATGATAGCTGCAACACCTGAAACCGCTGTAGTAATTACAGGCAGACCAGATGCCATAGCTTCGCTCACCACCATTCCAAACGGCTCATAGCGCGATGGAAACACAAAAAAATCAACAGCCTGCATGATTTTGGCAATATCAGAGCGGTAACCTAAAAAATGCACCCGTTCTGCTAAGCCCATCTGCTTAGCTAATTGTGGATAAGAACTTTTTTCAATACTTCCCACTACAGCTAAATGTAAGCTAGGAACATTCACTAAAGCCTTCAGTACCGTGTCTAAATTTTTGCGATTTGTTCTAAATTCACCGACAAACAGTGCTAGATCGACTTTTTCGGGTAGTCCAAATCGTTGACGGTTTTGATAAGCAGGAGAAGTCGGGAAAAACTCATCAACATCGACCCCATTGGCAATAACCTGAATTTTAGCTTCGTCAATTCCAATGCCTATTAGTTCATTTTTAATTGTTTCTGATACTGCAATTAGCATCTTTGTTTTTTGAAAAGCAAATTTCTCCCAATAGGCATTGAGGGCGGTGTACATCCACTGATAAACACCATATAAATTTCTATTCATCCGTAACGTATGAAATGGAGAGTTTAGCCAAGCACTATGCACAAAATGTACAACATTAATATCTGTCGCTCTCGAAGTTACAGCTCCACAGGAGATGATTAAATCATATTCATGTTCATTTTTTTGGAGCCAGCGATCGCTATTACGAGTAAACTTAAAACCACGCATTAACTCAGTTGGGATCTTTTCTACAGCAAAATAAACACAGCTAACTAGTTTGTTTTGGGCGATCTCAGTAGCCACATGTCTAACTACTAGGGTGATTTGATGATTTCTGGCGATCGCTTGATTCACGATTTCATAATTAACTCTTGCTTGACCATCACCTTTTTTTACATTAGAAGTAATAATACATATTTTCATAGGAAGAACTAACTAATCGGTAGCTTATCCCTAGACTTTAGCATCAAAAATTGGTGTAAATGATAATCTCGATAATAATGTATTCCCGCTAAACCTAGTCCCAAAAATCCCCACATCAGCATTCCATGCGCCCCTTTAATGGTTATGCTAGACAGCAAAAATATAAAAGATTTAATCAATATGCCCCGAATAACAGGAATCATTAAATCATCATTCTTGTTAGGTTCCATTAACACTAAAAGAGTGCCAAAAATGAGGCTTCCCACGTAGGGTATCCCCCCTATCCATCCTAAGTTAACGATTACAATAAGTGCGCTATCTCCCTCAAGAGCGCCAAGACCATCACCCAGAAAATTAGTTGTAATATTTTCTAAGATAGCTGCATATGTACCCTGACGAGCTTGACCACTGCCATCATTTTGTAAGTTAGTTAGTGTTTCTAACCGACTAAAAATTACAGTTGAGAATGGTTCCATATTGATTAATGGAATCAAAATTATTGCCATAATCACCACAGCAGCTAGCAACCTAAACTTTTGCTTTGGAGTTAGAGAAGTCAATAAAGATAGCATTGCTAATATCCATCCAATCCAAGCAACTCGTACTAGGGTCAGCAATAGGCTAAATGCGGTAAAACCTGCCGCAGGTATCACTAACGCACCTCGGCTACTGAGCAATATTAATAGACATGTTACTATGTAGTCTGCAAAGGGACCTTGAGAGTTCATCGTACTCCAAATCCTCATCCCAAAAGGAACTGGGCTACCACCACTACTAGTCATTCCCGAACCAATCATCCATAGCCGATCCCATTCAGGAGCAATCATAAACTGATAGACTCCATATACTCCCATAACTAGTCCTCCCCACAGGAAAACTCGCTTTATATTCTCGGCGTACATGGGATATCGTTGCCAATTGATTGCCAGATGATAACCAAACAGTAAAGGAGCAATCCATTCCAATAGAGAAATGGTTGACGGTAAGAAGCCACGGTAAACCATGCCAATGAAATAGCTGTAAAGAACAGCACTGATAGCCAAAATAAAGATCGAAGAATATTTATCTCGGGTTTTAAATAGCTTGAGATGGATTGTATGGGCGCAAATTATACATGCTATAAATGGAGCTAGCATAATATAGCTGCTTTTTGGATCAGTAAATGCACCTATCCTCCAGTCGCTAATTCGACGTATAAATGGAGTGATAAAAAATAGCCACCACACAAATCCGTTATAAAGGATAGGATAACGAAAGTACAGTAGCCAACCAACGATCAATGCTCCCAAAGGAAACAAAAAATTAAGGATTCTTGAGCCAAATCCTCCAAGGGCAATCATTAAAACCGTTAAAAGACAAAAAGCTAAGATGCTTATCCATGCACCTGCTGGCTGGAATAGTTGATTGAATATTTTTGTCTGAGGCTGAAATGTTTTGGCTTCGGATTGCTTCACAAGTCTATTCACTTTCGTTGAGTTAACTTTTTGTTGCTTGGGCTAAGTATAGCTCAGTAGTCAATTGAGGATTAAAAGCCCAAAACCGTAAAAGCATTGGCTTAGAAGCATCGTGAGCCAATGCTTTTGCGGTTTTGGGCTTATATTCAACTAACGGGGTCGTCCTAAAGTAGTTATATATAGAACCGCTTCATCACTGGGAATACCGAGAACCTCATTGACTAGATCGTCAAAGAAACCTGCAATGCCACTTACGCCAACACCTAAGCCGATCGCAGCAAGATTCAAGCGTTGCCCTAAATGTCCCGCATCCATATGTAAATAACGATAAGCGCGATCGCCATATTTGACTACAGCTTTTTGAAGATCGGCGGTGTGGAAAATGACGGCTCCTGCATCGCGTCCAAGGTCTTGACCAAGGCAGAGATAATGTAATTCATCACGGAAGTTTTTAAAGCGGATTTGGCGTAGCTCCTGTGATTTGGGAGCATAGTAATAGCATCCTTCCTCCAAGCCAGCTACAC
The DNA here is from genome assembly GCF_016584665.1 of Pseudanabaena sp. lw0831. Classification (GTDB taxonomy): domain Bacteria; phylum Cyanobacteriota; class Cyanobacteriia; order Pseudanabaenales; family Pseudanabaenaceae; genus Pseudanabaena. Next base: position 32,268 of record NZ_BBJB01000032.1, read on the forward strand.
CTGTTACTGCTACAAAAGTTTCAATGAGACTGAGATCGAAATAGTCAGGATTACCATCAATACCCTGATCGGTATAGTGTTGCGGCTGATAGGTAAAGTCAAGAATTGCTTTGAGTTCGGCAAGTTCTAACTTTGCGCCGCTATATTCACGGGTCGATCGCCGTTGCAAGATTGTATTCTCTAGCATTTCCAGATCATCGCCCCAGTGAATGCTTTCTGTTGTCGTACTGACTTTTGTACAGAATGGAAAGTTGTATTTATCGAGATCTTGCTCTGGAGATGGTTCGACATTATCTGGATTTTTGTCATCCAACTGTTCCCATAGCTTCTGCATATTTGGCTGTTCAGAAATTTGAGTGGATTGGTGTAGATATTCTAAAAGCTGACCATCGGGGAGTTTGGGATAACTGATGACAGTTGCTGATGGCAGGGCTGTCATAATTCCTCTAGAAATATTGAGAGATCGCTGCATTGGTTCTCTCGATTCCTGACCTCGCCCAATGCGCTCTTCATCTTGCAGGTCGAGGATTGGCACGATCGCGATCGCCCCTTCAACCTCTTTATCCAAGAACAACAGTTCATTTACGGCTGCATCGGCAAAGCCGCCAATTAATGATGATTGATAATCCTCAATCGAGCTAGCAAGTTCAATATTTCCCAGCAAATGTCCCGTATCCAGAAAAATTCGGCGATAAGCCCGATCTTGATAGCGCCATGCTGATCGGTGAAATACTGCGGTAATAGCGATCGCCATGCGGGTATTTTGTAAGGCAGGATGACCAAAACAAGCCTGTTGCAAACCAGCCCAAACATTATTGTCTTGCCAAAAATGGATCAAGCTATGGGTGCGGACTTGATAGTTATAGATCCCTGCAGACAAAAGCGGTGTCCCTGCTGAAATCAGATACAACTCTGCTGGATATAACCCACCAGCAGAAGGAGCCGATCTCAAGTAAAAAGCCTCACCTGTTACTGTCGGCACGCGGGCTGTCAATCCATAGCTGCAAAATAGCAACCGCGATAGCCGCCGCCAACGACTCACTAGTAACCCATCGCGATCGGACTGAATTTCTTCAGTGAGATAAGGCTTTAGATCATAAACAGTGCCGATTTTATAATCCTTGTAGGGCGATGGCTGGGTACTCCAATCTAGCCCCTGACTCTTGCTAGCAAGGGTGGCAGGCGCATACTTAGTCCGTTCATGATAATGTTCGGCGAAGGAAAATCTGGCTTCGGGCATGTTTTTGCAGCGTGGCATAAATAGGCGGCTAGCTTAATCTTAAACCCATAAAGTAAGGGCAATTCATGAATTGCCTTTACTTTATGGGTTTAGCAGAAAATTATGATCGCAACATCCATTATTTCGCTTATGATAGGAAGGTTGTCAAAAATTTTCTAACTAGAAAATAATCACATTTAATATAGGGATCACGTCATGGCAGTACCCAAGAAGAAAACTTCTAAATCTAAGCGAGATAGCCGCAAAGCAGTATGGAAGCGGAAAGCCGCAGTTCATGCTCAAAAAGCTATTTCTTTAGGTAAGTCCATCCTCTCAGGCAAAAATGATGGTTTTGTCTATCCAATGGCTGAAGAGGCTGAAACAGAAGAGTAATCTTAAAAAAGCGAGCTAAGCTCGCTTTTTTTGATTTAGCTCCATTGCGTAGCTAGTCGCCATACTTGATAGCCAATTCCTAGCCCAATTAAACAAGGGATTGTCAATATACTGATCGCAATCCATAATTTGCGTTGTTTAATCAAGGCATCCCCAACAAAGGCGATCGCGGTTAACCCCACCCATGAAATAATTGCAAAAACTATAAGATAAAACTTCAATCGTGCTAAGAAAACTAAACCACCTATAACCAAAAAACCACTGATCAAATAACTCCACTTCATCAGAGCATAGTCGGCAAAAGCGGAAATAACTGGCAATAATCCGATGATCACAAAGCCAGCGATCGCTAAATCTCGGCGGGCTGGGATGGTCAACAATACCGAGAGAAAATAGCCCATAAAGCTATAGCTGATCAATATGATTGCTAGCCATAACCATAGAAAATGGATTTTTTTGAAGGATAACTTTGGTTTTGGCAACTTAAATCTGGGCAATCTAAGTCTGAGCAAGCCAAATTTGGCTTGCTCA
>NZ_BBJB01000033.1 GCF_016584665.1 Pseudanabaena sp. lw0831
CAATATTTTGCAGCACTCGCTTGAGTTGTTTCGGTGATTGATTCACCCATTGTTTTATTTGTTCTTGCTGCTCAAGGGTAAACGTGGATTTACGACCTCGCCCTGCTCGGTCACATAATCCCACCAACTTGAGCCTTTCCCAAGCCACAAACCAGTTATGAATCGTTTTGCGACTCACCCCAAAAATTTGCATCAGTTGCGCTATCCTTATCCCTTGAGCGCTCAAAAGAATACAGTGTGCTCGTTGACGGATTGCAAAGCGGTGACTTTGACGATAGATTCTCCACAGTAGCTTTGTCGTTTCAGGGGAAAGTGGAGCAATTAATCTCACAGTAATTAGATCACAATTAAGTAATCCTTAGAATCTTCCCATTACTATGAATATGTGTAAATAATTCTGCATATCTACTTACTAAAAAAGGTACAATCTTTGCTACGCAAAGATTGTACCTTTTTTAGAGTTAGAAGAATCTAGGCGACTTCTTCAACTTCATCGATCGCAAAGTTGTTGGTTGCGATGTTGGAGTAGTTTACGCTGTCGAAACGAACGATCACTGGGTAGATGATGCCGCTTTTGTCAACAGAAGCCACAGTACCGACTTCGCGATACCAGTAGGACTCTTTACGCAAAATGCGAACCTTAGAACCACGTGCAACTGCCATAGTTTTATCCTTATTCCTAAAGACTGTAATGTGAAAAATAAAATGATTACAGATACCGTCTCTAGGTTACTGCGAGGCGATCGCCTCTGTCTATTTCTAGCTCGTTAAGTTTTATTTAGCAAAAGGATATTTACAACTTGAAAATATAAAGCCCAAAAAACTGTACCGCCCGCTACGCGGGCGGTACAGTTTTTTGGGTTGGCTTAGTTACTTAACGCACAACTACAGGCGTTCCCACAGCAGCCCATCGATAAAGCCATGCCGCATGATCGGGGGCGACGTTAGTACAGCCGTGACTGATGGGTATCCCAAAGCTACGATGCCAATATGCCCCATGAATGGCATAGTTGCCACTGTAGTACATCACATGGGGAACGTCTGGCACGTTATAGTCCTCACCTTGCATTCTTCCCGTAGGGTATTTAACCTGAACATTAAAAAGCCCTGTAGGAGTCGGCGTAGCACTTTTGCCTGTCGAGACGACCACCGCATAAACGAGTTGATTTCCTTGCCACGCCAATAATCGCTGACTCCGCAGACGAATTTCGATCCAGCGTTGTCCCGATCGCTTTAGCCTTTCAATATCTTGATTACGGACAGAGCGAGATGTGGATTGAGCGATCGCCCCATCTAAATTAATTAAGTTAACTCCGCCACCCAGTCCCGTTAGAAATAAAGCGGTAACTAAAACAGTAGATATAGTTTTCCAGTACTTAATCATGTTGATCGCAAGGTTGCATATCAACAAGTATGCCCAAAATTTACTTGAAATCCGCCAAAAGGCTGAAGATACTAGAAAGGTTTCGCTTTGCGAAACCTTTCTTAAAGAACAAGTTATTTATTGTAAAAATAGGCAATGTCTTTGTCCTTAAGTGGGGCAAAGCCTGCATCCAGCAACTTTTGATTAAGTACATCTTTAGCGATGTGTTTTGCGCCAATACGGACAATGCGCGATCTCATGGTGTTAGTGACACCACTACGCTGACGATTGCCTTCAAGCGCCATTACGCTGCTATAGAGATCGAGTTTTTTAGGATCGATTGGTGTGCCATCAAAGTCGATTCCTTGGGCGATCGCCACATCAATCGCATCAGCACCAGTGGTTGTAGAATTGTCGGACATAAATAAAAACCAAATACTTGTTGAGAATGGCGCAAAGCGCCACTCTCAACAAACTACCACTGAACGCGATACATCGAAAATAGCAACCCGTCTTTTTTGGCAGTAATTTTGCCACCCATCGACTGCATAAGCTCCGTAACTTCACTAAGCGGTGTCAGAAATACCTCTGCGCCTAAATAGGTTTCTAGAATCGCCCAATTTTCGGCAAATTCCAAATCAGGTGCGATCGCATCAAAGATCAATACCCCATTCGGTTTTAATACCCGCTTAGCCTCTCGCAAAACCAATTTCAAATACTCAAGCGGGTAATAGCAACTAAACCCAGTCGCGATCACGCGATCAAAAAATCCATTCTCGTAACTTAACTGATGTGCTGCCCCATGCTTCACGCCCTTAAATAATTTGGAATTAAGTTGTGAACCTCTCGAATTGAGTGCTTCCTTAGCCACAAAGCTAATTTCTTGCCCGTAAAAAAATACTTCCCAGTCGCGCCAAGGATAAATCAAAAAGCTGACCCCACAGCCAATATCTAAGCAACGTTGATTTTTTTGAAAATGCGCTAATTCCCAAAATGGCGAAGCAATCTTGCTAGATAAAGTATGACTTACCCACTCCCGAAAAAGCGGCATCGACTCCACCTCTGCGGGCAAATCAAATGCTTCATTGCGATATTCGCGATCGTATCGTTTCTGCACTGTAGCGATCGCAGATGTCCAGTCGTCAGATTGCGAAGTAAATGCTTTATTCATTATTAAGGTCTATAAAAAATTAATACCTGCTTGTTTCTTGATCGCTTTCAACGTACCTATTGGAATCATTTTGCTGCTATGAACAGGAACAATAACAGTCCGCCTAGTATCAGGATTAAATAACTTGAGATGAGAGCCATTTTGAGACACTTCTAAAAATCCTGCTGATTTTAAGTTGTTTAATAACTTGACTAGCAGTTAATCGCGGTGATTTAGGCATAAAAATTTAAAGAGCTAACTCAACTATTTCAGAGCTTGGCTTTTTAACTAATAAATGATCAGGTAATGGCTCTAGCATTAGAAAAATAGCATCTTTAAGATTAGATATTGCTTCTTCACGACTATCTCCATAGGAAGATACAAAATTTAACTCTGGGCAAGTTGCCGAATAAGATTGCACTTCCTCATCCCATTCTAAAATCGCACGAACTATCATAAATTTATTTCAAAACTCAATATTTTCGTATAGATCTGCCAAGCTAACTTCAACATCAATCGATGACAGCATAAACCGATCATCTAAATGGTAATACTCGATAAACAACCATTGATGTTCCGATTGCTTAATATAACGCTCTATATGGGGTTTTACCTGATCAATTAACAAATATTCCTGAAAGCTAGAACAGGTTGATTAGATTCGCTTATCAAAAACTCTGGATTAAACTGCTTGTTGTTTTTGAGCTTTGAGGTAGGCAAAGACCGACTTGTCACCAATATCAGGTGGAATTTCTTGAGTCACTTTACGGATTGCAAAGATTACAAACAAAACAGCCCAAGAGCCTAATAGTACTTTCTCGATCGCTACAGGCAAAATATTCGCCAAATGACCAAGAATTAGCAGAGGCAATAGGGGTACTAAAAACTTGGTTTCAAAGCGATTAAAACAGAAAGTCTCCTTAAAAAAAATTCCTGTGAGCGCAGCAAAACTAAAACCCACTCCAATTAACGCGATTGGATGATCGTAAATTGCGATCGCTAAAGGTTCAGAAAAGTAAAGTGCTACACCCACCGCAGCGATCGTTCCGATCGCCCAAAAGATCTGCAAAACCCGATGGAGCAACTCCAGATAAATATGAATCGTCCATAGGGCAACACCTAACCCGACTGAAAACCCGATATACAGCCAAGTCAACCAATTTAGGATGTCAGGATTAGTAGGTTGTAATAGTGCTAAAAGCGAACCTACGCTAAAACATAGAGCAGCGATCGCTAAAGCACTGCGGTACATAATTACCCCAAAGCGATCGTCTTTCGTAATCGTAAACTCACCAAACTGACCTTGATAAATTTCAGATGTGATTTCCACAAACTTCTCCGCCAATGACTATTACTAAAAGTATAGATGACCCCAACCTGACACTGTATCTAAGTACCTCGGCATAATTAAAAACCCATAGCTAAAATAAGTACCGCCCGCTGCGCGGGCAGTACTTATTTTGGGGTTTTATATTTAATTGTGCCTAGTTACTTACAGCAGTTTCACTGAAGTGTAAACTGCCATAACTAAAGACAATTCTGGGGCTATATTCCCGAAAGCGTAGTCACGCTTTCGGGAATTAAAACCAAATCCAGTAAGGATTTTAGATTATTAAAATGACATGATCATTTCGATAATTGGTATTACAGCACTATAAAAACTACAGCCCCAGAATTGGATTCATTATGAAACTTGATGTTATCTCTTGTTAATGATTGCCAAAATTACCATAATGCTTTACTATCTTGCAGTCAAAATCGACAAAATTCGGATGACGCTGTACCGAAAACCAAGTAGGCAGCAGAGGAACTTTATTATGCGTATTTATTACCTAGCTGGCGTGATTCTTAGCGTTACTACAATCCTTAGTGCTTGCGGTGAGGGTACACCAGTCAAATGTACGATCAGCACGACACGAGAGACCAGACAAGGCGTTGTTAAAGAAGCTATGTTTGCTCCTGGTACTGATTGCGAGCAAATGAGAGGACTTGCAGAATCGGGGCAGCCATTGCCAACTCTTGCTGGGAGTGCACCTATAAGTACTGCCCCCAAGGTTGTTGCAACTACCGCTGCTCCGACTTTTAACACTCCATTTGTTGCTGGGCAAAAAACACAGGATCTGATTACCATTACTGATAAACAGGCTAGAGTTCAGGAACTAGAGCAGAAAATTGGCGTTGACTCCAAACAATCTCGCGATCCTTTCACTAGTACTGTGATTAATCCAGTGCCAAGGTTAGAAACATTGTTGGCAAAGCCCAAAGTACTACCTAACCTTCGTGCTGCTGTAGTTGTGAGAACATCTAACCGCCCGAATAAAGTAGTCTTGCCCCCTGACACCAGAGCCGCTGATGGTACAAAAGTTACAGGCACTGTTGAAGTTTCAGGTACGATCTACGCAATTATTAGTGCTTTTGGCGAGCCAACATCTCGCTATGTTAGGGCTGGTCAAATGATTTCTAACGGGAGAGTATTGGTTAAGCGAATTGATACCAATGCAGAGCCACCAATTGTTGTACTACAGCAAAATGGAGTCGAGGTATTACGTGCTGTAGGTGCTCCTGTTGTTAGTTCTGCAAATCCCGATCAACCTGCTGACTCCGCTGTTGCTGCTCCTGCTCCTGCAAATCCTCAACCTACAACTGCTCCATTTACTCTATTACCTCCTGCCCGATAATATACCTGTCTCCAAAGTTATTAGGTATAACCCCAAGAAGTGAATAGCGGTGCTTCACGACGCTATTCACTTCTCTTACGGCGACAGCAACATAGCAATCCTCAGTGAGTTATAACTAAGGGAACTCTAAGAAAAAAACGATCCATATAAAACCCAAAAATGTTGAGGCGGGCTACG
>NZ_BBJB01000034.1 GCF_016584665.1 Pseudanabaena sp. lw0831
TTGTGCGGGTGATATGCCGATCGCGGCTCAGCAATCATGCAAATTTGTGATCTCTCAAGGCAAAGGTGTGATCAAGACATTGGTTGAAAATTCGACTAAGCAGCAAAATTTTGTTGTTTTCAGTCTTTACGAAACTGAGATGCCAAATAAAAAGTACAGCACTATCGCAGTCTTTGGTAATTTCATTATGTTCAAATAGAGCTAATCCCATAAAAAAGGCGGTGCTTAGCACCGCCTTTTTTATGGATTTTGCTGATCGAACTTTTCTAATGTTTTCCAGACTGATTGCAATAGCTTATCTAGTCCTTTTTTGGAAGCAGCAGAAATAGAGAGAATCGGAATATCAAACTGCGAGGCAATTTCTTCGACATCTTCAGGCAACATCGCATCAATTTTATTCAGAGCCAGAATTTGGGGCTTGTCAGCCAAGCCATGACCATAGGCAGCCAGCTCTTCTTGAATGGTGTGATACGCCGCTAGGGGATCATCTTGAGTGACATCGATCAGATGAATTAAGAGCTTAGTGCGCTCAACATGGCGCAAAAAGTCATGCCCCAAACCAATACCATCGGATGCACCTTCGATTAGTCCAGGAATATCTGCGAAGACAATGCCATCGCCTGAGGGCTTAGAAACTACACCTAGATTTGGGACGAGCGTAGTAAAAGGATAATCGGCAATCTTCGGACGGGCGGCGGATACGACCGAGATCAATGTTGATTTGCCAGCATTTGGTAAACCAATGATCCCGACTTCAGCAATTAACTTTAGTTCTAAATAAAGATTAAGTTCTTCGCCTGGTAACCCTGGTAAAGCGTAGTCAGGGGCGCGATTTTGATTGCTCAAGAAATATTTATTGCCTAAGCCGCCTTTGCCGCCTTTAGCCACAAACAAAGTTTGGTCAACCTCGGTGAGATCGCCCAAAACTTCGCCTGTTTCTTCATTCATCACCACTGTACCGATGGGGACTTTAATTACGCGATCGCTACCTTTTTTGCCCGTCATATTGCTGGGGCCGCCGCGCTCGCCATTCTCAGCTTTAAAAATATTCTCGAAGCGAAAATCTAGAAGGGTTTGGAGATCGGTTGTCGCTTGCAAAATAACGGAACCACCATGACCACCATTTCCACCCGCAGGCCCACCCGCAGGCACATATTTTTCGCGGCGAAATGCAACTAGCCCATCGCCACCATCGCCAGACTTAACATGTATCGTAACTCGATCAATAAAATGCATTGCTAACTCAATTACTTGCTCTGTCTAACTGAGATAACGCACTTATATTTGGGACATTATCTCTGTTATTTCTAACTCTATTATGCAGTGCCCAAGCATAGCAAATTAACTAAAACTCAACCAATGTCTGATATAGCTGTTGCAACTTTCGTCAAGACATAAAACTCAAAGAGGAAAGGTGGTGCTTTGCGCCGCCTTTCCTCTTTGAGTTTGAAAGCAGAAACAGGGATATTACTCTTCCTTGCGACAGTTATTTATAAGTACACAAGGATGATCTGGATCGCCACTTTCAATTTGTAAAGTTGTATGTTCAATACCAAAGCGCTCTCGTAATTCCTGACTGATTTGCATTAAAAAATCATCGCGAGGATGTCCCGTAGGCATGACTAAATGAGCTGTCAAAGCAGTGTCTACTGTACTCATATTCCAAATATGTAAATCATGAACTTGAGTCACCCCTTGACATTCAGCCAAATAAGTACGCACTGCCCGCTCATCAATATCGTTGGGAACACCATCGATCGCCAAATTAAATGAATCCTTCAACAACTCCCAAGTACTAAAAATAATTAAAGCGCTAATCACAAGACTGAATGCAGGGTCAAGCCAAAACCATTTGGTAAAAATAATCGCAATCCCAGATAAAACCACACCAAAAGATACCAACGCATCTGCTGCCATGTGCAGAAAAACAGCACGGATATTCATATCACCCTTGCGACCCGCTAAAAACATCAAGGCAGTTCCAGTATTAATCGCAATGCCGATCGCCGCAACAATAATAATCACTCCGCCTTCAACCATACTATCGGGTTGCAGTAATCGCTGAATGGCTTCCCAGATAATGCCACCCGTTACAACCAACAAAAAGATCGCATTTAGGAAAGTGGCTAAAATCGATGACTTGCGCCAACCGTAGGTGTAGCGGCTAGAGGGTTGACGACGAGATAAAACAATAGCTCCCCATGAAATGATTAGTCCTAAAACATCACTCAGATTATGTCCTGCATCAGCAATCAGTGATACTGAATGTGCCAATAGACCAAAGACAAATTCAGCAATTACGAATCCTCCATTTAGCACTAATCCGACAATGAATGCACGGTTATAGTCTGTATGATGATGTCCATCATGGGATTGTCCATGATGCTGATGGGGGTGGGGGTGTTTGTGCTGATGTGGCATACTTATGAACTCTTAAGATGTGCTGATCTTAGGTAGAGCAATCTTTAAGAGTTTATCAGAGTCAACGAGATCGACTATGTTTTTTGATTTTTGCTCACTCCTTGGTAATGTTGCCGACGCGTACCCAGCCTTCTTCTTTAGTGCTTTCATTTCTAACAAAGACCCATTCGCGATCGGGGGTTTCTTTAATTACAGCAACTTTGGTATTGAAGTCTGCACCACCAACATTGCGAGCAGCCTGATTGGGATCGGCGCGAAATACTAGACCAATACTGGCATTGACTTTACCTTGATACTTTGCGTCATTGGATTTTGGCTTAGCTTTGACCGTAGGCTGAGGAATTGGCTGCACTTTAATCTCAGCGATCGGCGATTTTGGTGCAGGTGCAGCTTTGAGATCGTTAGGGAAAGCAGGTCTTTGCGGAGTCTTTCTATAGGGCAAAATGACGTAGTACCAGCCTGTCACCACAATTGCCCCAATTAATCCTAGGCTGAAAGCTAAACTTGTAGTCGATTTTGCGGTCTCTGGAAATCTCATTCGGTCATACCTATCAATATCAAATCACTTACAAAATAGGTTAGCGATTTTATAAATTTACATGCTACGCTTCGCGCTTTTGAAAAGCCCAGTATATTTCTTGAAGTCTGCTTTGCAACATTTTTAAACAATATATTTAGGATTTTTCAATAGCTAAATGCGGTAGTTCTATAGCTATAGTCAAGTGAGTTGAGACATAAAACCCAAAAGAGAGTTGCGG
>NZ_BBJB01000035.1 GCF_016584665.1 Pseudanabaena sp. lw0831
GGCGCGAAGCGCCGCAACTCTCTTTTGGGTTTTGGTTCTGGACTAAACATAAGTGGTTATAGCTATATTTATTTATCAAATCTCAATCTAACCAAAATGGATGATTGGTTGAATAGGTTACCCTAAGTTCTCCAAATTTAACAGGGATTTTTCAATCTAAAAAATAAAGGGAGCGCTTTGCGCCCCCTCTATTTTTTAGATTATCGTTTCTAAGCCGATCGCACCGTCACTACTGACCCATGCAATTTTGGGAATACCACGCGATCTTGCATGTTCGCGGACAGTATCCTCGGCTCGAAATTCTAGCTCTAGCTCGATCGCGTCAATATCTGGATCTTGACGTAATAGTGCAGCATGAGCAAAGGCGGCTTGCATTGCGTCGGCGGTTTTGGCGACCACTAGGCAGTTAGAAGTGGTGAGAGTTTGTGGTAAGCGGGATTGTAAAGCTTGCTGTAAATCTTCGAGGTTGAGGCAAAAGCCAATACTGGGATAGCTGACATTTTGAGGATGGTAGACCCCAAGCAGGCGATCGTAGCGTCCGCCTTGTGCGACCACATAATTATTACAAGCAACCTCAAACACGATGCCTGTGTAATAGTCGAAGGTTTGCATAAAGCTGAGATCGAGAATCAGGCGATCGCCTGAATTTATGCCCGTACTTTCCCAGAGATCGATCAAGGACTTGAGGTAATTAATTTCGCCCGTCAGTCCCGATGTCCATGCACTATTCGATAAGCGACTGAGGACATCTTTGGGCTTGCCGCGCAGATCAATCAGTTCGAGGGCATAGCCTTTAACATCAGTGGGTAAGTCCATCTCGGTCAGGGCAATACGATCGAGGCTAGCTAAACATTGCCGCACTTTGGCACGATATTGCTCTGGCAACAGATCAAGTAATGCGCCTGTCAGTCTGGCATCACCAAGGATAATTTGCCAATCTTGCAGTTCTAGGCGATCGAGGCTTTCGGCTAGGAGCATCAAGATCTCACCATCGGCTAGCAGTCCTGACGCACCCAATAGTTCTACGCCTGCTTGAAAGGATTCCTCTGAGGTGTTATTGGCTTTGCGACGGAATACATTGGCGTTGTAGTAGAGTCTCTGTGGACAAGTTGCCACATTTTCTCCCAAACGGGCGGCATAGGCGCGGGCGATCGAGGCGGTAAATTCGGGGCGTAGTCCGAGGATTTCGATGCTGCTGCTATGCAGTTGGATCACGGATTCAGGATTAACGGCTCCGCCTGCGGTAAGCGATCGCAGATGCTCGACGGTGGGGGTAATGATGCGTTGATAGCCCCATGATTGAAAAACTTGTTGAATACGGCTCTCGATCCAACGCTTTTGAGCAACGTCTAGGGGAAGTAAGTCTTTTGCGCCAGTCGGCAGTTGATGCACCATACAGTTCTCTCAGTCTTCGTCTGTTATCGTACCGTGAATCATTGCCGACAAACCCTATTTATAGAGTTGTTAAACTTTTAGCCAAGCAAATATGTCGCTGGCGGTAATCTGCCATGTTTCTAAGCCTGTCAGGACGGGTAAGGGAAGGGTAGCTGAGTTTCGGTGGTGGCAAAGTGAATCTGGGTTGAGCCATTTTGGAAGATAATGATCGACTTGGTAGCAGGATCGATCAGCCAACCGATTTCGCTGCCTTCTTTGAGGCAAAAAAGAATTTTTTCAATCACTAAAACAGAGGATTGATCGGGAGAGAGGATTTCGATAATCCAGTCGGGAGGATGGTTAAATTGATTGCTAATTTCGCCATCAGGATCGAGGGGGAGGTTTTGCCAACGGATAACGGCGATGTCGGTAACGATGGATCGTCCTGAAAAAGTGCAGCGTAGTTCTGGTAGGGCATAGGCAAATTTTTGAGGTTTGGTTTGTTGATTGATAGCAGAAGCGAGTTCAAATTGGAGGATGCTATGTTTTCCTTTGGGCATGACTTTTTGAGTGATGATTCCTTGGGCATACTCGTTGGCGGGTTTGGTTTCGGGAAGGGTGAGAAATTCTTCTAGAGATATGGTTTTAGGCTTTTCTATCGTCGTTACCATTGCAATTTTTCTCCGACGTTGTCATAGTTTGATTATAGAGCGCGAGATAGCGATCGCTTAGCGGCACGAAGCACTATCTTCTATTTCCATTTCTTCAGGTTTTTTTGGAAAAAGCCCATTTTAGTAAATGCTCTAGCCAACTGCGCTTTTGTGGTTGAGCTATATTCTTTTTGATAGTTGGGAGATTTGGTTTGCGATCGCTTTTACCATTGTTCTTATTGCTGCTTTGGGTAGGAATTGGACTGTCTAATTCCAGAAGATGTTTTAGGGCTATGGCTTCTTGAGGATAAATCTGAAGCGATCGCTTGAAGCTCGCTTTTGCCATTTGTGGTTGATTGATATTTTTGTAAACCACACCTAACAGAGCAAGACATCGACTATTATCCTTATCAATTGTTAAGATATCTCGCAAATCTTGGAGCGCAGCCTTCCAATTACTCTGTGATATGTAGATTTCGCAGATTTTCATCCGATTGTTAATCATCTGCCTATCATGTCCCTCAACTCTAGCCTGAATTACCGTTTCATCAGAGTTAGATTGCAGATTACTAGCATGTTGATCGGTTGCATACTGAAGGTTGTAGTTATAACTGGGCTTTGAGGGGGGAGGAAGGGGAACGTTTGTTGAATAGGGTTTTGTGGTTTTTGGTGTCAACATTGGTGCAAGCACTGGTGGCATATTGACAGCTCCATGTCGATAACCCTCTTTATAAAGGATATAGACCAAGTTTAGTTCACTGATCTCGGCTGTATGCTCCAGAATTTGGGTGAGCGATTCATATTGCACTTTGGCGATTTCTGTAACCAAGCGCTCGTAAACCTCATCACTAGGAGTCATCACCAACTCACAGGCGATCTCCGAATGAATTTGGATGTTACGCGATCTCTGCATCAAGCGTTTGGCAAGAAGCTTAAATATTCCTTGATAGGCTGTGCGATCTTGCTCTCGCATCAGCCCGTTATAGGCCGGGTTGACCAGTTTTGCTAGATATTGCGTGGCAATTTCTTTTTCTTCCGCCGAAAAGCCATATATATCGGGATGCAAGATACGGGCAATCCGCAAATATACATTGCGAATGTATGTAGGATTGCTAATGATTGGTAGACCCAGAGCCGCGTAGTAGTCATGATTGTACTGACTAATACCTCGAGCGAAGCGGATAAACTGGAGTTTTGGTTCCTTGGGCTGATTCATGTTTGCTCGCTTTGCCCATGGCTAGATGATGGCGACGATCTGATCTAAGTAGCTAGGCATAATTAAAAACCAAAACTAAAATCTGTGCCGCCCGCTGTGCGGGCGGCACAGATTTTGGGATTTTATATTTAATTGTGTCTAGCTACTTATCTAAATATTGATACCAATATTAAAGTCAAACAAAGAGCTATTTCTCCTAATCTTACAGCGCTTTTCGCTGAAGCTAAAATTACGTAACATCAGTTAAAAGTTCTGCCTTTTTAACAAAAATCTTGTGGTTCTAAGCCATGTTACTGTCCTGAAATTCATCAAGTTGTAGCATAGTGGTGATTAGATAACGCTGCCAAGAATTCGCGATCGCAAGTTTCACATAACCACCAAAACTAACTTTCGAGAAGGTAATCATGCTATACCGCTCAATCTTATCAACTTTTTTGATTTTGAATGCTTCGACGTTTTCCGCAAATGCGGAAATGACTGTGCAGCCTTTAACTTCTCAAAACCAAATAGCTCAAAATCAATTACCAAAACTTGAACCAACAAACTTAGAGCGTGGATTTCAGTTGGTGATTGATGGTCGAGAAAGCTTTCAGCGTGGCGACGCGCAGGAATCACTACAACTACTTCAACAGGCGATCGCAATTTTTCAGAAGGAAGGAGATCGGCTTTCTGAGGCTCGGACTCAGAATTTTATAGGTAATGTTTACCTAAATTTACAAAAATTAGATCGGGCGATCGCTTCTTATCAGTCAGCTTTTAAAATAATTAGCGCAATTCAGTTAAAAGAAGCTAAGGCTAATTTGCAGGTCAGATCAGATGAAGTAATGATCTTGCAAAGTCTTGGCTTTACTTTAAATCGCACTAATAATTGGCGACAGGCGATCGCAACTTATGAGCAAGCCTTGGAAAGGGCGAGAGCAATTAAAGCGCAAGATCGAGAATTAACAATTCTCAATAATATTGGCAATATTTATGTAGCGATCGGTCAATTTAGTCAGGGACTAGAAAGATTACAGCAAGCTTTAGCTATTTATGAATCTACGAATAATCAAAAAGGCTCGGCGGGAGTCTTGCTAAATATTGGGTTTGCCTATCGGCGACTAGGACAGTTTGAGAAGGCGCTAGACTTCTATCAACAATCTCTAAAAATAGTGCGAGTCACAGGCGATCGCAAAATTGAGACCAGCATTCTCAATAACATGGCAGGTATATATCGTAGTCAAGGCAAATACTTACAAGCTTTAGAATCATATAATGCATCACTAAAATTATCCGAACAGCTTGATTTAACAAGTCAAGCCGCAACCACTCTCAGTAATATTGGTGCTGCTTATAAGGAGTTAGGACAGTTAGATAATGCTTTGCGATTTCAGGAATTAGCATTACAAAAAATTCAAAAACTTGGCGATCGCCAAGCAGAGAGCATTTTCTTAAGTAATATTGGCTCCATTTATGATGACAAAGGCGATCTCAAAAAAGCGTTGAATTATTATGAAAAAGCTCTAACCATTCATAAAGAACTGAATGATATTCCTGCGCAGGGCATCACGTACAACAATATCGGCGAAATATATCGGATTTTAAAACAGAATAACGAAGCGATTCGCAACTATCAACAATCGCTAGAGATTTTACGAGAAATTGGCGATCGCTCTGCTGAAGCAACAGCTTTGAGTAATCTGGGTGTAGTCTATGTGGATATTAAACGTTATTCTGAAGCTCTTAATGTCTATCAACAAGCTGCTACAATTCATCGTCAGTTGAGAGAACGCCGAGGTGAAAGTATTGATCTTAGTAATTTAGGAAATTTGTTTTCTATTTGGCAACAACCAGATTTAGCAATTTTCTTTTATAAGCAATCCGTAAATATCCGCGAATCCCTTCGTAAAGAACTGCGATCGCTATCTGTAGCAGAGCAGAAAACCTTCACGGGTACTGTCGAAAGAGCCTATCGTGATTTGGCGGATTTACTGCTTAAGCAAAATCGAATTCTGGAAGCGCAACAGGTGCTTGACTTGTTAAAAGTGCAAGAGCTAGATGACTATCTCAAAAATGTGCGTGGCAATATCGAAACGGCTAAAGGGATTGAACTTCTAGCACCTGAACAAAGGTTTTTAACTGATTATAGTGCGATTCAAAACCGCTCCATTCAGGCTGGTAAAGAACAACAAGATATCCTAAAACTTACTCAAGCAAACCGATCTCCACAGCAAATTCAGCGCTTGAGTGAGTTGCTAGATGTCCAAGAACGCTCTTCACAACAACTGAATACCTATGTGCAGAGTCCGGCTGTTGCCACGATTTTAAACCAAATCAATCAATCAGAAAATCGCACGGCAAGTGACGCAAATCTCCAGCAATTTATATCTCTCCAAAAGAGCCTCCAAAAGCTTTCGCGAAAATCCGCGATCTTCTATCCATTAATATTAGAAGATCGCTTAGAATTAATTCTCGTTACCGCCAATAACGCTCCGATTCGCCGTACTGTGGCAGTAAAGCGCGAAGATCTCAATCGGGCGATCGTAGAATTTCGTTCTGATGTCCGCGATCCTAGCTCTCTTGATATTGTGGATTCATCGCAACGACTATATGCTTGGCTGATCCAACCGATCGCAGATGATTTACAAAAAGCTGGCATCCAAACGATCGTCTATGCGCCCGACGGACAGTTACGCTATCTGCCGATCGCCTCGCTCTATGATGGCAAGCAATGGCTAGTAGAAAGCTATGCGATTAATACGATTACCGCTGCGAGTTTAACTAATTTAAGCGATCGTCGTCGTGATAGTCAGCCTCGTGTCCTTGCTGGTGCGTTTACATCTGGCAAATATGTATTTGATGTAAATGGACAAACCTTTAACTTTTCGGGGTTACCTTTTGCTGGTAGAGAAGTTGACAACCTGATTGCTAAGTTACCAACTTCTGCGAAATTTATTGATCGCGATTTTAATGTTAATTCGACTGTCGCTAAATTTAAGCAATACAACATCATTCATCTAGCTACCCACGCCGCCTTTGTGATTGGAAAACCAGAGGATTCCTTTGTGCTGTTTGGTGATGGTAGTCGCGCCTCACTACGGGATGTGGCTACATGGTCATTGCAAAATGTCGATCTAGTAATTCTCAGTGCTTGTGAGACGGGGCTGGGTGGTCGCCTTGGTAACGGCACGGAGATTATGGGATTTGGCTATCAAATGGAGTACGCAGGTGCAAAGGCTGCGATCGCTTCGCTTTGGCAAGTTTCTGATGGTGGTACACAAGCTTTAATGGATGCTTTTTATGACATACTTCAAGATACGAAGCTCACCAAAGCAGAAGTATTAGCAAAATCTCAAAGAGCGCTGATTAAAGCTGGCAAAGATAGCAACTTCAGTCATCCTTACTATTGGTCACCATTTATCATCATTGGTAATGGCTTGTAAGTAGCTAGGCACAATTAAATATAAAGCCCCAAAATCTGTAC
>NZ_BBJB01000036.1 GCF_016584665.1 Pseudanabaena sp. lw0831
GAACTCGATCGCTTTGTCATATTTGCCGAGGGAATAGTAAGCGATTCCCAGATTTCCCAGAGACTGTCCCTCACCGAGACGGTCTTTGATTTCCCGCGCGATCGCTAATCTTTGCAGTTGGTACTCGATCGCTTTGTCATATTTGCCGAGGTAAAGGTAAGCGATTCCCAGATTTCCCAGCGCGGCTCCCTCACCGAGACGATCTTTGATTTCCCGCGCGATTTCTAAGCTTTGCAGTTGGAACTCGATCGCTTTGTCATATTTGCCGAGGGAATTGTAAGCGAGTCCCAGATTTCCCAGAGACTGTCCCTCACCGCTACGGTCTTTGATTTCCCGCACGATCGCTAATCTTTGCAGATGGAACTCGATCGCTTTGTCATATTTGCCGAGGGAATAGTAAGCGAGTCCCAGATTTCCCAGCGACTGTCCCTCACCGCGACGGTCTTTGAGTTCCCGCGCGATCGTTAAGCTTTGCAGATGGAACTCGATCGCTTTGTCATATTGACCTAAATAGTAATATCCAAGTCCTAATCCGTTATAAGCACGACCTTCACAATCCCGATCTTTGAGTTCGCGGCAAATAGCAAGAGCATTAAGATCGGACTCTATCGCGTTTTGGTACTGACTTGCACGTCTCGCTTTAATTCCCAGATCCAGTAACCGAGTTGCTTCTGCTTTGCGGTCTTGATTTGTTTGTGCTTGGACGCTTTCACTCATCACTATCTGCACTTGCCCACAAGCCAAAAAAGTCAACATCGCAATACTAACAACCTTATTCATCGCCAAAACCCTCGCATTTACATCAAAACCCGCAGTGGCACAACAGACAGCATAAAGCCATATTCCGAAAAATAAGTGATCGTTACAAAAAATGTAACTAAGTACCTTGACGTAATAAAAACTAAAGCCCCAAAAAAGCAAAGCGCCCGTTACGCGGGCGCTTTGCTTTTTTGGGGCTTTAAGGAGAAAGATTATTTTGAGAGTAGCAATGGCAATACATCTACTTTACGGCTGAGGACTTTCTCACTGGTGAGAAAATCAAAGAAATATTGAAAATATTTAACATCGTCAGCAGAAAACTCATCAAACATTCTGTAGTCTGGTAGAGGTACTCGACTGGTCAGCGCGGGATTGATTTTTGTATAACGCTGCAAATATTTACGCGATAGAATTGGATTGCGGCGTACTTCCATCACTCCCATGCGATAGGCGGTAATAAATTTTTGGGCGATCGCAGGATACTCCGCAAGAAACTTAGTACTGATTGCTGCCGAGCCTCCAAACCAAGGCGCTAGAGGATCGCCAAGAATGTACTTAGAAACAACTCCTGCTTCGAGAGTGCGCGTTTTGCCTTCACTTCGTCCCACAGTGCCGATCGGTTCCAAAGTATAAGCACTATCTACTTCTCCTGACTCGATCGCGGCAATATGCTTGTCAAAGGACAAAGGCACTATTTGGGCATTAGGATAGCCATTTTTTGCCAAAATCGCTTTGGCTAAAGCAATATTCTGAGGACCCAATCCCGAACAAACTTTTTTACCGTTTAGTTCGCTAATCTGTTTGATTTCGCTATTTTTGGCAACGACAAACTGTTCGAGGACAAACTTAGTATTACTGCTATTGGAACAGATAATCTTGAAAAAACCTGGGGATTTATCCTCGCCGATCGCTAAATTTCCAGATGAGACTCCATTGCCCGCAGCCTGAATCTTTCCTTTAATGATTCCTTCGACAACTTCTTGAGGATTAGCAAAGGCGATCGCCTCCACATCCAGTCCCATTTTGGTGAAGTAACCCTTTTCTAGGGCTAAGTAGAGCGGTAATGCTGGAGTTACGGCTGGATAGCCAATGACAATTTTTGGGTTTTTAGCTTGAGCATTGCTACTCAATGCGTTGGCAAAAATTGCTCCAGTCGTTCCTCCTAATAGCTGCAAAAAATTCCGTCTACGAATTCTCATAGGGATTTACCTAAGTTTAGGGTCTTAATTAAGGTATTGCTGATGATGAGCCGCGCAAAATAGGGCTCATCATCACATCTTTCTAATCTTTATTTAGTAACATGGGCGCGATCTCTATTTCTGAATCAGCCGTTACAAAAAAGACGCAGCAATTAATCTGGCAATTTTCTCTCCCTATAACCCATTACCGATCGCAAAAAATGCAGACCAATAATTAGGATGATTGAAATTAGAAGATTTAATCAGTGATATTTGTGCTCTGCGCAAAGCTTCAGTAACATTAACATCACCTTTCTGTAACTCTTTATAAAAAGCTGCCATGAGAGCTTGTGTGCCAGCATCATCGACTTTCCAAAGAGAGGCGATCGCATTTTTTACACCTGCTTTTTGGACTTGATAGCCAAAGCCAAGAATCTCCACACCATTTTCTAATGTGCTAGTTCCAGTTTGACAAGCACTGAGTACGATTAGCTCTACATTTGGGATTTGCCAATCAGTAATTTCACTCAAACCAATTTTGTCGCCATTGCCAAAAATGATAAATGATTTCTCAGGCGCACCGATATTAAATTCTGCATGGGTGGCTAAATGGAGAATATTATAATTTTTGAATTGGGATTCAATAGCTTGGCGGCTAAATTGCTCTTCTTGAAGCGTAGTTGAGTTTTGGAAGGAGTTAGCGATCGCTTCCACTTCTTTAAGCGTAGCAGGTAATCCTGACTGACCAAACCTTTTCTCACCTCCTTTGCCACCAAAAGCGCCAGCGAGAATACTTGGCGACACTTTTTGCTTAGCTACAAAATCACTGAGACTGTAGGAAATCAGATTGCTAATGCGATATTTCTCAATTAGCCATTGCTTGCCATCATAGAGAGCTGCAAGGGGAACATAACGCAATTGTCCATCAGGTGCATAGAGGATTGTTTGCGCTTTTGCTTGAATGAGTTCCTGCTCTATGGGTTTAATCAACAGTTTATATAGTTCTTTTGCTGGCTCTAGTACATCTTCAGATCCAGCATCTAATAGACTAGATTTGAAATCAATGATTAATTCTTCTAGTTTCGATTTAGAGATTTTGACATTACGGCTGATGGGGGAACTGTTAGCAGAAAAGAGGACTAATTCTAAGCGATCGCTAAGAATCAAAGGATAAATTAAAACGACTCCCTGAGGAAGCTTTTGGAGATGTACAGGAACCTTATTAATCTCTGACTGCGGGAGTTGTTGGATTTCACGGAAAAGTAGACGATTAAATTCAGAGAGTTTTTCAAGGCTGATTGTTGGCAAATGACTAAGCACCTCTTTTTCTGGCGCTAAAAATCTCACGCCCTCTGCTGTGCGCTCATTCCCTTTCACATTTTTGAGATAGTCTTCTAGCTCCTGAATTTTGAGCAGGTCGATAATTTGCAATGCTTCCATCACCCGTCCTTGCTGGAGCAATAAATCACCAAGACGACGATAGGTGAGGGAGACGGTTGCTAAATATTTAGTTTGATCCTCTTTGCTCAAGCCTCTGATATCTTTGCGAATGGACTCAGTGACATTGATCGATTGTTTGTAGAAAACGATCGCTGATTCAACTTGATTCTGTTGGGATAGCAAAAAACCCATATTATTGAGGATTGCTCTTTCTCCTTCGCGATTGCCAATTTTTCGGGAGACTTCTAAGGCTTGCTGATAAGAAACAAAGGCTTTTTGCGGTTGTTTGATTGCGCTGTAAGCGACTCCTAAAAAGTTAAGGGAATTACCTTCTTCTTTTTGATCGCCAATTTGTTTGGCGATGCTCAAGGCTTTTTCAAAGAAGTTAATGCTTTCTTGATGCTGACCGATATCGTTGTAAATCAGACCCAAATTGTTTGTCGCAACGCCTTCTCCTTCACGATTACCGATCTTTTGAGCAATGTCAAAGGCTTGCTGATAGGATTCGGCTGCTTTTTGATACTGTCCTAAACTCCGATAGGCTAAACCGAGATTATTGAGAGTATTTCCTTCCCCATTTCGATCGCCAATGTTTTTTAAAATCGTTAAGGCAGGCTGAAAAAAGTCGATCGCTTTTTGATATTGACCTAAATTGTTATACACCAATCCCAAATTACCTAGCAAATTTGCCTCGCCGTTGCGATCGCCAATTTGTTTTAAGACGGACAAGGACTGCTGATAGAAGTTAATCGTTTTGTGATACTGACCTAAATAATAGTAGTTACCGCCAAGATTGCCTAATTGAGTCCCTTCACCATTGCGATCGCCAATTTCTTTAGCAATGCTTAAAGATTTTTCATTGAAGTCAATCGCTTTTTGATATTGACCCAAACTGCTATAGGCTTTAGCCAAATTACCTAACGCGCCGCCTTCACTGCGGCGATCGCCTATTTGCTTGGCGATGGTTAGCGCCTGTTGATGGAATTCTATAGCTTTTTGGTATTGCCCAAGATTGTTATATACCAAACCAATATTCGCTAGAGAACTACCGACACCTCGAAAATCACCAATTTGCTTAGAAATTTCTGCGGCTCGCTGATGGAATTCCAAGGATTTTTGATATTGTCCTAAAGCGTCGTAGGCAAGCCCCAAATTCCCCAATGCGTCACCTTCAGAAAGGAGGTTCTTAAATTGCTTGGCGATCGCCAAAGCTTGCTCAAATAAATCAATGGATTTCTGATATTGTCCTAGTGAATAGTAGGCATTACCCATATTATTTAGGGTGACTCCTTCGCTGTTGCGATCGCCAAGCTGTTTTCTAATCGCCAAATCCTGTTGAAAAGACTCAATCGCTTTCTGATATTGCCCCAAATTGAAATAAGTGTTGCCTAAATTGGTCAATGCCGAAGCTTGATTATATAGATTCCCAATTTGTTTTGAGAGCGCTAGTCCTTCTTGCAAGGCGGAGATCGCAGGCTGATATTGTCCCAAATTTCTGTACGCTACAGCCATATTGATGATGGTATTGCTTTCTCCAAGTCGATCTTTAATCTCTTTGAAAATCACCAAAGACTGTTTATAGAATTCAATCGCCTGTTGATATTTCTGTAATGAATAATATGTAAGCCCTAGATTCGATATGGCATTGGCTTCACCTTGGCGATCGCTTAGTTCTTTAGAAACAGTAATCACCCGTTGATATAGCGAGATGTTTTCTTGATATTTACCCAAAGCTTGATAAATGACAATTAATCCACCCAGAGTTGTCCTCTCGTTAGCGCGATCGCCAATTTGCTGCCGAATGGTCAAAGCTTGCTTGTAAAGGTCAATTGCTTTGTCGTATTGTCCTAGAGATGCATGGGCTAGCCCTAGATTGTTATAGGAATTACTTTGTCCTTGGCGATCGTTGATTTGGATTCTAATTGCCAAAGATTGCTCGTGGAAGGCGATCGCTTGTTGGTACTTGCCCATATAGTTGTGGGCTAGCCCTAAGTTACCCAGTAGTTTCGCTTCATCAATGGGGCTTTTTAACGCTCGAAATATTTCTAAGGACTTTTGCCAAATGGCGAGCGCCTCAGGATATTTTTTATTGGCATATAGCTGCGTTCCTTGCTCCAGTAGCTGTGTTGCTTGGGTTTTGCGGTCTATGGCTTCTTGCGCAAAACTGCGATCGCTGCTAAGGGAGACTTGCACAGGTAAGCAAGATAAAAAAGCGATCAAGGTGATTTGTCCTGCCGCGCCCAAATTTTTATGCATAGCCGCAACTTTTTCTCTAACTACAAAACTCAATCTAGTTTAACAATACAGGCTCTAAACTTTATCCGCAAAATCTATAACCCGTTACCGATCGCAAAAAACGCCGACCAGTAGAAAGGATGATTGTGATTTGACGATTTAATTAGGGAAACTTGTGCTTTGCGTAATGCCTCAGCTATGGGGACATCACCTTTTTTTAGTTCTCCATAAAATGCTTCCATGAGGGCTTGTGTACCTGCGTCATCGACTTTCCAGAGTGAGGCGATCGCGACTCTGGCTCCTGCCGCTTGCATTTGATAGCCTAAACCGAGAATCTCGACACCATTGCCTAACTTGCTACCTAGTCCTGACTGACAGGCACTCAGCACCACAAGATCGACATTCTTTAAATCCCAGTCTTTAAGCTCACCAATCGTTACCTTCTCCCCATTACCAAACACAATAAAAGAATCTTCAGGTGTGCCAACTAATAATTGACCATGAGTAGCAAGGTGCAAAATCGTATGGGAATTTGCTCTATCTGCTGTTACCTTCTTGGTAAAGTCCTTTTCGATCAGACTGGTAGTATTAGGAAATAAGCTAGTAATTTTCTGGACTTCAGGAATTGAGGCAGGTAAGCCGTTAAAGCCTGAACGGGTTTCACCTCCTTTACCACCAAATGCTCCTGCGAAGATGTGAGGATTGGCGATCGCTTTGCTGTTAAAAGCAGTTAATGATTCGGCGGTGATGTTATTCACACGATATTTCTCGACTAGCCATTGTTTGCCATCATAGAGACTCGCAAGGGGAATATAGCGCAGTTGTCCATCGGGAGCATAGATGATCGTGTTGATTTTGAGTTGATTGAGTTCGCTTTCAAAGGGTTTAATCAGGATGTCATAGAGTTTCTGCGAGGTTTGTTTAACGTCTTCTGAGCCTGAATCTTGCAAGTCTGCGCGTAAAGCGATGATTAGCTGATTCAGTTGTTCGCGTTTGATGTTGACGGTGCGGCGTAGGGGTGGGATTTTGGTATTGAGAATGACTAGCTCTAGGCGATCGCTGAGAATGAGGGGATAGAGGAGAACGGCGTTAGGGAATTGCGATAGAAGATCTTTTTGTAATTTGCGGTATTTGGCAATATCAACATTTTGGTTGTCTTCGTTGCGGCGGAGTTCGGTGATCAGTTTTTTGATTTGGGGGCTGTCGAGAAAGGCGTTAAATTGTTTGTTTTGATCGCGTTCGGCTTGGACGAGTTGGGAGAGGCGTTGTTGTTCGGTTTCGTTCAGTTTGCCTTCACGGTCTTTTTGTTGCAGTTGGTTGAGTTCACCTGCAAGGGCGATGATGTTCTGCTCGGGGCGTTGGAGATCGACTCCTTGGGCGGTTTGATCGTTGCCGCGCACGGTGCGGAGGTAGTCGCTAAGTTCTTGGACTTTGAGTAAATCGAGGACTTGTTGGGCTTCGAGGATGCGGTCTTGTTTGAGCAAGAGATCGGCAAGATCGCGATAGGAAGTTTCGACCGTAGATAGGTAAGATTTCTGTTCTGCTTGGCTTAATCCGCGAATATCTTTACGAATAGACTCTCGGACATTGATCGATTGTTTGTAAAAGAGAATAGCTAATTCAGGCTGTTTTTTAATCGCCAGCAATTTACCCAGATTGCTAAGTACAGTACCCTCCCCATCGCGATCGCCGATTTCCCTTGCGATGGTTACCGCTTGCTGATATATATCCAGTGCTTGCTGGTGCTGTCCTCGATTGGCATAAGCTACACCCAGATTGCGGAGTGCCGTACCTTCGCTATCGCGATTTTTAATTTCTCTGGCGATCGCTAAAGCTTGTTGATAAATTTCAATCGCCTGCTCATTCTGCCCTAAATTACGATAAGTATTCGCCAAATTGACTAGTACTCGACCTTTACTAGCAGTATCTTTGATTTTCTGCATTATCGTCAAAGCTTGCTGATGCATGACAATTGCCTTGTCAAATTGTTGGGAACTGTCATAGGCATTACCTAGATTGCTCAATACTGCTCCTTCACGGGCGATATCTTTGATTTCGCGTGCGATCGCTAATTCTTGCTGATATAGGGCAATTGCTTTGTCGAATTGACCTAACCTTTCGTAAGCCAGCCCCAAATTACTGAGTACGATGCCTTCCGCCATCCGAGCTTGGATTTCTGGCAGAATCACATAATATCGCGGCGCAAAAAAACGAATTGCGATTTCATCCTGTCCTAAGCTGTCGTAAAGTCGATCTCTAGCTATATTACTGAGCAATCCTTCTCTATCACGATGATCAATGCTGCGGGCGATCGCTAAAGATTGCTGATAAAGAGCGATCGCTTGTTCATATTTTCCTAACTTCAGATAAGCGTTACCGAGCTTAACCAAAATTCCTGCTTGAGCAATCCGATCTATCAGTTTGCGAGATAGCTCTAAGCCCTGCCGATAGAACTTAATAGCCTGTGTATATTGTCCTAAATTGCGATAGCCATCACCTAAACTGATTGTGGCTATAGCTTGCCTAGTAGGATCTGGAGACATTCTCGAACTTACTAACATCTGCTGAAAAATCGCGATTGCTAGTTCATATTTTCCTGCCTTCAGATAAACATTACCTAAATTATCTAGCAAGTTACGTTCTTGTTCCCGATCTTTCAGTTCCCTCGCAATTACCAAGGCTTGCTGATACATGACAATGGAACGTTCATAGTCTCTAGAAAATTGGTAAGCTTGGGCGAGATTATAGATGACTCTTACTTGCTCTGTCAGGAGCTTTCTCTGCCGCACGATCGC
The DNA here is from genome assembly GCF_016584665.1 of Pseudanabaena sp. lw0831. Taxonomy (GTDB): domain Bacteria; phylum Cyanobacteriota; class Cyanobacteriia; order Pseudanabaenales; family Pseudanabaenaceae; genus Pseudanabaena. The sequence continues at coordinate 8,408 of NZ_BBJB01000036.1, forward strand.
TAATTCTTGCTCATAAACTGCGATTATTTTTTGATATTGTCCTAAATCCGCATAAATAAGCACAAGTTCTCCGATAACTTCTCTCAAGTAGGCGTGAGGGAGATCGTTGATTGTCGTCCTGATTGCCAAAGCTTGTTCATAAAATATCGTGGCTTTCTCTGCTTGATTCAGAATTGAGTAAGCATGTCCTATGCGAAAAAGTGTTGTACTCTCATCAAGGGGAGCTATATTCTTAAGTTCTCTCATGATTAGCAATGACTGCTCATAAAACTTGATCGCTTTTTGGTACTCTTCAAGTGCGTCATAAGCCTTACCTAGACCATTCAATGAGTTACCTTCACCCTTGCGATCTTTAATCTCACGGTAAATTTGTAAAGCTTGCTCCCAAGCTTGTAATGCTTCCTGATATTTATTAGCTTGATATTGCTGATTTCCTTGTTTGTAAAGTCGTTCGGCTGCTGCTTTACGATCTTGGATAGATTGCGATCTCGCAGCATCGCATACTACCAGTTGCACTTGCCCACAAGATAAGACTGTCAAAAGTGCTATCTCCAAACCTATACGCATACCTCACCTCGTAGTAACTACAATTCTTTACCTCTACAGTCCATTGCCGATCTCCTATTGCTCACAAACTGTCAGGATCTTAACCCAACTCCCTTAGCTATTAATTGTCGCGATTTAGATCTTTCCTGCTATTTGTAGAAGCGTCACTTCCCAAACTAGTCTCGGTTGCACATAACGGGCAATCAATTCCCGCGCTTTATCAAGATGTTGTAGAACTGACTTCGTTCTTTGCTGCTCCCAAAAATAATTTTGTAAATAATCAATCAGCCATAACTGCAAATCTACATCTAGTTCCTTGTTGATTTGTTTGGCGATCGCCATCGCACTTTTCGCATCGTTAGGAATTTGGCGGACTAAGTTTAATAGCTCGGCAGGAATACTTTTGAAGCGATCGAATGACTCGATCGCATTACCCGCAGAACCTTGCGCCAGTGCCACCACTTCGGGCGGAATATCAGTATGACCTTCGCGAGTGAGGACTTCTTGCATTTGCGCTTGATTGAGCCTCGTAAAGGGAATGCGTTGGCAGCGCGAAACTAGCGTCGGCAAAATTGAGCCAGCATCGGGAACGATCAAAATAATTGTGGCGTAAAGAGGTTCTTCGAGGGTTTTGAGCAAACTGTTGGCGGCGGACTCAGCCATCGATTGCGCTTCTTCGAGGATCACGACCGATCGCTTGCTTTCAAGAGGCGATCGGCTGACAAATTCGCTAATTTCGCGCACTTGCTCGATCCTGATCTGGGGCAATGCACGACGCTTTAGCCCCGCTGTGTCTGCTTCCTTTGCCGTCAGCATTTTACCCTTATCTAAATAAGTCGGCTCCACCCATAGCAAATCGGGATGATTGCGATCGCTTAGCCGATTAGCCGACTTGCGATCGCCTAATAAAATCTCTGCAAATGCTGATGCTGTTTTGCTGCGTCCTACACCACTCGCACCAGCAAATAAATAGGCTGGCGCAATGCGATCTCGTTTGATCGCAGCTTTTAATAGAGCGATCGCTTGACCTTGACCAACGACGAGATCGAATGGTGAATTTAGAGATGGATTTGGGGCAGTTACCACTAGTCATTCCACAAATGTTGTGATGCTCTCCTTGAGTCATGGGATCTTAAACCTACTGGAAAACGACGATCTCGATTTCCAGAATCGAGATCGTCAGCATTGCGCCGTCTTAGCCACGATCGGATCGCCTCATCAATAATTGCCGCAGGGTTATCAGTTATTTCCAATAGTTCAGTCAGCAACTCTGGTGCAATGTCCACTTTATAGGAAAGATCGATCTCAGGAAGGTTTGCTTGATTCGCAGTCGGATCTGGTGAAGATGCCGAAGCTTGATCGCTATGATCGGTCAGTTTTCCTTCAAGACTTATTTCATTATTAGCTAGGTTATTCACTGCATCTTTTGCGTTATTAGGTGAACTTGGGGCGATCGCAGCAGATTTAATTTCATTTAGGTTGTTTTGATTACTAACATCTTGCTTATCTAAAGTTAGCTTGCGCCAAATTAGTTTGCTCAAATTGACGATCGTAAACATTATTAGAATAAGTCCGAACTGAAATAGTCCAATAATCAAGATCAGCCTTTCTTTTAGCCAAAATTCATACATAATTTCTGGGTTCTACATAGTACCGATAGCTTTCCTGATTGATCCTAATCATTCCACTCGCCGCGAGGAGGCACAACTGGATTCATCGTCAGGGGGCGCGAGCGATCGGCTTCTTTGATCGCCCGACGCTGCAACCATTGACGGATCGCTGTATCGATCGCCTGTTCAGGATCGTTAGTTACTTCACCTAGCTCAGCAAGTAAAGCAGGGTCGATGTCTATACTTTTTAGCACCTCATTAAATACTGCTTCATTAGCCGATTGGTTTATTTGCGGTACGTTGGCGTTATCTTCTGGCATAAGGAATATTTAAATTAACTGGCACTATCCAGATTTTACCTAGATTTGTTACCTCCTGAATGTACAGTGCGATCGCAATCTCTCCAAACCCAAAAACAAAAGACAGCGCTTTGCGCCGTCTCCTTAAATATTGAAAGTATTGCAAAGCAATACTTTCAACAAAAATGGGGGTTTTCGCGACCAAAAACTCTGTATTCTGGAATAAGTAACTCAGCCGAATTAAAAAGACAGTAACAGAATCTGTACCGCCCGCGTAGCGGGCGGTACAGATTCTGGAGTTTTATATTTAATTTTGCCTAGCTACTTAACATCACAGTCTCATGTAAATCACCCGTTAGTATCCATGTCTTCACTTCAGGTCACACGCGGCACTCGCGACATCCTCGCTCCCGAAATTTATTACTGGCAGCAGTTAGAGACAACTGCGCGTCAAATTCTCAGTCAAGCCGCCTATACCGAGATTCGTACACCCATTTTTGAAGCAACTGAGCTATTTGCAAGGGGTATCGGTGAAGCCACAGATATTGTCGGTAAAGAAATGTACAGCTTTAGCGATCGCGGCGATCGTTCTTTGACTTTGAGACCTGAAGGCACGGCAGGTGTGGCACGATCATATATTGAAAATAAATTATTTGCCCAAGGTGGCGTACAGCGACTCTGGTACATGGGCGCAATGTTTCGCTATGAGCGTCCGCAAGCCGGTCGCCAACGCCAATTTCATCAGTTAGGTGTCGAAGTAATAGGCAGCGCCGATCCGCGTGCTGATGCTGAAGCGATCGCGATCGCCAGTGATTTTTTACAATCAGTTGGTTTAAAAGATTTAGTCGTCGATCTTAATTCGGTCGGCAGTGCTGAAGATCGGGTTGCTTATCGTCAAGCCTTGGTGGACTATTTCACACCCTTTGTTGAGGAAATTGGTGCTGATTCACGCGATCGCCTGACTCGCAATCCTCTCAGAATTCTCGATAGCAAGGACAAACGCACTCAAGAAATTTCTCAAGATGCGCCCAGTATTCTCGATTATTTAAGCCCTGAGTCGCAACAACATTTCGAGAAAGTCCAAAGCCTATTAGCCGATCTCAATATTGCCTATCGGATCAATCCTCGTCTTGTGCGTGGCTTGGACTACTACACCCGTACTGCCTTTGAGATTCAATCTAATCTCCTCGGCGCACAGTCGGCAGTCTGTGGTGGTGGACGTTACGATCGCCTAATTTCGGAGTTAGGCGGCGCGGATGTACCTGCGATCGGTTGGGCGATCGGTTTAGAGCGTCTGGTCATTCTCATGCAACAGGTTGCCGAACAAAAACAAGCAGCGATCGACTTTTACATTATTTCTCGTGGTGAACAAGCTGAAGCTAAGGCTTTATCCATTGCTCAACTATTCCGTAAAGCAGGATTTACAGTAGAACTCGATCTCAGTGGTGCAAAGTTTGATAAACAATTCAAACGGGCTAGTAATGCTAATGCGAAAGCTGCCATCGTCATCGGTGATAGCGAAATCGAAGCAGGACAAGTTCAAATCAAATGGCTAGAGTCTGGCGATCAAGAAGCACTAGCGATCGCCGATCTCAGCGACAGTTTTGAGGCACTGCGACAAAAGTTGTAGCTATTTTTTTGCTTCTGTTCTCCCCACCATGACAGTTGTTAAATCGATGACTGATTGGAACTAATCAATAGTTTGAAGTTCGATTCATTAAAACCCAATAAAGTCCTAGTTGCTCGACAGATTTGTTAAATTGCTCAAAATCTACGGGTTTGACAATGTAGCTATTCACGCCAAATTTGTAACTCTCGATGATGTCGCTATCTTGAGCGGAAGAAGTCATCACTACAATCGGAATAATTTGGGTACGGGGATCGGCTTTTATTTGGCGCAAAACCTCTAATCCACTTACTTTCGGCAACTTTAAATCCAGTAAAATTATCTTAGGATGATCGGTGATTTGTCGATGAGCATAAGCCCCGCGACAAAAAATAAAATCGAGAGCCTCAGCCCCATCTTGCAATAATTCAATGTGATTAGCAATTCGACCACGACGTAATGCCCGTATAGCTAGTTCGGCATCGGCGGGATTATCTTCAACTAAGACAATAAAGATCGGTTGTTCAGGGAATAGCGCTGTCATATTTTGGATGTCTCCTAATTGGGGATTGTGAAGAAAAACGTAGCGCCTTGGTTGACGGCGGCTTCAGCCCAAATCTGTCCGCCATGACGTTGGACGATTCGTTGCACGATCGCTAATCCAATTCCTGTGCCTTCAAAATCGCGCTCAAGGTGCATTCGTTGAAACAAGCCAAACAATTTGTCAGCATATTGCATATCGAAGCCAGCCCCATTATCACGGATAAAGTAAGTATTTTTACTGTTAATTACCTGACAGCCAATTTCAATCCGAGCATTTTCAGTTTTACTTGTATACTTGATTGCGTTGGATATGAGGTTAATCCAAACTTGGGTTAATAGAGAAGAATCGGCTTCACAGTTGGGCAAATCGGCAATTACAAACTCAATTTGCCGATCGCCTATTTCTAATTCAAAGCTATGCAATACTTGTTTGATGAGGTCAATGATGATGATCGATCGCCTTGTTATTTCTTTGCGATTCATCCGCGATAAATTTAAAAGATCGTCGATTAGTTCGCCCATGCGTTTGGCATTGTCGCGCACTATTTTGAGATAGCGATCTCCTTCCGCATCTAAGCGATCGCTGTAGTCCTGTTGTAACATTTTTGAAAATCCATCGATTGCCCTCAATGGAGCGCGGAGGTCATGGGAGACCGAGTAAGAAAAAGATTCTAGTTCTTTGTTTGCTGCTTCCAATTGAGCAGTTCTTTCGATGACTCGATTTTCAAGAGACTGGTTGAGTTGAGACAAAGCCTCGTTAGCATATTTGCGCTGTAACTCGGCGGAAGCTCTCGCCGCAAAAACTTGCAATATATTCCCAATCCTTTCAGTGTCATGAAGCGGTTGGGTATCGAGAATGCAAAGATTCCCGATCGATTCTCCGTTAGCATTTTTTAGGGAAATTCCCATATAGCTCTGGGCTTGCATCGTAACTAGATCGAGATCCTCTGGAAATATTTGCTGTACTAAGCTGTCACAGATAAACTCGCCATTCCTCAAGGCTATTTCGCAAGGAGTATATGCAGGAAAATAAGTAATTGGAGGTTGAATCGCTCCATGCGCCCAAAATGCTAATGCATGAAGCCGATCTCCAACTAACTCAGTGACTAGCGCATATTTGACATGCAAAGCCTCAGCGATATGTTTTGCCAGTGCAGGAAAAAAGTCTTCGCCTGTAACAGCCGCAGTACCTGCAACTAAATTTTGTAATGTTTTTTCCGATCTCGTCAGGGCAGCTTCACGCTCTTTCGCTTCGCTAATATCACGCATGATTGTAGAAATATATTCTAGTTCTCCATTATCAGATTTATGGGTAATAATCATTTGTGAGACTGGAATTTCTATCCCCTCGTGGGTTAATAGCGCCGTTTCGCCCAACCAAACTCCATTGGTAACTGCTGCGGGAATACCTTGATTTTGAATAATGTCTAACGCCCATGCGGGATGATAATTCGGGATCTCTAAATTAGAAACATCGGCATCAGGTGCAAGCCCTTGAACTTTATTGGCTTGAGCGTTATTCCAAATTACTTTCCCTTGAGGTGATGTCATCCCAATAATATCGGTTGAGGCTTGGATAATCGCAATTAGGCGATCGCGTTCTTTTTCGGCTAATTGGCGATCGCTGATTTCGGCTTGCAATGATTGATTTAAATCTTCTTGTTGCTTTAACAGGCGAGCTTTGACAATAGAAATAGCAGCTTGGGATGACAAGAGATTGAGGATTTCTACTCGCTCTGGTGTAAAGGAATTAGGGATTAGATTATTTTCTAATAGAACAATTGCAGTCAAGGTTCCTTGATTTAGCAAAGGCATACAGAGAATTGATTTTGATTGGTACTTAACGATCCAAGGATCGTTTTGAAAATCGCCTAGTTGAGCCGCATTACTTAAAATGACATTCTCTCGCGTGCGAATGACATAATTAACTAGAGAGATTGGCACATAAAAGTTATTGTCAGTAGAAATCTCATCAATGGAAATTGATTGCATAATTACATTTTTGGAATTGATTGCCTTGATAGCTTCAATACGCCATTGCGCTTGAGGATTTACGTTGTTTGGCAAAAGTAAATAACCAGTCTCAGCTCCTGCATTCTCGATTAAGATCGTCATCAAGGTCGCTAAAAGCTGATCGAGCTGAATTTCACTAGCGATCGCTTGAAATGTTTTGAGGACAGACTCTAGATCGATTATATCTAGATTTTTAGAAGATGTGCTAGTAGACAATGAATTGCGTGGATTTTTGTTTGTACTTCTATCTGTCGAATGAACCTCCCAAATCATTGAATAGCGATTTTCCATCTGCTGAACTTTAGCTGTAGCTCCCCATTGGGTGTAGCAATATCTTGCTTCTCGCATATAGGCTTTAGCGATCGTGATACGATTTTGAGCTAGATAAAATTTGGCGGCGAGTTCGTTGGCAAGGGCCTCTTCTTGGATATAGCCATTTTCTTTAGCCCCTGTGATCGCTATATCGTAAGCTTCCATTGCCTCTAAAGTCTGTCCCAATATTCGATATCTTTCGGCTACGATGAGATGCCATTTATGCAAATAATTCATGGGCGCATGGGATGCCCAAAGTTCTATCTTGGCTAGATTTGCCCCAACTTTCACTAAGGTTTGTTCGCGATTGTCAGGCGAAAGTTTTGAATAGATAGCTAACAGATTGAGCGTGTCATAAAAATAAAATAATGCATAGGATTTAATACCTATTCCTGAGTCTAAATACAAACTTACTTGGGAAGCATTCTGATTGGCTTGGTCGTGATTTTCAAACAGATAGCAAAGAATTAGCTGATGAAAATACAACATATACAAGGAGCTGCGATCGCCTGCCTGTGTGTGAATTGGTGTCATCGTCTCAGCGTTATAGATTTCGCCGATTAAACTACAAGGATCTTGGGACTTTCCGAGTAAATTTAAGGTCGCTTGATGGTACGTTTGCAGCCAATTTAAAGTTGTTTGTTGTTTGATTTGGCTTATGAGCTTTCCGTACTCAGTCATTTCTCGTTCCAAAGTGACTAATTCTGCACCCATAAAGTAAAGATAATTGCTATAAAGACATAAGCCATAAGCTGCAAACTCAAAATCGCCTGTTTCAACGCCGATTGCATAAGAACTTAGTAGGGGTGGCAAACTCTCTTGCAGATAGCTTTTCCAATGATTAATAAATACATAAACGATAACAAGGGTTTTTGCTCTCAATGTTTGAGATGTAAATCGATCCAACAGTTGCAGAGCCAGTTGTCCAAATTGATATCCATGTTCCATTTGATTCATCAATCCGCAGAGAATCAAGCCACAAGCCGCATATCCATAGCAAGAACCTTCAGAGTTCCCTTTAGCGATCGATAGTTTAACTAATTGGAGTACGACAAGAATATATAATTCTGGAGCGGCGACATAAGCTGCTGCCGCAATGCTCAAAAGAATGTTGACCGCCGCTAAGGCGATCGCATCGGACATCATCGGCAACTCCAATAAATCATCGACAGAATGCGCCGAGAGGATTGCTTGCAATTCTTGTAGTGCCGATCCGACATCAGCTTGAGAGGCTCGAATCGGCAGTTCTATCCCTAGTAGATTTAAAGTTTCAACGCCAATTCTAATTGCTTCCAACCGCTGATTTTGAGCGACAAATGCTTGGATTTGAATTTCATAAATCTTAATCTTATCTAGTAGAGTTTCCGCACGATTAAAAATTGCAACGGCAAAATCCTCCATCTGCACGAAATCACCGTTTAAAAATGCCGCTTCGACAGCTAACTGATACGCCCCTAACGATAATTCATACTCTCTTTCCCAGCTTGAAGCTCCCAGCAATTCCACACCAGTTTTTGCGAAGTTAAATGCTGCTCTATATGCGGTTGATGCTATAGCTTTTTTGCTGGCAATTAGGTTGAGTTGAGCTAGTTGATCTCGCTCAGACTGACTGGAAATCAGCGCTAAGCTAAGATCGAGGTGATTGACGATATCAAATATTTTTGCTTCTAGCTCTAGAGTGGGAGTGCTTTTGAGTAACTGCTGGCCGATGCTTTGATGGATTTGGGTTCGCGTTACTTCAGAGATTAGAGAGTAGGAGGCTTGTTGAATGCGATCGTGCACAAATTTATAAGCGATCGCAGGGCGAGCATTAGTTAATTCGATACCATAATTTATTGATTCGTAGGCATTGCTGAGTGGTAATATCAATCCTTCAATTATCGCTTCTTTTAGAGAATGCATAGTTTCACGATGAGATGAATCTGATGTAAGTACGAGCATATCAAGATCGAACTGATTGCCAATACAAGAAGCAATTTGAAGTAGATTTTGGGTTTTATCACCCAGTTTTTGAATCTTCGTCGCCATTAACTCCACGACATTATCCGTAATTCCCTTTTCTTGAATCTGAGCGATCGACCATTGCCACGTTCGCGATGAATATTCAAATTGCAATAATTTCTCATCATACAGAGACTTCAGAAACTCATTGATAAAAAATGGATTTCCACCTGTTTTCTGTTGCACTAGTTCCGCAAGGGATAAACAATCAGTTAGAGCGCAATGCAAAGTATCCGCAATAAGCTGATTAATATCAGTGAGATTTAATTCTGATAGCGAAACTTGGCTAATTATTCCATCTGCTTGCTGAATATTCGCAATCATTTGCATCATCGGATGAGCAGTATTCACCTCATTATCTCGATATGCACCAATCAATAGCAGAAATTGCTTTGAGGTTGCTGTTGCCAATAGCTCTAGCAATTTCAAGGAAGCGCGATCGGTCCATTGCAGATCGTCTAAAAAAATGACAAGTGGATGTTCAAATTTAGCAAAAACCTGAATAAAGCTTTGGAAAACTCGATTAAAGCGATTCTGTGATTCGCTAGCCGATAGATTAGCCGATGAATTAGCGATCGCTAATTCATCAGCTTTCTTGCCAATAATCAATTCCAGTGATGGAATCACCTGCGTAATCAAGTGACTATTTATTCCCAATGCCGCGATAAGTTGCGATCGCCATTCACTTAAATCTTCCGCGCTCTCAGTCAGCAATTGCTTGATCAAGCCCTGAAAAGCTTGAATGATTGCAAAATATGGGATATCACGTTGGTACTGCTCAAATTTACCAGATATATAATACCCGCGACTTTTTGTGAGTGGCTTTTGGATTTCTTGCACTAATCTGGACTTGCCAATCCCCGAGTATCCTGACACCAAAACCATCTCCACGAGATCGCCTGAATCTTCGATTGCCGTTACCCTCTCAAAGGCAGCTAATAAAACCTCAACTTCATTAGTTCGACCGTAAAGTTTTTCGGAAATCAAGAATCTATCCGCAATATCTTGCTCTGCCAACTCAAAAGTCTCGATTTTACATTCTATCTGCAACTGACTTAGACAATTCTCTAAATCCGCTTTTATGCCCCATACACTCTGGTATCTGTCTTCGGCATTCTTCGCCAGTAACTTCAAGATAATTTGTGAAAGTATTGGTGGAATCTGCCGATCAATTAAGTTTGGAGCGATCGGCTCTAGTGCTAAATGATAATGAATTAGTTCTAACGGATCGCTAGACTCAAATGGCAAACGCCCCGTTAACATCTCATAAAAAGTCACCCCCAGCGAATAAATGTCAGTGCGATAATCTAGCGATCGATTCATCCGACCAGTCTGTTCGGGGGATATGTAGGCAAAAGTTCCTTCTAACAGTTCAATGCGATCGAGCATTAATGTCTCTTTTTTTAAATCAGAAGCAATTCCAAAATCAATTATCTTTAATTGCTGAGTATCTGGATTAAAAACTATATTTGAGGGATTGATATCTTTATGAATAATATTAGCTTGATGAATGTAACCGATTCCTTCACAAATTTTAATTGCTAATGTTAAAAATTCAAATATATTGAGTTTTTTTGCATCCAAAAATGACGCTAATGACTCCCCCCCAAAATCTTCCAATACAATTAGAAAGCCATATTGATGTTGTTTGAAATCATAGGCAGCGATCGCAAGATCTGAACCAAGACTTCTGGTGATTTCATATTCCAGCTTATATCTTCCAATTACTTGTGCAGTAGGAAATTCTGTATTTAAAACTTTAAAAATAACTGGTAAGTTATCTTGATTTCGGCGACCTCGATAAACTTTAGAGTTTGAACTTTCATAGATCTTCTCGAATACTTGATAATCAGACAAGTTTAACAACATAATTACTCCATCTTGATTGTTAGATTATTTTTTTGTTGACTTTTAAATTGTAAAGAAGAACGTAGCGCCTTGGTTGACGGGGCACTGGACAGTTAAAACGTGATCGACGTATTTGCGTCTTTTTTGTCGGTATGAAATGGGCATTTCAGCACCTATCCCCGATTAGCTGACCATTGCCCGAGGTACTGAGTAAAAATTAGAGATAAGCAAAGACAACTTTTGTCAGTCAATCAGCAATTGTAATTGCTCAACCCAGTAAAATCAACAAAAAACGATGGTTAAAAGCTGACTTCGCCAAAGACGTAAATACGCTGATCGCGCTTTAGCTATCCAGTGTCTCGCCAAGTATTGATCCTCGCTAAAAAGTACCTGATAATGCATCGACACAGCGATCGCATATATGCAGCTGCTCAGCAGACACAGTCAACAGATCAATAAGTCTTCTTCAGCTTTATTTCATCTTTTTTGGTTTGCATTAAAATACTTTTTAGTCCATTTTATAAGGGTTTCAGCGATCAAAGACTATTGATTTAGTTTTGCGTTAAAGTACTTTTATGCCCAAAAAGGTAGATAGCGTGCATAGCGATTAGAGTTTGATTCAGAGTCATCTGTCTTAATTAAGCCAGCTTCTTTAGTAGCTCCTATGATCAGAGAAACAGTGGCTGTTTTTGACTCACTTAGACGAAATCGCTCTCTTAAAGTCTGATTAGACATCTTTCTATTACTAATGTGCTGTAAACAGCAATGCTGATAGCAAGCTCGAATCCGATCAGATTTGCTCATGTCATCAAAAATCTGGTAAGCAAATAACACAGTCGTTGTACGGATATCATCTACCCGAAAATCTGGTGCAGGTAGCTGAAATACCTCTGCTGCGCTCACAACTTTGTCAATACCACTGCCTTTTTCTTCACATATTCCTAAGCGTCTCATTAGGTCAGCAAGTTGTTCGTTGCGTGATCGATTTTCATCAATGAAGCGATTAACAGGAATAGGGGGAATACCAGGATTAGAGATTTCAATGCGATCGCTGTACATTTCAATCATTACAGAAGTACCTGTTTCTAGAAAATCCTGATGTACCAAAGCATTAGCAATAAGTTCTCTTAGTGCTTGCATCGGGAACATTTTCACTTCTTGGCGAACCGCTTCTTCGATAAAGCGATTTTGTGGGGCTGCTGAATGGACAAAACTGACTAATTTCTCAAAGCTGACTGCATATCCGCGATTTCCCATTTTGTCATCGCGAGTTTGTAGTTTGTTAATACCTTCATAGATTACGACACGAGGAGCTTTACGAGCTAATGCGAGAGAAAAAGCATCAAGTTTTTTTGCTAAAACGATTGCGGCTAAATTGGTGATTGTCCAGCCTTGATTTGTTTGTTTGATTAAATCTTGGCTTTGTAATCTTTCTAAAACAGCATCACGGGTGGTTGGATAAGGAACTTTTAGGAGTTCAAAGTAAGTCTGGGTGTCTAGCAAAGCGATCACATCATCTGGACTGGCATCTAGGCGAGCAGGTTGGGAGAACCAATCTTGATGATCTTCTGCAAAAATCTGTTTCAGTCGATCAGGAGTCATTGGTTGTAGTTCTTCACCGACTCTCATCAAGTAGGTTCCCTCATATTCCAATTTGTCCCACAGGACGAGGAGGCACATCAAAGACTAGTACTCGACCGTTTGCATGTTGTAATTCGGTAATGTCTACCCGAAATCTAAGTTTGTGAAATATATCAGCTTTAATTCCGTTTAGAGCTTCTGCTGTTGACCAAGCTTGAGAACCCACGACTTGGCGAGGTCGTTTATCGGTAACTCCTAAAACGATATAACCACCACCTTCATTTGACAGCGCAACACAGTATTTCAGCAGCTTCGTCTGATTAAACTGTTGTTTTGCTTCTTTAAATTCAAGCCGTTCTGTCTCTGTGGGTGCAAGCAGCCAGTGGTCGAGGGTTTCAAGATTAATCATAGGGCAATGCTAAAAAGTACCAGCTAACGCACCGACACAGCGATCGCATATATGCGGATGCTCAGCAGACTCACCGATATGAGTTGAGTAGTTATAGCAACGCGGACATTTTTCACCATCAGCTTTTTCCACGACAATCTTTACTCCTTCAGGTCGATACTTCTTGTCGTCAGATCCTGTGGCGAATCCTGACAACTCATTTGATGGATCAAAAAGGGGTTCCCAAAAATCACGTCTTGAATTTAAATCACCTCGATAAACTGCATGATTGCACTCTTGTCCCTCATTATCAAAATCAAATCCACGAATTTCTCCATTTTCATTAATGAGAAGTACATAGTCACGAGTATCTTCAGGTAATCCAGTAAGAAATTCGACTTGTGAACAGATGAAAAGATCTTCCAATTGATGATCTTTTTCCAAGGATTTCAAGTCTTGTTGAACTATACCCGGTGTAACCTCAATCTTTACTTTAGCTTCAAGTGATGAGCCAATTAGCTTTTCCCTGCGTTTCTCTTCCATTCTTTTGTTTACTTCAGAACGAAAAACAATTAAACGCTTCCATTTAGACGCTAGTTCGGGCTTAAGCCATTCGTCATGGGTAATAAACCAACCTGCTTGGAATACTGACTTTTGGGGTACGGGATAGGGTAGATGTTGCCAGATATCTTCGGCGGTGTGGGAGAGGACGGGGGCGATCGCCTTAGTAATCGCTTCGAGGCAATACATCAGCACGGTTTGACAACTGCGGCGGCGGGGTGAATTAGGCGCACTAATATATAGACGATCTTTGGCGATGTCTAGATAGAAGTTAGATAAGTCCACTGTGCAGAAGTTTTGGATGGTTTGGAAGAAGCGCGAGAATTGGAAGTTATCGTAGGCTTCGGTGACATCTTTGGTGACTTCAGCGAGACGATGCAAGATATAGCGATCGCTTTCTGGCAATTGGTCGTAGGTCACTACATCCTTCGCAGGATCGAAGTCAAAGAGGTTGCTGAGCAAGAATCTCGCCGTATTCCTAATCTTGCGTGACATATCTGACATCTGCGCCAAGATCGTCTTCCCAATCTGGACATCGCCAGTATAGTCCACACTCGCCGCCCACAGACGTATTACATCTGCACCATAAGGCGGTTCTTTTTTCTGATCCTTACCACCATTAATCACAACTGTGGGATCGACGATATTGCCGAGGGATTTGCTCATTTTCTGTCCCTTCTCATCTAGGGCAAAGCCATGCGTTAGCACGGTCTTGTAAGGCGCATAGCCGTTGGTTGCCACACTTGTCAGCAACGAAGATTGGAACCAGCCACGATGTTGATCGGAGCCTTCCAGATACATATCCGCAGGATAGTTGAGATCATAGGGAACGAGTTTAGAATCATGGTTCTCACCACCTAGCACCGCAGCCCAAGAGGAGCCAGAGTCAAACCAGACATCCATTGTATCTGTGCCTTTACGATATTTATGTCCATTGTTGCGATAGGCTTCAGGAAGCAATTCTTCAACTTCTCTTTCCCACCAGACATCAGATCCATGCTCGCCAATCAGGACTTGAATATGCGCGACTGTTTCTTCTGTCAACAAAGGTTCGTTGGTTTCTTCGTCATAAAACACGGGGATTGGTACGCCCCAAGTCCGTTGACGGGAAATACACCAATCCGATCGCTCTTGTACCATTGAGGTAATCCGATTTTCGCCGATCGCAGGAATCCATTTCACTTCTTTGATTGATCGCAGTGCTTCTTCACGGAAACCATCAACGGAGGCAAACCACTGTTCGGTCGCTCTCACAATTACAGGTTTCTTAGTGCGCCAATCGTAAGGATATTTGTGGTTATAGGCTTCTTCTTTAATGAGAGTTCCATTGGCGGTCAAAATTTCCACAACCTTGTTATTGCCTTCCTTCAGAACGCTCAAACCTACCAACTCTTCGCCCGCATCAGCATTAAAAACACCGCGATCGTCTACCAGCGAAATCATTCCCAAATTATATTTTTTGCCAACGATAAAGTCATCGTGACCATGATTGGGGGCGGTATGCACTAAGCCAGTACCTGACTCGGCGGTGACATGATCGCCTAAGACAATCGGACTAGGGCGATCGCTGATGGGATGCTTACAAACTGTATGTTCTAAAACATCACCATTGAAGCTATATTTAACTTCTAAAGCTTGCTCAAAGGTTGCCGCTAGTTTCTCAACTAGTTCGGTAGCGACAATGTAGTTTTGATCACCAGCCGAGACAATGCTGTAACTAAGGGATGGATTGGCACTGATGCCCAAGTTGGCAGGAATTGTCCAAGGTGTTGTTGTCCAGATTACTGCATGGAGATTTGGTAGATCTGCGATCGCTTTCAACTTGTCGCTAGACTTTGTGACAGGGAAAGCCACATAGATACTACGCGAAATATGATTTTCGGGATATTCCAATTCCGCTTCCGCGAGAGCAGTGTGCGAACTAGGCGACCAGTAGACAGGTTTGAGTCCGCGATAGATATACCCCTTGAGCGCCATTTTCCCAAATACACCGATCTGTGCGGCTTCGTATTCAGGCTTCAGAGTGTAATAAGCATTTTCATAATCACCCCATACTCCCAAACGCTTAAACATGGCAGCCTGTTCTCCAATTGTTTGTAGAGCAAATTCCTTTGCTCGTTTCCGCAATTGCAAAGGGGTTAAATTAGCCCGTTCTTCTGCCTTGATATTTTGTAATACCTTAAGCTCGATTGGTAAGCCATGACAGTCCCAACCCAATACATAGCGAGCTTTTCGTCCACGCAACAGTTGATAGCGATTAATTATATCTTTTAAGGATTTGCCCAAGGCATGTCCCATATGCAGCGTCCCATTGGCGTATGGAGGCCCATCGTGAAGCGTAAAAATGTCGCCTTGGTTGTGCTGGCTTAGGTTTTCATAAATGCTTTGTTCCTGCCAAAACTTTTGAATCTCTGGCTCCTTAATAATCGCATTTGCCCGCATCGAAAAGTCTGTTTGCGGTAGGTTAACAGTGTCTTTGTATTCAGACTGTTCGAGGCTTTTTGGCGCAGGATTCTCAGAGTTGGCTTTATGAGCAGATGTCATCGTTCTAGACTATGTCAGATTTTGCAAAGGTTTAGACTTCATAATACTACAAACTAGTTTGTAACTTAAAAGCCTGAATCATATTTGCATTCAACCGATGTAACTGCTTCTCCATCTTCAAGTGTATATAAATCAAGCTCATTGTGTAAGAAATTCAATGATTATCCCGTTTGAGCTAGTTTAATAAGTTCCTCGGTTGATGGTGCAGATAGCTCTAGAAATAATTTTTCTTTCAAAAGTGCTTGTTCGTCTTTTGAAAGGGAAGAAATAATTTGGGTGATTGATTCAACTGATTTCGTATTCATTTCTGATATCTACTGAACTTAGATACTTAACTCTGACACATCTAATAATAGATCGATTTTACTTATATTTTTGGTTGCGGCGATCGCTATCATAGCTACTGCAGCCGAAACCAAGCAAAGTGGGTAATATATAAGCACACCAAAATTCTGCGTATTGGCAATCTTTTTGTCATTTGTCTCAATATAAATAAAGAGAATAAATTTATGATAATTGACTATACTCTCAGTCTCGCAGAATACTTAACAAAGAAAAACTTACAGCACTTGATTTTGCATGTTACAAACAACTGTAACTATCGTTGTGATCATTGCTTTATTGATTTCTCTCCCAAACGAGATATGACACTGGCGCAGTATCAAGACTTAGCGAAGCAAGTAGGAAAACTTTTTTGGTTAGATATTGCAGGTGGTGAGCCTTTCTTAAGACTTGATCTTGCCGAAATAATTGCCGCTTTTGACTTCAAGGTTGTGCAAATTCCGTCTAATGGTTCGCTATGTGATCGCATGGTTGATCAGCTTCAGAAACTAAAGCAACTCACCAAAGCCGAAATTACGATTTCGTTGAGCGTCGATGGGCTAGAAGAAACCCACGATCGCATTCGTCACCAGAAAGGAAGCTGGCAGCAGATATTGAAAACGTTGGAAGCTATCAAAGCCTTAGGAGGAATCTCAGTCAAGATTAATTCTGTTTTAAATGCCGAGAATGCCCATGAAATCATTGATCTCATGAAGGTGGTGCGCAAATATGAGCCAGATTTCCATTCGATTATTCTATTGCGTGGTGATCCAATGAATCCATCGCTAGGATTGCCAACTATGGAAGAACTACACAGACTAGCGCCAGCGATTTTTGAGATTTTAGAAACCTACAACTATGGCAGAAATAAAGTCGCTGCAAGGATTCTCCGCAACTATCATCGATATTTATGGAAGATTTCATTACAAACAATTGAACAACAAACACAGGTGATTCCATGTTTGGCAGGGCTTGCACATCAGGTTGTGTGGGGAGATGGCAAGGTAGCACCCTGCGAGATGTTAGCATCCGTAGGAAGTTTACAGACTCACACCCTGAAGGAGATTACTAGTAGTCCAGCATGGCAACAGCAGCTAGAGGATATCAAAGCCAAAAAATGCCACTGTACCCATAACTGCGCTATGTTCGATAGTATATTTTTCAATCCTGCCAATTTCCCTCATTTAGCATTGGGCTAGAACAGACTGTATGAATGCTTCCAATCAGGGTGATACCAAATGTTGTATTGTCATTCCTTACAAAGATAACAGTCATATTTTGGCTAGATGTTTGACTTCTGTATTGTCAAACGTTCCTGCAACAACATTGATTGTCGTTGTTGATGATGGCTCTCAAGTTTCCGTCAAAGCCGATCCCGACCTTATTAACTTTCTTAGCGATCGCCGCCTACATTTGCTCCAGCATTCAGAGAATCTAGGCGCTGGTTCTGCGCGCAATACTGCGATTCAATGGTGTTACAAACATGGCATCGAAATCGTTATCTTACTGGACTGTGACTGTTCGATTGAGACGAAATTTGTGGAAACTCACTGCCATCTTCATGCCCAATATCCTGAAGTTGCAGTATTTGGGGGCGCAGTTCATGGAATCGGTGATGGAATTTGGGCAACCTTAGATAATTTGATGTCTTGGTTTACTTCTATTCCTAACGCACCTTTTCGAGAAGTTGACAGACTCTACCATATACCAACCACAAATATGAGCTTAAAGCTGAATTTGTTGTTTAAAGAGATTCCGTTATTTGATGCTCATTTAAAAACAGGTGAGGATGTGCGGTTTGTGCAGCGTCTCAGACGTAATGGATATAAGCTAATGTTCTCGCCTCAACCAGAAATTAGTCATTACGATCGCCAAAGTTTTGCAGATTTTCTCCAGCATCAATATCGTTGGGGTCTGCATACATTTATCTTACGCTTTCCTCAACTTCAGCATCATAAGCTAGCCCGATTTCTGCTGATCATTCTATTTATCTTGCTTCTACCAGTTTTTGCGATCGCTGCAAGCATAATTACAATCTTGCCTTGGTTAAGGCAGTCTCTAAAATATTGGTGGTATTTCCCCATGATCTTTTGTGTGTATCTATACAAAGGTTTTGCGATCGTTGTTGGCACTTATAATCCTCAGCTTGCTACTAATCCAAAGAAGTTTTAAAAAATGCCGTGAAGCAGCCTTTTTAAAAACTTCTTTTTGGATTAGAAAGTCAATACTGTCCGAATCGCATCACCTCTATGCATCATCGCGAATGCCTCATTGATTTCTTCAATCGGCATTACATTCGTAATCAAACTATCGATGTCGATTTTGCCTTCCATATACCAATCAACAATTTTGGGAACATCAGTACGTCCCTTTGCGCCACCAAAGGCTGTGCCTTTCCAGACGCGACCTGTGACTAATTGGAATGGTCTGGTGCTAATTTCTTGTCCTGCTCCTGCTACACCGACGATTACGCTCACGCCCCAACCTTTGTGACAACATTCGAGGGCTTGGCGCATGGTTTGGGTTCTACCGATACATTCAAAGGTATAGTCTGCACCGCCTTTGGTTAGATCGACGAGGTAGGGAACGAGATCGCCTTCTACCTCCTTGGGATTCACAAAATGAGTCATTCCCATTTTTTCAGCAAGGGCGCGTTTTTTGGGATTAATGTCTACGCCGACGATCATGTTTGCGCCGACCATCCGACATGCTTGGATCACGTTGAGACCAATGCCACCTAAGCCAAAGACAACGACGTTGGAGCCATATTCAACTTTGGCGGTATTAATCACTGCGCCAATACCAGTTGTGACACCGCAGCCGATGTAGCAGACTTTCTCGAAGGGAGCATCATCGCGGATTTTGGCTAGGGCAATTTCAGGGAGAACGGTGTAGTTTGCGAAGGTGGAAGTTCCCATATAGTGATGGATTTTTTCGCCATTGATGGAGAATCGGCTAGTTCCATCGGGCATTAAGCCTTGACCTTGGGTGACGCGGATCGCTTGGCAGAGGTTGGTTTTACCACTGAGGCAGTAGGAGCAGTTGCGACATTCGGGGGTGTAGAGAGGAATGACGCGATCGCCTGCCTTGAGAGAGGTCACACCTGCGCCCACTTCGACGACGACACCTGCGCCTTCATGTCCGAGGATGGCGGGAAATAGTCCTTCGGGGTCATCGCCTGAGAGGGTAAATGCGTCGGTGTGACAGACTCCTGTGGCTTTGATCTCAACAAGGACTTCTCCTGCTCTGGGGGGATCTAGTTGGACGGTCTCAATTTTGAGGGGTTGTCCTGCGGCGAAGGCAACTGCGGCTTTTACGTCCATGAATCTTATGATGTCCCTGAGTTTATGACTGGCGATTTATTTGAATTATAAGGGAGACAGATATATATCAGATTAGTATTTGAACTGTTGGATAATTAATTATTTCTTGATCGACAGTAATGATGGTTAAATCATGCTGAATAGCCTGACAAATCAGAAGGCGATCAAAGGGATCGCGGTGTAAAGGTGGTAATTTGATCAGGTTGGTAATACTGGCTTCGTTAATGGGAAGACTATCAATCTGATGGCGGATACGCTGTTTGGGTAAGTATATTTCTGGGGATTCAGGTAAAGGAAGTTTACCAAGTTGATATTTAATTGTAGCTTCCCAAACTGATACGACGCTTAGATAGACTTCATTGTTGGGATCTTGGATATGGGCGCGAAATTGGGGTGAAAGTTGCGGATCACCATTTAGGAACCAAAGAAAGATATGTGTATCAAGAAGAAATCGCATATGTGATTGTGCTGTACTATTCAAAGTCCCGTAGTATATCTTCTGGTAAAGGTTCGTTAAAATTTTTCGGTACAACAAATTCACCAGCGCATAGGGCATATGGTCTTGGCGCTTTTTGTTGCTCAGAGTTAAGTTGATCGATAAAACTTAAGTAGTTTGGGAGGTTAGAGTGTTCTGGATTAGGACTTGGGCTAGTTTCTTGTGTATCAGCTTGATTGGTTCTAGATTTGATGAATAGTAGGAAGTTTAAAACTTCTCTCACTAAAATATCTGGTGTTTGGTCGAGTTCATGAATAAGTTGTTCGCGATCGGACATTGGTGTATCCTCGGTGTTTAGAGGTTTATTGACAATTATATCCTGACCGTTAATAAGAAAGCATTTAAGAATGCAAGGACGCACCAAAACAGGTATAAATACGGATGAAGTCTAGTATCAGCCTATCAAGATGCGCCAACCCTATAATACGGATTTATCAAGCAAAGAGTGGGAAATAATTGCCCTAATGATGCCGAAACCGTCAAAATTGGGGAGACCACCAAAAATAGACTTTCGGGCAGTGCTGAATGGGATTTTCTACATAACCAAGAATGGTTGTACATGGCAAAATCTGCCACATGATTTCCCACCATATTCGACGGTTTACTTCTACTTCCAAAGGTGGACAAGAACAGGAGTTATAGCTAAAATCAATCGCCAGATCAGCGAACAAGTACGTTTAGCGAATGGTCGAGAAGCAACGCCTAGTCTATTAAGCCTCGACAGTCAAAGTATTAAAACAATGGACAGTGCAGGTAGTCGGGGTATTGATGGCGGTAAAAAGGTTAATGGTCGCAAGCGGTTCATCATGGTTGATATATTGGGGTTAGTGTTCGGGGCTATGGTATGTCCAGCCAATATTGGTGAGAGAGCAGGGGCGCTGCGACTATTAGAAAGTCTGAAATATCCACTGAGCCGATTACAAAAAATATTAGTTGACAAGGGATTCTCTGGTGAGGACATAACCCAGTGGGTTAAAGACAACTTTGATTGCATTTGGGAAGTAAGCACAAGGGCTGAAGAGCAGAAAGGTTTTGTTGTGGAATCAAAGCGTTGGGTAGTGGAGAGAACCTTTGCTTGGATAGGTAAATATCGCAGACTGAGCAAGGATTATGAATTTTATGAGATTACCTCAGAGTCGTTTATCTATCTAGCTTTGATCCGCAAAATGCTTAGAAATCTTACTGCTGTCAATTCTTAAATGCTTTCTAAAGCAGATAATTACAGATTGTCATGTAGGGGCATAGCATTCCCGCAGTAATTTATCAATTTTTAAGATCCCCTTTTTTGGGAATGCTTTGCCCTTAACCTTGCAACGCAGGGACAATTTATCTGTGAAGGCTCAGAGCGATTAGCATTTGCGGATCGGGTTTGTTTTAGGAAATATTTTATTTGGAGT
Organism: Pseudanabaena sp. lw0831; assembly: GCF_016584665.1. GTDB lineage: Bacteria > Cyanobacteriota > Cyanobacteriia > Pseudanabaenales > Pseudanabaenaceae > Pseudanabaena. The sequence goes on from NZ_BBJB01000036.1 coordinate 29,797, forward strand.
TATTACAACCGAATTGACTCCCACTCAAAAGCTTCTGTAAAGCGAGATAAATGCCTCACATTCGTCGTTGCTACCACCACATATCGACTGGGAAACTCCTCCTTTAACAATTCCCAATGAGCGCAAATAATCGCATCAACATCAATACTGGCTCCATTTGACATCGCTTGCCCTTGTAAACGCGACTTTGCCCAAATATCAGAAGCCGCGATCAAAACCTTTGATGTAACTGGCAAAAACTCAATAAAATCATGCAACTCATCTAGAGAAGTTAGCGGTTGAAGTCGCTTCTCAAATCTCATCGATTCAAGTACTAGATTTCGCCTTACTTCATAATCGCAAACATCTGAACTCACAACATACATACCCTTAGCCAACAAGCCGTACAACCAATTTTCACAGGCAAGAACTTGATCTCGCTTGTTAGGATTGGACAATAGCCCGATTACACCCGAATCTAGAAATACAATCATAGATAGAGTTTTGCGTCTTCAGGGCGATCGCTATCTATGCTTTCTTTAAAGCGTTCAAAAAAAAATTCCGCATCCTTCATCTCGGTTTCAGTCATTTGAGCAATTCTTTGTCTCCTTTTTTCTAGAAGTTGAAGGGCTAAAATAGACTTAGAAGACTTTTCCCAATCAGCATAGTTTTTTAATTGGTTTTGAAATGTTTCAGTGGGAGTGACAGGATCTAATAAAATTTGACCCGCATCGTTCTTAAAAACACGGTAAGTATTTGCGGTGTTTAATCCCAATTCATTTAATTTTTTACCACTGACGGTCTCAGGCGACATCCGAAAATTTTTATCAGCAAGCATTTCGATCCTCCTTGAATGCGATCATCAAGTAAGTTTTTAGTATAATCGATCATAAACATTACGTTCCGCACAAAAAGCACAGATCCCCGACTTTTTTTGTGATGGGGAAAAGCGAACTGTAATAGCAAAGAAAAAGTCGGGGATCTCAATCCCTCGCAAATTAACCAATACCAATTTTTCCTTTTTCCTTTTCCCCTTTTACTTCTCACAAAGTTGTCTGTCGCTTTCAGAAACATTGGGGTTATTGGTGAGGTATGGACGTAGCCAATCACAGGCTTCAGAAATTGCGCTATCAGGTTCTAACTTCCATAACCTGATAGTTCCGTTAAAACTACTAGAGACAATCATTTTACCGTCAGAAGAGAATGCCATGCTACTGATCTCATAATGCCCTCTTAGTGTTCGCAGTCCTTTACCTTCTAAATCCCATAATTTGATAGTGCTGTCACTACTACTAGATGCGAGTACTTTCCCATTAGGAGAGAATGCCAAACTATTAATTGAACCTTTATGTCCTGTTAGTGTTCGCAGTTCTTTACCTTTTAAATCCCACAATTTGATTGTATTGAGCCAACCACCAGAGGCAATCACTTTCCCGTCAGGAGATAATGCCAAACTCTGAATTCCATTGGTTTGGCCATTGATAGTAAGTAGTTGAGTACCTTGGAGATTCCAAACTCTGATCGTGTTGTCATCACTGCTAGAGATGATTAGTGCGCTATCAGGAGAGAATATAACACTGTTGACACTATCTTCATGTTCATTCATGGTGAGTAATTCTTCACCTTGGAGATTCCACAATTTGATTGTGTTGTCATTACTCCCCGATGCAATCATTTTTCCATTAGGTGAGAAAATCACGCTCTTAACCCAAGAACTATGTCCTGTAAAACTAACTGTCTTTTTACTTTCTATATTCAACAATTTGATCGTATTGTCATTACTCCCCGATACAATCATTTTTCCATTTGGAGAGAACGCTAAGTCACGGATTGATCCAAAATATTCAGTAAGAGTGAGGAGGTTATTACTGTCTAAATTTTTTAATTTGATTTCATCACGACAATTGAAAGCAATTGTTTTACAATCAGGAGAAAATACTACACAGTTGACGTTACTACCTGTAAAGATATTCAGTTTTGAACCTTGTAGACTCCATAATTTAATTTCGTTGTCGTCATTACAAGAGGCAATCATTTTACTGTCAGGTGAGAATGTAATATCCCAAATCTCACTATTGTCAGTAAACGTCATTAGTTCTTCCCCTTCTAAATTCCACAATTTAATTGTTTTGTCTAAACTTCCAGAAGCAATCATATCCCCATTGGGTGAGAAAATTACGCTATTAATCCATGAGCTATGTCCTGTGAGTGTAATTAATTCTTTTCCTTCTAAATTCCATAATTTGATCGTGTTGTCAGTACTCCCTGATGCGATTAGTGGAAAGTAAGGTGAAAAAGCTACGCTATTAACAAAACCTAGGTCAGCATGACCTTTAAAAATAATTGCTTTTGTTGTATCTTCCAAATCCCATAACTTGATTGTGTTGTCAAAAGCAGAAGCAATTATTTTGCCGTTAGGAGAGAATGTTAAACTAGTAAACATGACAGGTGCATTATCATGATTTTCTGTAAATGTAATCAATTCTCTACCTTCTAAATCCCATAGTTTGATTGTATTATCATGACTACTAGAGGCTATCATTTTGCCATTAGGCGAAAATGCAATACTCAAAACCTTGTTAGAATGCCCCTTGATTGTGATTAGTTCTTTCCCTTCGATACTCCATAGTTTAATTGTGTTGTCATTACTACCCGATGCCAGCATTTTTCCATCAGGGGAGAATGCTACGCTAGTAATTCCTGCTGTATGTCCCTTAAAAGTAATGAGTTCTTTTTCTTCGATACTCCACAGTTTAATCGTGTTGTCATAACTCCCTGAAGCTATCATTTTTCCATTTGGAGCAAAAGCTATGCTATTAATTCGAGTACTATGCCCTTCAAATCGATTATATTCTCGAATACCATATATTACTTCCCAAAGTCTTGTAAAAGCTTTGCTTTTGGTAGAGTTGGAAACTTTGTCATACATATCTGGACTTAAAATTCGATTAGCTGCCTTTACTCCTGCAATCATTGCCTCTAGTTCTTTATGAGCAAGCCAATAAGCTTCGCAAGAAATGCTTAAAGCTTCAATTTCGGCAATTTCGGCACGTTGTAGTTCCTTTTCTTTTTCTGCTAAAGCCGATCGCAATTGTTCTTTGGTCATCCGCAACTCTTCCGCCATACCGAAGACATACTTTTTGCGAATAAAGCTAACCAAATAATCATGAATCAATTGAAACCGATCATCAGGCGAACTACTAACTCGAAAAGCAAGCCCAGAACCAACGAGAACCGCTAGTACTAGCGAGAGATTTTCCTCTCCTCCTTTCTCCGATGTAATGTTATCTAGCCCCCTAAATCCCCCAATACTGGGGGACTTTGAAAGACTGCTATTTTCTTGTCCCCCCCAGAATTGGGGGGCTAGGGGGGCTTTAGAAACCTCATCTTGTCCCCCCCAGAATTGGGAGGCTAGGGGGGCTGAAGAGGGCAACAACTCACTGGCAAGCTCTGCTTGCGTCTTTTGCGGACGCTTCTCCTCATTCCCCGTCAGCGCATACAACACCCTCTCCGCCAAATCCTGATTCGCCACCCCACAATCCCGCACCACATTCTCCAACCACCGTTCCACCAACACCTCACTCGACTTCCGTCCCCTATTCTCAGCAGTATTACCCGTCAGAGCCAGATATTGCTGAAGAGTAGAAATAGGAGGAATCTCTGACTCCAACTGCGCCCCCACCACCTGCAACTCAATCGGCAAAATCCGCAACTGCTCACCGCTCAAATCCGTCACAAGGCGATCGATCAACTCAGGCTCCAAACGTAACTGCGATCGCCTAGTCAACGTCTCGATCACCTGTCGCGCCTGAGCCTGCGTAAAATCCCCCAAATAGTAGCGCACCTGCTTACCGAGAATATCATTCTCCACTTTTTCCAAATCCACAGCCCGATCGCATTCCAACAAATAATGCAAATAATCCTCCCGCAACGACAATACCACCCGCACAAAATCTGTATGCAAACAAGCCTTGAGGAACTTGTAAAACGGCAAGCGATCGCGAAAATCTTCCTTCTTAAAAAAGAAATCCTCAAACTGATCGAATATTAAAACCGTCAAATAATTCTCATCAATATTCCGCTTGAAATGATGAATCGGATCGAGATCGGGAGCGCGATTTGGAAAATAATCCTGTAACTGCCGCCGAATTTCCCCACTCCAATCTTTATAGGTTTTCACTGCCAAAACTAAAACCTTGCGCCCATCAAAGCTCTCCCTTAGCCGTAACGCAGGAATCACACCACCACTCAAGATTGAACTTTTCCCCGCCCCCGAATCACCATGCACGATGGTTAAAGGGAACCGCGCCTGGCCAATGCGATCGACCAAGTTCTGCACGTCTGGCATCCGCCCCGAAGCCTCAATCTCTTGAGCAATGCTATCCGACTGATTCACAATTTCTGTATATATATTTGGATTGTTCGCTTCCCGTTTAGGGTTCAGCGTACCCGCCCCGATAAAGGCGCGTAAGCCATACTGCTGCTCCACCGATCGCTGATGTTGCTTGGTTTCAAAGGCCTCTAAATATAAACCTGTTGCCGTATAAAGCGATCGCAATTCCCTTAAAACCGTCACATAGATCTGAGCATCGTACTGATGATTCCAGCTAGATTTTACGGCTTCTAATCGAGTAATTGCACCTTGGCGATCGCCCAGCCCCTCTAAAGCCCTTGCTAGCCAAAGCTCTTGCTTACAATAAGCATAGCGTTGGGAAGGGATTAAGTTAGACAGTTTCAGGATTTCGCCTTCGTGATATAGCGCCAATGCTGTCTCTGCAAATTCCTTTGCCGAGGCATAGTCCTGTTGCCATAGTCTTACCGAGGACAAGATTGCGCGATCGTGAGCCTCCCGTAATTGATTAGGATAGATTTGATGTAGCGCAAGTGCTTCGTTGGCGAGAGCTTCTAAGCCCTCACCCCCAACCCCTCTCCCAGAGAGCGAGGGGTTGGGGGTGAGGGCTTCCCGACTCAACAATTCTTCCATTGTTGCTGTCAAAAAATTGATATATAACGCCACTAAATCTCCACGTTCCAATTGTCGAAAAATGGCGATACTTTCCGTAAGATATTGCTGCGATGCAAGATAAAACAGCTCTTTATCAAATCGATTGCCAAAAGCTTGATTGAAATTGCACATTCCTAATTGCAACAGACAAACCGCCTGCTTGAGTTGATTATTACCCTGCCAAGTCGCCAGACTCTTCTGAAATAGTTCCTTTGCCAAATCAATTTGCGACTCAGCAAACGCAATACAACCAAAAGCAAAATCAAGATTTGCCCTCAGTTCTTCATCTATCTCTATTTTTTGAGTTTCCAACTCAGAGATCGCCGTCTTTAGCTCAAACTGTTGCAACCGATCTGCGATCGCTGTATGTATCGATTCACGTTTGCGTACATCCTGAAAGCGATCGAACATCTCCTCCGTCGATGCTTGTACCAGCATTTTTAGCTCCAGCGGCTCCAGCCGAAACTCGATTGCCCCCGCCGTAGTCCAATTCGCCAGATCGCTTGCCTCACGGGTCAAAATATCCTGAGTGCGATCGCTCAACCAAAGAATCATCGGAAATTCTAAACAATTCGCAAACTCCTCCCGCACCCGATTTGCCGATTTTAAAACTGCTTCAATTTCTTTGACCGCATCTAACCCCAAAACCATCAAAGCTTTTGGCTTCTGCTCTGGTGGAGCATGATGCACTGTTTTCATTAATTCTTGGATAGGCGTAAGCAAAGTCTTTGCCTCAGGCTCCAATTCGAGAATAGCGATCGCAGTTTCAGCCAATCCTTGAGCCGCAACCTGCGATCTCAAGTCCTGCAAAACTCGACTTTGCAAAACCTGATAATTACACAAAGCGATCGACAATGAAAACCCTTGAGATCGCGTCACAACTCTCTCCAAGCGCCGCATCGCATCACGATTCTGATCGACAATTGTCTCAGTAATTATGTCTACATTTGTGTCTATGAGATCGCTCATCGAACTTTCCTTGATATTTCTAGCGAAGAATTACCTTTCCTCCCAGTCGAGAACTTTTAGGATGGGAAAACAATCAGAGAATTCCTTTTCTAACCGATAGAAAGTACAAAATAATAATAGTTGATAACAGATTAGCTTTGTTTAAACTTTGCTAGGATTACTGTTTTTCCTTTATTACTTTATTATCTATTAGATGCTTAATATATTTCTCTTCTGTTAAAGTACATTCAACAAATAATTCAAGTTGTTGATTATCAGACAGCTTCATTTCTTTGCGTACATAACCAATGAGATTATTGGAATAAACTGCCTTGCTACCTCGTGAAATAGATACACGAATTGATGTTCTATTGTTTCTATAATAGAAATAATACTGAGTATGTCTACCACCTTCATGTTTTTGAAAACCTTTTTTAAGTAAGGCTTTTTCAAGATCTTTTGCATCAATTGGTTTCATTAAGCTTATGACGGTAAATCTTCACCAAACAATGCACAATATAATCTCAAAATTGATATAGCATCATCAGTCAGCCTTTCTGGATAATCCTTTAAAAATGCCAAATAATCATCAACAATAAGACTCTTGATCTCATCAATTGATTCATCATATGTTTCACCTTGCGCATATAGATTTAAAGTATTACATTCAGCAATAAAGATACCATCATTTTGTAGTTCTTTAATTTCAATGGTAATTGGATATAGAAAACTATATCCATCGATAAGATCTTTGATTTCATAGTGGGGAGAAGTATTTTCTTGATGAAATACAGGATTCTCTCTTGGGGTTAAATTTTGAGTAGTAGTTTTCGATTGAATTGTCAGTGGGATAGTAGTAGATGTTTTAATTGATTTTTTACTTACGTATTCAGACAATGTAACAACTTTGATTCCTGTTCCTACATACCCACTAACAATCGGCTCTTTATTATAATAAGTTGATTTACTCATAAATACCTCAATAATGATTCGGAATTGTTTAGTCTTTGACTATCGAGCCATTCAAAATTGATTCAAGTTGCTTCAACAAGTTTTCTGCTACTTCACGAGTAAGTAAAAGTCGCGATACTGATTCAACTTCACAAGTTGAATCAGGAAGAGAATCTAAATTAACAGAACCTTGAACGGATAACGGATCGAAAAAACCAAAATCCAAAATAAATGCTTCTTTAGAAACCATATTTACTAAAACAGCATTAGTAAATGAAGGAAGATTGTTTTTAATATATGGAAAAGAAAGTTTAATTTCTTGTGCTTTAATTTTTGGTTCTTCTGTCATATCTCTATTAGAGTAATTACTTTTCTAATTATTTGCCAATGATTTATCTAAGCCAACTATATATTAATCTTACCCTTTTTTCTAAAATTATTCCAGAAAAAAGGGAGAGTGCGCAGAGATAATATCCTTAGTGGTGCAGAAAAGTCTTGAAAGCATTGACACACATAGATTCTCATAATGAGACAGGAGATAGGGAAAGGGCAAAACATGAGATACTCAAGTTCCTCAACAAAAGTTCTCATGCAAATACCCCACCTCTATCTTCAACTACAACAACAAATGCGTCAATGGATTAAGCCAAAAGACAAACGACATCTGCAAGGATTTGCTGAGGCAGTAGCCGCAATATTACAATCAGGAAGTGCAAGTCTTAGTCATTGGTTGCCCTATTTGAGCCATCGGGACTGCAAAGCAAGGAGCCAAATGGAAAGACTAAACTACTTTGTGCATAATCCGCACATCATCCCTGAAACATTCTATAACCCATTGCTGAAGCACTTTCTGCAAGCATTTGCAGGAGCATCGTTAGAACTGGTTCTAGATACGAGTATGCTGTGGGATAAATTTTGTTTAATAGAAGTATGCTTGATTTGGGGAGGAAGGTCGATTGGCTTGGCGCAAGTAGTGCTGGAACATCGCAGTGCCACAGTTGGCTTTGAGGATTATCGTCCAGTATTAGAACAAGTACTCACCCTATTGCCACCGCAAAGCACGGTGACCTTACTTGCCGACCGAGGTTTTGAACATGGGGAATTAATCCGTT
>NZ_BBJB01000037.1 GCF_016584665.1 Pseudanabaena sp. lw0831
ACATTGATTAAGGTGTGGCAATGCTATTTCTGGGTTACTGATGGCTACTGTGTCTACAAAATGTTTATCAACTCGGAGGATCAAATTATCAGCAAAACCTATATGACTAGAGTTGAGGGTGAAAATACTAGACTGAGACATTATTTAGCCAGATTGCACAGAAAAACTTTATGCTATTCAAAATCGGAAGAAATGTTGAGGTATTCAATTCGTCTGTTAATTCACTATCTTAAGTACAAATCGATTCCTTCATTTTCTTGATTCATCTTTCATTTGTGCAACGCCTAATCCTTCAGTATCGAACTGTTTCAGTACTTCCCCACTTGCAATCGTTCCCGCTTCGTTTAACACTGATTGTATTCTCGTTTCCGTTTCTAAGAATGAATTACTTAGCGGTATTGTGATTTGTATTGTCACAAATTTCTCATTGCTTTCTATGATTGATGTATTTATTCATTAATCTTTCTGCTTTGTTTTGATTATATCCTGTAAACTTATCACTATTCTTTCGTTACATCAAATTCTAGTCACACCCTCAAACAATCCAAATTTGAGCATCTGGGTGACGGGCTTCGAGCCTATTGCAAGCAGCTATTTCACGAGCATCAACTTCAAAGTCTCCAGTTTCAATGTCAATTGCTACGATTTTGCCTTGATTACCAAATTCCACTTGCGGACGTATTTGATTTTGGTAAATGAGATCGCCTCGTTGGGCGAACTCTTCTTTGCTATAACGGGGGTGATGGAATGCCATGATTATGAATTTCCCTCGATCATTGCCTTGTCTAGCATTATAGCTGACCAGAAATAGCTGTGAATAGATTACTTAATATCAAAATAAAAATAAGGTGCGTTACATTTCATTAACGCACCCTACAAGATCAGCGATCGCACTATTCAACGTTGCCTATATCTCTTGTGCAGAGTGTAGGTATCAACTGTTCTGGAATACTTTGTAATTGAATCTCTACATCCAAATTTGTAAGCTTTTTCAATTGCTTGACCTGCTCCCAAAGCTTTGTAAAAACCAACTGCAAATGCTATTGCAGCTTTATCTCCGATAGCCTTATTCATACCAACGACAAATGGAATGTGTTCCGCTATTGCTTTAGCCTGACGCTCTGAGTAACAAGCATTTAGAACTACACACTTAACCTGCCCCTTCATTAATTTAAATAGATCTGCCAATGCACTAGGTTGTACTGGTTGAGTTGTCCCTAATAAACTCTCAAAACATAGTTCACCCGCCTCAGTTCCATGTCCAGAGAAATGAATGATTTGAGGCTCAACATCAAATATAGCTTGAGTAATATCTTCGGGTCGAATGGATTCTCTTGATTCTAAAGTAAATCTATCTCGTTGCTTTGCTAATTGTAATCTCTCCCGAATATCTCGCAACTCCTGTCCTAGTCTCAGACGAGAAGCATCTGACGGATCAGCCGATAAGAATAGAATTTTTACTGGAATATTGCTATTCATTCTAAGTTGCTGTCTAAGGCGATACTCAGTTCTATCTGCATCTACTTGCTGATAACGTCTTGTGCAGGATTGGGCAAGACGTTATCAGCAATATCTGGTCTTTCCCACTCAATGATATTTCCACTGTCGGCATATTCATTAAGAGTTTGGCTAGCTGTCTGAAGTAAGTTACGCATCTTCAGTAAGTTCTGTGCAGCATCTTCTAATAAAGGCCAAGAGCGCTCCGTGTGCGCCCACCCAGGTTCCCAACCTCCATACATATCCATGAATCGTATGTATTCAGTTTCATATTCTTCTAGATAACTCAGAATAACTTCGATCATGAAGTCCAAAGCTGCTTTTACATCATTTGGACCTCTTACATGCAGTTTTGAACTTGCTTCAGATAGAGAGTCTCGTAATTCTCTGAGGGATTGGAAAACGCATCTCCATAACTCATTGTCAATTCGAGCATGAAGTACATTCTTCCTTCGCAAGATAGCAATTACTTGTGCAACATCCCGTCTAGTCTGGTCTGAGTTCTCCAAACTAATCGGAATATGATTCACTTCAGTATCACTTGCTGTGAAAAAGGCACTAACTAATTGCTTAAACTTATTTCTTGACATAGTTCTTGACCAAAATTCAAGTATTAATCTATCCCCAAGAAGCAGGACACCCCAACTTATCCGTACTGCCAACAGTGGTCTAACGTTCGCAATCCCCGGACTCAGGTAAGTCCTGCTGACAACCAGCATACTTCAAAGTTCCGGTGCATTGCGTTTGTTATGCCTTGAGTGTTTTTCCATTCTTAAACTTTGCTATCGCTGAGAACTGCAACTTGGGGACTGTGTTCTGCACGCCAGCGATCGCTATCTAGGCAGAATTTAGGGTGAGTCGGCATGGGAAAACGCATACGGCGATCGTGGCGTTCCAAATCGTAGCCAGGGTAGAAAGGTATCATCAGGAAATTGACCAAGGCACGCAAACGATTGCTCAAGGTTGGTCTGGCAAAGGGCATAGCAAGGTAGCGCCGTACCGTCGTTTCAAAAGCTTCGGCGGGTGACCCCGTCAGTTCTAGAATCGCATCACTAGTGCCCCCATTCCATGAGAATGTTCCCATTTTGTGATCCTTAACGTAGTAACGCAATGAACTGATTAAGAAGGGATCTTCACCCTGCTGTTGAGCAACCTTGCAAAACAACCACATCGGCATCTCAATCGGCAAGATCTTCTTACCGAGAACCTTCTGCACGATCGCTGCCATGTCATATCCCGATAGAAGCTGAGATCCGCTGGGGCGATAACGTTTGCCAGCATGGCGTTCGGGGTCGAGAAGCACCGCCACAGCAACCCGAGCAATATCTTCATTGGAAACGGGGGCACTCAGACTTTTGCCCATCAAAATGGGAAAGAAGCCGAGCATCACTGCGAAGTCCACCACGCGCAGATAATTATCGGCAAACATCCCTGAATTTAGAATCGTATGTGCCACGCTAGGAATGTTCGCAAAAATCTGATCTACTAGCCATGTCTGGCGGGTGAGCAGCGAAGGATGAGACGGGTTAGAGGTCCATTGGCTCATTTGCACAATTGCCTCCAGTTTTGCCTCCCGCGCAGCAACGGCAAAGGCAGCAGCACTTTGGATCATGTAAGGATGGTAGATCGGCAGATAGTAAGCGCGCTGAGTCCCCTGAAGTGCCAGCGTTAGTTGCTCTGGGTCAAATAAATCGGCTACGGCAATCTCAGCCCCCATCCGATGAAGTTGTTCGCTTCTCTTGTCTTGTGATCGCACAAGTGCCCGAACAGCATAGCCTTTGGCTAACAGTTGTGTTACGACAGCACCGCCAGTTTTACCCGTTGCACCTGTAACAAGGATCGTTGGGTTTTTCATATTGATTCTCTGTGGCTTTAATTAAGTTGCATATACTTGATTTCTGCCTCAATCTGAGGATATGCACAGGTTAGGGGTTGCCGTTACGTCAAAGTCAAGCCCACAATTTGCTACTGATTTTGCTGATGGGAAATTGAATTTCAAACACGGCTTCTTTCGTTTTTTCGGGTTCTGGCAGTTGCAATAGAATTTCTCTCCCTGTCCCAACGATCTGCCAATCATGCTGTTCAATCCAGACCCCAAGCGCACCATACGTCTGATGGGTGTCAGCCACTCGCCCTACATGAACAAGCGTTGCCATTGTCTCAATCTCAGACAATTCGCGTAGGGTTAGCACCCGTTCCTCAGACAGCCTGACCGACTCTAGGGCTTTTCCCGTGATTAAGTAGCCGATTTCCAGGTCGAGCGCTTCGGGATCGTACACCGGGGAATGCATGACAACAGCCATATGACCAAGGCTACTTTGTCCTACCTTGGACGGTAAAAAGCCATTGATTTTCTGCACAAGGCGTTTTACCGCATCAATGTCGGGTAGAACTTCGCGAAGTGCCAGAAATTGCTGGGCTGGAAAGGATTTCAGGATAACGTTGGGTTCCTGGATCTGTCCATGCACTTCGATCTGCTGTAGTCTCGTTTCTACTAGACGCAGCCGCGCCAGTTCTTCCTGAACCGATTGCTCAATCTGAGCTTTACGAATGCTCAACATGCTTCGGATTAAATCTGTGGAGGTGTCTCGATCGGGCAGTTGAGCGATCTGTTCCAGCGATAAACCGAGTTCTTTCAGCACCAAAATACGATTGAGCTGGGGTAGTTGTTGCGCACTGTAAAAGCGGTAGCCTGTTTGCTGGTCAGTAAACTCAGGACTAAGGATTCCGATCTCATCGTAGTAACGCAGCAGACGACCCGAAACTTGGGCGATTTTAGAAAATTCGCCGATTCTAAACATATCTGTTTCTCCTGGTCAAACTGTCAAGAGTCTACAGTTTGACGTTACGGCAATGTCGAGAAATTTACCTTGGACTCATCGGTTCGGCAGAACTATGTATTAGACGGCAAAATTCCGCCTAATCTGACTGGGCATATAGGCTGAAAGTCAAGTTTCAGCCTATATGCCCTACAAGGGATGTTATACAGAAAGTTTCTGCCTAAGATCCCATTTTGGGGTGATTAGGCAGAAACTTTCTGCCTAATCATCTAAATCGGTGTACTAGACGGAAACATTTATGTATTATTTAGCTGTATAAACCTGATCCGTTTATACGAAAATATGCAGGTTGAGACGCAACCTCGCAAACTTTTAGATCGTGTACGAGACTAAGCTAGAGAAATGATTTTACTCTTGGACTTTAGTCGCGATCGCCTTAGCAATCTCGCGTAAAGCCTGAGCCGAAGCAGGCTCAGGATGACCTAACACAATTGGTACACCGCCTCTTCATGTCACAACCAAATAGCGATCGCGTTAAAATATAAATGATAGAAAAATTGCGTTAATCATTCGCGACACGTAGATGAAAAGCCACATTAAACTTCAGCAAAATATTAAGTCATTTATTCGGTCAAACATAGAAGGTGGATATGTTGCCGAATGCTTGGAAATATCAGTAGTCACACAGGGAAACACCCTAGATGAAGTTGTCGAAAATCTTATAGAAGCGGTTGGATTACACCTAGAAGGCGAAAATCCTGAAGACTTCGGTTTGGTTGCCAACCCATCAATTTTTGTCACCTTTGAGCTACAACCAGAATATGTCAAAGCTTAAATCCCTCTCTAGTGCAGATGCGATCGCCATTTTCAAAAAATTTGGTTTTGACATGCATAGTCAGAAAGGGAGTCACATTAAGTTGCGCCGCATCACTCCGCTTGGCAAAGAAACCCTAACTATTCCTAACCACCGTGAATTAGCCACAGGAACTTGTCAATCAATCTTTCGACAAGCTACCCGCTATATTCTCGAATCAGAACTGTTTCCTTACTTTTATGAGTAAATCACCCTGAGTTTAGGTTGATTTACTCGTAAAAGTTAACCTCTAATCTGAAATTACCCCGAACTAAATTTTAGTTGTCTTGTTCTTGGACTTTAGCCGCGATCGCCTTAGCAATTTCTCGTAAAGCCTTAGCAGAAGCTGAGTCAGGATGACCTAACACAATAGGTACACCGCGATCGCCACCTTCGCGCAGACTAATTTCGAGCGGCACACAACCAAGCAAATCCACACCAAGCTCATCAGAAGTCTTCTTACCACCGCCAGAGCCGAAAATATCGTATTGCTTATCAGGCATATCGGGCGGGATGAAATAACTCATGTTTTCGACAATGCCCAAAACAGGGATACCCATATTTTGGAACATCTTCAAGCCTTTGCGCGAATCCAAAAGTGAAACCGTTTGCGGAGTAGTTACGATTACAGCCCCTGCTAATGGCACTGACTGCGTGAGTGTCAACTGAGCATCACCTGTCCCTGGAGGCATATCCACAATCAAATAATCTAACTCGCCCCAATTTGCTTGATACAGAAACTGACGGATTACACCATTCAGCATGGGACCGCGCCACACCACAGGCTGATCTTTCGCAATTAAAAATGCCATGGAGATCATTTTTACGCCGTAGTTAAATGCTGGCTCGACCACATCAGCACCATTTTCAGCCTTGACCACCTTTACTTGCGCCGACTCCATCCCCAACATTACAGGTACATTTGGTCCGTAGATATCGGCATCAAGAATGCCAACTTTTGCGCCCATATCCGCAAGAGCAACAGCGACATTTACCGCCACTGAAGTTTTACCCACACCTCCTTTTCCGCTGGAAATTGCAAGGACATATTTAACGCCTTCAATACCTTTTAATAAACTTGTGGGAGCCTCTGGTGTAGCGATCGCAGGACTATTGGCGATTACCTTTACCCAAACATCACTGACGGAGGCGATCGCCTTAATCGCCGTTTTACATTCTTGGATTAAAGGATCGCGGTTAGGACTATTTGGATCATTTAGTAATAACGTGAAACTGATCACCCCATTGGACTTGATGGCGATATCACGCACCATATCCAGCTCGATAATACTTTCTTGGCGATCGGGATCGATAATAGGAGCTAGTGCATCCTCGATCGCTTGTAAATCAGGTAAATCAGCCATAGCTTTAGAGAATTTATAAATTAAAACAATTGCTTAGTAGTGTCTAGATTTCATTAAAGCCCAAATAAGAGCCAAAATATTCGATAAAGATTTATGCTTATGAAAGCGTCCCCTTAAAACTTGATAACTAATCAGTATTCCTGCAATTATTAAACTAAATCTTTAAGCCAAGAAAAAAATTCATGAGTAATCAAGTAAAAGTTATCCAGCCTTCAGGAAGATTAGATGTCACGACAGCGGCTGATTTTCGCCGCCAAGTCAATGACATTGCCTCAGTTCCAACTCCTCCCAAATATTTATTAGTTGATCTTCAGGAGATTACTTTTATGGATAGTTCTGGATTAGGAGCATTAGTCTCAGCTCTCAAGTCAATCCGGAATAGTAGTGGTGACATGGTGATTTGTGGGGCTAACGATCAAGTTCAAATGCTATTTGAACTTACTAGCATGACCAAGATTTTTAAAATCTACCCGACAGTTGACGAGTTTAATGCAACCTTGAATTGATTTTACAGCAATGTGCTTTCAAACCCGCCACAAATAAGAATATAAAACCCATTGCGGGTCTTTGCCCTGCGCCCCTTCTTGTGGAGGGGGTGACTGAACAATGCTGTAAAAAATTAGAGAGGGACGCTTGCATCCCTCTCTAATTTTTTAAATATGAAATTCGATTTCTAGTAGTGATAAATCATCTTCAAAAGGACGGTTATTGGCTGCGGCTTTGACGCAAGTTAATATATGCTCAATCCGTGAACTGCGATCGCTAGAAGTTCTAATAAATGTATCAATCAGCGCATTAAAACCCCAAATATTGTCATTCTCTTGGGGTATCTCGTAAACCCCATCACTAAATAGATACAGCCTACTACTAGTATCAATCTCACAAACTTGCTCATGGTAATTAATATCAGGCATCATCCCAATTGGCAGACCAGCAGTTTTGAGTAACTTAATCTTAGGGATTTCTTCATTGGAAATTAGAACAGCAGGAGGATGACCTCCACTTGCATAAACTAGCTCGTGGGTTTTCTTGTTATAAACGCCATACCAGATCGTGAAGTACATTTCATTATGTACAGACATTTGAAAAGTATTGTTGAGATCTCTTAATACTTCACTGGGTTTATAAAAATCAGTCGTGTTCTGAGATGTTCGACTCCGCCTCAAACTACGAGTACGCATCAGATTTAAAACAGATACAGATAAGAGTGCTGAGCCAACACCATGCCCAGACACATCTAGTAAGTAAAGAGCTAAGTGATCATCATCTAGCCAAAAATAGTCAAAACTATCTCCCCCAAGCTGTGTTGATGGCAAAAAGCTAGATTGGATAGAAACTTCACCTTCAAGAGGCTCAGGTAAAAGCGATCGCACATATTGCGAAGCCTGAGCTAACTCTTGTTCAATTAATCGTTTCTGACTTTGGATTTCCTCAGTTGCTTGATATAGCCTTAGCCCCGCTCTTACCCTTGCCCGTAACTCATTAATGCGTGGTGGCTTACCTAAAAAGTCATCTGCCCCCATTTCCAACCCTCTAACCAAGTCCCCCTCTTGATCTTTTGCGGTTAGCAAAATAAGGTAGATATTTGCTAGCTCAGGGTTGCTCTTAATCTGACGACATACCTCCAACCCATCAATAATGGGCATCATCCAGTCGCAAATAATTAAAGATGGATGAATTTCTTTAGCCTTAGCTAATCCTTCTTCCCCATCCTTAGCGACAATCACATCATAGCCTTGACTCTTTAGAAATCTCTGAAGAGTCATTCTGATCGTAGGATCATCATCAATGACGAGAATTTGAAGCATATAGATATTGCAGGCTAAAGATTTTTATTTGTTGCTATTCGCCAATGGTGAACGACTTGGCGACTCTAGCAAACAAATCTTTGACTTTATCCCAACGTTTCTCAGAGCTAGAAATACTGAGGGTATAAAGGTTACCACGATTTGTAGATACAGTTACGAGGTCATGGCGCGGTTCGCCTTGTAGACGCTGAACTGCATATTCAAAGACGTAATAATTGCGATCGCCAGATTCTCTCTGAGTAGCACTAAGCAGCTTTGCTTGACGACCAGAACCTTCTGGAGCGACAACACGTTGCTGTACACGCAATCCGATCGCTTCGGGTTCGCCAATTTCTTCAAGAGTTTTTACTGTTTCTAGCTTGCTAATGGCAACAGATACATTTTCTGAAGGCTCAATAATGTCGTGAAACAAAATATCGATCGCAGAATTACCTTTTGTTTCTGTCCAGCCATTAGGATATAAAAATCGATAGCCATCTTTACTATCTGAAAATGGCACGAGACCACTCGTAGGAGTATTAGCGCAACTGGTAAGGAATAGGGCAAATACCACAAGCAGGGTAGAAACGGCGCGTTTAAGCATGATTAAAGGAATTAAAGGAATTAAAGGAATTAAATAAAGAAAACAGCGAAAATCTTAACAAAAATATTGAAGTATCTTATCAAAAAGTAGCCAGAGCAACCTATTACTAACCACTGTATAAGACTTGCCAATACTAGAATACAGTACAGTCGCAACCTCTAGCGATTTCAGATCAAAGCCGAATGATTGTTAAGTATTGCATCAAAAGATTACGCTTCGTATCTAGACATATCTGCCAAGAACGCCTGTATGATAAGTTCTATATCGAAAGTTATAGAAATAACTTATCTAATGTCAATCAGACGAGAGATTAGTCTTTAAAAAATCATATCTAGTTTACATTCACATAATTAAATGAGAGGTAACGCGGTGACTAGCAATAAATCTGTAGCGCTCAAACAAATTGATGTTCAAGGCGATCTGAGCGACTACGTCGCACATTTACAGTTACATATGGCATTGCAAGCCCGTAACCTCGTCCCGAATTTAAGTGGCGATCGCAATCAAGATAGCCGTAGCAGAATGCTATCAAATACTCAAGCTGATTTTGAGAGATTAGCTTCTCGCTTGTAATTAAAAAAGGGGGCGCATCGCGCCCCCTTTTTTTTTGTTTGCTATGATTTAGCAACGTGAGCTATCAAATTCTTAATGTCACAAACAACAGCCCCACCATTAGCCCTCTATGAACGCGACCTAGATCTATGGTTAGAAACCGCGATCGCGCAATTGAAGGCTGGCGACTTTCACAACCTTGATATAGAGAATTTGATAGAGGAGTTAGAGGGGTTGTCAGGTAGTAACAAGCGTGAGATAGAGCATAGATTAGAGCGGTTAATCGAGCATCTTCTCAAACGATGCTATGTCAATATGCCTGAATGTTATCGAGGATGGTTGCTGACAATATTCGATCAACGGAGAGATATTAACAAGCTGATTCGGCAGTCTCCAAGTCTCAAACGTCACTTCTTAAAAATGTTTGATGATTGTTTTGAAACTTCTTTAAAGCGGATCAAGATTGAATATCCTGATCACCAATTCCCTGATATATGGCAGTTTGGGCGCGATATTGACACAATGCTAAATGTGGATTTTTGGGAATAGCGATCGCAATTTAGATGCTGACTATTCCTCATTTTTTTTGGCACAATAGAAAAGTATTATCAACGGTAGTACGGAAAGCGTACTACCGTTGTCAAAAAGCTATTTTGAGGTGTCATGCAAGCTGAGACGTTAGATCTGTTGGAATGGAATCGTTTATGTCAGCATTTATCAACATTTACAACGACGAAGCTGGGGGCGATCTCATCGGCGCATTTACCTATACCCGATCGCTATGAAGATACATTAGAGTTACTCACCCAAACTAAAGAAGCTTATGCACTGGAAGAGAGAAATGCAGGCGTATCTTTAGATGGGATTCAAAATATTACAGAAGCGGTATTTCGGGCTGAGAAACAGGGGATTTTGTCAGCTTTAGAGTTGTGGGCGATCGCGACGACTTTGGCAGGAGCGCGAAACCTCCGCCGTCAGCTAGATAACGCTGATTACTGTCCAAATTTACAGATACTAGCCAGTGAGTTGCGAACTTATCCTGATGTCGAGCAGGAAATATATCGCTGTGTGGATGAAGGCGGAAATGTTTTAGATCGAGCTTCAGTGCGTTTAGGGGAAATTCGCCATGAGTTAACCTCGGTACGCGATCAGATTATTACCAAGCTGCAAAATATTATGCAGCGTAATGCCAGCTCACTTCAGGAGCAGATAATTACGCAACGTAGCGATCGCTATGTACTGTCGGTAAAGTCGCCACAGCGAGATCGCGTGCCTGGGGTAATTCACGATACTTCCAGCACAGGCATGACTTTATTTGTAGAACCGAACTCGGTGGTGCAGTCTAATAACCGCTTGCGCCAACTGTTAAAAATGGAGCAAGCCCAGATCGAGATTATTTTGGCAGAACTGAGTGCCAAGATTACGGCGATCTGCGAAGATTTACAAAGATTGCTGATTATTGTTACAAAGATTGATCTGGCTGTGGCGCGGGCGCGTTATGGCTATTGGCTAGGAGCCAATCCACCGCATTTTTTGGAGGGTGAAGCGATCGTTTTGCGACAGTTACGGCATCCTTTACTGGTATGGCAACAGAAAAATGAAGAAGGGCGCGAAGTTGTGCCTGTGGATGTGTTGATTTCACCGCAGATTTCCGTCGTTGTGATTACTGGTCCTAATACAGGCGGTAAAACTGCGACGCTGAAAACTTTTGGCTTGGCGGCTTTAATGGCAAAAGCGGGAATGTTCATTCCTGCTAAAGAACCTGTGGAAATGCCTTGGTTTGATCTTGTACTTGCCGATATTGGCGATGAGCAGTCATTACAGCAAAATCTATCTACTTTTTCGGGACATATTCGCCGTATTGGTCGAATTTTAGACTCGCTTTCGTCCCAGTCTCTAGTTCTGCTCGATGAAGTTGGGGCTGGTACTGATCCATCTGAAGGCAGCGCGATCGCGACGGCTTTATTAGAATATCTTGGCGAACATACAAGACTAGCGATCGCTACTACTCACTTTGGCGAACTCAAAGCCCTGAAATACCAAAACCCAAAATTTGAGAATGCTTCCGTGGAATTCGACGACGCTTCCCTTGCACCCACCTATCGGCTTTTGTGGGGTATCCCTGGGCGTTCTAATGCCCTAGCGATCGCAGGTCGTTTAGGCTTGTCACAGGAAATTATCGAAGCAGCGCAAGTGCGTGTGGGCATTGGTTCTACAGAAATGAATGATGTCATCGCCGAATTGGAAGCCCACCGGCGCGAACAAACTCAAAAAACTGAAGCTGCTGCGAATTTACTCTCCGAAACCGAACGCTTGCATAATGAGATTTTGGATCGTGCCGAAAAAATGCGATCGCAAGCTAAAGAGTTGCGGGAACGTCAAGAGAAAGAAGTGAATGCAGCGATCGCCCAAGCCCAAAAGGAAGTTGGTCGCGTTATCCGCAAGTTGCAAAAAGGTGAACAACTAGGCGAACAAGTGGCTGCCGATGTGCAACGCACTGAGCAGAGAATTGGAGAACTAACTAAGCGTCATATACCTGCTGTCCCTGAAGAAAAAGTTGAGGTACAGTTAAAAATAGGCGATCGAGTGCGGATTCCCAAATTCGGCAAAATCGCACAAGTACTTACAGTTCCGAATAGTTCTGGCGAATTTTCAGTACGTCTGGGGACGATGAAACTAACTGTCAATATTACAGACACTGAAACGATTTAAATTAAAGGCGGCGTGAAGCGCCGCCTTTAATATTTGGATTTTAAAAATATGTTGCAATTTTTTGAGTTTGAAGCCGATTTTGTCGCTGCCTTGCGTTGTATCCCCATGCAAGTACGGTACAAACTAGACACATGCGGCATCAAACTCAAACTGCAACACTGGCATAGTTTTTCCACTATTCAACGCCAAAAACTGATTGATTTGCCTTGTGAGACTGACACAGAGATTCAAGATTATCGAGACAATTTGAGATCGCAAGTTTTTCAATATTTCAATACCTATCCGAGCGATTTGCTAATTGATCAAGAACCTGCATGGATGCAAATGGAAGTGATCCCTATCAGTGTGGTGCAGCAAGCACAGGAATTAAACTGTGCGATCGCGATCGCTCAATGGCAAGATCTCACCCCACTGCAACGTTTTGCCCTAATTAAGCTCAGTACATCCAGTCACGAAAACAATAATTTTTTGCCAGCTCTACAAGAATTTGGACTACTGCCATAAAAAAAGGAGTGCCAAGCACTCCTTTTCTCTTTATGAAAGTTGGCTTAAACGATAGCCAACACCGTGAATTGTCTCGATCAAATTGTGAGGGGCAGCAGCGCCCTTTAACTTGTTCCGCAGACTCTTGATCGTGGCATTGATCGTGTCCTCTCTAGGTGGATCTGTCAAAGACCAAACATGCTCCACAATCGTGATTCGCTTCAGAACTTGACGACCATGATGGAGTAGCAACTCTAGGATGTTGTATTCCTTAGGAGTCAAGTGCACAGATTGTCCTGCATAGGAAACCTCATGCATTCCTGGATCAAGTTGCAGTTCCCCCCAACGTAAAACAGTGGGTTCAGCAATTTGAGCGCGGCGTGATAAAGCCCGAATACGAGCCATTAACTCAGGCGGATCGATCGGCTTGACGAGGTAATCATCAGCACCAGCATCTAACCCCTGAACCTTGTCGGAACTCATATCGAGCGCAGTCACCATCAAAATCGGGATATTGTTGCCATGTGCGCGCAAGCGACGACATAGGTTAATGCCGTCAAGTTTTGGCAGCATGACATCTAGCAAGATCAGGTTGTAATCGTCAGCTTGAGATTTCTCCCAGCCTTCTTCCCCATCTCTCGCGATATCTACAACACAATGCTGACTAGTTAGCACTTCGGCTAAAGTGTCAGCTAAATTAGCATCATCTTCTACAAGGAGAATTCTCATTGGCTCGATCAAATCTCAGTTATTTAAGCTTGATAGGTGCTTATTTCTATGTTAACAGATACCTTTACAGGTTTATGAAGAATATGAACTTTATAAATCTCATTAACACGATTCACCCCTATCTATTTGCATCATATACGAAAGATCGAATGCTTTTTCAGAAATGCAAAAATTTTAAGTATTATTACGACAGAAAGATCTACAATCGCTTTTATTTAAGAAATTTTAAGCAAAAAGATCGTATGCAGCGCTTTGCGCTGAATAAAAAACCAGAGAAATTTTTGAAAGCGCCGCGAAGCGGCGCTTTCAAAAATTTCTCTGGACTACTGCAACTTTCTATCTGATTTCTGTGACGCTTGGATCGTTGCTGAGTTAAATTGATTCTATATAGACTCACAAACCCTAAAAATCTTTGTTAAAAAATGATTGCGAATTTATCTACCTTTAAAACAACAGCATCTCAAGAAATTTTTGCTAAAGCCAAGGAGCTAATGCCAGGCGGCGTAAGCTCTCCCGTTCGTGCATTCAAATCCGTTGGCGGTGAGCCAATCGTGTTTGATCGCGTAAGTGGCGCATACGCATGGGACATCGATGGCAACAAATACATCGACTATGTTGGCTCATGGGGCCCTGCGATCGTTGGACATTCCCATCCTGAGGTCATCGAAGCCTTACATAAAGCTCTTGAAAAAGGCACTAGCTTTGGTGCGCCATGCGTTCTTGAAAATACACTCGCCGAAATGGTAATCGAAGCCGTGCCAAGTGTGGAAATGGTTCGCTTCGTTAATTCTGGGACTGAAGCTTGTATGTCTGTATTGCGCTTGATGAGAGCTTTTACAGGACGTGACAAAATTATTAAGTTTGAAGGATGCTATCACGGGCACGCCGATATGTTTCTGGTCAAAGCAGGCTCTGGCGTAGCTACACTCGGCTTGCCAGACTCTCCTGGTGTGCCAAAGTCCACAACTGCGAATACGCTGAATGCGCCCTACAACGATCTTGAGGCAGTCAAAGCGCTATTTGAGGCAAATCCTAACGAAATCTCTGGGGTAATCATCGAGCCAGTAGTAGGTAATGCTGGTTGTATTGCACCTAAGGAAGGATTTTTGCAAGGATTGAAAGATCTTTGTCATGCCAATGGTGCGCTACTAGTATTTGATGAAGTTATGACAGGATTTCGCGTTTCCTATGGCGGTGCACAGGCTCGTTTCGGCGTTACACCAGATCTAACTACGATGGGCAAAGTCATCGGTGGTGGGTTGCCCGTAGGAGCCTATGGTGGGCGCAAAGATATTATGGCGATGGTTGCGCCTGCTGGTCCAATGTATCAGGCTGGAACATTATCTGGTAACCCTTTGGCGATGACCGCAGGCATTAAAACCATGGAAATACTCAAGCGTGATGGCTCTTACGAGTACCTTGAACAGATCACAAAGAAGCTTGCAGAAGGAATGTTGGCGATCGCCCATGAAACTGGACATGCGGCTACGGGTAACATTGTTGGAGCGATGTTTGGGATGTTTTTTACTAGTCAGCAAGTTTATGATTATGAAGATGCCAAGACCAGTGACACTGCCAAGTTTGCTAAATTCCACCGTGGAATGCTAGAGCATGGTGTCTATCTTGCACCTTCGCAATTTGAGGCTGGCTTCACATCACTTGCTCATACTGATGCTGATGTGGAAGCGACATTAGCCGCGACTCGTGCAGTATTGTCACAAATTGCCGTTTAAAATAATTTTGATGAGATGAGCAAAGCTCATCTCATCAAAAAAAGTTCATCTTGTAACAGCTTTCGCAAAAAGTCA
Source organism: Pseudanabaena sp. lw0831 (assembly GCF_016584665.1). Classification (GTDB taxonomy): domain Bacteria; phylum Cyanobacteriota; class Cyanobacteriia; order Pseudanabaenales; family Pseudanabaenaceae; genus Pseudanabaena. The sequence continues at coordinate 15,170 of NZ_BBJB01000037.1, forward strand.
TTTACAATGTTGATTAGTTATTTCTAGGCTGATTCGCTTAAGCACATTTCGCAGACTAATCAGCTTAGAACATCAAGGCATTGAAATTTCTCCTACACAAACCCGATGCTGACAGAAAACTCAACTGCTAGTACTAAATCTAATAATGGCAATTACAACGGCTCACCTGCGCCTTTACCAAGAGCCGATTATTACATGAGCTTACACAAAGAGCTAGACCATCTTGAAGAAATGGTGCTGGAAAGTGGCCCTCGCGTGATGGGACATACCGTCATCGACGAAGAAAAGCTATGTCAGCAGATTGATCGCGTAAGGCTCTCTGTCCCTGAGTCGATCTCTAAAGCTGAAGAGATTCTCCTATACAAACATGACCTAGTTTCTGAGGCTCAACAATATGCTGAAGATTTAATTAAATCTGCTGAGCTAAGGGCAAGTCAGCTATTAGAAGAATCGGTGATTATTCGTCAAGCGGAGCAAGAGGCAAGTCAAATCCGTCGCGAACTGCAAGAAGAATGCGAACAAGTGCGATCGCAAACTCTCAATGAAGTCAATCAAATGCGCCGTCAAGCCCAAAAGGATCTTGACTTGTTGCATCAGAGAGTGACTGGCGAAGTCCAAGATATGCAACGGGGCGCGGATGAATATAGCGATCGCGTATTAGGCAATCTTGAGACGCAGCTAATTGACATGATCAAAATTGTCCAAAATGGGAGAAAAGAGTTACGTCTATAAAAACAAACTCTCAGATCAATCTATGGACGCTTTGTGCCTTTCTTGCCTGTATAGGGATTAACATTGCCAATAGTTGACCAGTTGTCTTTTTTTGTTTTATTGGCAGTAGTACGAAAATGTGGCTTGATGCTAGTCACATTTTTGTTTGGATATAACTTAACGGGTACATTTTTGGGGATTTTGTAACTAATTTTTTTGCGACCCGCCCAAGCGATATCAAGAAAAAATGTAGATGCAATCAAACTTGCAAGTGCAACTGTAATAATTTTCATAATAATTTTATTGAATGAATGTACAGACTGATTCTCTCATGTTAATCGTACAGAAATCAAAAAGCTCTTTAATTTTTCCAATCTATCTAAATATCTATCAAAAGAAAAACACCCCCGAATGGGGGTGTTTTTCTTTTGATAGATATTTGCGATTGCGCGATCCCATTGATTGAGGATCATGGTAAGTTAAGTTTAGTTAAGAAATTATTTTGAACATCAGGCTCTTTGCTATATGAAATCCTCTTGGAGAACTGCACTGCTGTGGTTACTGCCCATAGCGATAATAGGCTTTTTTGGATGGCAAACATTAGTTGCTCGTCCCGCCCCTAGCCGCCCCACTGTAAATGCGGCAAATACCCGAATCGCCTATGGAAGATTCCTTGAATATCTCGATGAACATCGGGTACGCAAGGTTGATATTTTTGATGGTGGTCGCACGGCGGTAATCGTAGCAAGTGATCCCCAAATTGATGGCAAAGAGCAACGCGCTAGAGTTGACCTGCCTCTATACGCTCCTGAGTTGATGGAAAAACTCAACGAAGGTGGCGTAGATCTTGCCATTTATCCTCCTAGCAACAATGGTGCAATCTCGGGCTTTATTAGTAATTTAATTTTCCCAGTTGCTCTAATCGCAGGTTTGTTTTTCTTATTCCGTCGTTCCAACCAAATGGGAGGACCTGGTCAAGCGATGGACTTTGGTAAGTCCAAGGCTCGTTTCGCGATGGATGCTCAGACTGGCGTAATGTTTGATGATGTCGCTGGTATCGAAGAAGCCAAAGAAGAGCTACAAGAAGTTGTGACTTTCTTGAAGAAACCAGAACGCTTTACTGCTGTTGGTGCAAAGATTCCGAAGGGTGTGTTGTTAATTGGTCCTCCTGGGACTGGCAAAACTTTGCTAGCTAAAGCGATCGCGGGGGAAGCTGGCGTTCCTTTCTTCTCAGTTTCTGGCTCAGAATTCGTTGAAATGTTCGTCGGTGTCGGTGCATCCCGCGTCCGAGACTTATTTAAAAAAGCCAAAGAAAATGCACCTTGTATCATCTTTATCGATGAAATTGATGCTGTCGGTCGTCAACGTGGCGCTGGTATCGGTGGTGGTAACGACGAACGCGAACAAACTCTCAACCAAATCCTCACAGAAATGGATGGGTTTGAAGGTAACTCAGGCGTAATCGTAATTGCGGCAACTAACCGTGCTGATGTGCTTGACTCGGCGCTATTACGACCAGGTCGTTTTGATCGCCAAATCGGTGTCGATCCACCTGACATCAAAGGTCGTTTACAAGTTCTTAATGTTCATGCTCGCGACAAAAAGATTAGTCCTGAAGTTTCTTTGGAAGCGATCGCCCGTCGTACCCCCGGATTTGCAGGTGCTGACCTCGCTAACTTACTCAATGAAGCAGCTATTCTCACTGCCCGTCGTCGTAAGGATGCGATGACGATGGCAGAAATTGATGATGCTGTCGATCGTGTTATCGCTGGTCTAGAAGGTAAGGCTTTAGTCGATAGCCGTAACAAGCGTTTGATCGCTTATCACGAAGTTGGTCATGCGATCGTCGGTACATTGCTCAAAGATCACGATCCAGTCCAAAAAGTTACTCTCATTCCTAGAGGTCAAGCGGCTGGTTTGACATGGTTTACTCCCGATGAAGAACAAACCTTAGTTTCTCGCGGCCAAATCCTCGCTCGAATCACGGCGGCTCTCGGTGGTCGTGCTGCTGAAGAAGCAGTATTTGGTGCTGCGGAAGTTACTACTGGTGCAGGTGGAGATTTGCAGCAGGTAGGCGGCATGGCGCGTCAGATGGTGACTCGTTACGGTATGTCGAGTATTGGACAGTTAGCTCTCGAAGGTCAAAGCTCTGAGGTGTTTCTCGGACGTAGCATGGGCGGCGGTTCTCAATATTCTGAAGATATTTCCGCAAAAATCGATCAGCAAGTTCGTGAAATTGTACAGAAGTGCTATCGATCTGCACTTCAGATTGTGTACGAAAATCGCGCAGCGATCGATCGCGTTGTCGATCTTCTAGTTGAGAATGAAACTCTCGATGGTGAAGAATTCCGTCGCATTGTTTCTGAATACACATCGCTTCCTGTAAAAGAACGCTTTGTACCTCAAATCTAAAATCCATTTCTAAAAAAAGTAGGGGCAGTTCATGAACTGCCCCTACTTTTTT
>NZ_BBJB01000038.1 GCF_016584665.1 Pseudanabaena sp. lw0831
ATAGAGAGAAACAGCAACAACTCACCGAATTGCTTGAACAGGAAATGCAGGGCAAAATCGATTTGCGATATCTTGATGAAAGTGGCTTTTCTTTGACTCCACCGATTCCCTATGCTTGGCAAGAGAAAGGACTGGGTTTAAGCCTACCCAGTCAACGTAGTAAGCGGTTAAATGTCGTGGGGTTGATGAATCGAAACAATGACTTATCTGCTTATGTTTTTGAACGTAGTATCACCAGTGCAGTCATTCTCGCTTGTATTGATGACTTTGCTCGCCAATCTACCAAGCCTACTGTGATTGTTATGGATAAAGCCTCTATTCACACCAGTCAAATGATTAATGAAAAACTGGAGGAGTGGAAAAGTCAGCAAGTCGAGATTTTTCTGTTGCCTCCTTATAGTCCCCAGTTAAACTTGATTGAAATTTTATGGCGGTTTATGAAATATGAGTGGATTGAACTAAATGCATATGAATCTTGGGAAAGTTTAGTCTCATATGTTGAAAAAGTTCTTCGAGAGTTTGGTTCAAAATATGTAATTAATTTTGCTTAACTACTTACTCCACCTTGATTTCTTGGCTGAGTCCCATTTGCTCTAAATGCAATTTCAACTGATTCTGCATTTTTTCTTTATGGGTTGGATTTCTATCCATCATAATGCAAAGATCTGTGTAACCAGCTTCTATGCTGTCCAAACATAGCTCAGCCAGATACTCAGATACATCTTCGGTTTTAGACCCAACACTAAGTCGGAAAAATTCTTTCCCACTTATGGCATCAACACAAAGCATCCCATTGAGTTTGTTGCGCTTGCTTTCATCACTTTTTACCTCTGGGCGGGTATTGCGCTTAGCCCATCCATAGAACAAGCTGGGGCGGTCATATACTGCAAACTCATCGAAGAATACAATCCGTTCGTGTTCATGTACTGTTTCTAGTTTTTTTTAACGGCATTAACCCAATCTTTCTGGGCTTGTGGGTCTGCATTAGCATAGTCTCGATGCCCTCTTTGGTAGGACAAACCAAGTTCTGCAAGTATCTCATAGACTCGAGAGTCTTTCATCTCCACATTAAATCTTGACTTCAGTACTTGCACAATTATTTCCCCTGTCCACATATTCCTCTCGAGCCCATAGTCTGTAGGTCTTTGGGTTGTTATCATTATCTTTAACTGTTGCTGCTGCTCTACTGATAGGCGACTGCGCTTTTGATGAGTTATGGGAACAACTAACTCTGATAATCCACCTTTTAAATATTTATCGATCCATCTTGTTAGAGTATCGTAGCTGCATTCTAGTTTTAGACTGACTTGCTTCCGACTATATCCTTCATAAAGTAATTTGATTGCTTCCAATCGATGCCTTAGGTACTCTTGCTGATGTCGATTGAACTGCTTCTGCCAATCTTTGAGATCTAATGGCTTGTTCAGAAGCGCTTCGTTTTGGTTCATTTTTTTTGCCGTCTTTTTATTTCATGTTTTACTATGCCTTACAGCGGGAAGGGAGTAAAGGAAAAAGGAAAAAGGAAAAAGGAAAAAGGAAAAATAGAGAAAATTGGGTTTTTCCTTTTGCCCTTTTACTTTTGAATTGATTTGCAAATTGTGGCGCAAATGCAAAACCCCTACATCCGTGAAATCCATTAATCCGTCTAATCTGTGTTCTAACGGCGAGAGGGAAAAAGAGAAAGAAGGGTAAAGTGAAAGTTGTCCTCACGACAAGACAGAGGCAACAACCCGAAAACCGAAGTCGTAGCTCCTGAAACCCGCGTTCCCCCAGCTACGACCCGCAGAACGACAATAGATCGCAATGCTGACCCAAGAACCACCACGGAGAAGCCGTTTTTCTTGTTCGCCGTCACTTGACCATGCAGAGCCGTTTTGTGGTATTCCATTGTAGTTTTCATGCCATACGTCTTCACACCATTCCCACACATTGCCGTGCATGTCATATAAGCCCCACTCATTTGCTGGGAAACTACCAACATCTGTGGTTACTTGCCGATATCCTGAACTGTTTTTAGCTACGTTTGCATAAGGGAAGTTACTATCATGATTTACTAGATCTGATGTAATTGTTTCACCAAAATAGAAGGGAGTTGTCGTTTTAGCTCGACAGCTATATTCCCATTCCGACTCAGTTGGCAACCGATAACTTCTGCCAGTTTTTTCGCTTAGCTTTATACAATAAGCTTTTGCATCATTCCAGTTTACCATAACTATGGGGCGATTGTCTCCTTTAAATTTATTATCTAATTCTCCAAATCGCTTTTTAAATCCATCTTTATCATAGTCAGTTCCCATTACTGAGAACCATTGCGCCTGTGTCACTTCATAGCGGCTCACATAAAAGGATTGAGCAAAGTTAATATTTCGAGTCGGTGTTGATGCATCTAGCCATTTCTCAACACTTTCTCGACTTAACCCGTATTTTGTAGCACTTTCAAGAGCAATTTGTTTTTCAGAAGATGGCATTCCCATCTCAAAGCTTCCTTTAGGAATCAATGCCATCTCGATCGCTTTTGCTCCATTCGGCAAACTAATCTTATCCTCAGCAAAATATTGCACCTGCACCGTGCGCCGATTAATCTCTTTGCCACTGCTATCTACTGTGATGATGTTATTTAGTGTTTGCTTTTGCAACTGGCTAACGGGTGTCGGTTCAGGCTTAGATGTAGAAATCTTAGTGGGCTTTGGAGATGGCAATGTCGTGGGTTCAGAAGTAGTTGGTGGAGTTGTGGGAACTTGAGGCTTAGGCTTGAGGAGATTTTCCCATACTAAAACAGTTGCTAAACTTCCACCTGTAAAACCTATAAGCGTCAAAAAAGTCCTTCTGGGCATCAGCCCTGCAAATTTTTTAACTTCTTGTTGCCTCAAATCTTCTGCTTGTTTTTGTTGTCGCTTGACTTGCTCTAACTGTTCTTGTTCTTTTTTTAGTTGTTCCGCCCGTTTAGCTTGTTGCTGCCTCTGTTTTTCTATTTCTCTTTCATTGTATAGTCGAGTTTCTTCTTCTCTAAGTTGCCTTTCTCGAAATCTTTGCTCATACTCAGATTGTCTCGGTAAAATAACTCGATTTTTAATAGATAAAAGATCGCTTTTCCGTAAACCTAGATATTCTTCATAGTCATTTAGCTCTGTTTGGATGACTTCGCTAAAAGGAAAACCTTCGGAGATCGCCTCTAATAAAGTTTGTTCGTATTCTTCAAGCTTTTTAGCGTATTCCAGATATGGGCGCAAAACTTCCCTAATGATCGCCTCAGACTCTAACTGAGAAATCTCTAGTTCTTGCCACCGTCGTGCTAGTAAATTCCTAGCGACTGCCGAGACTCTCCCATCACTACGTTTAACGACCTTTTCGACTTCCTTCCGAAACTTAAGCTTGGGATCATCTTGAGCAGCCCTTGCTAATACAATCCGATGTCCCTCTTTTACTGGATAAAACTCTGGCGACATATTGTTATTCGCACTCTTCACCTTATCCCGCACATACTCATACAACTCATCCACCGACACATCCCCATCATCATCTCGATCCGCCGCACCCGTCCGCAAACCTTCCACCAAAAAATGCGTATAGAGCGACAACTCAAAACCCTCTTGCTCAAACGCATATTGCGTCGAATCCGAAGCCGTCAAAATCGCCCGACCTTCACCGCCCAATTTCGGCAACAGATTCACCATACCAAGATCTTTCGCCATCATTCCCTTAGGAAACGCCCCACTATGGCAACAATCCAAGATCACAACTTGACGCTTAGATCGGCTCTGATTCATCAAACTGTGGACATAGGTTGATGAAACTGCCGTTGGCGGCAAAGCATCCTTGCGCGTTTTTGTCCCTGTGAAATAAAAATCATTGCGACTGTCCGTCACACCATGCCCAGAGAAATACAACAGCAACAAATCATCAGTTTTACGATTAGCGAATAGATCGTAAATCGCTGACTCGATCGCACCTTTCTCTGCATCCACCAATACCGCCACGTCCAACTCCGCAAAGCCGCCAATTTCAGGATTAACCAAAACTTGCCGCAGAGCCTCAACATCCTTCGCCGCACTAGGCAAAGGCTTAAGATCGACGGTGTAATTACTAACCCCAACCAGCAATGCGAAGCGACCCATTATGCAGCCTCAATAAATTCCTTAGCCTTCTGCATCGCAAACTCCAACTCTTCGCGGCTACTAGCACTCACCTTCAGTTTCTTGCCATTGCCCTCCACCTCAAATGAGATCGGCTTATTACCAAGGCGATCGCCTAAAAAGCCCAAAACTTTTTTCGCATTTGCCACACTCACTTCCGCCATCAGCACTCCCACCAAAAAAGCACCACCACTCTTGTTGCCATCTGGGGGATTGGGGTCACGCACGCGGTCTACTGCATCAATATCACTGCGATCGCTTAACTCTTCCAGTAACCTTACTACCTCATCATCTCGCTCTTCACTCTTCAAATCTGGATCGATAAAAGTAATCGTCAAAGCGATCGTGCTTGTATTATTCTCAGAGTCCATAACTTCAGTAGATTTTTATTGATTGGCGATTATTCTATAATATTTCATAAAATCCACAAAGAAACATGAAATGGTTTGACAGCCTAGCAAACACAATCACCAACTCGCTCTGGCAACCAAACTGTCCATTGTGCAAACGTCCTGCCGATCGCATTTTATGCAAAGACTGCGATCGCCAAATAGCCGCTTATCAATCACCAGATTTTTTGCAAAAAGATTACCCAATTACACCAGAGATTCCGCTTTATAGTTGGGGAATTTATGATGGCGCATTGAAACGGGCGATTGCAGCTTGCAAATATGATCAGCATCCAGAAATTATGGAAGCGATCGCTGAAAAAATTGCCGACACATGGAAGCGATCGGCAAATACTAAAAAACCAAGTTTAAAAAAAATCTCTGTAATTCCCATTCCCCTTCATGCAACCAAATTAAAATCACGAGGATTTAACCAAGCGGAACTGATGGCACGTCGTTTTTGTAATTTGACAGCAATGCCATGCAAACCGCTATTATTGCAACGAGTTAAGGACACTAAGGCGCAGATGCAAACCAAGAGTAAACAAGAGCGTGAAGAAAATTTATCTAAGGCTTTTACAGTTCCATCAAATCGATCATCTAGTCAACAAGATGTAATTCTATTTGATGATATTTATACGACTGGCGCAACTATCCGTGAAGCGATCGCCACTCTCGCCGCTAATAACATCAAAGTAAAAGGAGTTATCGTCCTAGCTCGTCCTCAATTTAAAGGCTAATAGCCAATAGCTAATGACCAATAGCTAGTTATGAGGTTCAAGTTCAGATTTCATTTTTTCGAGCGTCATATTCATTTGATCGAACATCTGCTGTGGCGTGATCCCAAAATTACCCAACTGATTTTCCAATTGCTTTAGGGTCATCTGCGCCATAAAATCATCGGACAACTCAAATCGTTTCATGAAAATTTTATAACGATCCATCATCTCTTCCATTTTTTCAATAAAGAGAATTTTGCCCTCACGATCAAACTTGCCATAACTACCGCCAAGCTGAGTTAGAGCTTGATAATCTTGAAATAGATTACGAGCCTCATGTTGAACAATTTCAGAATCAAAAAATGCCATTTTATTGCTCTGCTTTCTTTACATCTATTCCAATTTTACAATCTAGGTCAACCTTACAGAAATTAACTGAAGTGGAGATATCCACCCTTACTAACCAAAAAAGTCGCGCTGTGCGCGACTTTTTTGGTTTAGGTCATGATTGGCACAGCGCGATCGCGGTTTCGCGGCAAAAATCTAACTGAAACTCGCTTTAGATTACATTTATCTTCAAGCTCGCGGACATAGTCAACGCCTTCGCCTGCATGTTCGCGCTCATCAAGCATTTCAAGTACGCTCAAAATTTCTGTGTCTAAACCTGGCTGACCTATGAATAAGTGCATTAGCGTTTCGCAATTATCATCGTCAGGATAGATGGGAATGTAGTAAATGTAAGGGGTGTCCATAAGCTCCATAATACTGCGTGGATTTGGTCACGCTCTAAGTTGAGTATAAAACCCACAAAGTGTTATGCCCGCTACTTGGGCGGAACACTTTGTGAACGTACTTAGCGATAAATTTAGATCTAAAGATTTAAATTTTTGTAAATCTTAGATCGAAGTTATGGCATTAAGCCAATTGCAACAAACATACAACATTGCGTTAAAGCGTAAACTAGGAAACTACAATATAAATACAAAAAAAACCGCCAAATCAGCAAAGGCGATCGCAATACAGCAATTTACGATCACCCGAAGCACAATAAATTCTTTAAAATTGTTGCTTTGCAACAATTTTAAAGAATTTATTGGTTCGGGTTTGAAAGCAAAGCGCTGTGGATCGCCTACGCAAACAAAGTGCGATTCATTTAATCATGCTCAACCCAGATCCAAATTCAATTCAACTCACCCAAGATGACTACGAGCGCTACTCGCGTCACTTGATCTTGCCTGAGGTTGGCGTAGAAGGACAAAAGCGCCTCAAGGCTGCCAGCGTACTGTGTATCGGTACAGGTGGCTTGGGTTCCCCTTTGTTGTTATATCTCGCCGCCGCAGGTGTCGGGCGCATTGGCATCGTGGACTTCGATGTGGTGGACACATCCAACCTTCAGCGCCAAGTTATTCATAGCACTAGCTCAGTCGGTAAACCGAAAATCGAATCTGCAAAGGCGCGAATCTTAGAAATCAACCCCTATTGCCAAATCGATCTATACAACACCCATTTATCTTCAGCCAATGCGCTGGAGATTCTGGCTCCCTACGACATCGTTGTCGATGGTACAGATAACTTCCCTACGCGCTACCTTGTCAATGATGCCTGTGTATTGCTAGATAAGCCTAACGTCTACGGCTCAATTTTCCGCTTTGAAGGACAGGCGACAGTCTTCAACTATGAAGGTGGCCCTAACTATCGAGATCTTTATCCAGAGCCACCACCTCCAGGGTTAGTTCCCTCCTGCGCCGAAGGCGGCGTTTTAGGAATTCTTCCTGGAATTATTGGTGTAATCCAAGCTACAGAGACTGTCAAAATCATTCTAGGGCAGGGAAATACTCTGAGTGGACGCTTGTTACTTTACGATGCCCTCAAGATGACATTCCGCGAGCTAAAGCTCCGTCCAAACCCAGTCCGTCCTGTAATCGAAGAATTGATCGATTATCAGATGTTCTGTGGTATTCCCCAACAACAAGCAAACGAAATGGAAGCACAACAGGCGATCGCCGAAATTACTGTTACCGAACTTAAAGCAATCATTGACGCTGGTGCTGAAGACTATGTGATCATTGATGTCCGTAATCCCAACGAGTGGGAAATTGGCAAAATCCCTAACACAGTTCTAGTACCTTTGCCAGAAATTGAAAATGGCAATGGTGTAGAGAAGGTCAGGGCTTTGCTAAATGGGCATAAGCTCATTGCCCATTGCAAAATGGGTGGGCGATCGATGAAGGCTTTAGGGCTTCTCAAGCAAGCTGGCATTGACGGGATCAATGTACAGGGCGGTATTAATGCTTGGAGCGATCAAATCGATCCTTCAATTCCCAAATACTAATACCAATTCACAAAAGTGTGGCAACACTTTTATGAATTGAAAATCAAACCCAGTAAGGGCTTTAAAAGCACAAAATGGCTTTGCCATTTTGTGCTTTGGTATAAATAAAAAGAGAGAGGGTGCTAAGCACCCTCTCTCTCTTTTTTATCGGTTTAAGGTTAATTCTTTTTTATTTCCTAAAATCCCTTGTGGTCGCCATACCATCAACAAAATTAAGGTAACACCAATCAAAATCAACTGAATTGCCTCGAACCTCCCACCATCAGCGCGAATTTGTTCGGGGAGAAATCTAGGAAGAGCATTGTAAATCTGAAAAATTACTGCGCCGAGAATTACGCCAAGATTATTACCCGCGCCGCCAATGGTAACAATTGTCCATGCTTGGAACGTAATCAGGGGAATAAAGTTATCGGGATAAACTGTGGTTAATTGCCAAGCGTAAAATGCTCCCGCTAGACCACCGATCGCACCGCCGATCGCAAAGGCTTGGAGTTTATACCAAAATACATTTTTGCCCAGCGCCTTGGCAACTTCCTCATCTTCACGAATTGCTTTTAGCACTCGACCCCAAGGCGATCGCACTAGCCTCTCTAAACGCCAATACACCACCGCCACGACTACCAATAACAGCGCAGCTAAGACAAAGGAATAATATTGCCGTGAGACGAGATTAACCAATGGCAGCGGAAAATCCTGTACGCCCCTTGTGCCTTTGGTCAGCCATTCTTCATTGTTCACAAATAGACGCACCATTTCGGACACCCCGATGGTGACAATCCCTAAATAGTCTTCGCGCAATTTTAAGGCGGTACTGCCGATGATGATGCCTAGCAAACCAGCGATCGCAGCAGCGATCAGAAATGCAAAAAACCAAGGCACACCATTGAGACTGAGCAACACCGTTGTATATGCCCCAATCGTCATAAACGCTACATGACCAAAGTTAACTAAACCTGCAAATCCCCATTGCAGATTTAGCCCTAGACTAAACAGAGCAAAGATTGCCGCGTTAATGAAAAGTGTTGAGATGTATTCGATCATAAATAAATTGACTCAACCACAAAAATAGAGGACGCTGAGCATCTCCTACTTTTGTGGGTTTGCTATAAATTGACTGCGCTAGCGATATAGTAAGTCTAGACTGGTACGCTTGAAAACACCATGAGTCTATGCATTAATCCCACTTGCCCCATCCCTAACCACCCTGACAATGACAATTCCCCAACTTGTCAAGGATGCGGCTCCGAATTATTGATTGATGGTTGTTATACAGTCACTAAATTATTAAGTGATGCTGGTGGCTTCGGGGTGATCTATGAAGCCACCGATCGCGCAGGTAAGCCCAAAATCCTCAAGATCCTTAAACAGGAATTGAATGAAGACAGTAAAGCCGTGTCACTGTTTCAGCAGGAAGCTTTTGTACTAGGACAGATCGAACATGCAGGGATACCAAAGATTGAGACCTATGTGCATCACGATCTCGAAAACGGGACAATGTTGCATGGCATTATCATGCAAAAAATCGAGGGACTAAACCTCGAACAATGGATCAACCACCGCGATCGCAAACCGATCGCGCAAAAGCGGGCGATCACTTGGCTGCGACAATTGGTGGATATTCTCGCCGTAGTCCATCGCAACAAATATTTTCATCGCGATATTAAGCCCGCAAATATTATGTTGTCACCTTCAGGGCAGCTAGTTTTAATTGATTTCGGCACGGCTCGCGAAGCCACGCATACCTATCTTGCCAAGATTGGCGGTGTGCAAGGTATTACGAGCATTTGCTCAGTGGGCTATACTGCGCCCGAACAGGAAAAAGGATTTGCTGTCCCGCAGTCAGATTTTTATGCGCTTGGCTGCACGATGATCCATTTAGTGACGGGAAAATATCCCCTTGATACTTATAATCCCGATCGCGATGTCTTTGAGTGGCGATCGCACGCGCCTGAAATTTCGGAGGAGTTTGCCGATTTAATTGATGCGCTGATTGCGCGTAAGCCCAGCGATCGCCCAATTAATTGTGAGTCGATTTTAAAAATCCTCAAAGAAATTGAACTGATTGATAAACTTGCTCCCAACGATAAGACTAAAGCCAAGCGCAAATCAATTAAACAGTCGATTAAAGACTCAACCCGCAAGCCGACTTCCCCGATTTTGCTGACTATATCAGTAATAATTGCTGCTTTTGTAGGACTGAGCATCGGTACAGTGATTAAGATTTCTGCGATTGGGAATTTTGAAGACATTATTCAACTTCCCGTATTTCAGAAAAAATTTTTAAATCCAACAAGATTTTTACAGAAACATACTGATGCAGTTCAAAATGTCGCGCTTAGTCCTGATGGCAAGATAATTGCTAGCGCTAGTGATGACGGAACCGTTAAGCTCTGGGAATTAGAAGGAGACAACTCTAATCCCATTAAGGAAATAAAAGATCAAGGCGGATGGGTGCGAGCAGTGGTCTTTCTATCCGATCGCCAGATCGTCACCGCTGGGCAAGATAAAAATATCAAAATTATTGATATCGCGTCAGGGAAAGTGGTCAAGACCCTAAGTGGGCATACAAACCTGATTAATAATTTAGCGATTGCACCCACTAGTGATCTGCTAGTTAGTGGTAGCTATGACAATACGGTAAATCTTTGGCAAATCTCGACGGGCAAACTAATGCGATCGCTAACGGGACATACCGATAAAATTTGGGGTTTAGCCATTTCGCCCGATGGTAAGCAGGTCGTTAGTGCCAGTCGCGACAAGACCGTACGCATTTGGGATGTGAAGACAGGCGAAAACTTAAAAACTCTCGAACATCCCTCAGGCGTTACTTGTGTATTAGTCACTCCCGATGGTAAGCGGGTGATTAGTGGCAGTAGTGACAAATTAATTCGAGTATGGGATCTAGCTTCAGGTAAAAAGCTATCTGAATTAAGCGAACATAAGGATACGATCAGCGCGATCGCTATTACTTATGACAGTAAATATCTCTTTATTGGCGGCAAAGATATCCAGAATTCTATCCATTTATGGAATCTTCAAACTAAATCTTCAATCTGGAGTTTGATTGGTCACACGGATTTGGTAACTTCTTTGGTGATTACTCCAGATAAGCTCAAACTAATTAGCGGCAGCCAAGATAAAAATATTAATATTTGGAAAATACCTGAGCCTTGAGAAAGGATAATTTATATGTAGCAAATTTTTAGTAAATAGCGAAACGCATTTAAAATGCTTGAAAAACGAAAGAAACTAAATCTAATTTTTATTGCTTGTTTGGGACTTCTAATCAATGTCTCAGGAACAATCTTACTACCGCAAGATCAGCAAAAAATTGAAGCTCAAAGAGCTATTCAGGTTCGGACTGACCAATGGTTAAAAGTTGAACAAGTGTCGGGGAATGTCACATATCGAAATTTATACAATTATGCAAATCGACCAGCGAGAGTTGGCGATCACTTACAAAGTGCCAGTGATGAAATCTCTACAGGTGCAAATAGCTCGGCAGTTTTGAGTGTAGATACTGGCATTGGGTCAATCTATGTGACAGAAAATACAACTATCCAAATCCGTTCTTTTCGGATTGCCTCAGATAATGGGCGGATCACCAATTTGTTTGTACCTCGCGGGAAAGCAAGATTACAGATTCGTAAATTTACTAATCGTGGTTCTCAACTCAATATTCAGACTCCTGCGGGCATAAGTGGAGTACGGGGTACTAAGTATATTGTAAACGCCAAACCAAACGGCAATATGGTACTGACAACACTTACGGGGAGTGTAGCGACGACTGCTCAAAATCAGACAAAAATAGTCAATGGGGGATTTCAAAATTTGACAGTTGTTGGCGAACCACCATCGACTGCTGTACCTATTCGCAACGATGCAAGTTTGAGATATGTAATTAACAAAAAAGCATCAGGTTCAGGACGTTCTATTGTTTTATCTGGTTACACCGATCCATTTAATACTGTTAAGGTAGATGGATTAGAACAATCTTTAGATCGCAGAGGAAGGTTTACCCTACAATTGCCTGCGCTTTCAAGTCTAAAAGTGAAAATAACGGTGGAAACCTCTTTGGGGAAAGTACAAGTCTATGAGATTCCGATTCTCTGAATTTATTTCTCAACTTTTTCCTGAAAAACATATAAATTCAAACATATTTTTTTTTGCTTTTCTAATTTTCATTATCGATATGTCTGGGATTTCTTTATTATCTCAAGATCATCAAAAGGTTGAGGCTCAAAAAGATATTCAGATTCGGACCGATCAATGGTTAAAAGTTGAAGAAGTGACAGGAAATGTCACATATCGTAATTTTTACAACTATGATAATCGTCCTGCGAGAGTAGGTGATCTTTTACAAACTACTAGTGATGAAATTTCGACAGGAGCAAACGGTTCGGCAGTTTTGACCGTAGATACAGCCGTAGGCTCGCTCTATATTGCCGAAAACACAACTATCCAAATTCGTTCTTTTCGGATTGCCTCTGACAATGGGCGAATTACCAATTTATTTGTACCACGGGGGAAGGTCAGACTACAGATTCGTAAATTTACCCATCGGGGATCTCAGATTAATATCCAAACTCCTGCTGGTATCAGTGGGGTACGGGGTACGCAATATATTGCGATCGTCAAACCAAATGGCGATATGTTGATTACCACAATTGAGGGGAGTGTGGCGACGACGGCTCAAAATCAGACCGAAATAGTCAATGGTGGATTTCAAAACATCACAGTTATCGGTGAACCTCCTTCGATACCCATTCCTTTTACTGATGACGCAAGTTTGAGATATATAATTAATAGACAAGTATCAGGTTTAAGTCGTTCTATAGTTGTGTCGGGAAATACTAGTCCTTTTAATACCGTTAAGGTAGATGAATTGGAACAATCTTTAGATGGCAGTGGAGAGTTTTCCCTAAAATTTCCTGCAACTTCAAGCCTAAAAGTTAAAGTAACAGTGGAAACTCCTACGGGAAAGATACAAGTCTATGAGATCCCCATTCTCTGAGTTTATTTCTCGATTATTTCCTAAATTGTTAACAAATTACCAAGCTAAACGCTGGCGATCGCGTTTAGTTAGTTTGATATGTCGAGCATTACCCACGATATTTGCCATAATTATCATAATTCCCATGGTTTATCTTGGGTTTTTACAAACAATCGAATTTTGGGCATACAACAGTTTTACTAACTGGCGGGGCGATAGACCTTGGGATGAGCGCGTCATAATTATTGCCATTGATGATCGGAGCCTCAGTAAAATTGGCAGATTTCCGTGGACTCGCAATCTATATGTGCAGCTTATCCAAAAACTTGAACAAACTGAAGCTAGTATTGTGGGTTTTGATATTTTATGGTCTGAAGAGAGTCCCGCCGATCAGCAATTAGCTGCCGCAATTTCTCGATATCAGAAGGTAGTTCTGGCTATGGCTTGGGATAAGTCTGGACAACCACTCCTGCCGATCGCACCTATCAATAGTGCAGGTGTGGCAATCGGGCATATTCTTAAGCGTGAAGATGCTGATGGAGTTGTGCGTCAAGTTGATTTGCAGATCCAAAATATCCCAACTTTTGCGGTGTCGATATTGCAAGCCTATGACTTGACAACCGCCTCCAATACTCTATTGCCAGAGCTAGATCAAACCTTAACTATTAATTGGACAAAAAGAGTCAAGGACATACCACAAATCTCATTTAGTGATGTCATTGATGGCAAAATTCCTGCTTCAACCTTCCGCAACAAAATTGTATTGATTGGGGTAACAGCTTCAGGAATAGATGATTTAGTAACTCCTCTCGATCGAAATCCTCCAGCGAGTGGAGTGCATTTACATGCAATGGCTTTGCAAAATCTCCTGCAAAAAAATTCTTTTGCGGTTGCTAAACCTATCGATATTTGGAGCATTGCTCTATTAGGGAGCCTGTTTATTGGCTTGGTCTTACCAAGACAAAATTTATGGACTGGAAGTATAAGTGCTTTTGTCCTATCTGGACTATGGCTAATCGTTACTTTTATCGCTTTTAAAGCTAACTACTTAATTGAGATAGCTGTTCCCATTTTGATGTTTCTATTAACAGGTTTTGCGATCGCTTTGCAAGAGCGTTGGCAAATGCAGCGATCGCTGAAGCTTGCCGATTCTCAACTTCAATACGAATCTACCCACGATCATTTAACAGGATTGTATAATCGCGCCCTGATCGAAACCCGTTTGCAAAACCTGCTTCATCCCCAAGATGTATCTTCTCAAAGCGGCGATCATCAAAGACTCATAGCCATTTTTTGGATTAATTTAGATCGATTTAAAACTATTAATGACACCTTTGGGCATCCAGTTGGCAATTTACTGCTAGTTGCAGTTAGCCAATGCTTGTGCAATTCTATTCCTCCTAATGCATCAGTTGCTCGTTTTGGCGGCGCTGAGTTTGTCATCCTACTAGAAAATCCAGGAGATCAACAAGAGGCGATCGCTATTGCCGATCGCATTCAAACAAAGTTACAAAATCCTTTTACAATCAATGACCATGAGATTGAGGTCGAGGCTAATATTGGCATCAAGTTCCATCAAATTAATAGGCCTGACAATCCTGATTCTACTGAGATCATTTCTCCTGAGCTTCTCCTCAGAGATGCTGATACAGCCATGTTTTATGCGAAAAAGCTGGGGAATTCATGCAATAAGGTCTTCGATATTTCTATGCGAGAACGAGTGCTCAAACGATTAAAGCTCGAAAAGGATCTCCGCAAAGCTGTTGCTCTCTGTCAAGATCCTAGCAATCAAAACGATCAGGAATTTCTGATCTACTATCAACCAATTCTATCTCTCAGTGATATGGAGATAGTGGGGTTAGAAGCATTAATTCGATGGAAACATCCTGAACGCGGTTTAATATCACCGATCCAATTTATACCCCTAGCCGAAGAGACAGGGCTAATCATTCCTATTGGTGATTGGATTATGCGGAATGCTTGCTTACAGGTGAAATCTTGGCAACAACGCTTCCCTAAGGCTAAAGATATTACAATTAGTGTCAATCTATCTCCCAAACAATTGGCACAGGATGATGTTTTAGAAAAGTGCCTTAGCGTTCTCGATCAAACACAACTATCTTCTGAATATCTTAAAATCGAACTAACGGAAAGCTCGATTATGGAGAATCCTGATTTTGCAATAAGTATCCTCAGTCAGATGCGGCAAGCAGGAATTAAGATTTATATTGATGACTTCGGCACAGGCTATTCATCGCTTGCATATTTACATGAGTTTCCTTTCGATGGCTTAAAAATTGATCGTTCTTTTGTTAACAATATCCATAAAAATTCAAACGGAATGGAAATTCTTCAGGCGATTATATCCTTGGCGCATAGTGTCAAGGCTCACATTGTCGCAGAAGGTATTGAAAACTTAGCTCAGTTGAATTATTTGCAAGATTTGCTTAGTGAAGAAGGCGATGGTCAGGGGTTCTTTCTATTCCGTCCTCTTGATGTTGCTGCAATCGAAGCAATTTTCCAAACAACATAAGGTTTTGTAGTGCGGCTTCGCCGCACTACAAAACCTTATGTGATCGCAACTTCAAGTTTGTGCTGATTCCAGAGCTTTTGGTAAAGCTGAGACTCAGCAAGTAACTCAGCATGAGTACCCGCTTGGACGATTTTACCTGCATCCATAAGGATAATGCGATCGCAAGTTGATGCAGCAGATAGATTATGTGTAATAAATAACACGGTCTTATTACGAGGAAGATTCCCCAGAATTCCTGTAGCAGTTTGATTGTCCACACTAGAGAGCGCGTCATCTAACACCAAAATTGGGGTGTCAACGAGTAAGGCTCTTGCCAAGGCTGTACGCTGTCTTTGACCGCCTGACAGAGTAATTCCCCGCTCACCGACTAGTGTGTCATATTGCTTTGGAAACTTAAGAATCTCTTGCTCAATACGTGCTTGATTGGCAAAGTTTTCCACTTCATGATCGTAGGCTTGGGGCTTACCGTAACGAATGTTGTCACGCATCGTCGCACTAAACAAGAAGCTATCCTGCGGCACGAAAGAGATAATCTCGCGCAAATCTGCGATCCGCATTTTGGTAATGTCTACACCATCAATAAAAATTTGATCTGATGGAACTTCAATTAAGCGCATCAAGGCGCTCGCAAAAGTAGATTTACCAGAACCAACTGTTCCTAAAATGGCGACTGTTTCGGATGGATAAATTGTGAAACTAACGTGATTGAGAGCAGGTTGACTAGCTCCGTCATAGGTGAAAGTGAGATCGCTTGCTTCGATTTTGCCAGTAACTTGATCTTTGGTAAGTGCGATCGCATCGGCTCTGTCAACAATCGCTGGTGGCATATCGAGAATGCCTTGAATGCGTCCAATGCTGACTAGTCCGCGTTGATAAGTGACCATCACAAACCCCAAAATCGCAGTTGGGAAAATTAATCGTTCCACATAAATAATCAGTGTCAGCAAATCGCCAATTTTAAAGGTCGTAGGCTGATTGGCTAATTTTTCGCCACCAAACCAAATTAATACTAAAAAGCTAATACTTGCAATTCCACCCAATAGTGGAAATAAAATATTACGGCTACGCGCCATTCTCAGATTGGCATCGAGTAAGCGATCGTTTAATTTCCCAAAAGCTCCTCGTTCATTCTCCTCCTGAGCATAGGTTTTGATCAGAGCCATGCCATTGAGGTCTTCTTGCAAGAGCGAACTTACATTGGATAGTTCTTCTTGAACTTCTAACTGTTCATCACGCAACTGGCCGCTAAATCTCTGCACAATCAATAACATGATCGGATAAACAGAGACCGATAGCAAAGTCAGCATCGGATCGATCGCTACCATCGCGGGCAGTGTCAGGCAATACACAAATACTGAGTTGATAATACTGAGCAGCGCAAATCCCATTAAGCGGCGGATATTCTCAACATCACTAGTAACGATACTAATTGTTTCGCCTGCGGAATTGTTGGCAAAATAGCTTGGCGGCAATTTGAGTAAATGCTCAAAAATTTGTTGCTTGAGGCTGTACTCGATTTTGCGACCGATCCCAAAAATCCAGACGCGGGAAGCCATACGGATGATCCACATCAGCGACGACAAGCCGATAATCATCCATACATATCGCATTAAAGTATGAATATCGCCAGATGAGATCTTGTTAAGATCGTCAACTGCGGATCTAATCAGCCAAGGGATGTATGTACCAAGACAGTTTGCCGCTAGTAGGGCAATTGTGCCAACGGCTAAGTCACTCCAGTAAGGACGGAGATAGTTTTTGAGATTTTGAAATTGCGATCGCGCCATAATATATCCATACTACTTTATTTTGTTAAAAGCTTGCTTAGTAAGCCTTTGATTGAAAATAAGTGATGTTTATTAAATAGGTTGACGCAATTCAAACATGATTTTTAGCTGATTTTTTAATGCTTTGCGATCGGGCTATTTGTAACCATTCACACAACAAGTAGTTCACCTAGTGATTCATTAACGTCTTTTGATATGGTTAAATGTCTCTTTGTTGATATTCTCTATGGTACTTTCTTCGCTTTTCCTAAACTTTTCGCTTATGGATAATACTTAGGATATAAATCATTTCGGTAGGCATAAATCACAAAAAATAAGGAGTGCAATGTGCACTCCTTATTTTTTGTGATTTATGCCTACCGAAAAAATAAACCTCAAAGCCCGTATTGCAAGGCTTTTAGGTTTATTTTTTGGGAGCCATCAACATAGTGATATTTCTTCCTTCGCGCTTAGGATATTGCTGAATCTCAGCGACAGATTCTAAATCACTAGCCATGCGATTCAACAAAACTTCAGCAAGATCAACGTGTTGAATTTCGCGACCACGAAACATTACGGTTGCTTTGACTTTATCTCCTTCTTTCAAAAAACGCTCTGCATGATTGATTCGCACTTTATAATCATGCTCCTCAATTTTGTAGCGCATCTTGACTTCTTTGACATCGGAAGTATGTTGTTTTTTGCGAGCTTCGCGGGCCTTTTTCTCTTGCTCAAATTTGAATTTGCCATAGTCCATGATTCGACAAACAGGAGGATCAGCTTTATCGCTGACTAGCACAAGATCTAGCTCTTTTTCTTCAGCCATTTTCAAGGCTTCTTTGGGGGTTAGGATGCCGAGTTGCTCCCCCTCCATATCAATGACTCGAATTTTTGGATATCTGATACGTTCGTTGATTTGGGGAAGGTCTTTAATTGGCTTTTTAGTCATGAAATCTCTGTTGTCTAGACTCTTGGGGTATTGGTTTAAATTACTAATGGTTTACAAATATATACTTAATACTAAGCGATACATGCAAACTAAATATTTTGTATGTTCTAGCTTAGCATTTTTTCTGCTTGACATAAATGTTTAAGTATAGTACGAACTACCATTTAAAGTGTCAAGCATTATGCCATCATTTTTCGTAAATTTTGGTTAACCATATCCGAGGTTACTCGATCGCTAAGAGTTACCGATCCGATCGCTGTTGGTAAAATGAAACGCACTTTGCCAGCTTCTACTTTTTTATCGGTTGATAGGGATTCAATAATTGCATTAAGATCGATGTCCGCAGGTACTGTCCGTGGTAGATGGGTTTTAGCAATAAGGGCTGCTTGTCGGGCTTGATCTGACTCAGCCCATAGACCAAGATCGCCAGCGATCGCACCTGCGATCAGCATTCCTAAACCAACAGCTTCTCCATGATTATAGAGGCGATAGTTTGTAACTGACTCGATCGCATGACCGACAGTATGACCATAGTTGAGAATGGCGCGAAGATTTCCTTCTTTCTCATCCTTGGATACGACTTCAGCTTTAGCTTTGGCACAACGATACAAAATTGTTTGCAGCAATTCCGATGAAATATAACGTAACTGATCGAGGCGATCGCATTGAGAAAGCAAATCAAATAATTCTCGATCCCAGATTACGCCGTACTTGATCACCTCTGCCATCGCTGAGCGAAACTCACGGGCTGGCAAAGTTTTTAAGACTTCAGGATCGACCCAAACTAGTCGGGGTTGATAAAAAGCACCGATTAAGTTTTTGCCCAGTGGATGGTTGATCCCCGTCTTGCCACCAATTGCGGAATCCACCATGGCAAGAAGTGTGGTTGGAACTTGAACAAGATCAATACCGCGCAACCAAGTTGCTGCCGCATAGCCCGACATATCGCCAATTACCCCACCGCCGAGGGCAACAATCATCGATGAGCGTTCTAAACGATGTCCAAGAGCCGCATCATAAATCTTTTGGAGTGAGTTTGCGGTTTTAAAGCGTTCACCTGCAGGCAAGATTAAATGCGCAACATCAAACCTCGCATTACTTAGGGATGTCTGGACAGTTTCGCCATAGTGCTTGTAAATGACGGGATTCGAGACAATGAGGAGTTTTTTACTTTTTTTTCCTAACCCAATTTCTACTAATTTATCGCCTAAGTTTTTGAGACTATGAGAAGCGATCGCAATCTCATAACTGCGATTAGATTGGTTATCGCTATTGAGTGCAACGGTAACTGTTGCGGAGTTTTCAGACATATTTCTATATAAATGATCTAATTCTCATGGTAGCAGCGATCATGGTTTCAAATCTCGCAACCAAATAAGAATGTAAAGCAGAGCTTTGCGCTACCCTACATTCTTATTTGGTCATTGCTTGGCATAACTCAATAATCGCAGTTTGCAATGTTGCCGTTTCATCTTTACCATGCTTGAGATCGGCTTCTAATCGCAACAAAATACTTAGCGATCGCATTAACTTTTGACTATTTAGACCCTGTACTTCTTGCTTCAGAAAATATATTCGCTTAGGATTACCAATTTCCGCAGCATCAGCGATCGCCTTATCATCTCGCTCTCCCGATTCTTGCATCAGCTTAATCCAAAGCCATGTGCGAAACTGCCCCACCAAAGTCGCACAAATCCGTAAACCCACCTCATTATTTCTCAGTAATTCCGCAATCAAAGAGAGAGCTTGACTAGTATTAGCAGCACGAATCGAACTTGCTAATTGCAAGCTATTGTGAGCCGAGACTTGTACAAGTGGTGCAATTTCTTTAGCCGTAAGTGGCTTCGTTTTCCCATAATGTAACAGCTGTAACTTTTGCAATTCCATTGTCAGTCGGCGCGTATCATTACCAATCGCATCAACTAGTAGATCTATGCCATCTGATGCTATTTTTAAGTCAATTTCAACAGCGGCTTGTTTCACTAATTGAACGATCGCATCAGTTTTCCAAGGAGGTATTAACGAAAACTCTAAAATCTGGGAATACTTCTGCAACAACTTGGTAGATTTGGCTCTCCCATCAGGCTTATTTGATGATGTAAACAAGATGTAGGAGTCTATAGGTAAATGGTTAAAAGTTCTTTCTAGCTCTGATAGTAGCGATTCAGTGCAACGTTGGGCGATCGCAGTATCAGCTATCCAAGTTAAGCGACTACCCATGCCAAATGGTGAAGTTACAGCTTGGTTTAGTCCATTCATAACCTCAAGATCCCCAGTAGCATTGATTTTTGCATAATTAAAGTCAAGCCACATCGGATCGACATGAGTGTCTATCAGCTTTTTTACTGCTTGAGAAATTTGATAGTCGTCATCGCCCCAATAAAAGTAGACAGGCATTGTATGATTAGTTCAACTATGTGGTGTGGTGTAGAGATTTGATGATTACTAGAAGCAAAGCAAATAGTCAAGTTAGCCTCCGTCCAAAAAAATCGGTTACAGATCGTACAGATTCTTATGCAAATTGGGGGAAAAGAGTCTTTGATATCGCATTTGCATCAATTGTTTTAATTTTATTTTCGCCAGTTTATCTAGCAATTGCGTTGTTAGTTTTCATTAGTTCTCCTGGATCAGTTTTATATATTCATCCTAGAGTTGGTTTAAATGGTTCTAAATTTAATTGCATTAAGTTTAGAACCATGATTAACGGAGCAGATCAAGCTCTTGAAGATTATTTAAATGCCTGCCCGATTAGCCGTGCCGAATATGAAGCATCTTTTAAGCTTAAACACGATCCTCGGATTACTAAAATCGGTAAGTTCTTGAGGACAACAAGTTTGGATGAGTTGCCCCAGTTTTGGAATGTCCTCATGGGCGATATGAGTGTGGTTGGTCCTCGACCATTAGTTCAAGATGAACTAAGTAAATATGGTACTGCGATCGATCGAGTACTCAGTGTTCGACCTGGTATTGCAGGGCTATGGCAAGTTTCAGGACGAAACGATATTCCTTACGCCAAGAGGGTACAGATTGACGCAAGCTATGTTAAACGCATGAGTTTTTGGCTCGATCTACATCTGATATTTAAAACTATTTTGGTTGTGATTTTCCCCAAAGGAAATGGAGCATATTAACAAAAAAGGGGCGCTAAGCGCCCCTTTTTTGTTAATTTCTGCGACTACGCGTTGTTGGTCGCGAAGATAAATCAAACTCTAAAGCGGCTGCCATCCCCCAGAGAATAAATGCAAGAATCCAGAAGAACTCGGCAGGCTCACCACTTTGATATTGTTTACCTTCACAGACTTTACTGATACCAGTATTAATGCTGTAGTTAAACCATAAGTCCCCAAAGAACATTGCAATACCAGCACTACCAAGCAATCGCCAAGATTGAGCGGCTTTACCACCCCAAAAAGCAAGTAAAAGAATTGTTGCGACAATTAGCAACCAAATATCGCCAAGGGCATAAACAATATTCAGTATTTTGCCTGTATCCAGAGAGAACCCTCCACCTACGCCGAAGGTAACATAAGCTGCTACAACAACTCCCACAAATCCAACAGCACCCACGATCGCCCATTGCTTAGGATACAGATTTAGCCTTCGGCCAATCACAGACATCGCCATCCCCCATGACAAAAACACGTAAGTTGCTGTGAAGAAAATATCGGCGATTGATGGAAATGTTTGGACTAAATCCTTAGCGCCTTTTGATCCGCCAGCAATTAATCCACTTTGATATTGAAAATCGAGATAACCAAAAATTAAATTTCCGATCCCCCAAGACAGGATACCTATGCCTAGACCTAACCAAACATTCCGACCGCTAATGATTTTAGAACTACGCCAGTTACGAAGACATAGTATCCCTGAACAAGAGATCGCTACAGTTTGAAAAATGTACGTTCCGTATCGATACCAATTTGGTCTTACGAATAGGTCTTTTATTGCCTTGGCGCATTCTTCGGGCTTGATGACATGGGGACCATCTGTTGGGACATTAAAAAATAGGTAGAACATTAGAGCTAGGGCTGCCCATCCGATCGCTGCCCAAACAATAGATTGCGTGGAAATCCCTGACGGCGAGGGAGATTTAGCTCTACTCATGAATCTTGCACCTTAGCTACAACCATAAGAAATCAAAGTATAAAAAAAAAGAAAATAACAAGTATTGTGCTACGAGTCATAACTTTAGAAGCAAACATAGTAAAGAAGCCAATTAGACTACTTCCAGAGTTTACCTTTAGGAGTTTTTGTCAGCCAAGCAGTCACGGATGCTGATTCGGGTAGTTCATTTAAGGCGGCGATCGCACTATCGACAAAACTATTATTTCCAAAATAGGAAGATGCTAGTCGATGTATTTCACCTAAAAGAAGCTGCAATTTGCTTTCATCCCAGTTGGGAATTTGCACACTATTAAGTGGGTTGATTGACAAAACTTCTTCCAGAGCAGAAATTGTTTCGCTTTGAGCAAATTTACCTTGTTGCATAAACTTAAGTAAATCTTGCTTAAAAGAACCTGCTTGCCTAACGCCAAGGAGATCTTCAACTTCAATATACACAGCTTGCAATATCAGTAAACAACCTTGAACAAGATGTGTACCTACTGAAGAAGTCTGGGTAGGTGCTGAATGGACTTGGTCTAGTTTGACCCTGCCCCAAACACTAAAACGCTGAGGCTCTTCTAATAATACGCAAGCTTTGCCTTTGTTATCAGTTAAGTCACGCCAAAGCGCTAAAGCCTCATCTCGATTATCGCCAAACATGTTGAGTAACCGAAATGTTTGCCCCTGATATTGCAAAATCGGTATTTGTTGATCTTTGTTTTGTGGGTTTTGGACGTTGACGATCTCAACGTCTTGGCGCTTCAGGATGAACATGTCTCTACTGTTGACTTAACTGATGTTACCAGTAGCAACAAATCGTGGCTACCTAATGCCAAGGTTAATGATAATGCCAAAATCACATTAAAGTCTTGAAAATTTAAAATAAAACATTAATTGAAGTATTAGCGCTCTCCTTCAGAGGAAAAACCAAGAGAGAGTTGAGGTGCTTTGCACTGCAACTCTCTCTTGGGCTATAAAAAGATGGCTTTTGGTATAGGCAGGATAATTAGTACCGCGATCGCAATTAAAATCATGCCGATTAGATCGCGAGTTTTACCAATTTCCATACGTTCGTTCAAAATACTGGGGCGCGGAGTGGGTAACAAAAATAATAAGAGGCTGTAAATCCTCAGCCAAGGCTGCGTAAGTAAAGCGATCGCTAACAATATTAGTCTTGCTATGCGTGCAATCTGGATGGCTTGCCTATGTCCAAACATCGCGATTATAAGGTTGCCGCCATCTAGTAACTCAAAGGGCATTAGCTGCAAAGCACTAAGAGCTAATCCAGCCCAGCCAGCTAGGGTGAGCGGAGAAAAGGCAGCGATTGCGTCTGAAGTAATTGCTGTTTTTCCTATGGAAAAAATTGTTTGTAATAATGTTACAAAAATCGAGTTTTTGATATCAAAGGTATCTAGATCTGTGATTAACAAGGATGGAGCGATCGCAGGATCGATCATCTGCATAGTTGTGGGAACTAGTATCCAGTTGCCCAAAAACAATAAAACTATGGAGATGGATAAGCCCGCAATGGTTGGAATCACGGCTAGATCAAAGAGGATGCGGCGCTGATTTGTGGGGTTTTGTCCTGTAGGGAAATTAGTATTTAAACTGCCTAACAAACCAAAACCACCAAGGGCTGGCAGTAAAAGTGGAGGAGAAAGTAGCAGTCTATAATGTTTGGCGATGTAGTATTGCGCAATCCCCCTTGCGATAAAAATGCTAGTTATACCAAGGAAGTAAGGAATTCCTTGCTGTAAGTTACTTAAGCTTAAAGAGTCAATTCGTTGATTTGCGCCTACAACTAACACAGTGAAGGCTGTAAATAAAATACTGATCGTGCTAGCTACCCAACTTTGGCGATCGCTTAAAGCTGATTGGGAATTGGCGAAATTATTGGGTATCAAACAAAAGCAATAGTTTGTTGTGTTTCCCTGACCTTCTTGAGCGCCACCAAAACTTGTACCTAAATTTTCTAATGGACTTTCTTGTAAATAACAGATAAAGCGATTGTCAAATATTTTTTGGATATTTTGGTTAATCGTTTCGTAAGCGTATTTAGGGTTTTGCGATCGCAGATTGCCGCGACAGTAGATTTCTTGAGGGCGATATTCTAGCCCTGTCAGATGATAAATATTTGATGAGAAGCAATCTTTGAGTTTTTTTTCTTCGTTGGGATCAAGGTTTATGACTTCTGAATTTGAGTTGAGAGATGTGGAGAAATTGCTATATATCCACACACAAAGCAAAAATACAAGGGCAACAAAAGTTAATGGCAAAGCTGTGCGATTAAAAGTTGTCCATGCGATCGCTAAACTTGGTAAGGCAACCGCCAGAATCCACAAAATAAATATTTGGAGCTGACTGCT
>NZ_BBJB01000039.1 GCF_016584665.1 Pseudanabaena sp. lw0831
GGCTCAATAGGCGATTCGGGGAGGTAAGGAAAGTAGGGAGTCCAGCAAAGTACTCAGCAAAGCTTTACCCCTCGTCTTAGCATTATGGACAAACTCAAAGAAGCTCAAATACAAAGGTAGCTTTTCTTGAGATATACCGCGATGAGGTCGTAGCCAAGAGCGCAAAAGCGACCAAAAGCCTTCCATCGTATTGACATGAACTTCACAAAAGCCATCATCATCTTCATCTCTGGCATATTCTCCCGCACCATGACAAACAGATTTGTGAGCATAGCCCCAATCTTGTAAAGGGTTGTAGATAGCATATTCGTCAGTGTAAACCATAGTACCAAGAGTAATCGTAGCTTTAATCAGAGGCTCAATAGTTCGTTGTTGCACGTTTTCTAACATGCGAATTACCACTTCACCACCGCGCTGAATCATGCCGAAGATGGGTGGTTTTTCTTTTTCAAGTGTGTCCCCCGCCCCCGAACCCCCTTGAGGCGATTACGCCTTCCTTTGCGCCCTTTTTTTTAACTTCTTCGGGTTTGCCTTTGTGTCCTGCTGTCACATATACCTCGTCACACTCGACTGAGCCAGATAAGTTTACTTCAGGCTTGCCTTGGTCAATACCTTCTCGCAATTGGGTGGTCATATCTTGCACCACATCCTTGTCTAGGTCTAGTTCTTGGGCAATTTGTCGATTCGAGAGATTTAATCCCATCAAATACAGACACAATATCCACATCCGTAGTGGTTGATGATGTCCTGCGAATATTGTGTCGGTTAGATCGTCAAAGTTGGCATTGCAAGTTTTACACTGGTAACGTTGGCGGGCAGGTTGCGTTTCATCTTTCCCACGCTTGATCACCTCTGAGCTTTTACATTTTGGACAGCATACTCCTCTTGTCCATCGCGTCTGACGCACTGTTTCGTAACATTTTTCATCATCGATTAGATGGGTTAAGTTCACACTCAGCATAGTGATCGCTTCTTTTGGTTTTCGCTACAATATTATCAATTTATTCCTTTCTTTCACCTCCCCGAAATACCTATTGAGCCAAAAGATTTTGTAGATTTCAACACCGTAGGTGTTGAAATCTGCAAAATCTTAGGGTTGCGATCGCAAGTCGTTGCATAATATACATTCTGGATATCTTCCTTAATAAAGTCTGGAGTTTTTGCCCCACTCTAGCAATTAGTTATTGTTGAAACCATTGAAGCCAGCCATGCCCCAAACATTGTCCGAAACAGTCGCATTCAATTTAGATAAGTATTTACGCGATCTCAAACCAGAGGTTGAGGCAGCCCTTGATGCTTCGATCGCAGTTACTTATCCCGAAAAAATTTATGAATCCATGCGCTACTCGCTGATGGCTGGTGGCAAACGGTTACGTCCAATCTTATGCCTTGCTGCTTGTGAGTTATTAGGCGGCGATCGCACCTCGGCAATGCCCACCGCCTGCGCGATGGAGATGGTGCATACCATGTCATTGATCCATGACGATCTACCAGCAATGGACAATGATGATTATCGGCGCGGCAAACTTACTAATCACAAGGTTTATGGGGATGACATTGCGATTTTGGCGGGAGATGCCTTACTTGCCTATGCCTTTGAATTTATTGCTGACCAGACAAAGGGCGTACCTGCGGGGCGCATTTTGAAAGCGATCGCACATCTTGGTCATGCTGTCGCCGCAACAGGTTTAGTCGGTGGTCAAGTTGTCGATCTAGAATGTGAAGGCAAGCCAGATGTGACGGCTGAAACGCTCACCTTCATTCATATCCACAAAACAGCCGCCTTGCTAGAGTCATGTGTCATCTGTGGAGCCTTACTAGCAGGTGCAAATGATACCGACATTAAGCGTCTATCCATCTATGCTAATAATATTGGTTTAGCTTTTCAAATCATTGATGACATCCTTGACATTACCGCGACTTCTGAGCAACTTGGCAAAACCGCAGGCAAAGACCTCGCCGCCCAAAAAGTTACTTATCCTAGCTTATGGGGGATCGAAGCCTCACAGCAAAAAGCACAGGAACTGGTAGAACAAGCTAAGGCTCAACTGATCAGTTATGGTGATGCAGCCTTACCTCTAATGGCTCTTGCCGATTACATCACTGCCCGAAAAAATTAAACCTAAATCTCACAATATTCTTTGACCTCTTTCTTTCCCCTAATTTTTGCAATTGATATGAACCTCCATCCTGTTGGCGAAATCCTCGATAACCAAGTTCTGCTAATTGCTCTATGTTCTAGCCTGACTGCCCAAATACTCAAACTATTTATCGAGTTAGCTCAATTCCGACAACTCAGATTCAAAATAATGTTTGAAACAGGAGGAATGCCTAGCTCTCATTCAGCTTTAGTCTCGGCACTAGCTACAGGTATTGGTCGAACTCAAGGATGGGACACACCTCAATTTGCGATCGCTACAGTCTTCGCATTTATCGTCATGTACGATGCCGCAGGCATCCGTCGCGCCGCAGGTAAGCAAGCCAAGGTTCTCAATCAAATCATGGTGGAAGTGTTTGAAGAAGAACATGATCCTCTCAAAGAGTTATTAGGTCATACGCCAGTCCAAGTTGTTGCTGGATCAATCTTAGGTATCTTGCTTATGTGGTGGTTTCTATAGCATCAGCAAGGTGAGAGGCGGCGCTTTGCGCCGCCTCTCACCTTTTTAGTTTATGATCGCTAATAAAGAACAACTTAACTATATTTATTACTATTTGAAAGTAGTTATGAGAGAATAAAATTAGGTTAACTTCTGCTTAAATTTTCAAGAAATATCAGGAAATATTAGGAGCTATCTAGATATGGGACAAACTAACGACAGATCAACAAAAGCATCATCTTTAGTAAATCCTACATCTCTAAATCTGCAACCTAGACCATTCGCTCCATTGGAGTCAGAAGAAAAAGATGAGGCGATTTCACGAAAGTCTGGATATACAGAAAATTTCTTAGAAAAAATAATTAATACTCCAAGCTCAGAAGCAACAACACCAGTCCAAAGAAAGTCTGGAAATCGCTTGAAAGCGATCGCTGTTGAGAGCATGGCGATCCAATCAAAACCTTCAACTAATATAGCCTTACAAAAACAACCAATTCAAAAACAAGAATCTGTAGAAGAAGAAAAAAATGAAGGAGAACAAGAAGAGGGAAAAGAGTTCACAATGAATCCTGAACCTCCACCAATTCAACGGAAGTTTGGAAATCGATTGAAGGCGATCGCTGCTGAGAGAATGAATCCCGAACCAGTACCAGTGCAAAGAAAGTCTGGAAATCGATTGAAGGCGATCGCTGCTGAGAGAATGGCGATCCAAGCAAAACTTGCCATTGGCGAGCCAAATGACAAGTATGAACAAGAGGCGGATGCTACTGCGGCTAGGGTAGTTCAACAGATTAATTCGTCAGCTAATTCATCAACTAATGCATCAATTACTTCACAAAATCAGCCAATTCAGCGGCAAGAGTTAGAAGAAGATGAAGAATTGCAAATGAAACCTTTAGTTCAAAGGAGTGAAAACATTGGAGGAGGTGAAGCATCAACTGATTTAGAATCATCAATTCAAAGTGCGCGGGGTAGTGGACAGTCACTAGATGCAAATCTGCAACAGTCGATGGAACAAGCGATGGGAGCAGACTTTAGTGGCGTAAAGGTACATACAGATTCGCAATCTGACCAATTAAACAAATCAATTCAAGCCAAAGCTTTTACTACAGGACAGGATCTATTCTTTCGGCAGGGGGCTTATGAACCAAGTAGTCGAGGTGGTCAGGAGTTAATTGCCCATGAGCTGACTCATGTGGTGCAGCAGAATGGTAACATGGTTCAAAAGAAACCCACGACGACCACTCCACAAGTACAAGCTACTGTAAAAACAAAAGCCGATATCCAAAGAGATGGTGATGAAGCGACTAGTAAACCCGCAGAAGAACCTGCAAGTAAAGTCGATGAACTACATCAAGGTGTAGGCAAAAAATTTATGTTTAAACTCTACGAAGATGCAGCAGTTGCTAAAGTAGAGTTCGATCCGATAGTCTCTAATATTGCTTCTATTACAAATGGCGCTGCAAAAATACCCAAATTAAAAGACCAAAACACAGCAGTGGCAAAGAGTGAAGGCGAATATGGTGGAGATCATTCTCGACTTGTCGATATATGCCGAGCTTCAATCATTTACAATAGCTATCGCGATTTGATGCTAGGGCTAGGTAAATCCAAGGAAATGCTTACTCTTGTTCGGGAAAAAGATCGATTTGCCAAGCCAACTCCTGCAGGATATCGAGACATCTTATTGAATGTCAAACTCTCTAACGGTCATATTGCCGAACTTCAATTGCATTTACAGCAAATAATGGATGTCAAAAATGGAGTTGGGCATAAGCTTTACGAGGAGGTGCGCTCAATTGAACGTGCGGCGAAAGAGGCAGGAAAAGCCTTAGATCCAGAGGAAACAGCTAAGGTCGATCAACTTCTCCAAGAGTCAAGAATTCATTATGATGCTGCTTTGGAAAAGTCGCAGAGTGCTGATGAAGCTCCTTCAACATAGCATAGAAGGTATAGAGAATTAAGGCTACAGCTTAATTCTCTATACCCTTACTGAATCTAATTTTTATAAAATCAAAATAGAGTAGAGGAAACAAAATGGATTTGCCTATGTATTTTATTGTTGGAAGAAGACCCGTTAAATTAATCAAGCCAGACGCAGGCGGAATGGATGTATTAGCATATAATTGGGAAACAGGAGAATTCCAAAGAGAAATGGATTATTTAACGACTGTTCTGATGGGAGAAGGCGATGTAGATCAGGTTTCCGAGCAGGAATTTAGTCAGCTTGTGATGGAACTACAAAACGAAAAATAAAGTGCGATCGCCGATCTAGTAGGTTGAGTTAAAATGATCGCTGAATAGTCAGTCTTATTACTAACAATTCATTTAGGATTGCCGATGTTACGCTATTACTTTTTATCTGGCGCGATCGCATTACCCATATATTTGTCGTTAGTCCAAACCGCGATCGCAGATCCTGTTGGGCAATTATTAGAAACTAAAGCTTGTCCAGAATGTGAGCTAAGCAATGCCAATCTTTCTGAGGCAAAGCTTAATGGTGCTAATCTGAGCTTGGCAAAAATGCGGGCTGCTAATTTACAAAAAGCCAATTTGATTGGCGCAAATCTGATCGGTGCTTACTTAAAAGATGCAAATTTTCAGGATGCAAATTTACGCTGGGCAAACTTTACGAATGCTGACTTAGAAAATGTTGATTTTCGAGGCGCGGATTTGAGAGGGGCAAAGTTTAACGCGGCTTTATTAAAAGACTCTAATTCTCAAAAAAGTATTTTTTGTCGCACGATCATGTCCGACGGCAAGCTCAATAATCGCGATTGTCGATTATCTGGCGATTAAACTTTTGGTGTCGCGGTGAAGCCGCGACACCATTTACTAGCGCAATCGCATGATCTCATTGACCCAACGTAAGCGTTCGGCATGGGTGAGGTTAAAAATATCTTCCCTTGACCAATGGAAGTAAAAAGCAATGAAGGCTACCTCTTCATACAACCTCTCCAAGGGGTAGCCTATAATTCCCCCGATGTAGTCACGTTTTGCGGTTGCAGTTGGCTAAATAGATTTTGGAAATAGACAAAGTCTGGCAAAAATAACTGCTCTAGTTGTTGCGCGGTAACTTGATGTAAGTTACCTAATTTGGCGATCGCCTGAGCCAGCAATAGAAATACGATATCTATATTGCGATCGCGGCTGGACAAGTCCTGCACGATCAGTTCATCTTTGGCGGTCAACAGTCTCATCTTTCCCTGAGCCTGTAATTCTCCATTAGCATCGATTAATCCTTTGGGCAATTTAAAATCAAATTCTTCTAGCATGTTTAGTTAAATAGATTAGGTAGGTAGGGTGGGCATTGCCCACCTTACTAATTTTTTCCTTTGCAAGGGGAGAAATAAAGAACCAATTTTTAGTATTGCGGCTTCGCCGCGCTACTAAAAATCGCTTCTTTATTTTTGGCTTGGTGGAACCTCAGAGGGGGTGAGTGTGCCGCCCGATCGCTGATTTATCCCAGTGTTAGGAGAAATTAACGGTGAGTCAATTTCAGGAACTTGCAGTTCAGGTGGTAACGCGATCGGCGGAGTCTGTTCCGATTTGGGCGCAGGTGGCGGCGCGATCGTTTGGACAATGAAAGATCGCATAATTATTTGTCCATCGGGGTTCGTCACTTTCAGGATATAGGTTACTTCTGCGGACTTCGGACTTAAAGGCAAAGCTAATTGCCCAACAGCAGCAATATTCCCTGGGGCAGGGAGTAGTTCGATTTTTGCCGAAGCCGAAGCCTCGACTTTCCAAGATAGAGTGAGGATTGTGGGAATATCGGGATTGAGATTGAAAGAATATTGCGGTAAAGCATCTTGTCCATTTACCTTTAGTTCAAGAATTTTGGCAGGGAAAGGCGCAATTTTAGTGACTTCAGTTTTTTTAGCGACGGGAACTGCCTTGGGATCGATTGGGGGCTTTCTAGGAACGATCGCTAACTCAAAAATATAGCTACTTGAAGCCTTAGCCTCGGTAGGGACATTTTTGCAAATCATCTGATCGTTAGAAATCGTGCAGTAAGGGCGCAGCGATCGCGGTAAACCTTCAGTGACCAAAAACCGTAAAGGCGGACTCTTGACTTCTCCTTCAGGCGATCGCCCTACGAGGGTTAATTCCTTAACCTGACTAGAGTTGGATATAGTCCAGTTTAGTCTTACTTCGTTATCAAGATCGGGCTTAGGCTTGATTATTCTTGGTTTGATCCCGCCTTTGGCAATCCCAATTGCTGTGAAAAATACCTGCTTTTCCAAGATGATCGAGATCGAACTTGGCTCGGTAAAGTTGGCTGCTGAAGCAACATTAGCCACGCTAGAAGATGGCGGAGCAGCAGAATTACGAGAATTACTTGTCTCAGGAGCAGGGGCATTTTCTGAAGGTCTAGCTTGAGCAATGGGAGCAGATGAAGTCGTCGGCAAAACTGGCTTAGACTCAGTATAAAGAGGCTTAGTCGATGCTAACTCCAAAATCTCAGCTTGGGGAATCGGCTCCACTAAAATTTTCGTGGTTTTTGCTAATGGAATGTTTCTAGTTTTAGGATTCTTCGATGAGAGATTCATCTGAAAAATATACTGGCTGGGCTTACGTGCATCGGTAGGTACATTTTGGCAAAACAAGTCGCGATCAATTACACAATATTCCTTGAGTTCGGGCGGAATTCCCTTGCTAAAGTTATAAACCACAGGTTGACTGATCGCTTTCTCGTCGGCTGACAGTCCCTCCACCCTGATTTCACTTAATAACTCTGGATAAGTAACTCGCCAGCGTAAGTTAATTGCTTCATTTGCAGCTTCTCGATAGGTAGATGATTCAGAAGAAAACTCAACCACCTGTGGCACATCGGGTGGTCTAAAGAAGAACCACCAAATCAAAAACACAATTGTCCCAACTACCCCCAAAATACCAATGATCAGTAAAACGAACTGCCACCAAGGACGTGCTGGTAATAATAAATTGCTTGTGAAGCGATCGTTAGGTAGTAGCGCTCCCTGTTTATCTTCAACTTCGACAATGAAATTTAAGTAGCGATCGCTTAAAAACCTTGGCTTACATTTTTTCGTCGGTTCAATTTCGATATTGACCCTTGCCGTTCCATAAGGAGCTATTTTAATTTCTTCCATGGACAAGGTATAGATTAACAATCCATCTTGTTCAGGACTACTCGCTCTGAGGATTAGCTCACGGGCAATATTGCCATTACTTTTAAAGCGCATTTCATACAGGGAAGGCTCACGGACAACCCTTGTCCGCGATGTCACTAGTTGAATATCGAGTTGATAGGTGGGAAGAATCTCAAAATAGGCAATATCTAATAATGATAGCTCTGGATTGTTCTCCGAATGGATGCGAATAGTCGGCGCATAAATCCCTGCCCACACATCCATGGGCGGCTTGAAAATTACGGTAATATGTCCTTGGGTATCAGGATTAAGCGGCAAACCGTCGGCGGCTTCGACAATGCCAGCTAGGGCCAAGCCTTCGGGGTAGTAAATCGAAATCCATTTAGGATCTAGGTCGGGGACATTGACCCGAAAGCGATCGACTCGATCGGAGCGATTGGAAACAGATACGAGAACTTGCCAAATTTCACCCAATCGCATTGGATGCGGATTGTCAGAAGAGGTGCGCGGTAATGTAACAAAGGTGGGATCATTGACTCTGACCACCTCTTGAATCGCAGGAAGAACAATTACGCGACCTTTATATTGAATCGGCGTATGTTCTGGATAATGCTTGGGCGCATCAATAATTAAGGTGTAGTTGTATTCATCAGGGGGGGTAGTTGGTGGTACTTGGATTAGGAATACAACTTCGCAGCTTTGCCCGACACTCAAAGCCAAGCTTTCTGACGGAAAAGCGCACCAAGGATAAATCGAGCTAGAGTCTTTGTCGAGCGCTACACTGATCACTGCACTGCGATCGCCCTGATTGGTAACTGTGACGCATAACTCAAAACTCTCGCCCGTAGAGGTTGAGACTGTCCCCGAAGGATTGAGGATGATCGATAACGGTCGCAGTGACACTGATGTCGAAGACATCGAGTCTAAAGTTTCGGCACTTTGTTGACGACGAAAGTCAATCTCGTAATATGTCACCCCTTGCTCTTGTCGAGCTTCAATAAATCCTTGTCTGATTAAATCTGCAATCTCAGCACTTGTCTCTTCTAGCTCAGCCTCAATATATACAGCGATTACCTCCAACGTAGACTGCTGTTGGCGCATAATCCAATTAATAATTTGCTGCTGCCGCGTGGATAGGGTCAAGATATCCACCATATTTATTCCTGCATCTGTCTCGGTATTGCTGTTAGCGGCATTTGAGGCAAATATGGTTGGTTCACTCCTCATATTTTGCAGGATTTTTTATGAATAGGACAAAGGTTATAATTAAGAATACAGCCCAATGGATTGCGAAAGTTTAAGTAGTTATAAATTGTCAGTAATTATTAGGACTTACGCAAATATGGCTTAAAACCCACATTTCATCGTAGTGGCAATTCATGAATTACACCTACATTTCGTTCTTTTGCGTAAGTCATAATTATAATAATAAAAACTCTATTGATTAAAGCTCGCCAACGGCTGACTTGCATCAAAACCTCAAAATTGGTTTCATAAGATGATACAGCAATTTACAATTCAATAAAGCCATAATTTGTCTTAAGATGTGATGTCAAAAAACAGTGATAACCATGAATGAAGATGAACTTAGTCAACGCCTGAATCTGGAAATTGAGACAATGAGTGTCAACAAACTCACAGAAACAGGCAACCTCGCTGTATCAATGGGCCTAATCGCTGGACATGGATTTCACGGGGGGAAATATGAGATCTTGAGAAACGGAGAAGCAATCTTACTCCCTGTTAACGAAGCAGAAACCTATCTGGAGCAATTAATCAAAACAGTAACCGAAGAAGCATGACTGTATCGTTAAACACTTTGACAGATACTTCGATCATTACTGACGCTTGGCTAAAGCGCAGTCAAGACGATCTATTTGCGGCGATCGCTAGGATTCGCTTTGTTCTAGAGAAAAAAATTGCGGTAAAAAAAGGTGAGCCTTTTGAAGAGCAAGTTGAATCTACTCCACAGAAACAGCAAGTTGATGGCTTTCTCACCAAACTATGCAAAAGCTTTAGTCTGTCTGAATTTGAAAGAGATATTTTGCTGTTATGCGTAGGTCTAGAATTGAACCCAAGCTGGGGAGATCTTTGTGCGGAAATTGCAAACGATCCCAAGCAAACATATGCCACCTTTAGTCTAGCGATGTCAGTGCTAGATCATTCCGACTGGTCAGCCTTCTCACCAGCTTCAAAGTTACGTCGATGGCATTTAGTGGAAATTGGCGCGGGGAATGCGCTTACGGCTAGTCCACTGCGAGTCGATGAAAGGATTTTACATTATCTAATGGGAGATCAGCATCTCGATCAACGCCTACTCATGCTTTTAGAACCTATAATTGCCAATTCTGTCCAGATAGATTCCCATCAACAAGTTGTCAACCAAGCGATCGCTACTTGGTCAAGTGCTTCCAATGACAATCAATTAAAGCATTTACCTGTTTTGCAACTATGCGGTGAAGATGTTGCTAGCAAAATGGCGATCGCGTCTGATGTCTGTAGTAATCTCGAATTAACTCTGTATAAAATACCTGCTAACCTTCTACCCCATGATTTAAGCAATCTCCAGCTAATTGCCCAGCTATGCGATCGCGAATATTCATTGAATGATATTGCGCTATTGCTAGACTGCGATCGCGATGAAGCTCCCAATCAACCTCAAGATATGGCGATCGGCTATCTGATCGAGATTCTCCAATGTCCGATGATCATTAGTAGTCAAACTCGCCGCCGCCAGCATCAGCGAACGATTCTCACTTTTGATGTGCGATCGCCTTCTGTCGATGAACAACAGACATTATGGAAAGAATCTCTTAGCGATCTTGATAGTGAGATCAAAGACTCTCTTAATGGCTCCATTCATGAACTTGTTTCTTATTTCAATCTCTCCCCTACGCATATCTACAATGCTTCTCTTAAAGCCAAAAGCACACACAACCCAGAATTAAATCACACCTTCCATCAATCGCTTTGGGAAGCCTGTCGCGCTCAATCTCGTCCGCGCCTTGATGAACTTGCCCAAAGCGTAGAGACAACGGCAACTTGGGAAGATCTGATTTTGCCATCTAAAGAAAAATTTGTGCTGCATGATATTGCCGCCCATGTACGCCAACGCTTAACTGTCTATGAAAAATGGGGATTTGCAGGTAGAAGTCGTCGAGGATTAGGGATTAGCGCTCTGTTTGCAGGCTCAAGTGGCACGGGTAAAACGATGGCGGCGGAAGTATTGGGAAATGAGTTACAGCTTGATGTCTATCGAATTGATCTAAGTTCCGTAATTGATAAATATATTGGCGAAACCGAGAAAAACCTCAAACGTATTTTTGATGCTGCGGAAGGTGGCGGCGTGATTTTGCTCTTTGATGAAGCTGATGCTCTCTTTGGGAAGCGTACCGAAGTTAAGGACAGCCACGATCGCCATGCCAATGTCGGAGTTAGCTATTTGTTACAAAGAATGGAGGCTTATCGAGGACTAGCAGTACTAACTACTAATCTCAAAAATTCTCTCGATCAAGCATTTTTAAGAAGGTTACGTTTCGTGATTCAGTTTCCTTTCCCCGACGCAGAGCAACGTGCGGAAATCTGGCGGAGAGCTTTCCCGACTCTCACCCCAACTCTTGAGCTAGACTACATAAAACTTGGTAAACTCAGTGTTGCGGGTGGTAATATTCGCAATATTGCCCTTAATTCAGCTTTTATTGCAGCAGATCACAATGAGCCTGTGCAGATGAAACATATCTTGCAAGCTGCAAAAATTGAGTATATTAAACTCGAAAAACCAATGATGGATGCGGAGACAAAAGGATGGGTATAGGCAAAACTGCGATCGCTATTTCTACGCTCATCGCCATAACTACAGCAACATCCGTAATTGCCGCCAATCAAAGCCATGTCGATCAACTGATCAAAACCAAAGAATGTTCAGAGTGTGACCTGCCCGATGCCAGACTCGCGGGAGCCGACTTGATCAATGCAAATATTCAGGATGCCGATCTTCGTAAAGCCGATATGCGCGGGGCTAAGTTAGATGGCGCAAAGTTTATGCGATCGAATATGTTGGGGGCAGATCTGCGCTTTGCTTTGTTATCAGGCGCTGATTTTTTGAAGGCGAATTTGTTGGAAGCGAAACTCGAAGGCGCAAATCTATTTCGAGCCAATCTCAAATATGCCAACCTTGAACGCGCAATTCTTAATCAAGCTTCTTTAAAAAATGCTGATTTACAGTTCGCGAAACTAATCGGTGCAAAAATCGATGGTGCTAATCTCGAAAGTGCCAATCTATCCCTAGCCGATCTCGAAAAAGCCGACCTCTCCAATTCGCGTCTAAAACGAGCAAATCTTCGTAGAGCCAATTTTAGCGAAGTGAATCTGACAAGAGCGAATCTAGAAGGAGCAAGCTTAGAGGGAACTACCTTTGCGGGAGCGAATTTATTTCATACGGATCTGCGATCGAGCAAAATTGATAGCGATACATTTTTTGATCCAAAGTGGTTTCTGGTCTGGAAAATTGTCAATCAGCGCGTGGAAGGACAAACTCTAGTGGCGGCGGATTTGTCGGGTGGGAATTTTGAGAAAGCCAATCTCGCAGGCGCAAACTTAGAGGACGCGAACTTCACAGAAGCCTATCTATTCATCACGAATCTGCGACGGAGTAATCTTGTGCGTGTCAATTTTAATGCGGCTAATTTGCGCTATGCCGACCTGACCAAAGCGAATCTTACTGAAGCCGATTTTGCGGGAGCGCAATTGTCAGATGCGAATCTCGAAGGAGCGAATCTTCGCCTTGCTAATTTGCGAGAAAGCATCATCAATGAAGAGACAATTCTCGATCGCAAGTGGCGTACAGTCTGGGAGATCGTCAATCGTGGTGGTGAAGAGCGGAATCTTACTAAGTTTGATTTGTCAGGAGCAAATCTGCGCTTAGCCCGCCTACGTGGTGCGAGACTAGTTGACGCAGATCTGAGTCAGTCTGACCTACGAGGTGCAGATTTTGTTGGGGCAAATTTACAACGCGCAAATCTGTCTGGCGCAAATCTCACGGGTGCAAATCTGAGGGGTGCAGTTTTGCAAGGTACAAATTTTTGCGGTGCAACATTGACCGATGGAACTATTGGTAAATGTAAATAAAATAAGTAAATGTCGGCGTGAAGCGCCGACATTTACTTATTCGGTGATCACTTTTTTGGCAACGATCACTAGCCACGATTGGTTTTTGATCGCAACTCCAGTGGGGCGATAATAATGCCTCAGAATTTGAAATTGGGCTTCTAAAAGTTTTGGTGCTAGGGTTTCATATTCCCAGCCACTCACATAGCGATAACCCGTAGGTCTTTCGGAAAAGCCTTCCTGATTGCCTCGCACCATCGACATCACTAAGACTCCGCGATCGCATAAAGCATTATGCAAATGCTTTAGCACCCGTAACATATCGGCTCTGGGTACATGGATTAATGAAGCATTGGCAAAGATCCCATCAAAGTTATTACTGGGTAAATCTAGGCTTAAAAAACTCTGCTCCCATACAGGACAACCAGCCACCTGTTTTGCCATTTCCACAAATGAGGGAGTGGCATCTAGTCCCGTTACTTCGTGCCCCATAGCCTGAAATGCAACTAGATCTCGTCCAGGTCCACAACCCAGATCCAAAATCTTACCTGGCACTCTAGGCATAGCTGCGATTAGAGCTTCACGATTTTGAGATACATCATGATCCCATGTGCCGACACGATATGACTCGGCGGTAAGTTGATATTCTGCGATCGTGATCTGTTCGTGTTTTTCCATGCTGTAAATTAATCTTTAGTAGGGTGGGCAATGTCCACCCTACCCTATAACTTTTGGCAGATTCGCACTACTAATTATTCACTGGGAAGGGAGTATGAGCAAAGTTAAAAACATTATATTGGTTCATGGCTTTTGGGCTGATGCGTCTTGCTATAGTGAAATTATTCCGACACTGTTGGCGGAAGGCTACGAAGTTCTTGCAGTTCAAAATCCATTAACATCACTCGCGGATGATGTTGCTGCGACGAGACGTGCTATGGATCGCTTCGAGGGGAACTGTATTTTGGTTGGTCATTCATGGGGAGGTTTTGTGATTACCGAAGTCGGCAATGACCAACGAATCTCTGGCTTGGTGTATATTGCTGCGCTTGCTCCTGATATTGATGAATCTATGATGGATTTAATGAGTAAATATGGAACCCCTTCCCCGCATTTTCAAGAACAAAATGGTTTTGTGTGGATTTCTCAAGAAGGTGTCGAACAGATTTTGGCTCATGACCTTTCGGCAGAAAGAAAGGCATTAATCCATACGACGCAAACCCCTCCTTGTACATCATTACCAGCAGCAAAAGCAGGTAACCCAGCTTGGAAAGATAAGCCAAGCTGGTATATTGTGGCAAATGATGACAAAGCTGTACCGCCTGATTTGCAGCGTGATTTGGCTCAGCGGATGGGGGCAACGACGGTTGCTGTAGCATCAAACCACTTCCCAATGATTTCGCATCCTCAAGAGGTTTTAGAAGTAATCAGAGAAGCCACACGCTAAGACCTAAAAGAGAGTGCGGCGCGAAGCGCCGCACTCTCTTTTGGGTCTTAGCGAATAATAAATCAGGTTGCCACAAAAAAAATGGAGTAATTCAAATATCGGTATGCTAGGTAATGAACTATTAATTCTTTGTTGTGGAGGAGTCAACAAATGCTTAATGCTCAGCATTTCAACTTTGATATCTCAATTCTGTTGTTAGCGATCGCAATCATCATCCATACGATCTCCGAAGCATGGATTCCTGAATATCAAAAAGCCAAATCCGACTGGCGATCAGTTGTCTTTAATCCTGTTCTTTTTTGGGATAATTTACCTATTTTTATCGCTTCCATTGTTGCTGCTTTGGCTGACTGGAAATGGGCGATCGTGGGTGGTATTTTACCCGCAGTTGGCGTGACCCATCCCTTATTAGATCATCTGGGATTAAGCTGGAAAAATCAAAAACTCCGACCTGGCAGTTTGACAGGACTGTTATTGTTATTCCCCCTCAGCATTTGGAGTTATGCCCTGATTTATAATGAGCATATTCTTGCCTTGCATGAGCTTCTGATTAGTAGTGAGATCGGCTTAGCGATTTCCTTGTGGTTACTTTGGATGGTTGTCAAAACACCACAAGAAGATTGTTAGTTGTTCTAAAACCCAAAAAGGGTGAGGCGGCGCAAAGCGCCGCCTCACCCTTTTTGGGTTTTAGGCAAAAAACCCAGACAACTCGTAGAGCCGACGGAGAATTGCCATAATTTTTTTGTCGTAGTTGGTATCCTCAGCCCATCGCCCCGCAAGCTGCCCCACCAAAGGCGCAGTACCACGCTTAATTAAACTAAATCTTGGGTCAACTAGTGGCTGTACTAAAGGCTTGGCAGTCGCGTATGCCTTGAGATGTTGGATCTGTGCTCTTATACCAATGCGCCGATCGCTAAAGCTATCACCCCTAGCTCCATTACCGATCGCGCCAATACCACCAAAATTATTTTGTTCGGGTTGAACATCCCCATCAAATTGGAGAAACCCTGTTTCTAAACACATCTGACAAAAAGCGATGTCATAGTTAACGCCCTCGATCGCCGCTTCTTCACGATAGATCGCGGGTAAGTCACCGTAGAGATTTAAAGGTGCTTTATTTAGGCGTAAGAGGCGTAAGAGTTGGACTTCAGAAGTAGCACCATCGCCCATGATTCGATCGATTCTTCCAGTGAGGACGCGCGAACATAATTTTTCACGACTAGATGTTTTGGCAAAATCAGCAAAATCTTGAGCTTGAACAGCATTTTTACCGAGGCGATCCAATGAGAACAGCGCGATCGCCCCAGCCCCAAATTGAAGAAACTGCTTCCTTCTCATAACTGTTTTGCTCTGTTTGACTAATAGTTGACCCTGTTGTAATAAACGTTAAGTAAATTCTGCTGTTTTTGACAAGGGGGATTTGACGGATATTGGGTACGAGGGTCACTGCAACTACGAGGGTCTTGAGAGTATGCAGATGCACTACCAGCAAATGGAGTTAGCAAAGCGGAAGCAGAAAGAATAGACAGTAAAAACTTCATGACTTTAACCTTTGTTGTAAGTGATTTAATTTGGATAGCGCCTAAATATTTGAAGAACTTAACAAGCCCGTTGCTTGAGAAAGTTTGGTATATCAAGCTGAGCTTGATGACGGACTTGTGAATTGCTTGTGTAGCGAAGGTTTTCAGAAACAACAGAAATTAGCTCTGGGTCTTGCGTTGAGGCTTTAGCTAAGTCAAGAAACAAGCTTTCAATCTTTTGCATTGATTCAATGACGCGATGTTTGATCTTGATCCGATCAGCAGCTGACCAGAAGGATCGAGATTCTTCCAGCGAGCAGTCTGTCATCAGTAGCTCAATCTCATCTAGTAAATAGCTCAGATCGCTATCGCTATCTTGCTGCGTCTCGAATTCATGTTGTACCAACCGAGGCTGAAACTGATGTGCATAGATCGGCGGCGTGGGGAAAGCATCACTTTGCATATATCCTCCCTTATCGCTGTATTACTAAGTGAGGATAAACAAAACTGGTTTGCTGCGGCTGGCGGAGATCGCCTGTGCGTGCAGCTAAGTGAGTAGATAAGTGCAACTGAGGATATGGCAAGTCTGCTAACACCTCTAAAATGCGGCAAAAATCTCGCTGTTTCCTTCTGCCATTGAGAAATTGCGGCACTTCTGAAGAATTAGTGTCTTTTTGTAAGTATTGGCGAAGATTGGCGATCGCATTCCAAAAGCTACACATCTCCTCATAGGTGCAAGCCAATAAAAATGACTCGATCTCGGATAGTAACTGCGAAAAGCGATCGGCAATACTGGGTCGAACGCCAAATTGTGAAGTTTGGCGAGGATGACTCATTAAATTAAGGTGACGTTGGGGCAAATGATGGGGTGCGCTCATGTTTCAATGCCTCTACTTGTGAGGTTATATGAGGAAAAGTCGTTTTTTGTCGGAAAACAAGAATTTCCTATTGCTATATGTACTTACCAGTGATACAAGAGTTAAATATTTCTTTATGTGAGGGTAAGTGAGTTTAACGAGTGTCGCAAAGGTTTTGAAGGTGAATAAATCAACTAGATAACCTTTGTTCGCAATTAGCATACAATCCAAATCTCAATTTGCACACCAGAAAAAATAGTATTTTTTGTCAGTAAATACATGAATAAAATCAAAAAATACTGATTAAGAATATGACTAAAATTTTGCATTTAAATAACGTAAAAATAGTTCACTATTGATTTACTAATTTATAAATTGCAATTGCATTAATTCAAAATATTTCTCGTTTAAAAGATTCTTACTTAGGTCGCTAGTATTTTGTAGAAAGTCAAAACAAGATAATTAAATATTTTGTTTGCAAAAACAATAATTTATGGTTAGATTAGCTGCACTTGACGCTTGTCTAATGTCTATAAAGCATTATCTATCTTGATACATCAGAAAAGACAAGAAAAAATTGGTACATATCTAGACCAATGTCAGACTAAATCAGGATCTGGCAAAAAGTTAGATAAATCTATTGCAAACACAAAAAAATATGTTATTTATCTAGCGTGAAAAAACAAGAATATGTTTATTGATTCATCTGTAATTGCTTTAATTAGTCATCACATATAGGTGATTAATTTAATTACTAGATA
Source organism: Pseudanabaena sp. lw0831 (assembly GCF_016584665.1). Lineage (GTDB taxonomy): Bacteria > Cyanobacteriota > Cyanobacteriia > Pseudanabaenales > Pseudanabaenaceae > Pseudanabaena. The sequence continues at coordinate 17,400 of NZ_BBJB01000039.1, forward strand.
ACGTCAGGCAATAAGACAATTTCAAACAAGCGATCGTTATTTAGATTGTTTGTTTGAGTTCTGAAATTTAAATTCTAAAGTTCAGCCCTGCTTTCGCCATTACTAATCCGATACCGAGACATTCACTGAGACATTAATTGAGAGGAGTTACGAGCATGACGACGATGACTATTGAAGACGCGATCGCAATTGTTGATGCGGCTTTACAAAACAAGCGCTTAAGCAACATTCAGGAGCAAGTATTTCGCCAAACATGGGATGGCAAGACTTATTCTGAGATTGCTGAGGCTTGCGGATATGATTCTTCGTATATTCGTGATGTTGGTTATCGTCTGTGGAAAATCTTGTCAGATGCTTTTGCTGAAAGGGTTACAAAGCACAATCTACAAGTCGTGTTGCGGACTCAATCTAAGAATTTTCTGGCTCAGGCTAACCAACAGGAGCCGATCGCTCACAATCCTCACAATCCTTTGAGTCTAGTCAATCCTCACAATGCTGAACCGATTGCTATTGATGTGAATGCCAAGCGCTGTGATTGGGGAAATGCGATCGATACATCAATTTTTTATGGTCGCACCCAAGAACTTGCTACGGTCAATGATTGGGTAATCAGCGATCGCTGCCGTCTTTTGGGAGTATTCGGTATGGGCGGTATTGGTAAAACTGCCTTTGCCACCAAGCTTGCGGAACAGGTGCAATCAGAATTTACGCTGATCGCTTGGAAATCACTTCGCAATGCGCCAACTGTTGAAACGATGCTTGCGGAATTGGTCAGCTTTTTGACAAATCAAGTGATCGCGACTTTGCCTCAAGATCTAAACAGTCTCTTGGGATTATTCATTCCTGCTCTGAAGCAATCACGCTGCTTGATTGTGTTGGACAATGTAGAGTCAATTCTTCGCAGTGGCGAAATTACGGGGCAGTATAGCGAAGGCTATGAAGGCTATGGCGAGCTATTCCGCCAAGTTGGGGAAGTCCGTCATCAAAGCTGCTTAATTCTGACTAGCCGCGAAAAACCCCATGATGTGTTGCCTCCCGATAGCAGCGATCGCATGGTGCGTTCTTTGCAATTGGCTGGCTTAAAAGAAGAAGCGCGACAAATGTTTCAGCCAGAATTGGCGAGCGCTTCGGCAACTCGGAAATTGATCGACTTCTATTGTGGCAATCCCCTCGCGCTGACAGTAGTATCGCGTTCGATCAACAGCATGTTCGATGGTGACATTCAAGAATTTCTCGATCAAGATGCAAATGTGTTCGGCGATATTCGTTACCTTCTCGATCAACAGTATGGTCGCCTTTCAGAACGCGAGCAACAGGTGATGTATTGGCTAGCGATCGAGCGTGAACCAATTACCACCGACAATCTGCGCCAAGATATCGTGCCAATGATTTCCAAATCGCAAATTCTGGAATCGGTGATTTCTTTGCGCTGGCGATCGCTGATTGAGAAGAATACCAACAGCTTCACGCAGCAGCCTGTAGTTATGGAATATATGACCGATCGCTTGGTCGATATGGCTTACCATGCGGCAATCGAGCGTAGTCCCGAATTCTTGATGAGTTATGCTCTCGTCCAACATCGCGCCGAAGACTACATTCGCGAAACCCAGATTCGTCATATTTTGCAACCACTTACCAATCGACTCTTGGCCTACTATGGCACTGTCGATACTTTGCAGCGCGAATTGCATAGCTTGCTTGAGACTTTACGAGATCGGCAAACGGCGATCGGCTATGCCCAAGGCAATATCATGAATCTCCTGCGTGCTTCTCAAACTGACCTCACTAAAAGCTTTTGTCGTTTCCCTGAGCGGGTAACTGAGCATTCTGACCTACAAATTTTAGAGAGACTACTGGAAAGCGATCGCGCGGGTGGACTTGCCACATGGGATCATCGTATTCCTTGGGCAAATAACCCTCTTGCTCAACAAACTTCCGAATCGAAAACCCAAATCCGCAGTAAAAATCTTTATTATCAATGGACAGAAGGTTCTCTCGAACAGTTGCAACAGGAACTGAAGCAACAGCCTAAATTCCGTAAGAAGTATCATGCTTGGTTGAACGAGACCGAATTTGCCGCGATCGATGCTGATTTTGAAGCGGTGAAAATTACAGATACGCTCAATCAACCCGTTGATGCAAGATTGGTCTTTATCAATGAGGTGAATATTGTCGAGCCGCCCGCAGGTTTGCCAACACCAAGCGATCGCCGCGCTCAGGCGAGAAAAAACAAGCAAGAGTTAAGAGCCAATCGTTCTAAAAAGCTTGGTTAAATAAGAAACCATTTATGAACTTGCTTTCTTCGATTCTTAAATGGTTAAATAAATAAAGAAAGCTTCCCAAAGGGAAGCTTTCTTTATTTATTTAATCTCTTCCAGCAAATTTGCTAGGCGGGGATATTTTGACATCAAGCCGAAGGTTTCTGGAGAGACGATGTCATAGGTGAAATGTCGCTGGGCAATGCAAAAGCGATCCCAAGCGGCGACTTCAATGCGGAATAATTTGATGACGGTATCGATCAGGAATGGATTTAGTGCAAATTGCCAGCCAACTTTTAAATTCAAATATTCACAGAATTGAGCGATTAAATCCTCAGCAGTTAATTTCTGCATTCCTAAGACTAGACGCGCAGGAGACTGTGGAACTGAAGGAGAAGTAAGAAGATGCGTAACCACTTGGGCAATATCGATCGCATGGACAAAATGGAAGCTGCCTTCAGCTTTTAAAAACCTCGCATAAGGGACATATTTCAGAATATCTTTGAGTCCCTTAGAAAGATGGGAATAAGGCTTGTCAGCAGCACCACCAAAAACGAGGGTGGGGAAAACAGTAATTAGGCGATCGCGAATAGCTGAACTTTCCACAGCTTCAAGACAGGCATGTTTTGAAGCAATGTATGGTGTACCAATTTGTCCTGCTTTAGGAATAATCTGATTATGAGAATCTAGAATACTGGCTGTGGAAAAATAGATGGCACGTTCGCACACCTGCGGGTCGAGCATCGAAAATAGCTCAATGGTTTTATCGCGGTTAACGACAAAAGCCTCTTCTCCACCCCAAGCGGCGGCGGTACTGACGACGAATTCCATCGTGCGGAGCAAGTCTTTGTGATTACCGATATTCTGCATTGAGTCTTCGATAACATGCACGTTAGGGCGATCGCTAAGGTCAATTTGTAATTTATGGCGATCGCGCACTAGCAGATATAGGTCGTAATCAGTTTTGGCTAAAAGCTCCTCGATCAAATAATGACCAACACAACCACTCGCACCTGTAATAAAGACTTTTTTCGGCATTCTCTTGATAACTCTTGGATTTTAATAATTCCTTCTAAGCAGCTAGGCATAATTAAATATAAAACCCCAAAAGATATACCGCCCGCGCAGCGGGCGGTATATCTTTTGGTTCTGGTTTTTTAATTATGCCTAGCTGCTTACCTGTTTGTAAGATCAACATATCCTTCAGGACAAGTTGGGTTAGAAGTCAATTTGAACTTGGGGGGCATTTTGCGGGTTGGCTTTTGACTCTCACAAAGAAGCGAAATAGTCGTCAATTCTTTAGAATCGGCAGCGAGTGCGGTATAAACCAGTCCAGTATAAGATTTCAAGTTGTCTTTTTGGGCTAAGGCAATATTTTGTACGCCCTTTTTATTATCCAAAACTATAATTTGATATTTGTAGTTTTCAGTTACAGATCTTATGCCTAGACCTAGCTCATCCAGCTTGTTAGTAAAGTACTCTTTTTCTAAAAAGAAGGCTTGATGAGATCGATTCATGCCTCCAATATAGGCTTTGGCTTCACTTTGCCATGCGAGAGAGACTAAAGGAACAGCTTCAGGAAACTCGATATTTGCATCTAATTTTGTGTCATTGGAAATACGTGTTAATAGAAGTATATTCGGCATCAAGATGTTGCCGACAATCGCAGGTACATTACCTAATGAAGCATAAGCTCTCTGCGTTGCTCCAGGCATAAAGAGTTGCTGAAGAATTAGTTCGCCTCTTGAGTTAATTGAGAAGGTCGTTCTGGAACCAAAGCTACCCTGAAAAACATCCAGAAATATCTGTCCATTTACAGAATTAATTTGATATTCCGCTTTAACGGCTATTTTTTGTGTGGAATTAATCACATAAAGCTTACCTTCGGGTGTAAACAAGAAAGTGAGTGGCTCTGACTCACTGTTTAATGTTGTTAGCTGCCATTTACCTATGAGTTGTTTGGCTTCGGCGGGTAATTCGATTGGCTCGGCGGCGATCGCATTGCTGTCGAGATGCGCTACACCATTACGGGACGATGCTAGTAGTGCTGTGTTCACACCGATCGCGATCGCGAGGGCGATGGTTAATTGGCTGAGCCAGCGATGTGATGTGTTTTTAGGGGGAGTATGTTGCATAAGTACTTAGTATATATAAAGACCAGTGCTTGCCAAATAATTTTACGTTTTCTGGCATAAATGGCAAAAGATTTTGCTAAAGATCCTGAGTTTACTAAGCTTGCATTGTTGGATGATGAAGGTTAGTAAGATCTGAATAAATAGTGTTGTTTTTAAGTCTGCGTACTTGTTGAGGGTGCAATAAATATGACAACAGTAATTAAAAATCATATTGAGGTTACTCAAGGTGTTTGCGGCGGTAAACCTAGGATTGCTGGGCATCGGATTAGGGTTGAGGATATTGCGATTTGGCATGAACGGATGGGTTTGTCTGCTGATGAAATAGTCTCTCAATATCCAACTATCACGCTGTCAGATGTTTATTCTGCATTGGCTTATTATCACGATCATTTTCGAGGAATTAGACAACAGATCGCTGAAGATGAGGCTTTTGCTATGGAAATGAAGGCTAAAACGACTTCTCTTTTGCAACAAAGGTTGAAGGAGCGGTATGGCGGAATCAATTAATCGCCCCAACCCTAACCCAATTTTTTCCTTGAGTTCTTTAATGGATTTGTCTCTCTGTAAAGCCATGCTATTGTTAAGCCAGCATACTTGTCGGGGTTAAAGTAAATATGAAACTACGGGCGTTAATTCATTCAGCGGAGGAGGGTGGTTACTGGGCGGAAGTACCTGCTTTGCGTGGTTGTATCACCGGGGTGAGGCTTGGGAAGAGGTGATTTTAAATTTGCAAGAGGCGATCGCGGGTTGGTTGGCGGTTGCTAATGAGTGCTTGGATGGAAAAGACTCTAATCAATCCACGATGGATAAGCGGAGTCGCAGCCTGTACTACTTCCATAAATGATTTAGGATTGCTATAACACACTCTACGGCTATGGAAAATTTAAGTCAAAGTAGATTATCAGACACACCACAATCTCGATTTAATTGGGACAACTTGATCGCAACAATCGCTTTAAGAATTCGGCAATCTCTAGACTTGCCAACAATTTTACAAACAACTGCCGATGAAGGGCATCAACTGCTGGACAGCGATCGCGTGTTGCTTTACCAGTTTGCGCCAGATTGGAGCGGGCAGGTAGTAGTTGAGTCAGTATCTGAGCCTCGGTGGTCATTGTTAGATCGAGTGGTGCGTGATACTTGTTTTGAGGCTTGTTGGCTTGAACCTTATCATGAGGGAAAATATGCGGCGATCTCCGATGTTGCGACTGCAAACTTAAGCTCCTGCTATGCAGATTTTCTAAACAACTTTGAGATCAAAGCTAATTTAGTTATTCCCCTGTTGTGCGAATCTCAGCTTTGGGGCTTGTTAATTGTGCATCATTGCACCGTACCCCGTCAGTGGCAATCAGCAGAAATTGAAGGATTGCAGCAAATAGCTGTCCATGTGGGTATTGCTGTCCACCAAGCATTGTTGCTAGAGCAATTGCAAGTAGCAAAGGCTAATCTAGAAACTCAAGTAGCAGAACGAACAGTTGAGCTAGAGCAAGTCAATCAGCAACTTTTGGGAAGGATGGATGAGTGCAACCTGCAAGTTAATGAACTCGATCAACATAAAAGTCAACTAGCACAACTAGCCGTGATCGTCGAATCTTCTCAAGATGCGATCATGAGCAAAACTCTCGATGGGATTATTACCAGTTGGAATCAAGCCGCAGAGAGACTGTTTGGCTACGCGGCTGAAGAGATAATCGGCAAACATGTTACAGAGTTAATCCCACAGGAACGGCAATTTGAAGAAGATGTGATTTGTCGAAAAATATACCAAGGCGAACGAGTTGATACCTACGAAACCCAGCGTATGCATCAAGATGGGACGCTACTAGATGTCGCTTTGACAATTTCTCCAATTAAGGATGAAAATGGCGCAGTGATTGGAGCATCTAAAATTGCTAGAGATATTAGTGGTAGAAAGGCTCAATAGGTATTTCGGGGAGGTGAAAGAAAGGAATAAATTGATAATATTGTAGCGAAAACCAAAAGAAGCGATCACTATGCTGAGTGTGAACTTAACCCATCTAATCGATGATGAAAAATGTTACGAAACAGTGCGTCAGACGCGATGGACAAGAGGAGTATGCTGTCCAAAATGTAAAAGCTCAGAGGTGATCAAGCGTGGGAAAGATGAAACGCAACCTGCCCGCCAACGTTACCAGTGTAAAACTTGCAATGCCAACTTTGACGATCTAACCGACACAATATTCGCAGGACATCATCAACCACTACGGATGTGGATATTGTGTCTGTATTTGATGGGATTAAATCTCTCGAATCGACAAATTGCCCAAGAACTAGACCTAGACAAGGATGTGGTGCAAGATATGACCACCCAATTGCGAGAAGGTATTGACCAAGGCAAGCCTGAAGTAAACTTATCTGGCTCAGTCGAGTGTGACGAGGTATATGTGACAGCAGGACACAAAGGCAAACCCGAAGAAGTTAAAAAAAAGGGCGCAAAGGAAGGCGTAATCGCCTCAAGGGGGTTCGGGGGCGGGGGACACACTTGAAAAAGAAAAACCACCCATCTTCGGCATGATTCAGCGCGGTGGTGAAGTGGTAATTCGCATGTTAGAAAACGTGCAACAACGAACTATTGAGCCTCTGATTAAAGCTACGATTACTCTTGGTACTATGGTTTACACTGACGAATATGCTATCTACAACCCTTTACAAGATTGGGGCTATGCTCACAAATCTGTTTGTCATGGTGCGGGAGAATATGCCAGAGATGAAGATGATGATGGCTTTTGTGAAGTTCATGTCAATACGATGGAAGGCTTTTGGTCGCTTTTGCGCTCTTGGCTACGACCTCATCGCGGTATATCTCAAGAAAAGCTACCTTTGTATTTGAGCTTCTTTGAGTTTGTCCATAATGCTAAGACGAGGGGTAAAGCTTTGCTGAGTACTTTGCTGGACTCCCTACTTTCCTTACCTCCCCGAATCGCCTATTGAGCC
>NZ_BBJB01000040.1 GCF_016584665.1 Pseudanabaena sp. lw0831
CCGCCTCTCTTTATTTTGGGTTTTATATTTAATTGAGCCTAGCTACTTAGGTTTTAATTTTGCAATTAAAACCTAGAATTATGAATGCACTCAAACCTAGCCTCCAACTTTCTAGGTCTTTTTCCCAGACAACAAACTAGTCAGTAAGTTATATGAGCAAAGATTTTGAATCTATCAGCGATCGCCTACCACCACAGAACATTGAGGCAGAGGAGGCTGTCTTAGGTGGTATCTTGATCGATCCAGAAGCAGTTTCGCGAGTGCTAGATACCTTGCGTCCTGAAATGTTCTATGTGGCGGCGCATCAAGAGATTTTTCGGGCTTGCCTGATGTTACATAATCAGTCCAATCCGACAGACATGATGAGCTTGACCACATGGCTAAGCGATCGCGATATGCTCGAAAAAATTGGCGGTCAAACTAAAATTGCCCAACTTTGCGATCGTACCGTCAGCGCGGTCAATATCGATTTTTATGCTCAATTAGTTGCTGACAAATATGCAAGACGCAAACTTGCCGAAGCTGCCAGAGGTGTAGTCGAGATTAGTTACAGCAATGAAATCGAATTGCCACAACTACTTGACCAATCGGAACAAAAGATTTTTGCGGTTACTCAATCCCGCGCCCAACAAGGGCTTACTCCTGCCGCCGATATTCTCACAAAAACCTTTTATGAATTAGAAAATCGCTTTAATTCTCTTGGTACTGGTAATTCCACTGCCACAGGTTTAATTACGGGGTTCTACGATTTCGATGCAATGACTAACGGCTTGCAGCGATCGGATCTGATTGTTCTTGCGGGTCGTCCGTCAATGGGTAAAACTGCTTTCGGTTTAGAAATAGCGAGAAAGATGGCCGAAATCCATCGTCTGCCTGTGGCGATATTTAGTTTAGAAATGTCGAAGGAGCAGTTAGTTTACCGTTTGCTTGCTAGTCAATCTAAAGTTCGTTCCAGTGATATGGGGATCGATAGTAACCGCCTCCGCACTGGACAAATAAGTGAAAATGAATGGGGAACGGTTGCGATGGCAATCAGTGGACTATCGGAGTTGCCACTATTTATTGATGACACACCCAATCCGCCAATTACGGAATTACGCTCCAAAGCTCGTCGATTGCAGTCAGAAAAGGGAGGCGTGCTGGGTCTGATTTTGATTGATTATTTGCAATTAATGGAAGGTTCTGGCTCTGATAATCGGGTACAGGAAATTTCGAGAATTACTCGATCGCTAAAAGCTTTAGCCCGTGAATTGAATGTACCTGTAATTGCTCTATCGCAATTGAGTCGAGGCGTAGAAGCGAGAACTAATAAACGCCCAATGTTATCAGACTTGAGAGAATCTGGAAGCATTGAGCAAGACGCAGATTTAGTAATTAATTTGTATCGTGATGAATATTACAATCCAGAGACACCCGATCGCGGAGTTGCCGAGATTATTATTGCCAAACACCGTAATGGACCAGTTGGTACTGTTAAATTACTATTTGAACCACGCTTAACTAAGTTTGAGAATATGGCTTCTAGTCGCAGTTAAGATCGCAAACCCAATATTAGTGAGGCGGGCTTCGCCCGCCCCACTAAATATTGGGTTTTATTTAGAGATATAATTTAGATAAGCTCAACTATAGCCAGACTATCTAGTGACTCTATGCAGAAACTTGGACAGCATTCGGATCCGATCACCTTAGTTATCTCAGAAGTTGTTGAGCCACACCTCATAGAAGAATATGAAACTTGGACAAAAGGAATTAATCAATCAGCTCAGCAGTTTGAGGGATTTATGGGGGTTGAAGTAATTCGTCCTCGCGATCATCAATATCCTGAATATGTAGTTATCGTTAAATTTGATAACTATGCTCATTGTAAAAATTGGCTTGCTTCACCTGTTTATCAGCAATGGATGCAGAGATCTGAAGAGTTTATCTCCAAGCGATCGCAACAACATCAGCAAAATGGATTAGAACTATGGTTTACTCTACCTAAAAGTAAATCAGGCAATCCAACAGAGCCAGCTTATTACAAACAAGTAATTATTGGTGTAATTACAGTTTATCCTCTGATTTTGCTCTCCAACTTACTTTTAGCTCCATTTTTGCAAGGACTGCCTCCACTATTAAGCTTACTAATTTCGGTCACTTTTATATCTGCGCTACTGTCCTATCCAGTCATGCCATTTTTAACTAAAATACTAGCTTTTTGGCTCTATCCCTCATCCCAAAAACGAGCTAGAAAAAAAAGAAAGTAAATAAATCATAAAGTGCTTCATTTACTTTCTTTCTATTTTATTTGCGATCGCGATATTGCGGCTTTATAATTGCTTTGTAATAATCATTACAGCAATTTACGATCAAAAAAACCACAGTAAATTTTAAAAAAGTTTATTGATTCAAGTTTGAGCGCAAAGCGCTGTAAATTAATCAGCTTTGATGAGGAATGAATGGTAAACATTGGTTATCACGCGGCAAAGATCCAAGGTAAATTTCTCCGATCTGTCTATAAATCGAGTCTTTCAAGTTTAGTGAGTTTCCCGATCGCCCAAAAGCGCCAAGTCCCTATTAAAGTTTATGCCCTATCCTGTGAACGAGACTTACCCGAACAAGTAGCAAGTCTACGCTCTTTCCTTCGCCATGTAGGAATTCCTAAAGCATTTACGATCATGTCTGATGGAAGTTATACAGAAAAGAGTATGAAGTTACTTCGTCGTGTTCATCCTTGTGTAGATGTTCAGCTTCTCACCAAATTTCAACGAGACGATTTGCCTCAATCAGTCTATGAATATGCATCTCAGCAAGCCATGGGCAAAAAATTAGCGGCGCTGATGTCCATTCCCATTGATGAAGCAACACTTTACACGGATTCAGATATTTTGTTCTTTCAAGGAGCCTCAGATTTAGCTGAATTGGCTGCTTCAGCAGATCTAGATACTTATTATTTACCTGACTGCAAAAACTCTCTAGACAAGCGGCTCATATATGAGGATATCGAACAGCAAAATCCAATTAATGCTGGATTTATTCTATTCAAAAAAGCCTTAGATTGGGATGAATCCGTACAAAGATTGGCTAGCCTGAAAGAGCCTCCAAATTATTTTTCTGAACAAACAATTGTCAATCTAACGATTAAACGTAATCACGGAAATGCTCTTGCTCGCGAGAAATATATTATGAATGTTGACGATCAGTTTATCTATTCAGACAAATTCGCAACTAAGCAAATTGCCATGCGACATTACGTCAGCGATATTAGGCATAAATTTTGGCAATCGGTATTTGTTTAATAGATACTGTTAAACCAAAAGCTCAAGTTCTTAGCTAAATGCTAAAGTCTGCTGAAGCTTACTAAAGAATATTTCTAATCACTCCGTTGAAATATTTTTGAGCTTTGGGTATCGCAAGTTATTGCAAAGGACTAAAGCCTAAGCCATATTAATGTAATGACTCTATCTATCTCCTCAACAAATCTAAATATCTTTTCTATATGTCACAAATATCTAGCTTTGATATCTTTGATACTCTGTTCACAAGATTAGTAAGCGAACCCACAGAAATTTTTAAAATCTGTGGCGATCGCGCTTTGCGTTTTGGCTGGATCGATTTCTCGGCTGAGACTTTTTGCGCAGTTAGGGTTAATGCTGAGTGGAGATCGCGTTTGTTTTATGAAGGTGGGGAAGTCAGTCTCGATGAAATCTATCGTGAAATTGCGAATACTTTAGAAATTGACACGGGAACCATTGATAAACTCAAAAATCTAGAATTGGAAGTTGAAGCGGAATATCTGGTGGCTGTTCCTAGAGCTTATCAACTGATTGAGCAGACAAGGCGATCGCATCCGAATGTTTTGTTCCTATCAGATATGTACTTGCCCGAAGCCTTTCTGGAGGAACGCCTCAAGCAGCATGGCTTTTGGCAAGAAGGCGATCGCTTATATGTATCTTCACAGTTTAGGAAATCTAAGGGTAAAGGCGATCTATTTTTAAAAGTACTGGAAGATTTAAGCTTACAGCCCCAAGCTCTTACTCACATTGGCAATAGTTGGCAGCCTGATGTTGCTATGCCTAGTTCATTAGGTGTTAATTCTGTTTATTTTAATGATGCAAATCCTAATCGCTATGAATTAATACTTCAAAAATATGCTGATACTACAAATGGTATTACTTCTCTTTGGGCAGGTATATCTCGCTATACGCGCCTAACTAGAGAGACAAAAACACCAAAAGAATCAATCATTCAAGATATTGCCGCTTCCGTTGCTGCACCTATCTTAACAGCCTATACGATTTGGATTTTGCAACAGGCTAAATCCAAACAACTCGCCCGCATCTACTTCTTAGCAAGGGATGGGGAAATGTTGCTGCAAATTGCCAAGGAACTTGCTCCCAAGATTTATCCAGAAGTGGAGCTGCGTTATCTTTATGTCAGTCGTCAAGCGTTGAGAATGCCTGGGCTAACCAAGATTAACAAAGCTTTTTGGGAATGGATGTTTGATGATACGACTTTTTTTACAATTGATAGTCTGCTTGCCAGAATGTGTCTCGAACGCCAAGCCGCTAAGCCAATTTTTGAGCCGTTGGGCTATCCCGAAGATCTTTGGCAAAAGGATTTAACGGCAAAAGAAAGAATTTCGCTACGATCTAAGTTAGAACAGCATCAACCTTTACAATCATTAGTTCTCCAAGTGGCTGAGCAGAAACGTGAAGTTTTAAAAGCTTATTTGCATCAGGAAAAAATGCTTGATGGACAAGCATTTGGCTTGGTTGATGTAGGCTGGCGTGGCAGCTTGCAAATCTCTCTGGAAAATGCTTTTGAGATATTTGGGACTAGAAATCCTGTCGGTTTCTATTTTGCCTTGGACAAACCAACTGGCGGACTCAAACATAAAGGAGAAGCACTTGCCTTTTTCTTTAATTTAAATAATTCTGTGGGACTTCGCAATGATATCGACTATCGCTATGTGTCGGCGATGGAAGTTTTTTGTGCAGGCTGTGAAGGTACAACCCTTGAGTATACTTTGCAAGCCGATGGTTCTGTAGTTCCATTGCTCAAGCATAAAAGTAATGAACCTGCTCTGGGCTGGGGGCTAAAATCTTTTCAGCAATCTGTGGTTGCTTTTGTGCGTCATCTTGTGGAGCGATCGCCTACTGATTTCTCTTTTGATACTTCTCCAAAATTATTGCGTGAAGCCTTAGATGAAATGTTTCTTACTTTTAATAACTCACCAACGCAACAGGAGGCAGCAGCCTTCATGGATTGTCCATTTTTTGATGATCCTAATGAGCTTTATCATTTTTATTGGGCGATGCCTTTACGCATAGATGATGTTGTTAAATATGCGATCGCAAAACGTGATGGCTTTAATGTGCATCGCAATGCATGGAGTGAGGCAAGTCTGCAAGTTAGCTCTCCACTGATCAAAGCATTAGTCCCTTTAGCGATCATCCAACGCAAGGCGCTGAAGCGATTAAAAAAATTGGTTCGCCCCAAACATTAGTGAGGTGGGTTGCGCCCACCTCACTAATGTTTGGTTTTATCCAGAAGCATTGTAAAATTTGATTATGAGTGTATCGAGTCAAAATAAAACTATTGAACCAGCCCTTGCTGCGGTGAAGCAACGCCTAGAATCAGGTGGTGCATTGCTTCCAGATTCTCCTGAAAACTTGCTAGAGGTTGTTGGCATCCTCAAAAGCTATGGTGTAGTGCTGGGTGAATATTATAGGAATCTTACCTATATTTCTGAGCATCAGTTTCTTGTGTTTTTCCCATTCTTTAAGTTCTTTAATGGTGATTTCTCCTTAAGTAAACTCGGTCGCCATTTGTGGCACGATCGCATCAATTTTGAATTTGCCGAATATTGCATGAAAGCAATGTTTTGGCATGGCGGTGGCGGGTTAGATGCTTATTTAGACTCCGAAGAATTTAAAAAACTTGCTAAATTAGCGATCGCTGCCAAAGTTGGTCGTAATCCTTTGATGGCGGCAGCAAATCAATTATTTCCAGATTTCTTGATTGAGCAGGTACGTCTAATGACCTACTACAGCGCTCTGGGATATTTTTGGTCGTTTATGTCGCCAATGTTTTTGGAATTAAGCGATCGATATGATCGCGGTGAGATTAAAAGCATTCCCGATGTCGTTCAGCATGTTCAAGATGGTTTAGTTGCTGCGGCCAGTGTGCCTTATATCTATAAAGTATCGATCAATGGGAAAGATTACGAAATCGTACCTGTATCGGCAAATTTAACATTCTTAATGGATACAGCAGTGCCATATGTAGAAGCAGTGTTTTTCCGCTCCTTCCCATTTCGTGGCACTATTTCTTACAATGCCCAAGCGCATCAAATTTCTACGGAAATTTCGCAATTCAATTATGGTGTACTATACGCCGATCATTTACCCGTAGGCGGTGCAGGGATTCCACCCACATTGCTAATGCAGGATATGCGACATTTTTTGCCCGACTATTTGCATGAGGTTTACAAAAAGGGCGATCGCGGTGAAGAGGATTTGCTAGTCAAGATTTGTCTATCTTTCCAAAAGTCGATGTTTTGCGTAACCACAGCCGCCTTGCGTGGTTTAGCACCCCATCCTTTGGAAACTGAAGATCCTCAGGAAAAGCAGGCCAATGACAAATTTCTTGCTCCTTTCTTGGCGCGTCTATCGCGATCGCGTTTATATACAATGCAATAAATTATTTTTACCCCAGCAGTAAATAGCGGCGCTATTTACTGCTGGGGTTAGACATTAGCAAAATGCTGGTGGACAAATTGCAATCAAATTGAACCTTCACCTGAAGCAAAACGATTGACGGAGCTATGAAACATATTACTAATTACAAAGATTCCAGAAATATTTGTCTCTACTAAAAAGCGATCGCGCTCTAATCTGTTGAACCTTCCAACAAATGTGGGACATTACCCAAAGCACAAAATGGAGTTGCCATTTTGTGCTTTGGTATTGATTCCTTCTCAAAACGAGAAAACTGTGCGTAAAGTGCCGACGAAAATAGTGCCATTTTCATTACGGTTGTCAGCATTGGTAATAACTTGAATCAGTGGCGTAATCCGAATAAACTTATTGATAGGAATGTTGTAAAAAGCCTCAAAATCTGTTTGCATAGCATTGCCAATCTCTCTAACAATTAGCGGCTGTCCAACCGCAATTCCTGTGGTAGAACCTTGCATAAACAGATCCTTAAACTAGAAACCTGCCATCCAGTAATTTGGATTGATATTTCCAAATTCGGTATCTTTGTAACTACTTAAGCCATAGCGACCAAAAACGCCGATGCGACCGCTAATTCCCCAATCAAAATTAACACCAAAAGCATGAAAGGCACTGCCAACAACCTTGCCCCCTGCATATTGCAAGCGTAAAGCAAAGTTTTTGTCTGCTGAGTATTCCAATTCCACAATACCTTGATAGGGATCGCCAAATAGCCCTTGTTCACCACCACGATTAGGAAAGATTAAAACTGGTAACTCTGCGGACTCACTCGATCGCAACGAATTAACGATCACTGAACCAGTCGGTCTATTAGCATTGGCGGCTACATATAAAGCGCGTAATTGAATAGGAATTTGCTTAGGCGACCATTCGGCTACGACACCAGCACCACCAGGACGAGATAAAAGAATGAAATTATTGACCAAGGATTGGGTTGAGAAGTCATTAAAACTAACATTGGCGTAGCGGTTTTTATCGATGAAATCACCAGCCACCATGAAGGGGGCGATCGTTAAACGAACTTCATCCACAACATTAAACGAATAGTAAAGTCGCGCTAGGCTAATCTGATTGTCTCGGCCTTGGATGGAATAGTCGAGGGCGCTAGCAAAGTTTGGTTCTAAAAATCCTGAAGTACTATCATTTGCGCCAGCACTACCTGTCACCAAGCGGATTTTGAGTAGATCGTTACCGACAAAGCTAGTATTCAGATCGAGGGAGAGTCGATAGAGAAAAGTAGCAGTGGGTTGGGTACGGGTAACGATCGCACGAGTTGGGGAAATTATGCGATCGCCATTAAAGCCTCCTGCCGAGACTGCAAAAATTGCCTGTCCTGAAAGTTTGGTTGTCGGAGAAAATTTTTGAGTTTCTAGCAGATCTCTACGTTGTTCTAGAGTATCAACTTTTTGAGAAATTATTGCTAATTCTGATGTAAATTCGCTTTGTAAACGCTGTAATGCGCTCAGATCCTCTTGACGAATCTTGTCGCTCAGTCCATTGTCAAGCATCTCATCTAACTTATTGATGCAGGATCGCAGTCCTGCGGCAAGCTCATAGCGAGTCAGTGCTGAGTTGCCGCGATAGATGCGATCGGGATAGCTCTTGAGACAGCCATAGCGTTCGCGTAGGGATTGCAAAGTTATAAATGCCCAATCTGTAGTTCTTACATCAGAGAGTTGGTTTATCGTTAACTCTTCAGCCTCCGAAATAGAATGACTTGCTAAAAACAGTAAAACTATTGCTAGATATAACTTTCTTTGCATATCTCTCCTAATTTAATTGGCATTTTTCCATTTTTTTGTAGCATTAGCAACGCGCTCACCATATAGCAATGATGACAAGCGATCGCCAGATTCAAGCTCTGCGGCTTTAGTGCCTGAAAAGTCTGGAACAGACTGTCCCATCACTCCCATATAAGATCCTAGACGGTTCACACCATTTTGATTCATCTCTCCCGCGCCGACCCAAATCATCGAATGTTGCGCCGCATTAATCGCGAGATAAAGCAGCGTGCCTTGCTTGTCTCCACTAGGAGAACCAGAATGAGTGAAACCACCTGCTAATTTATCTTTCCATAGTTGTCTTGCCCAAATACTACTAGCGCCATCAATAAAGGCTTTGAAAAAGGCTTTGAACTGGGCAGCTACGCCTCCCATAGAAGTGGGTGAACCGAAAATAATTGCATCAGATTGATTGAGGGCTCCTAAAATCTCGGCATTGCCCCAACGTCCATTATGGATTTGTTCGCCAGTAATTCTGAAAAGCTGAACTTTAGTATCAGCAATCTTACTTGCACCTTCAGCAAAGGCTTCAGCCATCAGATGAGTATGTCCAGAACCAGAAAAATAGACAATGGATATAGAAGTCATAGTATTCATTTCGTATGTTTGAATAGATAGATAGATAGAAATTTAAGATACCTCAGATCTTGCACCATTCTAGAAAGGGGTTGCAAAGAGAGCAAAAGTGTGAAAAAAAGGGGTGGTAATAAATTCAAATAACGATTATGGAAAGCATCGTTAAGTACGCCCAAGGACTAGTGTATAGCCTACTGTGTTTGATGCCAAGTGTGTATCAAAAAGCAAGTCTCAATGCAATACTAGGACTATTTCTGGAAGCACAAGGTCATCCCTATCCAGAACATACAGAGGTAAAATCAGCGAGTGCGTTGAGTCGATTTCTCAATCACTATAACTGGTCAACAAGAGGGCTGATTCGAGCAACAAGGCAGGCTATTTTGGGACAAATCGGCAAGCATCGCCCAGCGAAACAAGTGCCATTCAAAGATATTGATAGACTTGACCACCTTAGAAAAATGCGGCAAGTTTTTACATTTGAGTAATCCCACGCAAAACGAGCCTGACCCATGGGTGAGAATACTAAACGGCAAGCGAGGACTACATCTGGTTGTACTGTATTTGGTCTATGGTGAGTGGCGCGTACCATGGAGTTTTAGAGTATGGCGCGGCAAAGGATACCCCAGTCCCTCTGACTTAGCTTGTAAGTTATTGGGGACAGTACCCAAGCAACTAACCCAAGGCACGACTGTGATTGTGCTTGCCGATACTGAGTTTAGTACCGTGAAGTTTTTCAATGCTGTCCGCGCAAAGTCTTGGCGCATTGTTGTCGGCGTACGCAACAATCGTAAACTTCAAGATGGACGTACAGTCAAACAGCTTTATCGCCATGGCAAACGCGGACAACAAGTTTTGCTAGAAGGGCTAACTAAGCCTTTGACGATTTCTTGGTTTTGGCTCAAAAGAGCTGATAGTAAACGGGAGTTACGCTTTGTTGTCTCTTCGCATCCTTATTCTGGTGCTTATCTGGTGATGTTGGGACGTAAGCGTTGGGCAATTGAAGGCTTCTTTAAAACTATCAAACATCGCTTTGGTTTGCATTGTTTTGGGCAATCTACAAAACCTGGCGTTTATCGTTGGCTTATCCTCTCTCTACTTTCTTATCTTTTGGCTCATTGGATCGATCAATGGTTTCTTCCTCCTGTCTTGGACTGGAAAGCTACCTGTGATTTAACTCTTTCTATTTTATTCCCTTCTGTCCTTTGGTTGAAACTTCTCAGGTATCTTCAAATTAGTGCCGATATTGCTGCTCGTCATGGCTTTGAAATTGTTCTCAAACCCATTCCCACTTAACTCTTTCAGGAATGGTGCAAGATCTGAGATACTGTTTTAAGAAACAAGTAATTAAACCTTCCAACGTAACAAACTGATTAATTAAGTACCTTGGCATAATCAAAAAACCAGAGCCAAAAACTGTACTGACCGCGCAGCAGGCGGTACAATTTTTGGGGGTTTATATTTAATTGTGCTTAGCTACTTAAATGGAAGTTGGCAACATCATTGCCATTGCTTTTTCAAGAGATTTAGGATCTTGAAGCAACTGGGCAGCCATTGCTTTGGCTTGTTCCCCAGGATAAACATCTTCAACCTGATCGATTACCGCTTGTAAGGCATCTCTGACAACGTCTTCGGGAGACACCTTGGGATCGGGATAGGATTTCCCCATGCCAATGTCAATGGTCGCAGGTAACACTGCTACCACTAGAGTTCCTTGAGCCGCTAGCTCTGCACGGACTCCCTGTGTAAGGGATAGAGTAGCCGCCTTAGATGCACTATAACTACCATTAAAAGGAAGGTTGACTTTCGCTACCATCGATATCATATTGACGATCGCACCACCTTGATTGTGACTAAGCACAGGGGCAAAAGCACGACACATCATTAAGGTTCCAAAATAGTTGACTTCAATTTCCATCCGAGCTTGGGATAAATCCTTAGCAGCAATTAGTCCCTGATTGAAACCAACCCCAGCGTTATTGATCAGTAATGTCACATCTTGACATAGGGAAGCTGCTTGGTTAACGGAATCTTCGTCAGTAATTTCTAGAGCAATTGGAACAATTCTTTCGGGATCGCTAGCCACCAGTGACGCTAGTTTCTCTATGTTACGCGCACCTGCGTAGATTTTGGCAGCCCCCTGAGATCGCAACGCCTCAACATAGTACTGACCTAAACCGCCATTCGCTCCAGTTACTAGAGCAATACTATTCGCAATTTCCATTGTTTCCCTCACTAAATTAAACTCTAATTTTTTTTTTGTGAAGCACTTGATGAATCCACCATCGCTAATGCGCTTAGCCGCTTGCTTTAGTATAAAGAAAGTTCCTTTACTCCGCGACTTTGAAAATCTGCGATAAGAGTTTCAGCTTTCTCTTTATTCCCGACATAGGTGATTGCTACTTTAGCTCCATCTATGCTGAATCGTTCAGAGATCGCCTTACCAATACCTCTGGAAGCCCCTGTAACCAGAGCAACTTTCCCTTTGAGTGACATAAATTTACCTCCTCGATAAATTTGCAGTAAAAACAATTTTTAATCGTGCCAATTCCAAAGCAAAATCACGAAGGCAAAAGCTAATATCACCATCGCAATCCCTGCTACGCCGTAGGTCATATTCAATCCGATCGCGAGGCTCAAAGGTTGGCTCACGAGGGGTGATACGAACTGACCTAAAAACATAGAATTTGTTAAACCACCTAAAATCTTGCCGCGCATATTCGCAGGAGTAGCGGAAGTCAGACAAAAGGTCATATTTGGCATAACCAAACCCAGTCCAATTCCTACAGTTCCTAAACCTACAACAACAATTGCAAAACTACTGCCAAGGCTAATCAAACCAAACCCTAAAGCCATAGTACTAAAAGCGATTCCATAGATGCTAAAAAATGTCAGCTTGGCTTTGATCCGTTGATATTGAAAAGCAGAGATAGCAGAACCAAGAGTGCAAATTGCGATCGCGATCCCACTTTGAGAAGCAGAGGATTGGAATAAATTCTTAAGATAAAAGGGGATCTGCACTGGAATCGTATAAAAAGCCATCTGACCTAGCAATGCGGCTGCAAATGTCAGACCAACAATTAGATATGGCAAGCGACTAGACTTTTCAGAATGATTAGAAGATTGAGTTGAATCTTGGCGCGGTGGCTCTGACAGAAAATACAAGACCGCAGGCAATACCAACAATGCCGCGAAGTAGATCAGAAAAGGATTACGCCACCCGATATCGGTCAACCATCCGCCCAAAGAGACAAATACCACACCGCCTAAAGAACTAAAGGCAGCCTGTAAGCCCAGAAACTTTCCTCTAGGTGCCCCACTGTAGTAGTCAGCAATTAAAGCAGTGGTAGAAATGGAAATCCCTGCAACGCTAACTCCTAGTAACGCTCGACTAATAATAATCGTATCTAAAGAATTTAGCCATAAGCCTGAACTACCCGATAAGCCATAGATAATTAGGGATAGAAATAATAAGGGTTTTCGTCCTATCCGATCTACTAAAACCCCTAGTAATGGAGCGCTGATCGCTATAAATAGCGCGGGTAGAGTCAGTACTAACCTTACCCAATAAGCAGAGTTTGGTACTGATTCAAAATGCTTTAACATCGCAGGCAAAGAAGGTGCGATCGTCGCACTTGCCATGATTGTCAGCATACTAGCAACCAGCAAGGTCACGCGAGTAGGCAAAGAGTTGTATTTTTGGGCGATCGCAATTTTCATGATCCGAGTTTATTTTTAGGCTGAGACTGAATCGGTCAATTTCAAATGAGAACCATCACAGCTTGGTGCTCCAGCAGTATATTTACAAAGACATAAAGCCATTTTCTTTGGTTCAGATAGCTCAAATACTACGGGACGGAAATCAGTTCCCTTGTGTGCGCCATTACAGAAAGGTTGATTTACTGACAGCCCACAACTACACCAGAAATACTTTCCTGCTTCTAGAGTCATTACTACTGGTTTTTTATCAACAATTTTTGGTTCAGGTAGGTTGGTTTCTGACATAATTTCAGTGAATAAGTTAGTAGGTATTAACTGCAATAGAATCTATTTTTAATTGCATTCGCATGTTATCAGGAAGATGCATTATCAGTCCCTAGCGTCACGGCTTAAATTCGTTAAACAATTGACTGGTTTATACCCGTACTTAAGTACAGGATTTGTGTCTGGATCAAGAAAATGTAGAAATCGTTATAGAATTAAGCCGATATTAGCAAACCGAAACAGATGCCGCAGGACTTCTTAGCTCTAAATGAAGATAATAAGGAGACATTAGGCGATCGCCTGTTACGAGCCTCTGCGAATGCTACCAATGCCTTACTCACAATTCCATCCGTTGATGATGCAGTTAATACAGCCCTTAAGATTATTGGTGAGGCATTGGATACTGATCGCGTTACCGTAATTGAGAATTTTGATTGTCCAGAACAACAGCTACCTTGTTGGAAAATGTTATATGAGTGGGATTCTCCAGACACCGTCTCACAAATTACCCATCCAGAAATTTCTCAAGGAACATATGAAGGTATTGAATCATGGTATGAAAGCATTAACCAAGATCGAAGCTTAATTTATTTGACTAAGGACATGCCCGAACCATTTCGGAGTGGTCAAGAGAAACTTGGAGTGAAAGCACTACATGTTGTTCCGATTTTTGTGGAAAATAAATGTTGGGGAGTAGTTGGTATTGATGACTGTCGTGAAGTAAAACATCGAGGTCAATCTGAATTATCAGTACTAAAAATTGCGGCGAATTCTATTGGTAGTGCAATTCAGCGCGATCGCACTCAGAAAGCTCTGCTTCGATCTGAACAAGAACGTGCAACCGAATTAGAAAAAGTAAATAAAGCCTTACGCGGTGGGATCGCAGGTATGGCAAGGCTCGAAAATCTAGAGCATGTTTTAGCAGAGATGTTAAAAGTGAGTATGGAAATATCGGGAGCACATTCGGGTGCAGTAGTCTTAATAGAAGAGGATTTTCTTTGTTATCCAGTGCTATTTGACAACAAAGGATTGGTAGATCCACAAATCCAAAGATCGCGAGGATTAAATGTTTCAGCACTTTCACCAGAATTAATGGATCTAGCTCTAAGTATTCTTAAATCGCCAAACACTTGGGTCGTAAACCCTAACGATCCGAGAATGCCTCCAGAATTTGTAGCATTTCACCAAGAACACAATAATCGTTCTATTAGGCATATACCAATGCAGATTAGCGATCGCTTAATCGGTTGGCTAGGGCTTGGCTTTGCCGAAGAAGACCCACCTATGGGTAAAAGCTTTGGATTGCTAAAAGTTCTCGCTGAACAGATGACGATGGTAGTAGAAATGTTGCGCTTATCTAATGAAGCGAAGCAGACTGCGATCGCCCGTGAGCAAGAAAAAGCCGCAAAAGAAAGAGCCACCGAACTAGAAAAGATCAATGAGACCCTACGTCGCAGTCTCACTTGGCTAGCAAGAGAAGAAAATCTCAATAATTTTTTAGAACAGATCTTGCTAGAAATTAGTGCTACTGTGCAAGCCGATCTGGCGCATTTATTGGTATTACATCAACCAGACAGAATACTAGAGGTGGTAGCAAGGGTAATTAATGGTGAACTCATCCAAAAACCTTCCCCATCTGAACCTGCCATTTTTTCTACTCCCTTTTCAGCAGATATTACCCCTTTATTTTCGATGATGGAGGAGCAGAACCTTGTCCTAATCGAAGATGTGGCGAAACTACCACCAGAACTTAAAGCAGTTGCTTGGCCAGATAGTATCGAGTCTCATATTCGAGGAGGATATAAAGCCTGCGGAATTCTGGTGCTAAAAACTGGCGATCGCAGCGTGGGTTTTCTCGGTCTATCTTTTAACGAAAAGCTTGAGCTAGTAGAAGAAAAACGCCAACTAGTAATTGCTTTGGCAAATCAAGCAGCACTGGCAATTCTGTTAATTCAATTAGCTGAACAATCCAAACAAGCAGCTTTGTATGAAGAACGCAACCGTTTAGCGGGTGAAATTCACGACACCCTCGCCCAAGCTTTTACAGGGATATCGCTCCAGTTGGGTGTAGCAAAGTGGTTATTTAATGAAGATCCTAAAACTATAGAACCAATCCTCGATCGCATCAACGAAATCGCTCAATCTGGACTAGCCGAAGCCCGCAGATCTGTTTGGGAAATTTATCCAACCGCCCAAGAATATGCTGACTTAGCGAACAAACTATCTCAATATATTGAAAATCTTAAACAAACAGCTCTCGATAATTCTCTACTAGTTGACTTTCAGATCTTCGGAACAGCTTATCAGGTGGCTGCGATAATTGGATACAACTTACTTAAGATTGCCCAAGAAGCGATTATCAATGCTTTAAAGCACGCTAAGCCGAAGAATCTCTCAATTGTTCTTACCTACAAAAGCTCTCTTATCTCTCTTGCAATTACAGACAATGGTTGTGGGTTTCAACCTAGTCTGGATAACGGCGGTTTTGGTATTTTGAGTATGTCAGAGCGTAGCGATCGCCTTGGTGGACAACTATCAATTAACAGCATTTTAGGACAAGGCACAGAAGTTTTAGTAGAGATTCCATTGGAGACCCAAAATCATGATCGATAAATCAATCCGAATTATGGTGGTGGATGATCATCCGATTGTAAGAAGTGGATTGGTATTAATGATCAAGTACACTCCCAATATGGAAATTGTAGCTGAGGCAAATAATGGACTGGAAGCCATTGAGTTGTTCCGTCAGCAGCGACCAGATGTCACTTTAATGGATTTACGAATGCCAGAGATGAGTGGAGCAGATGCGATCGCCGCCATTCATCAAGAATTTACGGAGGCAAAAATTATTGTTCTCACGACTTACGATGGCGACGAAGATATTTATAAAGGCTTAAAGGCAGGAGCCAAGGGATATATTTTTAAGAATGCACCTGTGGATGAGATTATTAAAGCTATCAAAACAGTTTATGAAGGCAAAAAATATATTCCCCCTGAAGTTGGTGAAAAGCTCTCTGAAAGGCTCAACCGCCCCCAATTATCCAACCGAGAACTAGATGTATTAAAACTTGTGGCGAAAGGGCTGAATAACCAACAAATAGCCAGTGAGTTATATATTTCCGAAAGTACGGTCAAGTATCATATCAACAGTGTTTTAAGTAAACTGAGCGTAAGCGATCGCACTCAAGCAACATTAGTTGCGATCAAGCGCGGAATCGTTAGTTCTTGAAGCAGATCGCAATTTCTTACAGCGCTTTCCCAACTTAGTCACAACAAAAAACTCTATCAGTCAATAATACGGAGATAGCAATGGATTCAGGTTATTTTAAAGATATTATGGACAATCGCAATCAATGGTTAGAAGAACAAATTCGGCAGTTGAGTATCGATTTGCTTGAGATCGGCACTTATACCTGTACAGCCTGTGGAGAGGTATTAGGTGAGTATATTATTGACCATTCAGGAGAAAAGTTTAGACTTTCTAAATCTGAGACCTATTCATTCCTTAAATTTATTCTTACAACTAAATCACCCTCAAAGTAAATTAGTCCTATAGCAATGCAAGAGATAGATAGGACAAATCAAAACCCAAAAGATGAGTGGCGGCGCTTCGCACCGCCACTCATCTTTTGGGTTTTATGTCCTACAGCAATTACCAATCAAACGAACCACAAGAAATTTTTTGAAAGCGCTGTAAGCAAAACTTACATTGCTTATATTACGCTAATCAAAGGATATAGCGATTCTGAAGCGCTATATCCTTTGATTAAGCTTCTTGTATGGGCAAAAACACTATAAAGCAGGTTTTACCAGAGCCTGACTCGATCGCAAGACTTCCCTGATGACGATTTTCGATGATGCGTCTGACTACATCTAGTCCCAATCCCGAACCTTTCCCCATTGGTTTAGTCGTAAAGAATGGCTCAAGAATACGGTTTTTCACCTCTGGAGCGATGCCATGTCCATTATCAATAATTTCTACGATTACACATTTGTCCTTGCGGCAAGTGCGAATCGTAATCGTTGAAGGCGATCCGTCAAATGTACCTTTGTTCTCCAACTCATAAATTGCGTTATCAATTAAATTTGTCCACACCTGATTTAGCTCGCTCCCAAAAGCTAAAATCTGCGGTAGATTCTCAGCATATTCACGTTTAACTGTAATCCCTTGTTTGAGTTTAAAGGAAAATAGCCGCAGCGTATCTTCTATCCCATCGTGAATATCAATTTTTTGCTGAGCGCCTCGATCCATATAGGAATATGACTTCATGGAATGTACTAATGTCGAGATTCTTTCTGCACCATTAAGCCCATTGTCAATCATTGCCATCACATCAAAGGATAGAGCTAGCCAACGCAATCCCAGATCTCTCAGTTCTGTAGAGTCATCTCGCCAAGGCTCCATCATTGGCGATAACATTTCAGGCTCAACACCACCTAGAGCCAAAGGTTCTACCAGTTTCCAAGCCTCCTGTACGCCATAGTCTTCTAACCAGTCAAGTAGTCGATCTTCGCGATCGCTTAATTCTAGAGAATTAGGTAATGGATTGGCGATCGCTGCAAATCCGCGATCGCGGATTTCTACCCATTGTGCAGTATGCGCTTCATCGACTTGGCGCTGACCATATATCAGATTCATGCGTTGCAGCTCAAGCATAGTTGGTTGTAAATCCTTTAAAGCCCGAACTAGCGCTGCCGCAGGATTATTGAGTTCATGGGCAAGCCCTGCCGAGAGCGTACCTAGGGCTGCCATTTTTTCACGGGTTTGAATAAAGGATTCCAGACCGCGCAAACGTTTCTGTACTGTGCGAAACATCAATTTCTCAAATTCGCGACAGGAATGTAGTACTTCGAGAAAATCTTCGGCGGAGAGACGATAGAGTTGCACTTCGCAAACAGCCTCTAAAGTAACAGGCACATCGTCGTCAGAGAGTACTTGAATCTCGCCAAAAAAGGATAATCCCTCATGGCGACCAATCGGCATATCGACACCTTGGCTCTTGCGACTTAGATTAATAGTCCCACTTACTTGTATATAAAATCCATTAGGGCGATCGCCCTCTCGACTGAGAATATCACCTGCTTTGAGTTGAATAGACTGGACGCGATCGCAGATCCACTCAAGCTTTCCAATTGGCAAAGTTTGGAACAGTTCAAGTTGTAACAGAGTATCAGCACAGAGCATGAGAAATCTCCTAAACTATTAACAATGCAAAAGCATTGCGAAGCAATGCTTTTGCATTGGGATTAAACATTTGCAAGATGTTGATGGACAAATTGCACGCAAATTGAGCCTTCACCGACACCAGAAGCCACGCGCTTGACTGAGCCGTGGCGCACATCTCCTACAGCAAAAATCCCAGAAATATTTGTCTCTAATAAAAAGCGATCGCGCTCTAATTGCCAAGGCGTAGTTTTGTTAATATCTAACCCAGTCTTCACAAATCCGCGATCGTCTTGTTCGATCAAATCACCTAGCCATTCTGTACTGGGAGTTGCACCAATGAAAATAAAAAGAGAACTCGCCGCCAAGGTTTTCAACTGATCTGTTTGAAAATCCTTTACGACAAGCTCTTCTAGCTTGTCACTTCCTTTTACTTCTACAACGCTGTGAAAAGGCAAAACTTCGATGTTGTGAGTTCCCGCGATTTGGTCGATTAAATACTGAGACATACTCTTGGTCAGCGATTCACCACGTACTAACATTCGCACTTTGCTCGCATACTTAGAGAAATACATCGCCGCTTGACCTGCTGAGTTTGCACCGCCAACAATATAAACTTCCTCATTCTGACAAGCCAAGGCTTCTGTCTGAGCTGCGCCATAGTAGACACCAGCACCCGTAAATTGATCGATGCCCTTCACATTCAGTCTGCGCCAAGCCACCCCCATCGCCAAAATCAGGGCATGACAGCTAATTTCCGAACCATTAGCGAGTGTAATGATGCGGTAGTTATTTTCTAATCGGATACTTTTTGCTTCGGAGGGAGTGAGGATTTCCACTCCAAAACGCTTGGCTTGTGTAACACCCCGCCGAGCAAGGTCACTACCGCTCAATCCCACAGGAAAGCCTAGATAATTTTCGATGCGCGAACTCGTTCCCGCTTGTCCACCAGGAGCTTCCTTCTCGATCATTACTGTCCGTAAGCCTTCAGAAGCACCATAAACTGCGGCGGCTAGTCCTGCGGGACCACCTCCGACGATCGCTAGATCGTAGAATGGCTTTTCGGCTTGAGTTTGGAGTCCTACTTTCTCGGCGATCGCAGTATTACTAGGTTTAACTAATTTTGTTCCATCGGGCAAAATCACTAAAGGCAAGCAGGGGTTATCTTTGTCGCCTGCATATTTTAAAAAATTCTGAGCTTCAGGATTGGTTTCAATATCGAGCCAGCGATATGGAATTTGGTTGCGGGCAAGGAAATCGCGAATATTGTGAGATTGTGGAGACCAGCGATCGCTAATGACTTTTACGCCTTGAAATTCTGGTTTAAAGTTGGCTTGCCAGTCATTGAGCAAGTCATCAAGGGCAGGGTAAAGCTTTTCCTGTGGAGGGTCCCAAGGCTTTAATAGGTAGTAGTCCAATCTAGCGGTGTTAATCGCAGCGATCGCAGCATTCGTATCGGCATAGGCTGTCAGCAGCACCCGTTTTGCTTCTGGAAAGATCTCGCTGGCACGTTCTAAAAATTCCACACCACTCATTTGCGGCATTCGCTGATCCACTAAGAACAAGGCGATCGCTTCGTTGCGAAGTTTGAGTTGCTGTGTAGTATCAAGCGCCGATGCTCCAGAGTCCGCCCGTACAATCCGAAAGCGATCGCCATATTGCTGTCGTAAGTCTCTAGCCACCACTTGCAATACTGCGGGGTCATCATCAACGGTAAGTATTACAGGCTTGAGCATGGTGTACTTAGGGAAATAACGGGTCTCAACTATATTTATATTACAAAATAGCTAGGTTATCTGTTGTGAAGCGATCGCTATTTCTTGAATTATCCCTAAGTTTAATAAAATCCTGTACTTAAGTTTGGGTTTGTAGTTGTGAGTTAGGGAAGGTGGCAATCGCTATTATCGTGAGTCATGATTTCTAGGCGATCGCTCAACTAATATTTTTCTTTGTTGTTCAAACTCCAGTTCATTAATATTTGGATTTTAGTTCAAGTGCTGCACAAAAGCTGTTGAGGCTATTTAACAAGGCATTGTAGTAAGCATAAGCATCATCACGTTCGTTCTGAAGGTGGGCATACAATGCTAGTTCTGGCTCTGATAGTAGAGGAGCTTTTGGGATGTCTAAGCCTGCTGCGGTTAAGCGTATGGATGCGATCGCGATTAATAGTGACCCGATAGTATTATTTTTGCCTTGGTAAAGATCTTCCAGCCCAAGTAAGATTAAATCCGATCCTGGTAATTCATTTAGCTCCATTATTTCTCTCTCTCTGATGTACTTTCACAATGCTCAATGAATTTTTCAATCCTATTTCTCAGGATGTCAGGATTAAGAGAAGGAAATCGGATCAATTCAGGTGCGATCGCTTCAAAGCAATCTCGTAATTTTTCTAAAGAAAATAACTTCTGTTCGTACATGGCTTGAACATCGTCAATGTCGCGGTTATATCCTCTAGATATTTTAGCAAGGGCTTGGGCTGTGAAGTCATAATGATAAAACGAGATTTCACCGTATCTTGCAATAAAGATGCTTCTGTCACGCCATTCTGGAAGTGGTGGTAAGAAATCCTGCGGAGAAGCTAGCTCAATATTGATGTCCAGTTCTTGTTTGAGTTTGGCGATCGCTTGAAAAATCCCTAGTGGTTCAGGATCTAGACGAATATCGATATCCACTGTGGAACTACGCCAACCAATGAGTAAAGCACTAGCGCCACCTGTAAAGTAGATACAGCCAGAACCACGGGCTTCTCTACCTAAGGCTTTCATGAGTTGTTCGATTTTCTGAGGATCGACATTTGAGCGCATAATTTGACATCAGTTCAGGTGAGCTTCTCTAATTTAGCAGATCGCACTTGGCTCAGTGGCAATCGCACTTTTGAAAATCTAATGCGATCGCCCTAATGTATCTAAGCCGAATCGCCTATCAATTTCTTAACTTTGCGATCGCCAATAACTTCTCCAAACTCAATAGCCAAGTAGATTTGTCATGTCCCGATCGCCTATCAATTTCTTAACTTTGTAGTTTTTTGTTTATTTCTTAAAAATATCTTTCAGCATATTTGATATTTCACCTTTAGCATAACTTGCAAAAGCTGCCTTTCCTTCCTCAATTGCCATATCTTTCAATGAATCATAGTCATTTAACTCTCCACACTCTTGACACTTTAGTACGTCTCCTGATTTACATTCTTTTTTCGAGACTATGTTTAAGTCTGAGCCACAGAAAAAGCACTTTAACGAAATATGAAATTCTTTATTTTCCATTACTTTGTTACTCCGAAAAATTTTGATGCAAATGTGGCAAGCGCAATAAGAAACCCAAAAAAAACAAACAATCCTTTATGCTCCTCTATGTAATCTGAAGCTTTTTTAATGATCGTTTGCGAACTTTTATTTTCTTCTGACTTTATCTTTGACCGTGCAGCCCCTACGCCTTTTGGAGTAATGCCAATATCTTTGTATTTTTCAAAGGAACGCTGTGCTAGCCATTCATTTGCGAGGCATTTATCTACTGCCTTCTTCAAGTCAGAAACTGTATATCTGATGCCGTATTTTGAGCTAATTTCATTCGCAAATTTTTGGTCTACTTCAAACTTAACAACCTGTGAAGTTACACCATTCGCCTCCATAGAGTCTATGATATAAGCGAGAATCTTGAACTCAGCCATGTCAACTCCTTGAAACCTAACTTAAATTTCTAACGCAATTGCTGTTTAATTATACGAATTCTTGCATCGACATCGTTTCTGAAAAATCAAAACCACTACTATCCTCCATTATGAGTTTTTGGAGAGAGGCTACTATCAAAATCATTGCAAGTTCCAAGTGTTGATATAATTCATTATGATACTTATTTAATGCCTCATCCTCTACAAGGCTTATTGCTATTGGATTAGGTAATAAAATCTCGCCATGAACATATCTCGATCTGTAATTATAGAATGCATTAATATCTTTTTTAACCTTGTTGAGATTTTCATGTGGCTCTCCCAATACTAAAAAAGCTCGTTCTTTTAACGTATTGGCGATACCTACTTGGGGCGTATTGAACAAAGCTTCCATTGCTTGGGATAACCAAATTAAAGTGGTCGGATCAGGCTCTTTATGCATACACGAGTACAATAATCCAAAAATAGCGCGTTCAGTATTTGAATTAGCAAAGCTTGACCTTGAAAAACCGATTTTTTCAAGCCACTGCATTACGGTTCTAACAGGGATTGCATGAATTTCTGGCCAATTCATTTTATCAATTAGTTGGATCGAACATTCAATAGTAAATCCACTAAGTCCAAGCCTTACCTCTCTGCTAGAAGTATCATGATCTGCTTCAAATCGGCGAATAATTGCTGAATCAAAATCACAACTACCTGGAACTGAAAGATTCATTACTAGGAAAAGCTGATATAGCACATTAGTCACATATTCAAAGTTGCGAAACTCGTCGGAGGAGTTATATATACAAAATTCGATTTCAGGATTATATTTGAAAGCTCCAACAGATTTTAGCCGTCTATACTCCTCAAACTCTGTAATCATTGCATCTAAATCTTCCTTCGTTTTTATTCTGTCTAAGTCAATCATATTGCTCTCTTGTTGAACTATAAAATCCTTAGTACCCATCCAATCAATAGAAACAACAACATCCCCATTAGAATATTTAAATCTGAATTCAGTAGCAGCTTCAACTAATTCATGCCAAGCTTCTATATACCCAAGCATCTTCGAGAAACTGGGCCCGAATCTATTAAATTGAACACGAAAAATAGCTGGCTTATCTTCAAGAGTCATTTGGCAAGAACTTTTTGATCGACTTCTATCTTCAATTGTACCGTATAGCTAATATTATCTTGTAGATTAAGTGATAAATATCTACATATTATAAATATTACAAGCTTGTCAGCTAAAGAAACCGATGAGTGTAATAACAAAATTTTTGCAGGCTAATATACCTGAATAGAGCTTTATTTATCAAAATTCAGCATAACATTCCTAAACCTGTGCTTGGAAATAATCCACATTTCCCATCCACAACCGATCAAGTTGAGCCACCGCCCAGAAAGCTGTGCGATCAGCTCAATTATCTATCTGTTAAAGGGTTTGCTGTAGGCGATCGCTATTACTATAAGTCATGATTTCTAGGCGATCGCTTTTACATTTTGAACAGTGATATTTCTTCATCGAAATCGATTACATGGTTTCTATAGACATCATTAGGGTATTGGAATTATACCAATCCTCAATGTGGCGTTGCTATTTTGAGGATTCAAAAGCCTTACTGGGATTATTTTCCAATTCTCGAAAGTGTGCCTATACTTTCGAGAATTGGAATTAGAAATGCGATCGCTCTATCCAAAAATTTCCGCAGGATCAGCAGATTGGACTTTGCGAAGTGATATTGCCCCAGAAATAACACACATCACTATCGTTAAGATCATGACTGGGATTGCTTTGTCCCAAATGTACAACGGTAACAGAGTCGCATTTTTGGTGAGGTTATACAGAAAGAAAGAAATTCCTAATCCTGGGATAAAGCCTAAAATCGATAGTACAAAAGCTTCTTGAATTACAACTTGAGCCAAGTATAAATTCCCATAGCCCATCGCTTTGAGAGTTGCATATTCTGCAAGGTGATCGGAGACATCAGTATAAAGAATCTGATAGACAATCACAATTCCAACAATGAAACCCATCACGGTTCCAAGACTGAAGATAAAGCCGATCGCAGTGCTTTTTTGCCAATAGCCTTTCTCAAAGTCAATATAGCCTTGGATCGTCATGATTCTTGTATCATCGATCGCTGCATCCTCGGTCTTTTTGAGATCTTCCACCGTCAAATCAGCTTTAGAGATCACGACCTTATTCTTATCTTCTTCGCTGGTAATTTTTCCATCTGCACCAATCTTCTCTTGATATAAACTCCGAATTCTTTTCCCATCAGGTTGTAATTTCTCTCGCGGCAAAATCACATTATCAGTTGGCTGACTCAGAATAAAGTTTCGCATCGCTTCATAAGGAGATGTGTCAGGTTTTAAATTAACCAATCCCACACTAATTAATCCCGCACGTCGATTATCAAAAATCCTGAGGAAATTAGTATCACTAGTAATCATCGCTCCATCTGCGGCAAAAGAGGCTCCTAGCTCAAATAATCCACCTACAGTAAGTTTGCGATTGGCAACTTCACGACTGACCAATTTATTGCAGACAAAAGCTTCATCATTAAATTGTGCTTTTAGGGCTAATGTGCCGCACTCGCCAACAATTGGGCCAAACTCCGCGCGCGAGGCTCGATCGAATAAAACTACATCTTGAGTTTTAACGCGATCGATGTTTGATATAGAACCAGGCATCTTAAAGACCTTAGCATCAGGATTTGCGCCTAGAACTAGAATGTTGCGAGTTTGTCCTGCTGGGTCTTCTTTGATCTTCCAAGCCCCAATACCAATGTAAAGCGGATTTACGGAAGCGACTTCTTTCATCCCTAGGGCTTGATATAAGCGACGCTGAGAGAAGTTCCGCATTCCCACTAGGTTAGTAGATTGAGGGCTAATAATCACTAAGTCGCCCACCAAATTACTTTGTAGTCGAATCGCGCTGTTAAATAGAGCATCTCGGAATCCTAATTGCAAAAACATTAAGACCACCGCAAAAGTAATCCCAGCGATCGCAACTAGCAGTCGGCTTTTTTCGTAAGTAAGTTGTAGCCAAGCAAGAGGTACGGCAAAAATCATAAATTCATCTTTAATAAATAGTTGACAATTAAGTAAGAGCGCTTCGCGCTCTTACTTAATTGTCAATCTTGACTCTGACTTGTAAATTGGTAAGCCCTGAGACCTTGGTACTGTCATCTAACTTGATCTTGACTTCGATAATCCGCACATCAGTCTTGGCGGCTGGGTCAGTACCGAGGACATCATTTTTGGCAATCCGCAAACCAATGCGATCGACTTTGCCAGTAATCAGACCTTCAAAGGCTTCACTCTCAATCGTGGCAGTCTGTCCAACCTTGATTTTGCCGATATCAGTCTCATAGATTTCCGCAACTACATACATCTGGCTAGTATTGCCAAGATCCATGACTCCATTTGTCTGACTGACAACTTCGCCAGTTTTAGAATTGATTTTGAGAACTTGTCCATCAATCGGGGCGCGAACTTGCGCTAGATCAAGATCAACTTCTGCTTTTTTGACATTGACGATCGCAGTTTGCAGTTGGGCTTCAGCAAACTGGATATCTGTGGGACGGACTTCTCTAACGCTACTGAGCAACCCTTGAGACTGACGCAACTGGAATTGTGCTTGCTGAATTTGCTGCTGAGATTGCATAAACTGACCTTGCAAAGTCTCGACCTTGAGGCGATAGGTATCAAGAATTGTCTGGGAAATTGCACCTTCTTTGAAAACTTCAAGAAAGCGATTGTAATCTCGAACAGCAATTTCTAATTCAGATTTAATTCTAGTCGCATTGGCTTCTACTGATTTGATATTGGCGGCGGCAGACATGACATTCCCTTCTTGGGCAACAATATCACCACTTTTTGCACCTGCGCGGACTCTAGCAAGATTGCGATCGCTTTCTTGAGCCTGACTTTGAGCTTGGAGTAATGCAGCCACAGAGCGATCGTAACTGTCGAGAATGGCGATCACTTGTCCCTGTTTGACCGTATCACCTTCTTTGACCATCAATTTCACAATGCGCGATGTCCCCAGTGCGGAGGGTGAGGCAACCTTGATGACTTCGCCTTGTGGTTCTAATCGCCCTAATGCACTAATTGCTTTTTGCTGATCTTTGGCACTGGTATTAGTTGCAGGTGTAGACGCGGATGGGTTACTACTAAAACGTCCGATGACAAACCAAATACTCACGCCCAGTGCGGCTAGGGCAAGTGCGATCGCAGGGATTACAAATTTGTTTGAGCTTTTTGGCTCTAGAGCATTTTTCATGGTACTAGTTTTACTTCTAGCCGCTGTGCTTGGTGTATCTCCCGATATGTTACCGATCTCCGTAGACGTTTCTACCTGTTTATCCGCCTGATTATCTACCTGCATATGCTCTTTGCCTCAATGTAATTCAAACCAGATTTAAAAACTAGCCAATAGTTTACCAAGCTATAACAGTTTGTCTATGTCTGAGACATCCTACATTAGCGCTAACTTAGTAAAGTAAATCTAACAATTTTTCATGATAAGGCTTACTTCTTTGTTTTTATGTTCGCGATCTCAAAAATCTTAATTTTCAAAAAGCAACTTGCGATCGCTAGGTATTACCTTAACGATTCTCTGACTCGTCAGATCGCGCTCACAACAAAAATATTGATATCCTAAGTTCCAAAAATAGCCTAAGCCCAAACCAGTTAGAGCAAATAAAAGTAAAACAAGGAAGATATAAAATTCATTAATACTCTTTTGAAGTTCCTTTCTAACTTGCGCCATTACTGGAATTGTTCTCCAGAAAAGAAGTAAAAAAACGATCCCTAGAATCTCTTCAGACCAAGTCTCTACACCAGCAACTTGAGGAACTTCGCTAACACATCCATGTTCCTTTTCAATGCTCTAACTCCCGAATCAATAAATTTTTAAAGGTGTTGCTTTGCAACACCTTTAAAAATTTATTGTGGTTCGATTATAAATTGACACGATTCTTTAATTCAGTAACTGCTGCTAACCAATCTGTATATTCTTCGCTATCCTGCCATAATTCTTTCAATTCAGAATTTTCAGCAAGAATGAGATCGATCGCTAAATGAGCTTTCTGGATTAAAGCAGTTGAGGGCTGAATTTTGTTGGCTTCAACCCAATTGTCAAGCCTCTCGGAATAAGCACTGCGTTTACCCCAGTTGCCTTGCAAACAAGCAATAACTTCGATCGCGGCGATCGCTTCAGTTGCTTCAGAGGCTTCAACACCTTCTTCCCCAGCATTAAGTACTGCGTTTAGAGCTTCCTCAACTGGGGAAAGGTCATTAACTTTTTCAAGTTCATACGTCCAGTCGCAAGCATCATCATTTCCAAAGGAATCAACAGCCCAAGTTCCCATAAATCTCTCTTACTAAAGTAAATTATGCATTTTTCTGAGCAAGAGCAAATTACCGTAGATTTCCACCTTAAGTCAATCGCGATCGAATATAGCTATCATAAAAGATTTGAGAGAGTGCACCACCTTGTGGGGCATTCTCTCAAATCTTTTAATCTCACAAATGCATTGGGATCGCATATAGCTGTCGCAAAGTTTATCAGGACATAAGCCCAATAGAGTTGCGGCGCTTCGCGCCGCAACTCTATTTTGGCGATAGCTATTGAGTTACAGAAAATGTAACAGCTCTAAGTGATCGCAAATAATGTCCTAAACTAAAAATATATAAATATAGATATCTTAAAATCAGTATCATGAAAACTTATTGTCGCGCCACGCTCATAAGTCTGCTAGCATTAGCCTTAATAGGATGTGCAGTCCCAGACACTCGCAATCCTCAAGCTTCGCTAATTAGCACAGTGAGTCCAACACCAATTAATGTCGCTGTATCCCCAAAACCAATTATCAATAATCGCCCAGATAATCGCAAAGTAAAACTTGATGATCGATTAGTTGAAGCAAGTACCAGTTTTGGATTTAATCTATTCGATCGCATTGCCAAACAAGATCCTAATAAGAATATATTTATCTCTCCTTCGAGTGTCGCGATCGCCTTATCGATGACCTATAACGGCGCGAGTGGCGAAACCCAAGAGGCGATCGCCAAGACTTTAGAATTGCAAGGCATCAAAATCGATGAGGTAAATGACTTCAATCGAAATATTCAACAATTACTAGCCAATGGCGATACCAATGTGGAATTGAACATTGCTAACTCCCTTTGGGCGCGAAAGGATATTGTATTTGAGCAGGCTTTTCTAAATAAAGTGAAGGAATTCTATCAAGCCGAAATTAGCAACCTTGACTTTAAAGATCCTAATGCAGCAAATATGATTAATGCTTGGGTAAAAAAAAATACTAAGGACAAAATCGATAAAATCGTTGACCGCATTGATGCGGATAGTATGCTCTTTTTAATTAATGCCGTTTATTTTAAAGGTAAATGGGAAGCTCCCTTTGAAAAATCTCTCACCAAGCCACAGCCCTTTACCCTTGCCGATGGTACAAAAATCCAACATCCTGCCATGTCGCGATCGGGTGAGTATCGCTATTACGACGCACCGACATTTCAGGTAATTAGTCTTCCCTATGGCACTGGACGCTTCAGCATGGAGATTTTCTTACCAAAGTCTAAATCAAGTCTTTTGGGATTTCAGAAACAACTAACGGCAACGAACTGGCAAGAATGGTCAACGAAATTCACTCGCAAAGAAGGATTGATTCAATTACCGCGCTTTAAAGTGGAATACGAGACTAGTCTCAAATCAGCTTTGCAAAATCTGGGTATGGCGATTGCTTTCGAGTCAGACAAGGCAGATTTTCGTAATCTCTCAAACGTTAAAGCCTTTATTGGAGATGTAAAGCATAAAGCCTTTGTAGAAGTCAACGAAGAAGGAACAGAAGCGGCAGCAGCTACTTCTGTCGAGATGAAAGTAACTTCGGCAATGCCTTCCGAAGAACCTCCATTTCAGATGATTGTCGATCGCCCATTTTTCTTTACAATTAGCGATCGGCAAACTGGCACGATTATCTTTATGGGTGCAATTAAAAATCCCAAGTAAAACAAGTAAAACTGGAAAAGCAATTTTATTTGTTTTAGAATATCAATTAGAGAGTGTTTGAAAAGTCAAATTGGGGGCTAGTGGGGCAGAAACAAAACTTCTCAAACGCTCTCTTAGAGCGTTATATATGGATAAAGCCGCCTAATTATTAGTGATAAATTGTCTGTTCATTTGCTCATCGTTATGATTTATAGACTGCTATTATTGAAAACATAGAAGCCTTCCTAAAAAAATGTCAATTAATCAAACAGAATTGCTTGATAAAAGACTAGTTTATGCAAGTACTAGTTTTGGATTTAATCTATTAGATCACCTTGCTAAGCAAAATTCCAATAAGAATATATTTATCTCTCCTTTGAGTGTAGCGTTCGCTTTGTCGATGACTTATAACGGCGCGAGTGGCGAAACGCAAGAAGTGATCGCCAGAACTATGGAACTGCAAGGCATCAAAATTGATGATGTGAATAGCTTTAATGAGACTCTTCAGCTATTACTTGCTATTGGTGATACCAGTGTGGAACTGAACATTGCTAACTCCTTGTGGGTTAGAAAGGATATTGCCTTAGAGCAGACTTTTTTAAATGAAGTCAAAGAGCTCTATCAAGCCGAAATTAGCAACCTTGACTTTAAAGATCCTAATGCAGCAAATATGATTAATGCTTGGGTAAAAAAAAATACTAAGGACAAAATCGATAAAATCGTTGACCGCATTGATGCGGATAGTATGCTCTTTTTAATTAATGCCGTTTATTTTAAAGGTAAATGGGAAGTTCCCTTTGAGAACTTTCTGACTAAGCCACAACCCTTTACCCTTGCTGATGGTACAAAAATCCAACATCCTGCCATGTCGCGATCGGGGAAATACCGTTACTACGATGCGCCGACATTTCAAGCAATCAGTCTTCCCTACGGCTCTAGACTCTTCAGCATGGAGATTTTCTTGCCAAAGCCAGAATCCAATCTTTTAGAATTTCAGAAGCATCTGATGACAAAGAATTGGCAAGAATGGTCAACAAAATTCATGCGCAAAAAAGGCTTGATTCAACTGCCGCGATTTAAAGTGGAATACGAGACTAGTCTCAAACCAGCTTTGGAAAATATGGGTATGGAGATCGCCTTCGATCGCGATAAGGCAGATTTTCGTAATCTCTCAACCGCTAAAGCTTTTATTGGTGATATTAAGCATAAAACTTTTGTCGAAGTTAACGAAGAAGGAACAGAAGCAGCAGCAGCTACTTCTGTCGATATTGAGACAATCTTCACACAATCCTTTGAAGATATGCCATTCCGAATGATTGTCGATCGCCCATTTTTCTTTGCAATTAGCGATCGGCAAACTGGCACAATCATCTTCATGGGCGCAATTAAAAATCCATCCACATAAAACCGAATATTTGTAAGGTGGGCTTTGCCCACCTTACAAATATTCGGTTTTGAATTGCACAAGTTATTTACAGCTATAATTAATCACATCAAGTTTTGTAATACAGCAATATTGTGACTGAAATCTTCCCCAATCTTGAAATTCAAGCAAGATTATTAGAACTACGCAAAGTACTGCAACGCACTAGTTATGAATACTATGTCCTTGATGCTCCCACAATGGAGGATTCAGTTTATGATGCGCTCTATCGGGAATTGCAAGCACTTGAAGCGCAATATCCACAGCTTATTACTCCTGATAGCCCCACGCAGCGCGTAGGCGAGAAGCCAACCACTCAGTTTGTATCAGTTCAGCACCATATTCCGCTTTTTAGTTTAGAAAATGCCTTTGTTTCTAGTGATGTGAAAGCTTGGCAAGAACGTTGCCAAAAAGGATTAACTAGTAATTCAGAAGAAGTAAGCGGCGTATCGAGCCGCTTACCTAAAGGTTTTTTAGATAACGTTTGTGAATTGAAAATCGATGGATCTGCTATCGCACTAACCTACGAGCATGGAGTCTTAGTGCGTGGTGCAACTAGAGGCGATGGCACATCAGGCGAAGACATCACCCCTAACATTAAAACCATTCGTTCCATTCCCTTAAGATTAAATTTAGAGAATCCACCCGATCACCTCGAAATTCGCGGAGAAGCATTCTTACCGATCGCCGTTTTTGATGAGATTAACCAAGAGCGATCGCAGCAAGGAGATGCCCTATTTGCTAATCCTCGCAATGCCGCCGCAGGAACACTCCGTCAACTCGATTCCCGTATCGTCGCCAAACGCCGCCTTGATTTCTTTGCTTATACCATCCATATTAATCAGGCAGATTTTGTTTTGCAAAATCTGCCTGATATTTCTTCTCAATGGCAAGCTCTAGAATTCCTACAAACAATTGGGTTTCGTGTAAATCCAAATAAGCGACTTTGCAAATCCCTTCAGGAATTACAAGACTACTATGATTTTTGGTCAACGGAACGGCTCAAACTTCCCTATATGACTGATGGGATGGTGATGAAGCTAAACGACCTCTCTCAACAAGAACAACTCGGCTTCACTCAAAAAACACCCCGTTGGGCGATCGCATGGAAATATCCCGCTGAAGAAATGCCCACAATTATCGAAGCTGTTACTGTGCAAGTGGGACGAACAGGCACACTTACACCAGTCGCCGAATTACGTCCTGTGCTACTAGCTGGTACAACCGTTTCGAGAGCAACTCTGCACAATAGAGATCGCCTAGCCGAACTAGATTTACATCTTGGCGATACGGCGATCGTGCGAAAGGCGGGAGAGATTATTCCTGAAGTAGTGCGCGTGCTTCCTGAATTGCGTCCAAATGGGGCAATTCGTTTTGTAATGCCCACCCATTGCCCTGAATGCAGTCAACCAGTTTTTAAGCCAGAAGATGAAGCGGCTACCCGTTGCATTAATTTAGAATGTCCTGCGATCGTGCGGGGAGCGATCGAGCATTGGGTCAGCCGTGATGCGCTAGATATTAATGGAATTGGCGATAAATTAGTCAGGCAATTAGTTACCGAAAATCATATAACTTCCGTTGCCGATGTTTACGATCTTACTAGCGACCAGTTACAAACCCTAGATCGCATGGGACAAAAATCTGCCGATAAAATTATTGCTGCGATCGCCCAATCCAAAAATAAGCCTTGGGCGCGAGTCCTCTATGGTTTGGGCATCAGGCATGTGGGCAGCGTAAACGCTCAAAATATTGCGGATAATTTTCCGAATGTGGAGTTATTAGCAAGGTCTACGCCCGAAGCGATCGCTTCTATCTTTGGTATAGGTGAGGAAATTGCCCAAGCTATTTATGAATGGTTTCGCAAGGAAGCTAATCAGAACTTGATCCAGCGTTTGCAAGTGTCAGGGCTACAGTTTGTGAGCGAGAAAAAAGATAATCAGGCGATCGCGATAAACCCAAATATTACAGGTAAAACTTTTGTTGTAACAGGTACATTGCCAACCCTAAAGCGCGATGAAGCTAAAGCTCTCATTCAATCCGCAGGCGGAAAAGTCACTGACTCTGTGAGCAAAAAAACAAATTATCTAGTTGTAGGAGCCGACGCTGGATCTAAATTAGAAAAAGCTCAATCTTTGGGTGTGCAATGTCTTTCAGAAGAAGACCTATTAAATTTAATTGACTCTTAGAAAGGCGGTGCATTAGCCCTGCACTCAAGTGCGGGCTAAAAGCTCAAACCCGTTTCAACGGGTTAATTGGAATTATCCAAAAGAGAAAAGCGGCGCTTTTCTCTTTTGGGTTTTAAGACAGCTATATACTTACAAAAAAGCCTATAAAAAAATATGACAAGTTTTGATTACGATTTATTTGTGATTGGGGCAGGTAGTGGCGGACTTGCTGCCTCTAAACGCTCAGCCGCATTTGGTGCAAAAGTAGCGATCGCTGAAGGTGACCTCGTAGGTGGTACTTGCGTGATTAGAGGTTGCGTACCCAAAAAGCTAATGGTCTATGCATCACATTTTTCGCATTTTCCTCAAGAGGCTGCTGGCTATGGCTGGGATATTCCCGCAGGTAAGCTTGACTGGAGTAAACTCCGCGATGCTATTCAAACCGAAGTATTGCGCTTGAATAAGCTGCACATTAGTTTTTTAGAGAAAAGTAATGTGCAGCTTATTTCAGCATTTGCCAAATTTGTAGACGCGCATACAGTAGCAGTTGGAGATCGCCAATTTACAGCCGAACGCATCCTCATCGCCGTCGGTGGTGAAGCCGCCAAGCCAAACTTAGCAGGTATGGAGTTTGCCATTACTTCCAAAGAAATGTTTTTATTGCCGCAATTTCCACAGCGCTTTGCGGTGATTGGTGGAGGTTATATTGGTACTGAGTTTGCAGGAATTATGCGCGGTCTAGGGGCTGAGGTGACGCAAATAATTCGCGATCATTCAATTTTAAAAGGCTTTGATAACGATGTACGAACCAATGTCCAAGAAGGGATGGTCAACCATGGCATTAATTTTCATACCTGCGTTGACAGCAATTCTCTAACGATTTCTAAAAATGAGAGCGATCTCACAATTTCCTTTAATGATGGCGACGGTAACGCGCAGCAAATCAC
The DNA here is from genome assembly GCF_016584665.1 of Pseudanabaena sp. lw0831. Classification (GTDB taxonomy): domain Bacteria; phylum Cyanobacteriota; class Cyanobacteriia; order Pseudanabaenales; family Pseudanabaenaceae; genus Pseudanabaena. The sequence goes on from NZ_BBJB01000040.1 coordinate 33,427, forward strand.
CGTTGATACCGTTTTAGCGGCAACAGGCCGCAAACCAAATCTCGTGCCTCTATGTTTGGAACAAGCAGGAATCGAAGTTGTTAATGGCGCGATCGCGGTCAAAGAAGATAGCTGCACCAGTCAACCACATATCTATGCGATCGGGGATTGTACTAATCGGGTGAATCTAACGCCTGTTGCGATCGGAGAAGGTCGTGCCTTTGCTGATACGGTCTATGGTCATACGCCCAGATTCATCAGCCATACCAATATTCCCTCAGCGGTATTTTCCCAACCCGAAGCCGCTACCGTTGGTCTATCTGAAGAAAAAGCACGAGATCTGTATGGCGATCGTATAAAAATTTATAAAACCAAATTTCGCCCGATGTTCTATAGCCTTGCGGGTGGAGAAGCCAAAACGATGATGAAACTAATCGTAGTCGGTGAAGAAGAACGAGTTTTGGGGCTACAAATGGTGGGCAAAGATGCAGCAGAAATTATTCAAGGCATGTCGTTAGTCGTAACGATGGGCGGTTGCAAAAAAGATCTTGACAACACTATGGCAATGCATCCCACTGCCGCCGAAGAATTCATGACGATGCGTTGATTTAATGCAATTCTTGTAAAGATTTATATGACTTTCTATATTGAATATTATTCTTTAACTATTTTTTAATCATCAATCAATTCCCTACAGCCGAGCAGGGTCTAGTAATTAGTTCTCACTATTTATAAGGCGGGGATCGCCTATCTGGCAATGATCCCCATTTTTAATGCTTATAATTGGTGCATGTTTGAAATTGATGTTAGAAGTTTATCTCGCACATACTTGTCTGAAACTAAGTTTCAAAATTCATTTAAAATTTCTAACTATTCCTTTAGAAATACTTTTAGCAAGACCCATTGAATTTTTAAATCCTAATAAATTTAGCTCTTTCTTGTGATGAATCCATTACAAATCCTTAATAATCAAGAAATATAATGTACCTGTTCTAAGCTCATTAAACATTTTTTAATAAATCAGTTACCTCAAATTCTTCTAAATACTTAATTTAAATTCACCTATATATTGAAGGACTTAACCAAAATGATTGAATCTATACGCTGCCCTAATTGTGGTGCGATCGCTGAACGTCATCACCTCTCATATCTCGCTCAAGTCAAAACCCAATGCGAAGCATGTGACTATCTATTAGTAATGTGTACTCGTAGTGGACATGTCCTAGAGTCCTATGCTCCAGGCTTACCATCAGAGCCACGCCCCAAGCCAATTTCTATCCGTTTCACTCCTCTAGCTCAACAACCTCAAAGCAATAATTCTCGTAGAGATGTTGCTACTCTGAGCGCTTAGCTTCATATTTACAAAGCGAGGCAATTAGGATTGAGATGCAAACACCTAACAATAGAAAAATAGCTCTCTTAGATCTGATTCACGAGTTAATCAAATCTGAGAGAGCTTAAAATTTTACAGGATGAATTTATTTATTATGGTTGCCCTATGCGATCGCTTAGATTTTGCTCAGCTAACATATCTTTTTCTCTAAAGACGAGAGGCGGCGCAAAGCGCCGCCTCTCGTCTTTGGAGATGGCAGTAGCAATAGCTATAAACTTAATCAATATAGCTACCCAAAAAAAGTTAAAATTCAAAAGCCTCAAGTCATCGACTACTAACAAAATCGTAAGTAGTGACTGAAAGCTCAATCGGGATTTGCAACCTATCAAAACAGAGCAACCAATCACCGATTACCCAACACTAAACACCAATTACCGTTCTGAAACATGGCTCCTATCGCCAAACTACTGATTGCCAATCGAGGTGAAATTGCCCTCCGAATTATTCGGACTTGCGAAGAACTCGGAATTCCCACAGTTGCGGTTTATTCCGATGTTGATCGCAACTCTTTGCATGTACAACTAGCCCATGAAGCTGTCTGCATTGGCGATTCCCCCAGCAGCAAAAGCTATCTAAATATTCCCAATATTATTTCGGCGGCACTGACCCACAATGCCACTGCCATTCATCCAGGATATGGTTTCTTATCAGAAAATGCCAGATTTGCCGAAATTTGCGCCGATCATAACTTGCTGTTTGTTGGACCAAGTCCTCACTCGATTCGCTCAATGGGCGATAAGTCCACTGCCAAAAAGACGATGCAGAAAGCAGGCGTACCGACTATTCCTGGAAGTGAAGGCTTAATCGATTCAGAAGAGCAGGCGATTAAAATTGCCCATGACATTGGCTATCCCGTGATGATTAAGGCGACAGCAGGTGGTGGCGGTCGCGGTATGCGTCTGGTCATTAATCCTGATGATTTATTACGTTTATTACGTGCTGCCCAAGGCGAGGCAGAAGCAGCTTTTGGGAATGGTGGTGTCTATATTGAGAAAGTCATTGAGGAGCCACGCCACATTGAAGTGCAAATCTTGGCAGATATGCATGGTCATGTGGTGCATTTGGGAGAAAGAGATTGTTCGATCCAACGCCGCCACCAAAAGTTATTAGAAGAAGCGCCTAGCAGTGCGGTAAATCCTAAATTGCGCGAAAAAATGGGTGACGCGGCGGTAAAGGCTGCCAAGGCGATTAATTATGTTGGAGTGGGGACGGTCGAGTTTCTTCTGGACAAATACGGCAAGTTTTATTTCATGGAAATGAATACTCGTATCCAAGTCGAGCATCCCGTTACCGAGATGATTACAGGTATTGATTTGATTGCTGAACAGTTACGAGTTGCTCAAGGTGAGAAGCTAAAATTTCAACAAAATAATATTGAGATCCGTGGTCATGCGATCGAATGTCGGATCAATGCCGAAGATCCCGATCACAATTTTCGTCCTAACCCAGGTCGCATCAGTGGTTATTTACCTCCTGGTGGACCTGGTGTTCGCATGGATTCCCATGTGTATACGGATTATGTGATTCCTCCATATTATGATTCGCTGATTGCGAAGTTGATTGTCTGGGGTAGCGATCGCCCTGCTGCAATTTTACGCATGAGGCGAGCTTTGCGCGAATGTGCAATTACAGGCGTACCAACCACGATTCCCTTTCATCAGAAGGTATTAGATGATGAGGAATTTAGATTAGGGCATGTGTACACTAACTATGTGCCATTGCTGCAAGCCAGACTAGCCGAACAAGAATAAAAGAAGCACCCCGACGGGGTGCTTCTTTTATTCTTGTCCTGATGTTGGTGCGATCGCTATTCCCAGAAATCAACATTTAACATCGAGTCAATATCACGCCCAAATTGCCATGTATCAGGGATTGGATGCCCTTTAGGTTCATAATGGTCGCGAACTGAACCTAAAGCAAGTTCCCAAGCATCATCAAAAATTTCATCCCAAACTGCTCTAAGGCTAGGGGTTTTTCTTAGCCTTAGAGCGATCCGTCTTCGTTGCTCTTTAATTGTATTCTGCCATCCATTGAAGCAATAAGGCATATTTACATAAAGCCGTTTGAGGCAATGAGCTAACAAGGTTTCTAGACGACTTTCTAACTCATCACGGCAAGAACTTCCCAACGATTCGATCTCCTCTATTAAGTTTTCTATGTCCACATGGTCAAAGTCCCTAGCCTTGAGCTTGGTTACTGTTTCTTGAGTCCAAAGGAGGAAATCGGACTCATATAAACTTTTACGAGCGATCGCTTGTGTCATTTGTTTTGCTCCTTTGTTATTGATGAGATCGCCTAACTTTCTATCTTCTTTTTACGTTGCATCTCAATACAGATTTTACATACATAGACTTTAAATAGATATGCCCTAAAAAATTAGGCGATCGCAAATGGATATAAAAAAAGCATCCCGATGGGATGCTTTTTTAGTTAAACGTGCGCTGCGCGTTTATACGCTTCATCCAAAACTTCGCTGAGAGTTGGGTGCGCGTGAACAATCGTCGCTAACTTCTGCACCGTTTGGCGATCGCGTATTGCTGCCGAAGCCTCATGAATTAAATCTGAAGCATGGATACCAATGATATGAACGCCCAAAAGTTCACCCGTATCTTCACGGTAAACAATCTTCGCCAAACCATCGGTTTCTCCTTCTGCGATCGCCTTGGAATTGCCCTTGAAGTAAGACTTCGTCGTAGCAACCTTAAAGCCTTCTGCTGTCCCTTTTTCTTTTGCCTGTGGTTCAGTCAAGCCAACAAAGCTGACCTCAGGATGAGTGAATGCTGCCGCAGGAATGCTTTGATAGTCGATGGTGGTAGTGCGATCGCAAATATTCTCAACAGCTACAATTCCCTGAGCTGAGGCTGCGTGAGCCAGCATCATTTTGCCAGTAGCATCGCCAATCGCCCATAGATGTGGAACTGAAGTTGCCATCGTGTCATCAACATCAATAAATCCGCGTTGATTTGGCGCAATACCTACACTTTCTAAACCAAGATCCTTGGTAAGCGGAATCCTACCTGTGGCGACTAGACAAGCATCTACTTCTAAGACCTCAATGACTTTCTTTGTCTTCGCGTCAGTAAGTTCAATCTTGACAGGTGAACCTGCGGAAATTTTGGTGGCAAATACGCCAGTTCTGGTTTCGATGTCGCGAGGCTTCAGCAATACGCGCTCGGCAATTTTGGCAATATCAGGATCGAATCCTGGCATCAATACATCCAAAGCTTCGATCATCGTTACTTCAGAACCAAGCGCCGTATAGACATCCGCAAATTCGAGACCGATATAGCCACTACCAATAATCGCGACCCATTGGGGCAAAGTTTCTAGACGTACCGCCTGATCGCTGGTAAATACAGTTTTGCCATCGATTTGAATACCCCGTGGGACAAATGGCTCGGAACCTGTGGCGAGAATAATGTCTTTAGTGCTGTAAATTTTGTCGCCGACGCTAACCTTCTGCGTGCCCGCCACTTTGCCGCGACCTTGCAAAATATCTACACCTAATTTTTTGAGGCTATTGGTTAAGTCCCCACGCAATTTTAAAACTAAGTTATCGGCATGACTTGCGATCGCCCCGCGATCAAAATTCACTTCGCCCACCTCAATTCCTAACGCCTTAAGGTGAGACTTTGCGCGCATTTCCCGCACACGTCCCGAAGCTGCCAATAGGGCTTTTGAAGGAATACAACCGCGATTGACACAAGTTCCACCCATCACGCCATCTTCAACGATCGCTGTTTTTAAGCCACAGGCGACAGCATGGAGGGCTGCGCCATGTCCACCAACGCCAGCGCCAATAATGATCAAATCGTAATCAAATTTGTCCGACACCTAATCTTTCTCCAGTAGAATCGATCTACTATTTTTGCATCGTTTGGGTATCGCTATATTAGCTAACGCTGATTAGCTACCATAGCAATACAAGTTTTGCTATAAAGTATCAGTTACAGCTAAAATTTGGTAAGCTGAAAATACTAATTGGGGCTAGATGAGCTATGACCCTTGCGATAGCACAAGTACAGCATCAACCTGTAAGCCTAGATGAGTTTATTGCGCTTTATGGTGGTGATAATCGCTATGAATTGATTGATGGAGAGATATTCGACTTGGAACCAACGGGGCAGCATGAGGAAGTTGCGGCTTTCATCACGGCAAAAATCTGTGTACAGATTGATCGATTAGGATTGCCTTGGTTTGTGTTGCAAAGAGGCTTGTTTCGTCCCTCTAGTGCGAGTATGACGGCTTTTCGTCCTGATGTGATGGTTGTAGATCGGACGGAAGTTGCGAAAGAATCTCTCTGGCAAGAACAATCGATCATTACAAGGGGTAGCTCAATCAAGTTTGTTGCAGAAGTTGTGAGTGGTAATTGGCAAAATGATTATGCGCGTAAGGTTGAGGATTATGCAGCTTTAGGTATTTCTGAATATTGGATTGCTGATTATTTAGGTTTGGGTGGGATTCGACATATTGGCAAGCCTCAGCAACCTACTCTTTCGATCTGTACGCTGGTAGATGGAGAGTATGAAATTAATTTGTTTCGCGGTAATGATGCGATCGTTTCGCCCACATTTCCAAATTTGAATTTAACTGCTGAGCAAGTTTTGAATGCTAGTAAGTAGCAGATATCACTTATAAATTTGACACTAATTATACATTTTATAATACAGTAGCTTTAAAAAAGCTACTGTATTATAAAATGTATAATTTTGACAGTCTGTTTTGCTATTAAAACTACCTTTTATAACTACTTAATTACAAGCTAAAAACTGTGAACAATAAATTTTTTGATAGGCTATACAAAGGTTATGCAGCAGAAAACTTTATAACTGGACAACTATTTGAGTATGGTTTTGAAGCTTTTCGATTGCCTGCTGATTTTGGAGTTGATCTTGTTGTTACAAATCAATTCAAAAAACTAAGAAATAAAGGAATAGATGATGAGTCATTTCCATTTGGTTTTCAAGTAAAGTCTAGACGTTTAAGGGGATCAGACACCTTACAAGGACCAAATGGGAGGAATGAGTATCAATTTTATTACTTAATAAAAAATGATGAAATCACAGTTCTTAAGGAATTTCCAAATTCTGCTTATGCTTTTGTGTTTATCATACCGTTTGGTTTTTCAGCGCAAAACATATACGCATTTTGTATTCATTCAAATGAAATTGATAATATGATTCAACATAAATTTTTTATTCAAGATGGTGAACATTACAAATTGAATGTTTGTTTTCGAGCATTTCCTCAGCAGAATCGCGAATATTTCATCAAAGAGATGTTGGACGGAGGATTGATTGATAAAGTTGGTGTTAAGTTTTTAGAGAAAAATCTACCAGTAAGTTTTCAGAAGAACTGGAATGCATCAGAATGTTTATATCTATGTAGAGAGAACTATTCAAAAAATTCTACAAATCAGCTCGTAAGCAGAGCTATTGTGAGTATTTACAACTTCTCAGAGTTCCCATATTTTCATCCAGTCTGTTACTCATGATTTCTAGTACCTACAGCAACTACTGCTCATATGAGAAAATTCTTCAAAAGTCTACGATAATAATTACCGATATTATGTATATCAAAATTGATACTCTCACTGATGAACAAGCAACACAACTTTATGAGCTTTATCAGCATGAGTGGTGGACAAAAGGAAGAATATTAGATGATGTTCATAAGATGTTAATTAACTCCGATTACATATTTGGAATTTGTAAGTCCCATTCTCAAGAACTAGTAGCATTTGCTCGTGTTGTCAGCGATCGCACCTATAGAGCGATCGTCTATGATGTCATTGTGGCAGCAGATAATCGTCATCAAGGGTTAGGTTCATTACTTATTGAACAAATTGTGACACATCCCGAAATATCACAACTTGAGTGTATCCAATTATTTTGCTTGCCAGAGATGATTCCTTTTTATCAAAAATTTGGATTTGCTAAACCTGAAACATCTTTATTAGTGCGCCAAAGGGTAGAAAAAAGCTAGCATGTTTTTTTAATTACTCATCGCTTTTACTATTCCAAAGAACCTCTTGTTAGATCGAGTTGATTTTGCAAATTCAACTCTTTCCCTATAACTTTAATCAAGTTAAGCAAAAAATAACTATGTTACCAACAACAACTTTTCAAAATATTGAAAAAAGCTTAAAGCAACTGCCTGATTCTTTGCAAATTGAGGTGCTACATTATATTGAATTTCTCAAGAGTAACTATGTAAAGCAAATTGATAGTAAAACTCAATCTCTTGATCAATCCAGCATAGAAACTCTAGAAGATAAAAAAGTCAAAAAGCGTGATGGCTTTGGTATTTGGCAAGGTCAAATCATAATGTCAGAAGATTTTGATGCGCCAATGGAAGAATTTGAGGAGTATATGTAAACATGGATGTACTGTTAGATACACATACATTCATTTGGTATATCGAAGGCAATCCAAGCCTGACAGAAAAAGCTAGAGAGACCATTGAATTTTCTGCGGATAATGTCTATTTAAGCATCATTAGCCTTTGGGAAATTGCAATTAAAACTGGCAAAAATAAGCTTGCTATGCAAAATGAATATGATGTTTTGTTAGACGTTCTAAATTCATTGAATATTGAGATTTTACCAATCACCTTTGCAGATACCCAGATCTATAAAAATCTGCCTTTGCATCATGGCGATCCATTTGATCGCATGATTATTTCTCAAGCAATAAATAACAATTTAACGATAGTCGGTTGCGATCGCGCTTTTAATGATTATTCGGTGGAAATGTTGTGGCAATGAATCAGTCTTTATTTGACCAAGATTATATACTTTGGGTTCAGGAAAATGTCACTAAGCTTAAAGCCAAAGACTTTGAAAATCTGGACTTAGACAACCTGATTGAAGAATTTGAAAGCTTGATCTATATCCTCAAAAGAGATTTAGATGACGCTCTGAAAAACTTGCTCGTAAATATGCTCAAACGACTATACGTCCCCTTATCCAATCAATTTGAGAGGTGGCTAAGCGACATCAGCTTTTATCGATGCGGTATTGAGCATATTTTTAGAGATGCCCCTAGCTTAAAGGAAGATTGGGATGAAAGGTTTGATTTTAACTACTCATCTGCGCTCTATGCTCTGAGTGCGGATTATCCAGATACAAATTTTCCTGAAGCATGGGAATTTGAACGAGATATTGAAGCAATTTTGCATAAAAGATTTTGGAAATAACTGTCTTGTATTCAAAAAGCGGTAGTCCTAAAAAGGAAAGGATATCCAAAAGCCTCTACTAGCATGGAATCCATGGATTTACTATTGTATAAAAATATTTAAGATTCAGCACTAGGAAGATACTGCAAAGCTCATGAATTCGTCAAAGATTGGTTTATTCAGCCAGAATAATGCCTAAGCAGTCTAGATACTTCGGGGCTTTAATTTTTCCTGTATTCGGTGAAACATTTATCCTAAGAGCCTTACGCAGATCCTTTCCTTTTTAGGACTATCAGATTATCGGTTGCGATCGCGCTTTTAATGATTATTCAGTGCAAATATTATGAGATTAGCGGTATTACCCTAAACCAAATAAAACCTTTACCAGCTTCTATCTTTGAAAAACTCATGATAGGGGCTAGTTATTCTAGAACAAACAGCGCTCCTGCCAGTGGAAGTAGATGGTTTATATATTTTGAGAATCCAACTTTCGACAGGGTTGAAGCTGTTTACTCACCTAATAAGAAAATGGTGATTACTGCTTATCATCCTAGCTAAATTTCGTTTGTCACGATGCATTCTCAAGACTTTTTTGATTTATAATGAAGTTCATAATGATTGATTTTTACGCTAGCGATCGCCACACACTACAACAAAAATTCTAGATTCACCATGAATCCGTAACAAATAACCACTTTTTAGGGTTAATCTGTACCATGCAGATACAAAGTAGCTGCTAAGCCCTGAAACGCATACATATGAAGAACTTCGCCTTATCTTCTAAGCAATCAGTCGATGGTTAGAGTCCATCCTAGCCTGTTTTAAAGAAGTAGAGTTGCGGCGCTTTGCGCCGCAACTCTACTCTGGGTTTTAAAGATGAATCAATATTTTGCAACCGTAGCGAGAGGCTTAGAAGCACTGGCTGCACAAGAATTAGAACAACTCGGCGCACATTCCGTTGAATCAGGATTTTGTGGTGTTAGCTTTGAAGGCGATCGCACTTTGCTTTATCGGGTCAATCTCTGGGCACGGCTACCGTTTCGGATCTTGATGCACCTCGATCAGTTTGATTGCCTCGATGCTGATGATCTTTATAAAGGGATCAAAGAGATCGACTGGTCAGAATTTCTCACACCTGAAATGACCTTGGCAGTTAATGCCACTGGCAAAAACGATCACCTCAATCATACGCATTTCACCGCCTTGCAAGTCAAAAATGCGATCGTCGATCAGCAGAAAGAGAAATTTGGTGAGCGATCTGATGTCGATGTACAGGAAGCAGATGTGCGGATCGGAGTTCATATTGATGACAATGGCTGTACCGTCAGTCTCGATAGCTCTGGCAATAGTTTGCATCGGCGCGGCTATCGCCCCGCCGTAGGAGCCGCCCCGCTAAAAGAATCTCTTGCTGCGGCCCTAATTCAGATGTCAGGTTGGCAACCAGACCAAATGTTTTACGATCCCCTTTGCGGTTCTGGAACTTTGCCCCTAGAAGCAAGTTTAAAAGCGCTGAATATTGCTCCAGGCATGTTTCGTGATAGTTTTGGCTTTGAGACTTGGCTAGATTTTGATCAAGAGCTTTTAGCTCGACTAATCCAAGAAGCCGATGATAATCGCTTAGATGCTTTACCTGCACCAATCTGGGGTAGCGATCGCAATCCTGAAGTGGTGGATCAAGCGATCGTCAATGCTAAAAATTGTGGCTTATCCAATCATGTCTATTTCTCGGCTCTAGATCTTGCAGAAGTAGTTGCTCCTGCTAATAGTGGCGTTCTATTCTGCAATCCTCCCTATGGTGAAAGATTAGGAAGAGATAGCGATTTGGGAGCTTTTTACAAAGAATTAGGCAACATTCTCAAACAACGCTTTAAAGGATGGACAGCTTTTGTCTTGAGCGGCAATAAGCAACTATCGCAAACGATTGGATTGAAGTGTGCTGAACGAACAGCCATATTAAATGGCGCATTGCCCTGTCAGTTAATGAAGTATGAACTCTATTAGCTCATACGTGGAACTTTGATGACGAATCTCTTGCTGAATCGCGAAGTAGGGTAACCACGGGGGGATTGTCCATACCCCAAAATTTCGAGGCTCAATAGGTGTTTCGGGGAGTCAATGTATCTCGAAAGCCCTAAGTGCTTGATAGGTAATGTTTTTAGCGTCGGAGGTCTGCAATTCCTGAAATATTTGTCCTTAAAAGCTTTGAGCCATTTATCATGTTTGCCCTCCCCGAAACACCTATAAAGCCAAAGTAACAACTCGCCATGCGATCGCCTTTTTGGGGAATATCAATCATACTAGATCAGCAATTCTCATTATGAAACCGATTTTTATAATGAGAATTGCTGACAGTAGATCGCAAATCTGACAGCCACTCTACTTTGATATATAATCAAGCTCAAGTTAGTACCTTTGATATGACACCTAATCTGTTTTCAAGCCTCAACCGCCGCAAATTTATCGGAATCTCCACCCTGTTTCTACTCGGAGCCTGTGGAGCGCAAACCACTCAAACCACAGCTTCAGGCAAAAGCAAAATTGTCTTCTGGACAATGCAATTAAAACCTCAGTTTGACAAATACATGACGGATTTAATTGCGGGATTTGTGAAGGAAAATCCGACAGCAGAAGTGGAATGGGTGGATATTCCTTGGGGAGAGATGGAAACCAAGATTTTGAGTTCAGTAGCGGCAAAAACTGCTCCTGATGTCGTAAATCTAAATCCTCAATTTGCATCGAAACTAGCCGAGAAAAAAGCATTAGTGGATATGGGCAAAGCCATATCTGATGCTGAAAAAGCTAGTTATTTCCCGAATATTTGGAAAGCCAATCAACTTGATGATGTGACATTTGGGCTGCCTTGGTATGTGGCAACTGACATCACAATTTACAACCGATCACTATTTGAAAAAGCTGGCTTAGATCCCGCGAAACCACCAAAAACCTTTGAGGAACTCACCAAGGTTTCCGAACAGATTAAAGCAAAAACTGGTAAATATGCTTTTATGCTGACGATGGATGGTGGGCAAGTTCTAGAAGCGATGGTACAGATGGGCATGAAGCTGCTGGATGCTAATGGCAAAGCTGCTTTTAATGATGTTGCTGGCAAAGCCGCCTTTGACTACTGGGTAAATCTATTTGAGAAGCAATTGATCCCTCGCGAAATCCTGACAGAAGGACATCGCAAGGCGGTAGAACTCTATCAGGCTGGTGAATTGGCGATTTTATTGACTGGCCCCCAGTTTTTACAAACGGTGGCTCAAAACGCACCTGAGACCGCCAAAGTAACCGATATCGGCTCACAAATTACTGGCTCAACGGGTAAAAAGAGCGCCGCCGTGATGAATGTCGCCGTACCGACTACATCCACAAATCAAGCTCTAGCCGTAAAATTCGCATTGTATTTAACCAATGCTGAGAATCAGTTAGCCTTTACAAAAGTAGAGAATCTTTTGCCTTCCACAGTCAAGAGTTCTAGCGATCGCTATTTCACGGAAGCCGCCAAGGATGCCTCAATCCTTGATCGTGCTAGATTAGTCAGCGCGTCACAACTCCCTCAATCTGAAGTTTTAATTCCTCCTGCTAAAGATATCGAGAAGCTGCGCAAGATTATTTACGAAGAATTACAACTTGCTATGCTCAAAGAGAAACCTAGCGACAAAGCGATCGCCTCGGCTGCCGAAAGATGGAACTCACTTTAGAGGAAGCACAACTATTTGCCTACGGCAAATAGTTGTGCTTGTTAATTTTCTTAGTGGATTTAGAGGATTTCCTGAGAACTGCGCTAGATTAGCAGCAGTTCTGAAAGAGGGGTTTTACCTGTGAAGAAATTAATTAATATTCAGGATATTGGTCAAAACTTTAGCAAGAAATTTTGGCGGCGATCGCTTGTCTCAGGTGCAGCGATCGCGATGCTTAGTGCTGTTACATTGCCTGTTGTCACGGGGAGTGGATCAGCGATCGCTCAGCAAATTTCGCAGAAAGTAACTCAGCAAGATCAAACTCAAACCCGATCGCAACCTGTACAAATGATGCAAGCTGGCGATCTTAACTTTCCATTGTGGGTATGGGTAATTGGCGGCGTAGTAGTCGTATTTATCTTTTTGCCACAGATGGGTTGGATCTTAGGATTAATCGTAGTGGGCGAGCGGGAAGTTGGCATTGTCGTCAAGAAATTCTCGCTGAAGGGAGACTTACCACCTGGGCAACTAGTTGCACTCAATGGGGAAGCAGGCTATCAAGCGGATACCCTCGCTCCAGGGTGGCATTTTGGATTTTATCCTTGGCAATATGGGATTCGTAAGGAATCGGTCATTGTGGTTCCTCAAGGTGAAATCGGGCTGATTATTGCTAACGATGGTAAGTCAATTCCACCAGATCGCATTCTGGGTAAAACTGTACCCTGTGATAACTTCCAGAACTCTAGAGAGTTCCTTTTAGCTGGCGGGGAAAAAGGAAGGCAGCTTGGTATCCTGACCGCAGGAACCTATCGAATTAATACAGCTTTATTTACGATTATTACTTCTGCAACTGCCGCCTCACATGGAATGTCTCCTGCGGAATTGAGGCTCTATTCAGTAGCAACCGAAAAGGTCGGTATCGTTACGGCACTGGATGGAATTCCCATTGAAGCGGGGGCGATCGCAGGGGCGATTATTCCTGAGCATGATAATTTTCAGAATGCACAGCTATTTATCAATGGCGGCGGTCGTCGTGGTTTGCAAGAGCAGGTAATTCTATCAGGCTCATGGAATATCAATCCTTGGTTTGCCCAAATTGAACAGGTAAAAATGACTGAGATTCCCATCGGCTATGTCGGTGTGGTCATCTCCTTTGTGGGTGGTGCTCAAGATGATGTCAGTGGAGCTTTGTTTACTCATGGACACTTGGTAAACGTCGGCGATAAAGGTGTCTGGATCGAGCCGCTTTATCCCGGAAAGCATCCATTGAATACACATATTATGAAAGTGGAACTAGTTCCTACAACCAATATTGTGTTGAACTTTAGCGATCGCACTGAAGAACATGGCTATGATTCTAAACTCAGAGCTTTAAATGTACGCTCTATCGATGGATTTGCCTTTAATTTAGAAGTAGCCCAAATTATTCATGTCGGCTCTTTGGATGCCCCAAGGGTGATTTCGCGAGTCGGCTCGATGCAAAATCTGGTCGATCATGTGTTGCGCCCTACCGTCGGTAATTACTTCCGTAATTCAGCACAGGCTTATACTGTTTTAGATTTCTTGATTGCCCGTAGCGATCGCCAAGCTGAAGCTGCCGATTTCATTCGTACGGCGATGCACGCTTATGACGTGCAAGCAGTCGATACATTATTAGGTCAAATCGAGCCACCTGAAACCCTGATGCAGACTCTCACCGATCGCAAGATTGCTGAGGAACAGCGCAAAACTTACGAAGTGCAGCGGATCTCCCAAACTCAACGTCAAGAACTCGTCCGCGAAACTTCCCTTGCGGATATTCAGAGAGAAGTGGTCACAGCTGAGCAAGGTGTCCGCATTGCCGAGCTGCAAGCTAATGCCAAAGTTAAAGAAGCAAGTGGTGAAGCTGAAGCGATCAGAGTTACTGGTGAAGCCAAGGCTGATGCCTATCGGGCTGGGGTCGATGCCCTTGGTGGCAACTCCTATGTGGCTCTGCAACTGATGCAAACCATCGGCGATCGCAATGTGCGGGTTGTACCAGATGTGGCAGTCAATGGTGGCGATCGCGGCGGCGGTTTGCTTGATGGCGTATTAGGAATGTTGCTTTGGAATCAAAATAAAGAAGCTAAAGAAGCAAAAAACGATCATCTAACTAGACTTCCATAAACTCTCTAGCATTACCGTCACACTTTTGAGAATTGGTACTAAAAATCGGTTTCATAATGAGAATTGCTTGTTTCTGGATTTTATATCTCGACCGCCTTGGCGGTTGCTATATAATTACAAAACTGACAAAATTTTTTGAATAGTCTAGGTAGTCATTGAGCGTGCCAAAAGTCGGGATTATATATAACGACGCAAAACCTGTCGCTGAGCGCGTAGCGTTGGATATGAAGTTATGGCTAGAAAAGCGTGGCATCCAGACTGTTATAGCGACGGGAACTGGCGGTATTTTGGGCTACGGCAAGCCAGACGCACCTGTATGTCACACCTTGATCGAAAGCTTAGTGCCCTTAGGATTTGATAGCGATGTCATGTTTGCAGTGGCTTTGGGAGGCGATGGCACTGTACTATCCGCTTGTCGTCAAATTGCTCCCCTCAGTTTACCAGTCCTAAATGTGAATACAGGGCATATGGGCTTTTTAACTGAAACTTACCTGACTGATTGGGAAGAAGCGATCGCCCAAGTCGTCGAAGGTAACTACGTGGTTGAGCAGCGATCGATGATGACGGTGCGCGTCTACGATAGCCAAGGCTTACTCTGGGAAGCCCTATCGTTGAACGAAATGGTACTACATCGGGAGCCATTGACCAGTATGTGTCACTTTGAAGTACAGATTGGTCGTCATATGCCCGTAGATATTGCAGCGGATGGCGTGATTATTTCCACGCCTACAGGTTCGACTGCCTATGCGCTCTCCGCAGGTGGCCCAGTGATCGAGCCAGGGATTCCTGTATTTCAGCTTATTCCTATTTGCGCTCACTCAATGGCATCACGAGCTTTAGTATTTGCCAATACCGAGAAAACGGTTGTCACTCCCGCTAATAGTCATCGTTTGGTGTTAGTTGTCGATGGCAATGCTGGATGTTATGTCTATCCCGACTATCGCGTTGAGGTGGAGCGATCGCAATATCCCGCGAGGTTTATCCGATTACAGAACGGCGAGTTCTTTAAAGTTTTGCGCGAAAAATTAGGCTGGGGACTGCCACATATTTCTAAGCCATCCTTGGGCGAATTGACTTAAAATTCATAAAGGTTTAGATAGATGCAAAGCATCCATCTAAATCTTTATAAGCTTATCAATGGCGCTATGAGTCAAAGCCTCAACTTTGTAAATCAAGATTTGCGCGATCGCTCCTTTAAAGGTAAAAATTTGGTCGGTGCTGACTTTAGCGGCGCAGATATTCGCGGATGCAACTTTTGTCGCTCTCAACTTAAAGCTGCTAATTTTTCTAATGTACGGGCGGGTGCAAGCCAACGTCAAAACCTAATCGCCAGTATGGCAGCGTTTGTAATGGCGCTAATGTTTGCTGGTACGGCTATGATTGCCACAATCTTACTGATTACCTTTGTAATTACTTTCATTTTTGGCGCAGCAAAAATTGATCGCGAAACAGTCTATTGGGTAGCGATCGCCGCGATCATTGTGTTTTCCGTTAGTTTTGCGATCGCTTTCACAGCTAGCTTTACCTTCACTGGCAGAAAAGGAACTTTCATAGCGACTACCATCTCCTTGATCATTGCCTTTGGATTTGGGTTCTTTGGTTCAACATTCACAAAAATATTAGTTTCTGGCGCATTTAATGCGATTATTGGCTCATTAAGGTTTAATAGCTTTACCGCGCTACTAATGTTTTTAGCGATCGAGCCATTACAATTTTTTGGCAGTCTTTATTTATTTCGCCTCACAATTAATACATCGCGAACAATGATCGGTACAAGATTTCAGTATGCAAACCTAACTAAAGCCTCTTTTCACAAGGCAACCTTAGTTAATTGCGATTTTTCCCATGCAATTACCAATGATGTGGATTGGGAACAAGCTCAAATATCCCGTTGCAAACTATAAAAAAAGGAGTCGCTTTGCGACTCCTTTTTTTATTCGTCTTCGGCAAACTGATAGCGGAACAGATCCTTAGGATCTGGTTCAGGGGAAGTCTCTGCAAAGCGGACACATTCCTCGACCACATCACGGATTTTCTTGTCGATCGCTTTTAATTGACTCTCTTCCACCAAGCCATGCTCCAGAAGGCGGCTAGCAAAGATTTTAATCGGATCGCGTCCAAACCATTTGTCCTTGTCTTCCTTGCTGCGCAGCTCATCGGGGTCAGCCAGAGAGTGACCTCTAAAGCGATAGGTCATACATTCTAAAACTGTAGGACCTTCCCCAGCACGACCACGACGGATTGCCTCTTGAGCGCGATCGCGGACTGCCATGACATCCATCCCATCCACTTCAAACCCAGGTATTCCAAATGCTTCAGCTTTCTTATGAATCCTGACATCGGAAGTGGCGCGGTGATGTTTCATACCGATTGCCCAGTCATTATTTTCAATTACAAAAATAATTGGCAACTTCCACAAAGCCGCCATATTCAAGGTTTCAAAAAATTGACCGTTGTTGCTTGCACCATCACCAAAGAAGCAAGCCGTTACTTGGTCAGCGTTGGGATCGCCCATCACTTCACGACGATATTTTGACTGAAATGCTGCACCCGATGCGACGGGAATTCCTTCAGCAACAAAGGCATATCCACCCAAAAAGTTATTCTTGGCTGAGAAAATATGCATTGAGCCGCCACGACCCTTACTACATCCTGTTTCTTTGCCAAAGAGTTCTGCCATGACTTCGTTTGCGGTGACCCCTGCGCTCAAAGCATGAACATGGTCGCGGTAGGTGCTGCATACATAGTCATCGGAGCGCATTGCCTTAATTACGCCGCTAGCAACGGCTTCTTGACCGTTATACAAATGCACAAACCCAAACATTTTTCCGCGATAATACATTTCAGCGCACTTATCTTCAAAAGTACGCCCCAGTACCATGTCTTCGTAGACAATTAGGGCTTCGTCTGTGGTGATATTGGGTGCAGAAGTCGAAACAGTCGCAACAGTGTCTTGAGGCATCGATTCAATAGGTGTGCTAATCGCTAAATTTTTCTTTTACTTAGTCTAGCAGTGAATGTCGATAGCGTTACAGAGACAAAACAAAGCCAGTGCTTCCAGCAATTATCATTTTAAAAATTAGTGTTGATGAAAGATCGCCGTTGGCGATCTTTCATCAACACTATCTAAAAAAACTTGCGAGGAGATAATTCAATCTCTGATCGCCCAATCTTAATGTCAAACTGTCCAAAGAAATCATTACCGAGCAAACCAATATCTGACTTTTCAGCAATTACAACAGGCATTATTTGGATCTTGAATGAACCTATCTCAATTGACTTTACTTCGCCAACAGGAAATCTGACATTACTGCCATCTGCAATATTAAAATCAGCATAGTTGTATGGCACAACGCTCAGCGATCTCGCCATTTCAGAAGTGATTAATGTATGACTTGCGCCAGTGTCAAAAATCATCTCATATGTACGATCTCCATTAAAAACCACATCAATAGTTGGTATTTTGTTTCTGAATCTCTTGATCCGAATTTTAATCGTTCCATTCGGATCAGACCTAACTTCAGATGCTCTAGAAGGCTGAGCAGTTGGTTGAATTGCATCGCTACTACCACATAGCTTACTTAAATCAATCCGCCTTCCTCGCGAGTTAATCATAAAACAGTCTGATGAATCTTGCGCGATCGCACTGTCCCCATCACTTGCCCAATTCAGCGTGCATATCCCTCCAAAGCTAATGACAGCACTTAACAATATGGTATTGATAGCGATTTGTGATAGTTTCATACAAGTCATCTGGTTGGTCTAAATTGCTGTATGGAGATTTTTGATTAGCTGTATTTTATTATAGCGCTAGCCATTGTTGAGCTATGCAGATAAAACTAGCTTCATCTCTTCGCAGCCTATTTATATAGCAATGTAAGTTTTGCTTAGGATATAAAACCCAAAAGATGAGTGGCGGTGCGAAGCACCGCCACTCATCTTTTGGGTTTTGATTTGTCCTATCTATCTCTTGCATTGCTATAGAAGTCTAAACAAGTTTAGGACTTATGCAAAAGAACGAAATGTAGGAGCAATTCATGAATTGCTCCTACATTAGAGGAACAAAAAAAAACAAATGCTATAGGTTAACAGCGATCGAAATCTCATCACTCGCATAAAGAGCAAGATCAATAAAGTTTCCTTCCATAACTTGACCATTAACTGTCATCTGTTTGGCCTCACTATGATTAACCACGGTTAGCGAGAGCACCTTGCCGCGAAACTTGCGTTGAGCTGTAAACCCAGACCATTCAGCAGGAATTTTCGGATCGATGATCATGCCTGTGAAAGTGGGTTGGAATCCTAAAATATAATCAAGTCCAATGCGTAACATCCACACCGCAGTGCCAGTCAGCCATGAATGACTTGCCTGTCCTTGAGTCTCGTGATCGGGGCTGGTTACATATTCAGGATAGATATAGGGTTCCGTTTCAAAGCGATCGCATTTTGCATCCGTTGCTTGTGAAGAATTAATCGGCATCATCCGACGATAGATTTCCCAACCAAATTCTGTATCACCATTGAGCAGAGAAGCCAGCACAAACCAAGCCGAAGCATGGTTAAATACTGCGCCATTCTCCTTCTTGCCTGGGACACAACGACTGATTAAGCCAACGGTATCATCGATTTCCGTAAAAGATGGCGCAACAATCTGCATTCCAAAAGGAGTAGCTAGATGTTCGCGACTGCTTGCCATTGCTCTGTCAGCGCGATCCTTTGGCGCGAGTTCCGAAATCACTGCCCATGATTGCGCGTTCAAAAAGATTTTGCCCTGAGTTGCTGCCGATACACCAATCGGTTCGCCATTATCACGGAACGCACGTAAATACCATTCGCCATCCCAACAGATGTCATTAGTAACTTGGCGCAGATGCTCATAGAAGTTTTGAAATTTCTCTAAAGACTTGAGATCGCCTTGATGTTCACATACTGGCAGAGACTTATTCAACACATAGCCCAAGAAGAAAGCACCCCAAGTCGTTTCGCCCTTACCCTGTGAGCCAACATGATCGAGCGTATCATTCCAATCACCTGTAAAAATACGGGGCATTCCCTTCTCGCCTGTATTTGCGATCGCAAAGTCTAGCGCTCTGACCAAATGTTCATAGACAGTACCTGAACTATCGTCATGATAGGGAACAACTTCATCGAGAATCGAGAAATCTCCTGTTTCCTTGAGATATTCGACAATACCGAAGGGAATCCAAAGCGGTGTGTCGGAATGGTTAGTGCGTTCGCCAGTATTTGTGAGAACAAAGTAGTTGTGTAAAGTAGAACCATCCTTAAACTGGAAGTTGAGAGCCTTAATTAATCTTTCGCGTACTCTCGCAGGATCGACCATCACCACACCGAGAATATCTTGGAAGCGATCGCGCATTCCCGTCCCAAACAACAATCCCCCGTGATAGTAACCAGAATTTCTTGCCATATCAAAGGTGACAGCCGCCTGATACTGATTCCACACATTGAGCATCGCATTAAAGGCTGCATCGGGTGTTCGCACTTGTACACAGGATAAATGCTGATCCCATTTCTGTTTAAGTTGCAGGAATTTACTGTCAGCAACCTTTACAATCTCGCCCCTCTTTACAAGAGGAGTAGGAGGCATCTCTTTGGGAACAATCTCCAAAACCACAGCAAAATCAACAGAACCATTTGCCGCCAACGCAATCTTTGACTGCAAAGCCACTACTGGATCGCCAGCCGTAATTTCAGTATTCTGCATCACTCCAGTTTCTATCGCCACAGGATTCGCTTCCGATCTCCATCTACCGATAAAAGTATCGAGACTGCTATCAAAACCAGCGATCGGCAAACTTTGCGAGAAATAAATCTGATATTTCCAATCGATATTTGGCTGCTTAACCGAAACCCCTTTATTCAGCACCCAATAGCGGCGTGTGGCAACCAATGCTTGCAAGTCTTTGTCGAAGTGAATATCCGTAAAATGCTTGTCATTAGGTTGATTGATCTGATCGTTGAGGGCATTCCCCATCAACAATTCTAAAAAAGAATAAATCTCTAAATCTCGCGACTGTCCCGAAAGTTCCGTTAATTTCACTCGCCAAATTTCGGCATTGGTATCTGTAGGAACGAAGTAAGTGATTTCCCCACGAATTCCATTGATCTCAGTTGTGATTTTGGTGTATCCCTGCCCGTGCCGACATTCATAAAAGTCATAGTTAAGATTGATCGTTGGCGACCAACTTAATGACCAATATTTCCCTGTAGTAGTATCTTTGACCATCACATAACGCCCAGGACGATCCCAAGGAAGGCAGTTATAGCGCATCCGACTAATGCGGTTATCGCGTGGTGATTCCAAAAAGCTGAAGCCTCCGCCTGT
Organism: Pseudanabaena sp. lw0831; assembly: GCF_016584665.1. Classification (GTDB taxonomy): domain Bacteria; phylum Cyanobacteriota; class Cyanobacteriia; order Pseudanabaenales; family Pseudanabaenaceae; genus Pseudanabaena. The sequence goes on from NZ_BBJB01000040.1 coordinate 54,146, forward strand.
ATGGGAAATTAGCCCTGCATATTGGCTATTCCACATATAGTTAAACCAAGGGCGCGGGGTGCGCGGATCTGTAATCACAAATTCCCGATAATCTTCGGTGTAATAGCCGTATTGGTTTGCGATCGCCACAGTTTAAAATATCCTCTCTTTGTATAATGATCGTATTTTGCTAGCCTCAATAAAGCCGCTGCAAAATACAACTAGATTGCGACATAGATTATCTCAATTTTTTATCTCAATTTTTGGAATAGCTTCAAATAAAACTATGACAAATGCAATGATTTCTAAGTTAGTAGTTGGGTTTGCGTCATTGGGGGCAATATTTAGTACTGTTTTCCTAAGTCCACAAGCTACCACACCTCAAACTCAGCTTTCTGCGACTATCGTCCAAGACTCCAGCTATACAACGATTGCTAAAGCTCCTGTTGCTAAGTTGCTTACGATTAACAAAGCTCATATCTTTCAGGGAGAAATTAATCGCCGAGGCTTGGCAGTTGGTTATCATCATCGACTTAACGGCAAAGATAGCAATAATGCCAGAATGGTCAAAATTACAGGGTTGCCCAATAGGCAAGGTGTTTATATTGGTCGCGTCGAAATCCGTAATCCTGCCAATGGTCAATGGGTTAGCAAGTTGTCCAGTTCTACTTTTTTCCCAGATCGGTGGTCTCAGGTTCAAGTCTTGTCAGAAATCCAAAGTGCTTTTGCCTCAGCTAACAAATCTAAAGAACCTTGGCAAGGCACTTCACCAAGCGGTTTAAAAATTGAAGGTTATTACAATAAAGCCACAAATACAATTACCACCGCTTATCCCATTTATCGTAGGTAAAGCAGTAGTAATTTTTTGTGGCTCTGCAAAGCCGCGCCACAAAAAATTAGTTCTTTATTAAATCGCACAACCCTAATGATCAATATCAAATTTTACCGAGATACGGAAGGCTATTTTAAAGCTGATACCGAGCCTCAATATCAACTACTCAGTCAATACTTTCAATCAGAAGTTCAAGGTGTAGCGGCTGTATGTGAAGATCTTTTAGTCACGATCGCAGAGATTGAAATAGGCGATCTCATTCAGCTAGAAGGCGTTGGTAATACTTGTGGATTGGAACTTACAGCAGATCGAGCATTGCTATGGAATGAGTTTAGCGAAGCCGAGCTAACTTTAGAACTTTCTCTAGCAGAATTCAAACAAGCTTTAGAAGACTGCCTTAGCTTTTTGCGATAATGTATCTTAAATCTCTCCATATCAAGCAGTTTCGTAACTACATCGATCAAGAAGTTAACTTCACCGCCCCCAAGACCGTGATCGTGGGCAACAATGCTCAGGGTAAATCTAACTTGCTCGAAGCAATTTTGCTATTGGCGACCCTGAGATCGCATCGAGTGAGTAAAGATCGTGACTTAGTGAGGAATGGTGAGGCGATCGGTGAAATCATCGCAACTTGTCAGAGATCGCGATCGCCTGAGAGCTATCCCGTAGAATTATTGATGCGAATGCGGGCTAGTGGCAAGCGGACTTTAAATGTGAATGGGGTGAATCAAGCAAGGCATTTGGATTTTTTGGGCAACCTGAATGCAGTCATGTTTTCGAGTTTAGATTTGGATTTGGTGCGGGGTAGTCCAGAGAGTCGGCGCAACTGGTTAGATACGGTATTGATTCAACTAGAGCCGATTTATATCAATCTTTTACAACAATATAACCAAGTTTTGCGGCAGCGCAATGCTTTATTAAAGTCCATCAAACAAGGGCAAATCCAATATGAATCTCAACAGATGGCACTATGGGATGCTCAACTAGTGACTGCGGGGACAAGATTAATCAGAAGGCGATCGCGTTTATTGGAAAGATTAACGCCGATCGCCCATACTTGGCATCAATCGATTAGTGGCGGTAGTGAACATTTAGAGATTACTTACGTTCCTAAATTTGCATTCTCGCCAACGGATACAGTTGAGCATATTCATCAAGCTTTTTTTGAGACACTTTTGCAGAAGGCGATAATTGAACAACATCAAGGCACTAGCTTAGTTGGACCCCATCGTGACGAGGTTTCGCTGACAATTAATGCTACGCCTGCGCGTGAATATGGCTCTCAAGGGCAACAACGCACTTTAGTACTGGCGCTAAAACTTGCTGAGTTAGAATTGCTAGAATCAGTAGTTGGAGAACCACCATTATTACTGTTAGATGATGTACTAGCTGAGCTTGATCTGCAAAGGCAAGATCATTTACTGAATGCGATCGGCGATCGCGTTCAGACAATTATTACTACTACTCATTTGGGTTCGTTTGATGCTCAGTGGCTAAATTCCGCCCGAATTTTTCAAGTAGAAAGTGGCAAAATTTTATTTTAAAACACAAAAAATACAAGCTTGCAAAGCAAGCTTGTATTTTTTGTGTTTTAAATATTATTCTTCGTCATCTACACCAACTTGACGCAGATGAATATGTTTACGTCCGAGGCGAATTTCTAACTCGTCACCAGCCTGTAAACCCATCAATTGTGTGTATGCTGAGCCGATTAGTAGGTTGCCATTTTTTTGTACGCTAACGCGATAACTGGCACTGCGTCCACCTTTGCCACTACCTTTCGCTTCAAGCTCTACGCCATCAGCTTCCATCAAGGCATTATAAAACTTCATCAAGTTAACACGGGCTTGATTGTTTTTAGTAACGGTGGCATATCCACAAGCCTTAGCTTTTTCTTCTTTCGACAGATGCTCTAGTTCTTTGACTTTCTGTAACAATGCATCACCAGAGAGTTGAACTGGTTGTTTAACTTTTACCATTTGTACTTAACAGCTTAATATTTAATATCTTTACATTAGTATCTAAGATAATTGTACTACTAGTCAAACTTTTTCATAAAGATATATAACCTATTTATTTTTACTTATAACTATCATCTATATCTAATTAACTAGCTTGACAAATAATGAGTTAGTGGTGAGCTGTTAAGATGAAACTATAAAATTGATTCTGACAGTATAGAATGTCGTGAAAATCATGAAGACAATTTATATCAATCTGAAACCTCAAAAAATAAAGGTTATATAACTCCTCCATAAATCGCAGATTCCTCATTACTAATCCATGCCCAAAGTTGATCGCCATAGGAAAAGTGCCACCATTCATTTGGATGTCGCTGGAAACCACTATGGGTCATTACTTGGTTTAATAATTCGCGATCGCGATTAAACACTACAGCTTGAGAATTACGAAAACCTGCAAAATAATCGGGCAAAGAGCGATCGCTAATCTCATCAATTGGCGAACCCATATTAACTTCTTGAATATTGTCCCCGCCGAAGGCGGGGACAATATAGAACGTCACATCGATCGCAGCACCCGTACTATGCGGTGGTGGCGTTTTCGGATCGGGGCTAGGAATTGCCCAAAATTTCATCACTTCTGCCATAAGTGAATTTTTTTGCTCCTCAGTGAGATTTTTTACTTCTAAATCCTTGCTTTCGGCTAACTGCGCGAAACTATAATCCACCATAAATTGCTGTACAGGAATTGGGCGATAGGCATCAAAGATTGCGATTTGATAATTGGGGCAAATTGTTTGTAAATAGGTTTGAGATTTTTGTAATTTTTCTAAAATTCCTTGACGCACAAAAAAGGGATTGAGATCGCCATAGGGTGCGCCCAATGAAATATATGGATGGGGATTGAGTTTAAAGATGTCATCAGGAATTGCCACCAGTGGCTCATTGCACTCAGCGATCGAAATTCCTTGATATGGCTTTGACATGATTTGCGGTAATTTTTGTTAAAAGAAAAAGTATCTCTAAGCATTACTTTCAGCAATTCTCATTATAAAAATCGGTTTCGATGTAAGGGCGTGTTTGAGAAGTTTGGCTGTAGCCCCCCTAGCCCCCCAATTCTGGGGGGAACAAGATTAAAGT
>NZ_BBJB01000041.1 GCF_016584665.1 Pseudanabaena sp. lw0831
AGTCCTTATTTAGCGAGCTTTTGTACTTTTTCAGGAAGCCCTAATTAATAGAGGATCTATTTTTGATGACTCAAGGGGAGGGGGCAGTGAATCTGGAGTGCTTACACCTAGCCCTGTTAGGAAATAGTATCGCTTATTTTTTAAGGGCATTACGGAAATTGTTTGCTGCATCTAATCGGGAAGTTTGTGCCATTGAGACACAGCGAGTCAATAACTCTATATCTAAACCTGCAAGCTCTGGAATCTCGCTCTGGGAAATCACTTCATAGGTGCGAGCAAGATGCAAAATAGCCGCAAAACTTGACAAGAGAATCGGATTTATTTCTCTCTAATTTATGACCTGTTTTAGATCAGAAATATAGCCAGCGATCGCCACAACAGCCAACTGGCGGTTATACCGATCGCCCTTTATTGCTAGGATTAAGTGGCTTGCGATCGCATTCAAGGCTACAGATATGAGTATTCAAGACTTTCAGCCCCAAAATACAACTTCTGAGAACTTTTATGCCGATCTGCCTATTCTTCATGATTTTGCTGATATTACCCATAGTGAGAATTTTTACGCAGTTCCCAGTGACTGGGCAGCGATTATTACCGATATTGCCGAATCGACAAAAGCGATCGAGGATGGCAGGTACAAAGATATCAATCTCTTAGGTGCTTGTTCAATTATTGTGATTTTGAATATAGTTGGAGAATTAGAGATTCCCTTTGTATTTGGTGGTGATGGAGCATCTATTCTCATTCCCCCAAAATTTATCCCAGAAGCAGAGCAAGCACTGTTGGCTGTGCAAAAATTAGCAGCAGATGAATTTAATCTTATATTACGCATCGGCATTGTCCCACTTGCAGCAATTACCTCAAACTATGAAATTAAAGTTGCGAAACTACGCATCTCTGACAACTATGTCCAAGCCATCCTCAGAGGTGGAGGGATAAGCTATGCAACACGTTTGGTTAAGGATAAAGCGACAACGGACTTGTACAGTCCTAAGCACCAAAACTCCTATGCGATCGCGGACTTTTCTGGATTAGAATGTCGATGGCAAGATATTCCCACGCGCCATGAAGAGATCCTTAGTTTAATCGTATTTGTAACAGCCCCAAGTCAAAGCCAAATTGATAATCTCTATCGCGATGTGATTAACCAGATAGATCGCATTTATGGGAAAGGGACAGAATGTCATCCCGTTGTATCAACAAATTTACAGCTTGCCTTTGGGGAAAAGAATTTATCGTCAGAGACTAGAATTTTTATCGCTTCTAAGAATTGGTTGAAACGAATTTTATATTCATGGAAACTCCGTCTGATTAATTTGTTAGGAAATTTTCTGATGGCATTTAACATCAAAACCAAGGCGCTTAATTGGGGAGATTATAAGCAAATTGTTTCAGAGTCCACCGACTTCAAAAAATTTGATGATGTGTTGCGAATGGTTATTTCTGGAACAACTCAACAGCGCCAAAAAATAATTGATTATTTAGAAAAGAAATTTCAAGAAGGTCGCCTAGTATATGGCTTTCATATATCTGATCGCGCATTAATGACTTGCCTAGTATTTGAGCGTGATGGTCGTCAAGTCCATTTTGTCGATGGAGCCGACGGTGGCTATGCCTTAGCCGCTAAAAAGATGAAAGAACGCATGAAAAGTTAGCACTTTTCAAAAATTTCTTGGTTCGGGTTTTGTATGCCCTAAGGCATCTTTAAAGCGATCGCATTGCACGGTAGGCTAGTACATAGTGTCTATAGCAAAAAGGAAACCTCCCGTGCTTTTATCTAAAGGCTTTGAAGTGGAAATCTATACCTCTACACCGACGGGGGATGTAGTGGGCTTTAGCGATCGCATTGTGGCTAATCTTAACGGATTTGTGCGTGAACCAGACAGCCGCAATGTTGAATACATCACGCCGCCTTTTCATAAGTATGAGCCGTTGCTAATGGCTCTGGTGGAGCCACGACAAAAGCTACGCAGCTATTTGCGATCGCTAGGCGATTACACGCTTATGCCAGGCAGTACACTTGCTTTGGGTGGGGTCGATCATTTTTATCGCTCTGATCCGCAAAATCCTTATCACACCTACATTGAGCAGACCTATGGCACTAATGTGGTTACAGCAAGTATTCATATTAATGTTGGCATACCCGATCTAGAGTTATTAATCGCCGCGTGTCGCTTGATCCGTCTAGAAGCACCGCTCTATCTTGCTCTAAGTGCCGCGTCTCCGTTCCTTGATGGCAAAGCTACTGGCTTTCATTCTTCGCGCTGGCAGATGTTTCCCAAAACACCGAAGCTAGTTCCTTTATTTAGCAGTCATCGTCATTTTGTAGAATGGACGGAACAGCAATTACAGTTAGGCACGATGCAAAATGTGCGTCATCTCTGGTCGTCGGTGCGTCCGAATGGCGATAATCGCCCTTACAATCTCAACCGTTTAGAGTTACGAATCTCTGATTTAGTTATCGATCCAGTCGCATTGCTAGCGATCTCGGCTCTTTTAGAAATGCGCCTCAATCAATTTCTCGAAGCTGGGATTGGTTCAACACTCGATCCACTTGCGCCCAATGCGACCAAGTTTACCCCAGATGAACTAGCTACGATTGCTGATCAAAATGAAGTCGCGGCAGCGATCAATAGCCTTGATGCAGTGCTGACCCATTGGCAAACTGGCGAACAAATTACTGCAAGGGAATGGATTTCTAATCTCTACGAAGAGTTGCGATCGCGTGCGAAGGATAACGGGGTCTGGTGTTTCCTATCGCCATTACAAAAGATTTTCGATCAAGGTAATGAGGCTCAACGTTGGCTAGCAGGCTATAACAATGGGCTTAGTCCGCGTCAAATCATGACCGATGCGATCGCATCGGCTGAGCAAATGGATAAGGAACTTGCAGAAGCTTTGTTGTTGTCTTAAATAAAAATAGAGGGGTGCATTGCGCCCCTCTATTTTGTTATTCTGATTCAAAGTTAATGCGATTGTATAAAGTAGAAGTTGCGATCGCAACTTCAAATGATTTCATGGAGATGGTTTCATTATTTTCATAGGCGGCGAATATCCAGCGATCGCCTTCTTTATAAAAATGTTCGACATACTTGCGATCTTGAGAAATTAGCAGATATTCTTGAAAAGAGGGAATAGTCCGATAGGATGCAAATTTGCCAGTCCGATCATAGCTGGCTGTGGAAGGAGATAAAATTTCAGCAATCAAAATCGGATTGAGTAAGGTATCTTTGCGTCCTTCTTGATATTCAAAAGGCTCAGCTATGACCATCACATCAGGATATGTGGCTATATTGCGATCGGGAATCCAAAGACGTTGATCGGTGACAAAAATACCATAGGGTTTGTCCTGTATTGCCTGATGTAAAGCAACAAAAAAATTACCAATAATACGATTGTGTGTGGGTGTGCCGCCAGTCATTGGAATGATTTCTCCATCAATATATTCGTTTCTTGTCTCTGAGAGAATTTCCTGCTCGAAATACTCGGTAAGGGATTTTTTTTTGGTGAGTGTTAGCATAATTACCTTCTTAGTTTGAGGGTTAGGACTTACGCAAATGTGCCAAGAACTGGGGTTCTTGGCCCGCGATTTATCGCAGGGCTTGAGTGCAAGGCTAATGCGTAAGTCCAATAGTACTTAGTAAGAGCGCTTCGCGCTCCATAAAACCTACTCAGTAGGTTTTATGGAGATAAAACTAAAGCCTTGGGAATGGCGCTGATTAATTTTTGAGTATAGGACTGTTGAGGATTCCTGTAGATCGATTCGGCGGTGTCTAGTTCGACGATTTCGCCTTTGTTCATCACCATGATGCGATCGCTCATAAACTTAACTACACCGAGATCGTGGGAAATGAAGATATAGGTTAATCCAAATTCAGCTTGGAGTTCCTTTAATAGATTGAGAACTTGAGCTTGTACGGATACATCAAGAGCAGAAACAGGTTCATCGGCAATGATTAATTTGGGATTGAGAGCCAAGGCTCTGGCTATACAAATACGTTGCCGCTGTCCACCCGAGAACTCGTGGGGATATCGACGCATCGCGCTTTTGGTTAAGCCGACGCGCTCCAGTAAATAGGCAACTCTTTCGCATCTAGCGGCAGATTTGCGATAACGCTCAAAGCGTTCTTGATGGCTGTGGACGATCAATGGCTCCGCGATCGCATCGCCAACACTCATACGCGGATTCAGCGAACCGTAGGGATCTTGGAATACGACTTGCAGATCGCAGCGCAACTTTTGTAGAGCCTCTCCTTTTAATTTTGAAATCTCACGTCCTTCAAATTTGACTGAACCCATCACGCCATTGGTTAAGCCCAGAATTGCTCTACCTGCGGTAGTTTTACCGCAGCCTGACTCACCGACTAGTCCAAGGGTTTCGCCACGATAGACATCAAAGCTAATATTATTTACGGCGACTAGATAGCGCTTTTTGAGTCCTAAGATGCTGCGAATTGGAAACTCAATTCTGAGGTTCTGTACAGAGAGAATTGGGTCTTGTTTTTGCAATTCCGCTAAACGAGCAAAAGTTTCTTCGGGTGGAACAACTTCTAAATAACGAGGATCGCTGGGTTCTTTCTCAACCATTTGCCCATTTTGAATTTCCATAAAGTCGCTCACCGTTGGTAATAGGCGCAACTGGCGATCAGGTTGAGGACGACAAGCGATTAAGCCCTTAGTATACGGATGTTTTGGCGATTGGAAGATGGCTTGTGTATCGCCACTTTCCACAACTTCGCCTTGATTCATAACGATCGCATGATCCGCGATCGCTGCCAAAATCCCTAAGTCGTGAGTAATAAAAATCATCGACATCTGGCGCGATCGCTGAATCTCTTTGAGCAGTTCGAGAATTGTCGCTTGTACGGTCACATCTAGCGCCGTTGTCGGCTCATCGGCAATAATCAATTGGGGATTGCAGGAAATAGCCATAGCGATCATCACGCGCTGCAACTGTCCGCCCGAAAGTTCGTGGGGATAGCGTCCTATTAATTGCTCAGGATTGGGTAATTGCACTTCCTGAAATAGCTGAATTGTGCGTGTCTCGGCTTCCTGCTTAGAAACTTTTTGATGCAAGCGAATCGCTTCGATGACTTGATAGCCACAGGTAAATAAGGGATTGAGCGAAGTCATCGGCTCTTGAAATATCATCGATATGCGATCGCCTCGATATTTCAGCATTTTCTGTGGCGATACTCGCACCAGATCAAGCGGTACTTCACCACTGGGTCGAAATATGACTTCACCGTCGGTAATTTTGCCAGATTCCCCCAATAAGCCCATGATTGCTAAAGCTGTTGCTGATTTGCCAGAGCCAGATTCACCAACGATGCCAAGGGTTTGTCCTTGGGCAAGGTCAAAGGAAATATTTTTGACAGCATAGACGAGTCCTTCATCGCCCCTAAAGGCAACCTGTAAGTTACGCACCGAAAGCAATAAATCTTCAGGCTTAACTAGATCTTGAGCTAAAGCAGGGGATTTTGACATAGATTATTAGCTGGCAGAATTATTCATTATTATAGGAGCATAATAGGAGAGCGCTTAGCGCGCTCCTATTTAATGATGAATAATATGCATCTTCCCTATTCGCAACTACCTACACCCGCGCTCTCTCCGACGGCTTTTATTGCCAATGATGCTGTCGTGATTGGGAATGTCCATATCGCTGAGCATGTAAATATTTGGTATAAGGTGGTGATCAGGGCTGATGTCAATCGGATCGATATTGGTTATTGCACAAATATTCAGGATGGGGCGATCTTGCATGGCGATCCTGACCAGCCTTTAGTGATTGGTGAGTATGTGACGATCGGACATCGGGCGGTGATCCACTGTGCGGAAATTGGGCGCGGTTGCTTGATTGGGATGGGTGCAATTCTATTGGAAGGGGTGAAAATTGGGGCGGGAAGTATTGTTGGGGCTGGGGCGGTGGTGACTAAGGATGTGCCTGCGGGTGTGGTGGTAGCGGGTGTGCCTGCGAAGGTGATGCGCGAGCTTTCGGCAGAGGAACAACAAAATGCGATCGCCCATGCTGAAAGTTATTACCAATTATCGCTGTTGCATGTGCAGTAAAAAAAGGCGGCACAATGTGCCGCCTTTTTATTAATTCAGTATTAAATTCACCAAAGTTCTGACAGCAAAACCTGTACCACCAGCATTGTTGTAGCCTGACTCGCGATCGCTCCAGACAGGACCTGCGACATCAAGGTGCGCCCATGCTTTTGTTTTTTCTACAAATTGTTTTAGGAATAAAGCACCTGTAATTGCCCCACCTGCGCGAGAACCTGTATTTTTAAAATCAGCCACCACGGACTTTAATTGATCGAAATAGGGATCTTCGAGGGGCATCCGCCAGAGTTTTTCACCAGCATCTTTCGCGGCTTTGGCGATCGCCTCGGCAAAGTCATCATCAATCGACCACATCCCCGCAATATCTTCACCTAGAGCCACCACACAAGCACCTGTCAATGTGGCGAGATCCACGATCGCATCCACACCCAGTTTATCGGCATAGACTAAGGCATCAGCTAAAGTCAAGCGACCTTCGGCATCAGTGTTATTCACCTCAATAGTCTTGCCATTAGAAGCAGTCAGGATATCCCCTGGGCGCATCGCACTACCATTGATCATGTTTTCACAAGACGCGACGATGAAATGGACTTCGAGGTCTGTGGGTTGGAGTTTAGCGATTACGGCTGCTGCGCCCAATGCAGCAGCCGAACCTCCCATATCGGTCTTCATGAGTTCAATACCAGATCCCGCGCCAGCCTTAATATTTAAACCACCAGAGTCAAAAGTTAAGCCTTTGCCGACGATCGCTAATTTTCGCTTCGGAGTGCCATTGCTATAGGTGAGATGAATGAATTTTGGTGGAATATCTGAAGCTCTGGCTACGCCGAGAAAAGCGCCCATGTTTAGGGCTTCACAATCGGCTTGTTCGAGAATTTTGACACTGAAATACTTTGATTCTTCAGCGATCGCCAATGCTGTCTCAGCAAGAGTAATCGGCGTAACGATATTTGCAGGAGCAGACACCAACTCTCTTGCCAAAATCACACCATCGACAATTTGCTGTGCTTTTGCGATCGCAGGATTGGCTATCTCAGGATCGGTTTCTAAAATCTCAACTTGATCTAAAAACTGGGGGTTAGCATTTTTGGATTTGAACCGCTTGTCTTGATGGCCTGCAAGTAACACACCTTCAGCGATCGCTTGAGCCGTCAAACTCACATCTTGGTTATAGGCTGGAAAAGCCAGAGCCAGATTTTTTACCTTCACTTTATTAGCCCATTTCACTGCCGAAGCCGCCGCCCTGCGCCAGACATCAGCATTAGCCTTAGCAGGATCTCCCATTCCGATCAAAATCACCTTACGGATCGCATAGTCAATACCCACACGCCCACTGACCGATGCACCAATTTCCCCCGTAAATTCTGACTCAGTAATTAAATCAGTCAAAGTACAAGCTAAAACCTGAATATCCAAGTTTTTTAGTGATTCAGATAGTTGTAAAGCTTTCTTTTCTTGATTTTCTAATTGCTCATTGCTAGATTTTGGACTTGCAAAAACAGCGATCGCAAGGGCATCACCATGCCAAGCCTGCGGAGCAGTTACTGATGTAAGAATATTCATTGTGGATATAGTCTGTAAATTTTGTCGCGACGTTATAACTAATATTAACGCCAGTTCGACGATGGCGAAGAAAGGTGGTTCTCGCTTTGCGAGAACCACCTTTCTTCGCCATTTTGAGAAGTCATGGCAAAGCACCACCACCAAATTTCTGGGTTTGTACTACAATCTGTAAGGCAAACATACTGAGTCCTTTTCACATTTTGACCCGATAGCATGATGATTGTCACATGTGAGCTATCAGAAGATGATCAAAGTAAGGTATGTTGCTTGCTACTTTAATGTGTGGAGAGACGGACTGAATTATGCGAATTTCTTCCAGTTGGTTGACGCTTGGTGCGAGTTTGTCGCTTCTGATTCCAGCTTGGACAGCCAATGCTCAAGAATTTACCATGCCTCTAAAACCTTATACAAAGGTCGTTCTAGAGCCTGACAATACAGTCAAAATTACTTTGTCTGAGCCAGAAGTAAATAACCCGAAAACGGTCGAGATTCTTAAACCAAACCCTGAATTAGTAAGTAATCAGCAATCCATCCTCCAAGATATTCAGGTAATGATTTCAGCTTTACCGAAAGCCAATATTTCAGACTCATCAAAATTGCCTGCCTCAGAGACTACTATCTTTCAAGATAGTCAGCGATCGCAACCTGAAAAAGTCAGTTCTTCTACCGAACCTGCTAGAGTAATTCCCAGCGCTGCTGCATCTACCTCAGGTCAACTCGATCCCGCACAGACCCTAGTTGTGCCAACGACACCAAGCCAAGTTAGATTGGATATCACTAAGCCAGTCACCCTAGCAGAAATTCTTGACTTAGTTGAAAAAACTAACTCCGATGCAATTCGAGCCAGAATTGCGGTTGATCGCGCTCGTGCTGTATTACAAGAAAACGAAGCAGGGCGATCTCCAACGGTTACAGGAACGGTGCAATACAGTTACAGTGACTCGGCACAAGCACGACTAAATAGCATTAATAACAATACCCCACTAGGCAAAACAACTAGTAATCCACTCACTGGTACGATCGGAGTCGATTACAACGTTTTTGACTCAGGCGCTAAGGAGGCGGCGATTCGGATCGCTGAAAACAACTTACGCATCGCTGAAGCTGATCTCAGTCGGATCAGACAAAATATTCGCCTGAGTATCGTCACCGCCTATTACAACTTACAGAATACTGATGAAACTATTCGGATTCAACGCAAAGCTGTTGAAAATGCGGAAAGAAGCTTAAAAGATACAAAAGCTAGAGAAAGAGCAGGTGTTGGCACAAAGTTTGACGTGTTGCAATCTGAAGTCCAGCTTGCTAATGCTAAGCAAGATTTACTCAATGCTGAGGCAGCTCAATTGGTGGCAAGACGTGAGTTATCTCGACAGCTAAACTATCCTGCCATCGTCGAGATTACGGCGGCTGATAAAATTATGCCAGTACCTGAATGGAAATTGCCAGTCGAAGAAACCATCTTACTAGCTGTCCGCAATCGCGCCGAGTTAGACATTCGCAAGTTAGAACGTGAAGTTGCTCGCGATCGCGCAACTTCGTCCCTAGCGAAAATAGGTCCGCAGGTTAATTTATTTGGCAACTTTAATACTGCTGCTGAATTTACCAGTGGCAGCGGTGTTGGCGTTGGTTATCAAGTTGGGGCAACTCTAAATTGGAATCTCTATGATGGAGGTAAAGCCGTGGCGCAAGTAGATCAATTCAAAGCCGATCAAGCCATTGCGGAAGCCCGTTTTGAACAAGATGCCCGTCAAGCACGTTATGACGTGGAAGAGTCATACATCAATCAGCGATCGCGCCTTAAACAAATTGACACGGCTACTAAAGCTGTCCAACAAGCAGAAGAGGCGTTGCGTTTAGCCCGTCTACGTCTTGATGCAGGGGTCGGCACGCAACTTGAAGTCATTACGGCTGAGGCAGCGCTCACTACTGCTGATGTCAATCGAGTGCAAGCAATCATTGGTTACAACCAGTCCCGCGCCAATCTTGAAAGAGCTGTAAGTGGTTTATAAATACCGAAATAAGGGGCGCGAAGCGCCCCTTATTTGCATAAAAACCAACACTAGAGATTTATGATGATGACGGGAATAGACGGGTTTATTTATTTTTCATGTCTCTTCGTTATTGTGTGGGTTATCCTTAGCCTTCAAGCAAGTATTAAAAAGCTTGAGCAAAAGGTGAAGCGGATGGATATTTCTCTAAGCTTGCTATTAAATCGGATGGAGATTGAAGTTCCATCTCAATTCTCAGATCGAGTAAAACAGATTGCACTTGCTCCCTATCGCAAAATAGAAGCAATAAAGCTTTATCGAGAAGAAACAGGGGCGAGTCTTAGAGAATCTAAAGAAGCAATAGAAGAGTTTATTGAGCAGAGTCAAGAAAAATGGAGATAATAGAATATTTATAGCTTAGGACTTACGCAAAAATGGCTTAAAACCAGCGTTTCATCGTAGGGGCAATTCATGAATTGCCCTTACATTTCGTTCATTTGCGTAAGTCCTATAGCTATAAAAATAAAACCCATTCATAGAGTTGCG
>NZ_BBJB01000042.1 GCF_016584665.1 Pseudanabaena sp. lw0831
CGTGCCGCAACTCTATGAATGGGTTTTGAACGGCTATATGTCGCGATATTTTTTAAGCATGTTAAAAAACTCTGTGGGTTTGGGTAACATCACCCTTGTTACACACAAAGCAACCAAATACTCAAAAAGTTGCCAAATGACGATGAGACCTAGTTAGGGTCGATGAGGATAAATCATGAAAGCAGTGCGATTAAATCTTGAAGATAGACAAGCTTGGCAGAAATTGCAGCATGTTCTGACTAGTCTTGCTTCCGATTATATGGATCTAGTGGCTGCTGAGCAAACGGAATTTAAGTTTGAGCAGCAAATTCTATCCATTGCTTTTACCCTGATTGCTTCTGATGCCGATCGCGATCGCCTCAACGAATTTACACAAAGCATTGATCGATATTTCAATCGCCTACAGTTAATTGGGGTACGGCGTATTGAATGGGAATTTTATGTAATTGGGGAAGCAACGCCATTCTTAGCGCAGGGTCGTGATATTCGACTAATCGATGCACCAGCACCTTTACCGCAAAATGCCCTTGCGCGTAATGATGCTAGACGATCGCCTGTGCGTAATGCTACCGAGAGTTCTCTTTCTAAAGGGAAATCGAAAGTTAGCAATCTAGTACGCCGTTTTCGTGGCTGGTTAGTCGATCCTAAGACTATCCAAGCAGCTCGCACCGCCAGCCGCATCACGATTCGCGATCCTAGGGGCGCTTTAGATGCAGTGCGAATTAATGCGATCGCAAAGTTTAATGACACTATCCAATGGGTTGATACTTTCCCTTGGGAAACTTGGACAAAGGAAAAAGCACAGCAAATCAAACGTCGTCACCAACGCAATTTGGTGCGATCGGTAATTGAAGATGTTCTAATTGTTGGGGTGATGGTCATAGCTGCCTTGTGGTTGATCGAGTCTTTATCTGGTCCGTCATTTAACTTGGCACTTTTGCCTAAGCAACATCATGATACCAACATGACTAGTGCCCAGTACCGTTGCGGCAATCCTGCTATAAATCTCAAAAACTATGTCTGCCTGAATCGGGGAATGCGTTACGACCAAGTGGCAAGTATTTTAGGAACTGAAGGAAAACCCTTGGGAATTGATCGCAAGTTTGGGGAGCGGGCCGTGGTAATTAGTTGGACAAGTTCTGACCTAAGTATGAATGCTACTTTTGTTAACGATCAATTAGTATCAAGAGCATATCGACAAGTTAACGCAAGCAAATAAGATGCAAAAGGCTCGCTTTGCGAGCCTTTTGCATCTTATTAACTGATGTTACGTGGAAGCAGGGATTTGGGCTTGGAGACCAAGCCCCTACCTATACAAAAAATGTAGGGGTTTGGTCTCCAAACCCTCTTTCAATATGACATTGAAATATCAGGATGATTTTTGTTCCACGTAACATCAGTTATTAAAAAGGGAGAGTCGGCG
>NZ_BBJB01000043.1 GCF_016584665.1 Pseudanabaena sp. lw0831
GATCGCTAGTACTCTCTATTTATTTGCTGATTTGAGTAATTATTCAGGCTTCAATTCTAAACCGCGATAGACTTGCTCGATGGGGAAGCTTAAGTTAATGCTTTTTAGTTCTACGGTGTCGCCTTCTTGGTAGTTAATGATGAGCCATTCGCCAGCGTCATTTTTATGGTATAAATCCATTTCAATGCTGGTGGAACTGACTAATAAGTAATCTTGTAAGTTTGGATTTTTGCGGTACAGTCTAAATTTGCCACTTCTGTCATAGGATTCGGTACTAGGGGATAGAACCTCAACGATGAGGGATGGGTAGGTAATGTATTGGGCTGTGGTTTTATCGCGATCGTCACAAGTAACGCTGACATCGGGGTAGATGTAGTTATTTGTGCCAACAATATTAATTCTCAGGTCTGAGTTACCTGTTATGCAACTACCAGCGTCTAAGTGGGTATCCAGCATAGTCGCAAATCGAATTGCGATGCGGCTATGATTAACGCTACCGCCGCTCATGGCGTAAACTTGACCGTTGATAAGTTCGTGTTTTTCTAGCTGCTTTTCTTCCCAAGCAAAGTATTCTTCTGGGGTTATTTGAGGAAAATTTTCTTTAATGGCAATCATTTTTTTGTAATGGATAATGGGTTTGATTTAATTAACTCTACAAGATTAGCGATCGCACTGTGCATTGTGATTTCTAAGCGATCGCTATTACTGTGAGTTGTGAGTTCTAGGCGATCGCATCAACAATCAATCTCCTAAATGCGATCGCTATTACTATGAGACGAGATAATTATTTGTCTTTGCGGCGAGAGGCATCCTGAAAGGAATCTCCAATAACTTCTCCAAACTCAACAGCGAAGTCAATCATTATTTGATGGCACAATTTTGGCTAAAAACAGATAACTTTAACGAACGTATCGCTTTGGAATAATGTTGCCCATCACCCACCGCAGATTCCTTTAACTTCCAAACCAAAACTCTTTATTGGTCGGGCGCATGGGCGTTGTTAGCAAGGATTCTAACTAATAAAATTTAACCAGTGACTAAGATCTTGGTATACCTGCTCGGACTTTATCGAAGTACCAGAGTCAAAACTCTTTAGTGCCAAACTTTCATTGACCTGCTTATCAAAGCTGAAAATTTCTATTTTTTTGGTATCGGGATTATACAACAAGCTTAAGAACGGATATAAGCTAATAAATTCAGTATTGTAATGTATATATAGCTTCTCTTTACTAAGTGATTTATTAGCACCAAATGTTACTCTTTCATATGCAGGATGATCCCCTTTAAGTAAACTACCCTTATAAATTGTTTTTCCAGTAGCCCAGTCAGTATCAATATCGTCAATTAAAACCAACTCACACTGACTAATAAAATCAAGATCTTCAAGCAAATTATCTATATCATTAGATTGCTTTTCACCAAAAACTTTATATTCATAGGTATTAACAGGACCTCTTCCGTGTTTAAAGTCGTTGAGTTTTTGAACAATACATTGCAGAGTATTCTTGGCAAACTCTGACTCCTTCTTTCCTCTTCCTTTAAACCATATTGACGAAAAATCATCTGCTAGTGGGGTATCTTCTAAATTCCTCAAAATATTGCATGACTCTTGCAATAAATTTCGCCAGTGCCCTGGCGATAAACCTGAAGAAAGTCCAGAATTAATTAGAGATACAACACTATCAAGCGGCTGATTAATTTGTTCTCGATATTCAAATATGAGGCTCATTCCTACAGACGCTAAAAATGACAGAAGATGCTCACCGTACTTCATTTGGCGGTCATAACGGGCGGCGTATTCTTTCTCTAAATAAATATTGCGATAGGGATAAGCCAAAGGAAAGGGATAGAGGCTTTTGACCTTATAATTAATATCGTCCTTTTGAGATAGTGCATTTTTGAGCACTTGAGATGTCAATCTCACCTTTCGAAGGTTAGTTGATAAATCCACTTCATCAAACCCTCCAAAAATTGATTTTCTCAACTGAGCGGCTTTCTCATATTCAGTACGAAGTGCAGATTCGATCTTATTCATTTCTTGAACTAAATCAACAACACGAATATCTGGTACTGGAACCTTAATCTCTTTGATTATTTTTAAAGATTTAGTTTGAACAGCCATATAAGAGGTAGCTTCCTTAATCTTTTCTGCACCTTCCTCTGAGTTGATAAATTGAGAAATAAAGTTAATCATTGCCGGTTCAGTATCTTTAAATCTTATAATAAAAACCGTATCCGCAACTGCATACCCTTCCTCAGTTGTCACAAAGTATGCTGCTGGCTTCTCTCCAATCCGTTGCAGCAGGATATCAAATGCTTGAGTT
Source organism: Pseudanabaena sp. lw0831 (assembly GCF_016584665.1). Lineage (GTDB taxonomy): Bacteria > Cyanobacteriota > Cyanobacteriia > Pseudanabaenales > Pseudanabaenaceae > Pseudanabaena. The sequence continues at coordinate 2,325 of NZ_BBJB01000043.1, forward strand.
CGTTGAATTGGATTTATATATTCCGATAGATCTTTGCACTCTAAGTCGTTAAGCTTTAATTTTTCAACTCTAAGATCTCTACCCTGTATAATTGGGTCGCAACCACTTTTCAATTTAGAAAAGCTACTACCGCGAAGAATTTCAGCAATTTCACCAAGAGGCTTCCATATTTTCGATAATCTTAGATTAATTCCCGAAATATGTTGATTTAAATATTGATCTGGAATAAGAGAAAAATTATTTGCTGCAATTTCAGAAACTCCGACTTCTTTTGCAATTACTCCATCGTTGATGTGAATAACTCTTTTAGTAATCTCATTGATGTTTTCAATCCCTAAGATACGTCTACCTTTTTTCTCCTCTATAAAACAGTCATCTGCCTTTATAAACTTAACCTGCTTAGAGTCATTTGTAGAGCCACCAGATCTTTCATGGAAAACTAAAATTGCACATTTTAAACCCGTATGTGCCAATAGATTTGATGGCAAGCTAACGACAGACTTTAAAAGCCCAGATTCAATCCAATATTTCCGTATTTGCTCGAGTTCTCCTAAGGCGAACAAGGGCTTCATGTTGATCAGAAATACTGCCCGACCACCAGACTTGAGATTCTTAAGACCCAACTCTACAAAGTTGAGCGCCATTTCGGAAGATACATATGGGCTACACAAGCTAAGCCCATAACGGTTTCTTGCCTCTGCTAGTGGAATTCGTTGGACTGGAGGATTACATATAACTATATCTACAGGAGTAATATTAGATTTACTATAATGCCAAAATGCATTTCCTAGAGATAGAAGAGAATGACTATCATGTAGAAGATATTTATAAAGGCAGGCTAAATGCAAATATTTAATGTTGATCTCTATACCTTGAAATACAGACTTATGGTTTTCTGCTCGTCTTAGTGCTCTTAAAATGCCTGCTGTACCCATTGCCGGATCAAGTATACTTTCCTCGCTTTTCACATTTGCAATATTTATTAGCAAGTCAGCTAGATCGGTAGGAGTAGAAGATTCAGCTAATTGAATGTTTGAATGACCAACTATCCAGTTAAGGATATCAATAAGATCTGAATCTGATACTTCATTACTATTGCAAAAATAAAGAAGCCGATGTAAAGCCGGATGCTCGAAATTGATAACGGGAAAACCTGTTTTTTCATAGTAGGGTGAACAAATAGATCTTACAAACTCATAAACTACCTCAGATATAGGGGGAATATTTTCATGGAATTCAGCCTTTAGGTACGAGTTCTTTATTGTTCGAGAAGCTAATAAAACTGTAAATGCATCTAGGATGCTATCCTCTACTGACCTGCCGCTATTTCTCGCAACATCAGCAAAATGCCAAAGTTGAGACTGAATGTACTGTATGTTTGCAGTTGATTCAACTTCCACTAGTTATAAACCCTTAGATATGAACTGATTTTGCAGGCACAACGGAAGCTAACTTATAACGCTATCGCAGTGCGGTATAATTATGTCTATATTTTGAGATTACCGCATAACAGTATTTTTTGCTAATAACTTTTCACAGCTAAATTTCTGATTTTGCTCAGAGTAATTTTGTGTAACTAAAACGTGTCAAGATCGCATCATCAATCAATCTCCTAAGGTTGATCACTACTACTATACAGCCGATTCTAATTTAATAAGGTACACTCACAAAAGCTGAGAGCCTTATTCCGAGTAGCTTACAAGATTTCATGTTTGTCTCGCGAAAGTACTATCGGCTGTGAGTCGTGATTTTTAGGCAATCGCTCTAACGATATATTCTCTAAAGGTTTGCTGAAGGTAATCGCTAATACTGCAAGTCGTTATTTTTAGGCGATCTCATTAACGATCTATTTCCTGAATGCGATCGCAAGTATTAAATTGACCATTATTAGGTATAGACAATTAAAAAAAAGCCTTGCAAAGCAAGGCTTTTTTAAAGCAAATTAGAATGGAATCCGAAATACTCGACCACCGCCAGTACTTTCTGTGACTTGCCATACTAACCCTTGATCGCCAGTATCTCGCCAAGGTTGTTGGAATACAGAGAGAGTGCCTTTAGCGGTTTCTCCTGCATTCACAACATTTTTGCCAGACGCACTGATGAATTGTGACGAAACCGCCTTTCCTTCAGCATTGGTTGTTTTCGCAAATATAGGTACAAAACCAAAGGACTGACCGCTCTTGTTGACGATTTCTACATTCAGTATGTATCTACCGCTTGACTCAACCTTGCCTCCATCAATGTTAATGCTCACATTGTCGTTGGTTTGCCCAGCGGTCACAGACACTTTGCCTAGAGTTGGCTTGTTACTGGGCTTTGTAGTAGTTTGAGTCTCTGTAGGAGGTTGATCTTTTACTTCAGCCTTACAAAATGCTCCTCGCGCCGCAATTAGAGCTTCGATGTTCTCCAATGAGTAGCGGTTGTAGTTGCGATTCTGGACAATTGATTGCAAATATCTCACTCGCTCCGAAGAGGCTGGATGGCTGTCTAGCCATCCTGTTTGTTTGTTTTTTTCATAACCACGCCAGCGATCGAATACGCGATATAGGCCATCGGCAGAATATCCAGCCGAGGAGAGAAGGCGAGTACCAAGGAAATCGGCTTGTTGCTCAAGCGATCGCCCAAATGCAAGTTCTGGTTTGAGATACTCAAAAAATGTATTGATCAATCCTACTTTTCTTAAAGCTCTAGCTTTTGTTTCGGTGATAATTTTTTGATAGGAATGCGAAAAGACCGTATGGGCAATTTCATGGCTGAGAATACCCGCAAGTTCTGCTTCCGATTCCATGTCAGCGATCGCACCTGTATTGATGAAGATCTTGCCACCTGGTAAGGCAAAAGCATTTAGAGAATTATCCTGTAAGACATTGAATTCATATTTAAAGTCATCTCGACCTGATAGCTTTGCCAACTTCTGACCAAGCCCGTTAATATATTCCGTCAGCTTGGGATCGGTTACCAATACCGCATTCTCTTTGATCTCTTTGGCACTGTCTTCTCCAAATCCCGATTCTCCTTTAAAAATTTGCTCGATGATTTTGCGATCGCCAGAAATAAGTGCTGTGATAAATGACTCGTTTTTGAAGTCATTGATGAACTGATTCATGTAATCATCAGCCAGCTTCTTATATTTAGGAGCATCAGGATGTTCTGGATAGTTAAGCGCAAACTGACGGGAAGCGATGGAAGCTTCTACCTCCATCTTTTTGGATATGAGTAGTTTTAGTAATGGCTCTAATAAATCTACACGGTCAGGATAAATGCCATAGGCCCGATCTAAGGTTGGGATAGCCTTTTCTGGTTGATTCCAGCGTATGGCTGCTTCCGCAAACTTGATATGCCCAGGAATAAATTCGGGGTAATTGTCGGATAGCTTCTCTAGAGAAATTAATGCTTTAGTTGGCAGTCCATTCTCTAGTCCTTCCTCAGCATTTTGCCAATACACCTTAGCTCCACTCGCCAGATTCTCCACGTTTCTTGTGGGTGGATTAGGAGCAGCCACATTAGGGAGAGGCTTCTTAACCGATTGCTGCAATTTTATGGCTTCAGAGAGATTGTTACTCTGAATCAATCGATCAGCCTGAATTAGCACAGCAATCCGTCTGTTTTTTTCGATCGCTTCAGCATTTCCCGAAGAGACTTCTGGGATTTTGATGCAATTATTTTGATTTTGGGTCTCAGCTTGACCTATAAAGAGAAATGAGAGCACTAAACCAACACAGAATAGTGACATCCACCTCAAGATTACTCGGCGATAGATGGAGAATATTGACACAATAAAGTCCTTAAACTTATTAAATTATAAATAATCCTAAAATCTTCAAACCTTTCAAATTGTAAACAATTCTCAATTTCATATAAATGTACTACATTATTGAGTTACCTGCGAATAAATATAGCAATATGATCTTTAAGGCTTTACACAAAGGGTTCTGCGCTTCTCTCAGTTTGATCCCCATTTCCATTGGTATGTATGGAACTTTCTCTAATCTGGGCTTCATGTCTGCGGCAAATGCTCAAATTAGCTCACAAGATAGTTCAGAACATAATTCAAAAGCAAAGTCATCAGATGCTGACATTTTCCAAAAGAATGGAAATGATTTCCAGAAAAAAGGAGAACTCAACTCAGCTCTACAAGCTTTTTTACGGGCGTTGAAGCTTAACGAAGAACAAAATGATCGTGCGGGACAAGCCCAATCCCTGAACAGCGTTGCGTCTGTCTACAATGAATTGGGTCAGTTTGTGAGAGCTATAGAATCCTATGAACGCGCCCTAAAAATTAGCAAAGAAAGCAAAGATGCATTGGGCGAGAGTGGCATTCTTAACAATATGGGAATCGTCTATCGCAATTTAGGGCAATTTGACAGAGCGATCAAACTCTATCAAGAAGCTCTCAAGATTCAACAGAAATTAGGCGATCGCTTTGGTATCGCCAGAACAATCAACAACTTAGGCTTGGTCTACCGCAACAACAAAGAGTACGCTAGCTCGCTCGACTATTATCGGCAGGCTTTAGCGCTGACCAAGGAATCGGGCAAAAATCCCGCAGGTGAAGCCGTCATCCACAACAACATTGGATTTCTTTTGAATGAGCGCGGGCTTAATGCTGAGGCATTCAAGAGCTATCAACAATCCCTAGAAATTAGTCAGAAGCTTGCCGATCGCGTTAATGAAAGTGTCACTCTCGGAAATATCGGGCTTCTCTACAATAGTCAAGGGCAATTTGACGTAGCTCTAGGTTATTACCAACAGGCTCTAGCTATTAGTCGTCAAACAGGCGATCGCGCTGGTGAGGCAAAACTCTATCAGCACATTGGCACGCTCCTCAAAGAACGAAAGCAAAATATTTTAGCGATCGCCTATCTCAAGCAATCAGTCAACATTTATGAAGAGATCCGCAAAGATCTGAACTCCCTAGCAAGGCAAGAGCAAAAACTCTACGCCGAAACAATCTCCCCAGTATACCGCCGTCTTGCTGATCTACTTTTGCAACAGGATCGGGTGATCGAGGCGCAGCAGGTGCTCGATCTATTAAAAGTGCAGGAAGCGGATGACTACCTCAAAAATGTACGTGGCAATGAGCAAACGGCTAAGGGTTTAGAGTATCAGCCTGTTGAAAGGCAAATGATAGCTCTGAATATAGAACTTTCAGATTTGCAAGTACTGGAAAGTCAAGGAAAGCTGACTCTTCCACAGAAGGAACGATTAACATCTCTAGTCAATCAAGAGAAAGAAGCTAATCGACAATTCAATGCTTTTTTGAATAGTGCGGAAGTCCAAAAGCTAACAACTGAGTTGAATAGAGACATCCAGCAGCAAAATGTTGATCTCAAGGCTATAGTTGGTTTACAGAAAGAACTCAAGCAGTTAAATGCGGCGATTATCTATCCACTTGTGCTAGAAAGCCGACTGGAGATCGTATTAGTTACGCCTTCATCTCCACCAATACATCGATCAGTTCAGATTAGACAAAGAGATATCAGTGCTGCTGTTGAAAAGTTTCGAGCAAATTTAAAAGATAGCAGTAATTTTGATTTCCAAGATACTTCCCAACAGTTTTATAAGTGGCTGATTGAACCGATCTCATCTGAGTTACAGCAAGCAAATGTGCAGACCATCATTTATGCTCCTGATAGTCGATTGCGATATATCCCCATCGCGACTCTCTATGATGGTAAGCAGTTTTTAGTTGAGAAATATAACATCAACAACATTACAGCAAGTTCACTTACAAATTTTAATCGCCGTGGAGTCAATCAGCCTAAAGTTCTAGCTGGTGCTTCGACAATCGCTCATAAGGTGAATGTTTTAGGTAAGCCTATTTCCTTTGGCGCTATTCCTGCCACCAAGCAAGAAGTCAAGAACATTGCCAAAGTATTCCCGAATGTGACGGAGCTAGTTGACTCTAGCTTTACAAAACCCACAACTAAAACAGGTACAGATTCCCATACCATCATCCACTTAGCAACCCATGGGTCGTTTAATATAGGTACACCTGATGAGTCTTTTCTGATTTTTGGAGATAGCGATCGCTTGACACTGAAGGAGATAGATACTTGGGTACTCAAGGGTGTGGACTTAGTAGTTTTGAGTGCCTGTGAAACGGGAATCGGCGGTAAGTATGGCGATGGGACGGAAGTACTAGGGTTGGGATATCAATTCCAAAACGTTGGTGCGAGGGCAGTAATTGCATCTCTATGGGAAGTTAGTGATGGCGGAACTCAGAAACTAATGGATGCCTTTTACACCAATCTTAAGAAGGGTATTTCTGCCACGGAGTCATTACGGTTAGCTCAGATATCAATGATCCGAGGTGGCGCACCATTCGATCATCCTTACTTTTGGTCTGCGTTCTTTCTAATTGGCAATGGGCTATAAAAAGATGAGAGGCGGCGCGATGCGCCGCCTCTCATCTTTTGGTTTTTTATGTCTTACAGTGCTTTACGCTCAAACCCGAACCAATAAATTTTTTAAAAGTGTTGCGAAGCAACACTTTTAAAAAATTTATTGGTTCGGGTGCTCGGAAATTGCTGTAATTCAAGAGGCTATAGCTATAGTTGCTAGAATGAAATAATCAACTAAAAAGATTAAAAGGTTTATGTCATCAGCGCTCAGTGTAGAAAAGTTAGTCTCCGACGCTAAAGAGACGGCAAGCAAGCTAAAGATTAACAAATTTGATATTTATGGCGCGATCGTCGATGAAACCAGCGCCGAAGTCGATAGTGGCGCACCCAAACAGGTGTCAGCCTCCAACCGCGCTAGCATCACCGTTCGAGTTTGGAATGATCAAGGGACTGTGGGCGTTACTTCTACTACCAATATCGATCGCATTGGGCTAGAACTTGCTCTCCAAAGTGCCCACGAAGCAAGTTTCTTTGGTGCTAAAGAAAATATTCCTGATTTTAGTCCCGAAGCGATCGCTGATATCCCGCCTCGCGAATCCCAAACTTCACCACAAACTGCGATCGAGCAGCTAGTCGAAACCCTTTTGGCGGCAGAAAAGGACTTATTGGCAAAACATGATGCGATCGCGGGTGTTCCCTATAACGGCTTATCTCAGCGTGATGTCAGTCGCTTCTATTTGAACAGCAATGGTGCAATGCGAAATGAGAGTAGTTCTCTTAGTTCTATTTATCTCTATACCAAAACTGAAGAAGGGGTTAGAAAACCTCGCAGTGGCGGTGCATATCGAGTAAGCCGTAGTTTTGAAGATCTTGATGTCAAGGGTTGTGTTGAGGAAACAGCAGAGAAAACGATTAGCCATTTGAATTACGACAAAATTAAATCTGGTAAATATTTAGTCGTATTCTCGCCTGAAGCCTTTTTGAGCTTAGTCAGTGCTTTCTCAAGTCTCTTCAATGCTCAGAGCATTCTTGATAAAAATAGCCTCTCCAATCCAGAATCCATCGGTACACAAATTGCTTCACCACTTTTAAATGTAAGCGACGATGAGCTTCATATCGGAAATGTAGGAGCATCAACATTTGATGGTGAAGGAACTCCTACTCGCCGCACTCCTTTAATTGCGAATGGCGTGTTAACTAACTTCTTGCACAGCTCTGTGACAGCGAAACGCTTAAACGCCAAGCCCACAGGCAATGGTAGCGTTGGAGCAAAGGTTTCTGTTAGTCCTAATTTTTTCCATATTGAACGCAGTAGCGAGTCTAATGCTTCCAATCAGACTATTTATGATTTGGCAACCGCTGAGAATGTAATCTTAATCGACGATTTACAAGCGCTCCATGCGGGTGTGCAAGCATCCCAAGGTTCATTCTCCCTGCCCTTTGATGGCTGGCTAGTCAATAAAGGCGATCGCATCAGTGTCGAATCGGCAACTGTAGCAGGCGATATTTTAGAATTGCTGAAGGCGATCGTCTATATCGAACCAGAGGTAAAAATTACGCCTTCAGGAGTAGCGCCACAGATTTGGGTAGAAGGGCTATCAATTACAGGCGAAGCTTAAAAATATAGCTTTCGCCTGTCTCAAAGCCCAAAAAGCTTGAGGCGGCGCAAAGCGCCGCCTCAAGCTTTTTGGGCTTTGAGTAAAAAAGGGACGCAAAGCGTCCCTTTTTTATGTTTTTGCGTTGTATAGATTGGCATTTGCCATTTGAGCGCCCTCAAAAAGGGCCTCTTGTAAATTTGCCCAACTCAAATTTGCACCCCGTAAATCAGCCCCACGTAAATCAGCTTTGCGTAAATCAGCCCCCTTGAAATTAGCATGGCGCAAATTTGCTCGATGTAAATCAGCATTATTCAAATTGGCATAGCTCAGATCTGCACCAGTGAGATTGGCACGGCAGAGTTTAGCACCAGCCAAGTTAGCTTTGCTCATAAGGGCGTGGCTAAAGTCAATCTTGTGAAGATCGATCGCTTGTAAATCTACTCCCACTAGAACAACGTTAGAAAATACTTTTTGCCCCATTCGATATTTTTGCAGAAATTCTTTAGCATCCATTAATTGATCAGCCTTGGCAAAAGCCTACTAGTTATTGTACAAATAAGTTCTTAAAAGCCTTACTGAGTAGAGCTTTTAAGAACTTATGTAAATCAACCTTCAAATGAATCAAGATCTAATGCTGCTGAGCCACCCCGTTCTAGTTCAACCAACATCTGCCCTAGTTGCCGCCAAACGAGGAGAGCAATCCCGACAGTGATCGGAATCGCGACGATGTAGCCAAATAGAGTTGGGAAACCAAATACCTCTAGTCCAGTTGACATAAAGACAGCAATGCTAATCGTCATGCCGAGATAGGGGACTTTGATACTGGCACTTTTTAGTTCTAGCATGATACGAGAAGACTTGCTTCTTGACCAAGCATTAACAAGATTGCGTAAAGTTACTTCAAACGATCGCCCACAAGCGAGTCCAGCAACGAGGGAAATAGCAAACAAAAAATATGGAGGATCAGCAGGAAAGTAATAATTCACGAGACTGTATAAAAATTTTGAAGTGTATTTTTAATATTAAGCCTAATAGTATGGCAAGGTACATAATCATATTTACTGATTCCAGCCCTTTGATTCCCAAAAAAATCTTTAAACCAATTCTCAAGATGGCGTTGCCATTTTGAGTATCCAAAAACCTTGCTAGGTTTGATTTTCAATTCTCGAAAGTATAGTCTCACTTTCGAGAATTGGTATTAGGCTTGATTGCTGAGCGATCGCCTAACAACATCAAACTGCGATCACTAAATACTATTTATAAACGAAATCGCCCTTAATTTGATTGTCCTGATCCGAAGTCATTTTCGAGGTAAAGGTTGTCGTATTCTTGGGGGTGATGTGAAACTCATGACCATTCCGAGTAATGTTTATTACTTTCCTGATGTGGTTGTTTCTTGTGACTCTCGAGATCGTTATGCTCGTGAGTTTTTGCAATATCCTTGCTTAATTGCTGAAGTTTTATCCCCTGCTATTGAAAGTCGCGATCGCGGGATTAAATTACGCAATTATCTCAAGATCGACTCATTACAAGAATATATGCTCATCAATTCAGATTCTCCTAGTATTGAGTTCTATCGTCGTAGCGATCGCGCTGAGGTATGGGAATATATAACAATCAATAGTTCTAATTTAACCGTTAGAGATCCTGAAGTTCAGATGACTAGCATAGATCTCAATCTTCCGCTATCACTCATCTATGAAAACATTGATTTCGAGAAATCTTAATCGCCTAATATTCCAACACCAAACTGCAATCGCCCCTCACCACCCATAAACCCAATCGCCTATTCCCATCAAACAGCGATCGCCCCTCAACATACAAACCCTGATCGCCTAAATCTCAACATCAAACAGCGATCACAATTTATGTTCAGTCTATTCTTCGTAATGCCCACCGATAGCGATGATGTATATATTTTCATCATCAAAGCTATAAACTAGCCGATCTTTGTCAGATATGCGCCGCGAGTAATATCCAGTTAATTCATACTTCAATGCTTCAGGTTTTCCAGTTCCTTTGGTGGGATCGCCTTTTTGCATTTCTTTGAGAAAATTAAACAGTTTTTTATGAATAGGTTTATTAGTTTCTCTCAAATATTCTTATGTTTGCAGGGTGTCTTCATGAAATACGACTGAGCGCATGATGCTTTTGTTTGTGGGTTTCGATTAGTAATTGAATTTGTGTAATTAGTTCTGGATTTTTTAGGATATAGTCGAAATCGAGGGATAGATTTGCTTGGTTAGGGTTCGGTTTTTTAGAATTATGCTTGAACTGTCTGATCTGTTGCATTAAGCGCGGGTTACTCAGGACATATTCGGTTTCTTGGTGAGTATCCATAAGTCTTAGTAAAGTTTTATAGTCTACAGCTACATTTCTAGCACATCTAACACGTTGTTCGATAGCGATCGCCCGTCATAATCTAAAACCCGATCGCCTATTTCCCAATCAAACAGCGATCGCCCCACATCTCCCGATCGCCAATTCCCAAAAATCAAACAACGATCTCCCCTCAACACCCAACACCCGATCGCCTATCCCCCCAAATCAAACAGCGATCGCACCCTCATCACCCAAAACCCGATCGCCTATTTCTCCAAATCAAACAGCGAGCGCCCCTCATCACCAATTAAAACCCGATCGCCTATTTCCCCACATCAAACAACGATCGCTCCTCAACACCCAAAACCCGATCGCCCATCCCCACAAATCAAACAGCGATCGCCCTACAACACCCACCAAACCCGATCGCCTATTCCCTCAAAGCCAAACAGCGATCGCCCCTTACCACCCACAAACCTGATCGCTTATTTCCCCATCAAATAGCGATCCCCTCAAAGTTAGATATACTAAAATTAACTTACTATTTACTCCTGCCTATGAAATTACCAAATGGTGATCGCCCAGAAATTTCTATGCAAAAGATTTTAGGGTATTGCTTAAACATCAACCATGATAAAGGTAAAGACAAGGCAAGAGTATTTCAATCTAGGCTGGGTATTACATCCCAAAATGCTGATCGCTTGGTTGAATTAATTCAAATTGCGGCAGTTGAAGGTGAAGTTGTACAGGAGAGTAATACGAAATTTGGTAAGGAATATAAAGTAGATTGGGAAATCCCTAATACAGGAGGTACTGAACTGAGAACTATTTGGGAAGTTAGTATTGAGGCTGGTTATCCGCGTTTGATTAGTGCTTTTTTGAAGAGAGAAAAATAATGAAAACTCCACAGTTACTTGATACGATCGCTATTCTAAAACCAATTTCTATAGATAGGCTTTCACTGATGGAAGCAGAATATGATTTTAATTCAGCTTTGCCAGTGGGTTTGGTGGGTACGATTGTGGATATTCATCAGGATAATCAGGGAATTGACTATCTGGTGGAGTTTGCAGATTCTGATGGGTGTGAGTTTGCGATCGCCTATTTGAAA
>NZ_BBJB01000044.1 GCF_016584665.1 Pseudanabaena sp. lw0831
CGGTGCTAAGTGTGTTGGGAGAATTTGGACCAAAACTTGGTAGACCGCGAGTTGATACCCTTGAAGGATCTGCATTTCAGAATATGAAATAACTTCGTATTCAATATCAAGGAGAACCTTGGCGTATTTTATTTGCCTTCGATCCCAAACGCCAAGCCGTGTTGCTGGTTGGTGGCAACAAAACAGGAAACAAACGCTGGTACAAGGAAAATATTCCGATCGCAGATAAACGGTACAGAAAATATCTGGAAATACTGAAGGAAGAAAACAAATGACCCAATATACAACCCTATCCGAAGAATTGAACAAACTTCCAAGAGAGCGTCAAGAACTTATTGAAATAAGAGCTTCGCAAATTCATCTTGAAGAAATTACCCTGAGACATCTGCGTGAAAAGCTTGGTTTATCTCAATCAGAACTAGCCGAACGTCTTGAAGTACAGCAACCAGCCATATCTAAGCTCGAACGCAGACAAAATCTGGAACTCAATACACTTCGAGCCGTGGTAAATGCTTTAGGTGGAACCATCGAAATTATCGTCAGAGTACCTAACAAAGAACCGATCCTTCTTAGTGATTATCAAGAATCGTGAAATGTGTTGCTTTTGAGAAATGTCTAGGCGATCGCTGTTACCGCCATTCAGAGCAGAGATGATAAAATATAAACCTCAATATACAAGCCACTTATACAGAGAAATTAGGAGTCAACTTATGCGGACAATCACCCTACAAATTGATGATAGCGTTAGCGACAAATTTCTATGGTTACTCGATCGCTTCTCTAAAGACGAAATTAAAATTTTAGACCAATCCGATTATGTCAGCGATGATGAATATCTCAGAGGAATTGAAGGAATGGTTCAAAGTATCAATTCAGCGCGTACTGAACCCATTGAACAAAGCGTAACTCTAGATAAACTGGATTGGTAATGTACAAAATAATTTTCATGACGCAAGCTCAAAAAGATGCCAAAAAGCTTGCTTCCAGTGGATTGAAACCCAAAGTTCTGCAACTCATCAAAATCATTGAAGAAGATCCGTTGCAATATCCCCCAGATTATGAATTTTTAAAAGGAGACATGAAAGGGCTAATCAGTCGCCGCATCAACAAACAGCATCGGATAGTTTACGAAATCTTTGAATCAGAAAAATTGATCAAAATCTATCGGATGTGGAGTCATTACGAATAGCTTTGTTCAATCGCCCCGCTTTTTAGGACTAGGCTTAGCCACTTTACTTGATCGCTTTGGCTTCCCCTGAGCAGCTTTCTTCTCCTTCCCAGTTGCAGCCTTACCCAAAATCGGCTTAGCCGCTTCATCCAGATCGCCAAACTTCTTCGACCACCACTTCTCCTGAGAAGACCAGAAAAAGACCACATCCGCATGATCCTTGCGTTGACGTGCCTGAGCATCCGCACACTTCAACATCACCTTATCCACACCATCCTTCGCATAGGGAAACTTAGCCAAAGGCTTACCACAGACAGGACAAGCAAAACTAGTCACCTCCGCCGTTGCTGCATTCTCACTCTTAGCTTGAGGAATCTCCCACTGATTACGGCGATCGCTCCAAAACATGACCAGATTCTCACAGCCATGCTCACACTTGAGAAAATGCCCACCACTCACCTTCTGAGAAGGAATCTTACTGAGAGGATGATTACAAGTCGGACAAGCTACATCCGAAAGCTCATTTTTACGATCGCTTGGCTGTAAATCCGCACCGAGATTTGTGTAAGCCCGTGCCAATATCGGCTGAAAATAGGACTGATGCCAACCAATCAAATAACTTTGCCAATCCAACTTACCCACCGAGATCTCATCCAAAGTCGTCTCCATCCCTGCGGTAAAATCGGCTCTGAGCAAATCGGGAAAAGTTTTATGGCTTAAATTTGTGATGGTTGCTTATCTCCAACTTTGGGCGACTCATATCCCCGCGCTGTCGCACTTTCTCAAAGATATGCACGCCTATCTTTGAGAAAGTGCGGTACTTCAGCACTAATGGCTGCAACTGATAGAAGCAACTGCTTGCGATATGATTGGATAGATTTTACAAACAGTCAAACCGCGATCATGAGAGATTTACCTATTATCCAACGTCCTGATGGGAGAGATTGGGATCAACTGCGCCCTGTGCATTTGCAGAGGCATTTTACCAAAGCACCTGCGGGTTCAGTGTTGGCAAAATTTGGTGATACCCAATTGATCTGTACCGTTTCCATTGAGGAAGGTGTACCAAAATTCTTAACTGGTAGTAATCAAGGTTGGCTGACTGCAGAATATCGGATGATGCCTGCGTCAACAATTCCGCGTCAACAGCGTGAATTTATGAAACTATCGGGACGCACTCAAGAAATCCAGAGGTTGATCGGTCGCAGTCTCAGAGCCGCATTAGATATGTCCGCGATCACAAATTATACATTTACGGTTGATATTGATGTGCTGCAAGCGGATGGTGGCACGCGCACTGGTGGAATTACTGGTGGGTTTGTGGCTTTAAAAGCAGCTTGCGATCGCTTACTTGCTGAAGGCAAAATCACCAAATCACCAATTCGTAACGCTGTAGCAGCCGTATCTGTGGGTTTATTGGATGGGAAACCAATCTTGGATCTGGATTACAAAGAAGACGTTGCTGTAAGCGTTGATCTTAATGTGGTCATGGACAGCACTGGCAGACTGATCGAGGTGCAAGGCACTGGCGAATCTGATACATTCTCGCGATCGCAGCTTAATCAAATGCTAGATGTCGCCGAAAAAGGGATCGGTGAATTACTACAAATCCAATTATAAAAAAAGCGGTGCGAAGCACCGCTTTTTTTATAATTGTTTGAGATAACTCAACAAATCTGCCATGTCTTGAGGGTTGGGTTGAAACTGTGGCATTGGTGGAGTTTCACCACTTACAACCTGTTGGACTAGACGCACATCAGACTTGTGATCGGATACACCATGCAAACTGGGACCCACTTTGCCATTCCCCCATTGACCATGACATGCCACACAATTCATCACAAAAATCGAACGTCCCTGCACGGGATCGCCCGATAGATTTAAAACCGATTGAGTATATTGATCGATTGGTGGACGCAATACCCACAAGACAATTGCGATCGCGACGATAACAAAAGTGACAGCGATCCATATCCCAGTTTTCAGAGACGAATTTGTCTCAGGCGATCGCGATGCTTGATCTGATGTCGTATCTACAACATCAGTAACCTTTGTCAAATTTGCCCCTTCATTAATCACTGTTTTTAAACCTAGCCATTATTTCGCCAAAACTTTTACTTAGTAAGGTTTAATCAAGAATCAATTTTTTGGTAGCGCGGCTTTGCCGCGCTACCAAAAAATTGATTCTTGATTTTTATAGCTTAAGTATTAATAACATATCTTAAAGAAAGTATAAGTAATCAAATCACAATCGGAAATTAAATAAAGCCTAAATTTAGACATGAACCAATGGCTACCTCTAGGATTTAGCAGTAACGAAAGTCAAGCGGGGTGACAAGCGCCCCACTTGACTTTATTGGTGTCTGGTACGTCACGTTCTATAATTCAAAAGCACAATCATAAAAAAGTTTAAAAACACAGGAAAGAGTTGATTATGGGAGGAAATGATCGCTTGCTAAGGGCAGCAAGAGGTGAAGTACTGGATCGTCCACCAGTATGGATGATGCGCCAAGCAGGAAGATACATGAAGGTGTATCGTGACTTGCGCGAAAAATATCCCACATTTAGAGAGCGATCGGAGATTGCCGAACTCGCTGCTGAAATTTCTTTGCAACCATTTCGCGCTTTCCAACCCGATGGCGTGATCATGTTCTCCGATATCCTCACTCCGCTTACAGGTATCGGCATTAACTTTGACATCATCGAAAGCCGTGGACCAATCATCGAGTCGCCAATTCGGACTCAAGCTCAAGTTGATGCCCTCATCGAATTTGATCCCGACACCGCCGTTCCCTTTATTCGTAAGATTTTAAGCGCGATCAAAGAAGAAGTTAAAGATCAAGCGACTATTCTGGGCTTTGTGGGCGCACCTTGGACATTAGCAGCCTATTCAGTTGAAGGCAAAGGCTCTAAAGATTATTCTGTAATCAAAGCTTTGGCATATAAAGAACCAGCGATCATCCATAGCTTTTTGACTAAAATTGCCGAAATGGTCGGTACTTATGTGATCCACCAGATCGAGTGTGGTACTCAAGTCGTCCAAATGTTCGACTCTTGGGCAGGACATCTTTGCCCAACTGATTATAAAACTTTTGCACTGCCTTACCAAAAGATGGTTGTCGATAAGGTCAAGGCAAAGTATCCTGATACCCCACTGATCCTTTACATTAGTGGTAGTGCGGGTGTCCTAGACCTAATGCCTAAGTCTGGTGTGGATATTGTCAGTGTTGACTGGACAGTTGACATGGCTGACGCGCGCGATCGCATTGGTCGTCACGTTCCTGTACAAGGCAACCTCGATCCTTGCGTTTTATTTGCTGAGCAAAGCTATATTCGCGATCGTATTCTCGAAGTTGTCGCCAAAGCTGGAAACAAGGGACATATCATGAACCTTGGACATGGCATTTTGCCCACCACTCCTGAAGATAATGCCCGTTTCTTCTTTGATACCGTCAAAGGACTCGGCTCTTAAAAAAAGTATCTCTAACAAAAAAGCCTCGCTTTGCGAGGCTTTTTTGTGTTTTTACAGCGCTTTGCGCTGTAATTTTAGCGATCGCTAGGCAAACTATAGGGATCGATACCATTTTGTTTAAGCACGGACTCAAAATAATCACGCTCACGACGCACATCATCATCGAGCGCAAAACCTTCTCCCAAAATAGCAAGAGCCTTTTCCAATTGCTGATTTATTTGAGATAAGCGAGCATTTCGCTCCTGTTCAGTACGGGTAATCCCAAAAGCATTGTCAAATCTACGCTCTAAAGATTCAGAGGTTAGAATAACTGTCATCATTAAGGCTAAACGATTACCGCGAAAGCTTTCCCAAGCCCAATAAAGTGCTACTAATTCTAAAGGTAGTCCTCGAATTCGGGTCTGACCTTGTGAACTGCCGTCACCAATTTCAACGGTAAAGTTTTCTGATTTATAGTCATCAGGAAAATCGCTAGGCAAAAAGCCGAAAGTGCCTTGCACCTCTCCTAGCAAACGTTTAAAGGCTTTTGATTGCAAAAAATCGAAAGTGCCTCTGGCAGGTTTGCCAATACATTCAGCAGCTTGACTGAGAGACATCCGATAACTACCATCGGGCAACATAAAGGCATCGACGGATAAAGTGCCGATCTCTATAGTTGCACGAGTTGCTTTGATCGATTCATTCATAAAATTTACAGTTGACAAGATTTAAAGATACTTTTGCAAAATCATTTTTAGTCGATCGCGACTTGCTCCAGATACCTTACTCAAATCCGTCAAGATCGAAGTTTTCAAAGCATGATGAGCTTCAGATCGAGGGGGATTAGCTGCAATTTTTGCCACGGCATTTTGAATTACGGTTTGAGCATTGACCGCATTTTTATGTAAATTTTGGATGATCATCTCCACAGTTACACTTTCATGATCATCATGCCAGCAATCATAATCAGTGACCAATGCGATCGTGGCATAGGCAATTTCCGCTTCACGGGCAAGCTTAGCCTCGGTGAGGTTGGTCATGCCAATTACTTTTGCGCCCCAACTACGATAGAGCAAAGATTCAGCTTTAGTGGAGAAAGCTGGCCCCTCCATGCAGAGATAAATGCCGCCCTTATGAACTTTATTTCTTCCTAAATCGACCCCATCCGCAGCAGAGCCAACAACTGACAGCAATGATTTACAAATTGGCTCGCCAAAGGCAACATGGGCAACAATACCTTCGCCAAAGAATGTCGAGGTGCGGCTAGTGGTGCGATCGATAAACTGATCGGGTAGCACAATATCTAGAGGTCGAGCATATTCTTGTAGCGAGCCAACGGCTGAGGCGGAAATAATGTATTCCACGCCTAGACTTTTAAGCGCATAGATATTTGCCCGATAGGGAACTTCAGAGGGTAACAAATGGTGCGATCGCCCATGCCGCGCCAGAAATAGCACAGGGGTTCCAGACAATTTGCCATAGATAAATGCATCTGAAGTTTTGCCAAAGGGAGTATCAATATTAATTTCTTGAATATCAGTCAGGGCGGACATTTTGTAGAGTCCACTGCCGCCAATAATGCCAATTTGTGCGTTAACTGTCATAAGTTTTAGGATTATGCAAATTTATGAGAAGCGTCTAGAAGTGAAGTTACCATAAAGCCTAATTAACAAGAAGTCTCGCTGTGCGAGACTTCTTGTTAATTAGGCTTTTGCCTCAACTTGCAAATCTGCAAGTAAACCATTTAACTGCTCAGTGGTGGCGTGGTAAATCTCACCACAGAAATGACAAGTTGCTTCTGCACCCTTGTCATCAGCAATCATCGATCGCAAATCTTCTTCGCCAAACATTTTCATCGCTGCTAACACGCGATCGAGGGAGCAAGGGCAATTAAATGTGACATCTTTACTCATTGGCAAAATATCTAGATGCATATCGGCAAATATCTCGGTCATCACCTCTGCGATCGCTTTGCCTTGGATCAGCAAATCCTTGAATTTTTGCGGATCACTTTTGGCATCCAGTTGGCTCAGTAAATCTTCTTGAGAAAGGTTCGCGGTCTTCGCTGCCCGAAGGGTGGCTTTAGGCATAATCTGCAATAAGATTCCTGCGGCAAACTTTACAGGAGCATCGTCACGATCTTGCTCAATGATTTCCGTAAGCATGAGCTTAGAATAAGTTTGCTCAGAAGAAGCTAAGTACCAAGCAACATCATTGGCGATATCACCCGCAATTAATTCGACGGTGCTGCTGTAGGGTTCGCCATAGCCAACATCGCGCATAACTTTGAAAAAGCCTGTATGCCCAACACCTTGGCTAACGTTTTGTTGACCATCAGCAAGGGGAGGCAAGGCAAATTGGGGGTTGGTGACAAAACCGCGCACTGTCCCATCAAATCCTGCATCGGCATATACTAAACCTAGTCCACCATCACCAGCCACTCTGACATTTACTCTGGCTTGAGGTTGCTTCATATTTGAAGCAAGCAACAAGCTTGCCCCCATAGCACGACCGAGTGCTGCCGTGGCGACCGCTGATAGCTGATGGCGGCGATGAGCCTCATTGAGAGATTGGGTAATATTCACGCCAATGACACGGACTCTGCCGTCGGCGGTGAGGGCGCGAATTAAGCGATCGTTCATGAAATTTTTCTAACGGTTGAGTATTCAATAGAGCAGCACAGGCATTACCTGATCTAGATCTCCATGTTATACCAAAGCTCAAAATGGCATAGCCATTTTGAGCTTTGGTATAACATGGAGAGTTTATTTTTTAATTCCCATATTTGTGGGCTTTGAATTCTGCACTGTGTTTTTTTTGCTGCATTGTTTTTATTCTCTCCATACTTTCGTAAAACCTTACTGTCCTCAAAAAACAAACCTCAAAAAACAAAGTAGAGTTGCGGCGCTTCGTGCCGCAACTTTCTTATATTAAAGTCTGGGGGGGGCTGAATCGACAATCTCTGATGGTCTGTTCTGATTCATGTTTTGAAGCGTTACAGGATCTGGCGCACGCAATCCTATTAAGCGATATTTTTTTGTAACAGTGGGGGCAATTTCTGGGGCTTCTACCCAATCATTTGTGGCTACAAAATCTTGAGAGGAACTACCACTTAAACCAGTTCCCACGGCATTACTGCGATTTTCACTGGCTCTCGATTTGGAAGCTTCATCTCTGGACGGGGCCGAAGCTGATGGAGGAAACTCTTGAGTTCTAGGTAATGGCTCTAGCGCGATCGCTGCTCGGCGTTTGATTGGTCTAAATGTGACTTCGATTAAACCTAGATCGGGGTTATTGATTCCACCATCTCGATCTAGCCCTGGGTTACCTTCTTCTAAAACAATAAATTGCTTGGCGATTGCGCGGGGTCGCTCCAAGATGACAGAGCGATCGCAGATCAACCCATCAATAATGGAAACACCATCGATTTTCACGCTAACTGCACTGGTGTAACTAGGTGAGTTAATTTCAATCTTGTAGGTTTCACGAATACCAACATTGATGTAGCCCCTAGGGTCGGCTCGGCGCATATTCCCGTTCTGGTTAATGGCGATCGATACAGCCGAATTTTGAGGGATATAAGGTCTTGATGGTACTGAGGATATTGGCTGTGTGGTGTTATTTCCGATCTTCTCATCACTTAAACGATTAGAAATCGCTGATGACTCAGTCGAACGAGCATAACCAGCAATAACCAGCCCGCCAACCAATACAGAACAAATTGCCAAAATTCGCAGGTTTGATGGGGTAAGCATATGAGAAGCCTCAAATTTCTATTACTCTCAATTTACTCTAAGTAACGTTGCAATTTTTAGTGGTTACAAATTTAGTAACGAAATAATAAACTCCAAAATGTGTACCGCCCGCGTAGCGGGCGGTACACATTTTGGCTCTGGTTTTTTAATTATGCTGAGGTTTAGCTACACAAGTCTGACCAACTTAGCACTCAAGTCCCACATGCGTTCAGCTCTAGCATCATCACGAGCTTGAGGAGAGACTGTCTGCACAAAAGACTTACCATCTTTTTTCTGACGATTGCCCCAACTCCAGTAGGCTCCTGACTGTTTGTATTCAGGATCGGCGATAACAGCGGCAACTCTTTCACCTGATAGCTCCTGTGTGACATATCCCTTAGTGATGTTCTTTTGGAACAATGGGAATAGCTTCTGGAAGAGAGGATAGTGATTGCGGAAGAGCGGCGTATCGGCAACACAACCTGGATAGAGGGAAGTGAAGGTGATCCCTGTGGATTCATGATAGCGACGGTGCAACTCTCTCATCGTCAAGATATTGCAAACTTTGCTCTCCTTGTAAGCACGGACAGGTTCAAATTTTTTGCCATTTGCCATAGAAATCGGAGGTTTGAATCCTTTCTCAAAACCTTCGAGATTGCCAAGGTCTGGCTGTGGGGGAATCTTGCCGCCCAATTCGTCTGGGTTGTGGGTGACTGTTCCCAAAATGACCATACGGCGATCGGGATGGGTGGATTTTTTCATGTCCTCTAATAGCAGATTGCAGAGGAGGAAATGACTGAGGTGATTGGTGGTCATCGTCAACTCAAATCCTTCAGGCGATCGCAATGGTTCTTTGAGCAAAGGCATATAGATCGCGGCGTTGCATAGCAAGGCATCAAGGGGCCTTCCTGTTGCTCGGAACTTAGCCACAAATTCGCGCACACTAACTAGGGAGCCAAGATCAACTTGGATGATTGTGTAGCTACTTTTAGGAATACCGACGGATTCGGCGGCTTTTTCAGTTTTGGGGATATTGCGGCAAGCCATGACGATATGCCAGCCTTTGTCTGCCATTGACTTGGCTGACCATAGTCCAACACCTGAAGATGCGCCTGTGATGATAACTGTAGGCTTGTGATACTGTGACATTTTTAAGAATTAATCTATATACTTTGATTAGAATTTTACAGTGATTTGGGATTAAGAGACAAATGGGAGGCAAAGCTTTGCTCTGCGAATATTACAGCCCATTACCGATCGCAAAGAATGCTGACCAATAATTTGGATGATTATATTTTGGTGATTTAATCAAAGAAACTTGCGCTCTGCGTAATGCCTCAGTAACCGTGACATTACCTTTTTGAAGTTCCCCATAAAATGCTTCCATTAGTGCTTGTGTACCAGCATCATTCACTTTCCAGAGAGATGCGATCGCAACTCTTGCTCCTGCCGCTTGCATTTGATAGCCTAATCCTAAGATCTCGACACCAGTGCCTAACTTGCTGCCAATACCTGATTGACAAGCACTGAGGATCACTAAATCCACATTACTCAGTGACCAATCTTGAATCTCTCTAATCGTCGCTTTTTCGCCATTGCCAAAAAGAATGAAAGAATCTTCAGGAGTTCCCACTGATAGCTCTCCATGAGTAGCGAGATGTAGAATTGTATGGGAGTTAGCTTTGGTTGCGGTGATTTGTTTGCTAAAGGATACCTCTGTGAGGGTAGTAGTATTTGGGAAAAGACTGGCAATTTTTTGGACTTCGGTGATGGTGGCGGGTAAGCCATCGAATCCTGCACGGGTTTTATCGCCTGACTTGCCACCAAATGCACCTGCAAAAATGCGTGGTTTTGCAAGTGGTTTCGGAGCAAAGGAGGTGAGAGATTCGGCGGTGATATTGTTAATACGATAGCGTTCGACTAGCCATTGTTTGCCATCATGGAGAGCCGATAGAGGAATATAACGCAGTTGTCCGTCTGGGGCATAAATAATCGTGTCAATTTTTAGCTCTTGTAGCTCTGCTTCAAATGGTTGAATCAGCAATTTATAGAGTTTTTTGGCAGGTTCTTTAACGTCTTCGGAGCCAGAATCGCGCAGGTCGCTAAGGAAGTCAACTATTTCTTGATTGAGTTGTTCGCGTTTGATCTTGACAGTGCGGCGCAGGGGTGGGGTTTTGGCATTGATGATGATTAGTTCGAGTCGATCGTCAAGGATCAGGGGATAGAGTAGGACTGCATTGGGAACTTGAGAAAGAACATCTTTTTGGAGTTTGCGATAACTGGCGAGGTTGAGGTTTTGTTGTTCTTCAACACGGCGCAATTCGGCAATCAGTTTTTTTATTTCGGGGCTATTTAGGAAGGAATTAAATTGCTTGTTTTGATCGCGTTCAGTTTGGACTAGCTGGGCAAGGCGTTGTTGTTGGGCTTCACTGAGTTTGTTGTCTCGGTCTTTTTGTTGGAGAGTGTTGAGTTCACTGGCGAGGGCGATGATGTTTTGTTCGGGGCGTTGAAGGTCAATGCCTTGGGCGGTTTGGTTGTTGCCGCGCACGTTACGGAGGTATTCGCCTAGTTCTTGGACTTTGAGCAGGTCGAGGACTTGTTGGGCTTCGAGAATGCGGTCTTGTTTGAGAAGAAGATCTGCGAGATCGCGGTAAGTTTTTTCAACTGTTGCTAAGTATGATTTTTGTTCTGTTTGGCTGAGTCCACGTATATCTTTGCGAATGGACTCTCTGACATTGACGGATTGTTTGTAAAAGAGGATCGCTAGTTCGGGTTGGTTAAGTTTAGAAATAACAGAACCAAAACTACTCAAGACTCTTCCTTCAGCTTCTCGATCACCAATTTGCCTAAATATGACTAAAGATTTTTGATAGTAATCAATTGCTCCAGCATACTGATTTAGATTGTTATAAGCATTACCTAAATTGTTTAACGATCTAGCTTGCCCCTGTAAGTCTTTGATTTTTTGTTTGATGCTTAGAGCCTGAAAATAAAGATCAATTGCACTCTGATATTGCCCTAAATTTTGGTAGACATTGCCCATATTATTCAATGCGTTAGCCTCGCTCTGCAAATCCCCAATTTGTCGAAAGATGGGTAAAGATTGTTGGTAGGACTTCAGAGATAGCTCGAATTGTCCCAAATTTCGATAAGATAGCCCTATCCCGTTGAGACTTAATCCTTCACTCTGACGATCTTCAACCTGTTTCGATATATTGAGGGACTGTTTGTAAAAAGAAATCGCTTTTTGATTCTGTCCCAAATAACGGTATATAAATCCCAATGTCCCCAATGAATTTCCTTCACCTTGAAGATCGTTAATTTGTTTAGCTATTGCTAATGACTGTTGCGAAAGAGAGAGCGCTTGTTGGTATTGACTTAAATTGCGCTGTACGAGTGCCAAGTTATTCAATATTTTTGCTTCATTTAGGCGATCGTCAAGTTGTTTGAAAATTGTAAGCGCTTGTTGATAGAAGATAAGACTCTCTCGGAACTTACCTGCATAGTCATAGACAATTCCTAAACTATTTAGCGCTCTAGCTTCCCCCATGCGATCGCCAATTTGTCGAAATATTGACAAGGCTTGTTCAGATAAATCTATAGATTTATGAAAGTCTCCTAAGTCACCATAGACACTACCGATATTATTGAGAGCTTCGGCTTGACAACCCAAGCTATTAAGCTGTTGATTTAAATCTTGCGATTGCTGATGATATGCAAAAGCTTGCTGAGACTCAATTAGTTTTTTATAAAAAATTTTGAAAGTAATTAATGCTTGTGATTTATCTTTCTGGATATTAACTTTTCGACAAATGGATAGAGATTGTTGATGTAGTTCCAGAGCTAATTTGTATTCGCTTAAATTACGGTAAGCCTTACCCATATTATTTATTAGACTAGCTTCTCTAAGGAGGTTGTTTTCTCCTTTGTACATCTCTAGTAATTTTTGCCAAGATTGGATAGCCTTTTTGTAATCACTGCGTCTATATTCTTGGTTTCCTTGTACTATCAACTTTTGCACTTCCCCATTTTGAGTCTGTAATGTCCTTGCTTCGATAGTTACAAGACTTACGTCATTGGGTAATATCATTCCAAAAGCACCAATAATCAGCGCTGTCAGACAAGCAATTGTAAAGAAGTAGATCCGAGAAGCCATAACCTATTTATTTTTAGTTTAGTGATCTAGAAAAGTCTTGAAATCATTAACAGATATGAATTCTCATTATGAGCGAGGAAACGAAGAAGAGGTAAAACATGAAATGCTTAGGTTCCTCAACTACCCCTGTTAAGGTGCAAAAATAGCGAACGTAAATTGGTTGTTTCAGCCTTCAGAAATCCATTTTCTTGAACTTTTGACATGATGTTTTACAGATCTATATCGATGGAATCACGCAAGCTCGTTAGTCACCTTAACAGGGGTAGTTCCTCAACAAAAATTCTTATGCAAATGCCCTGCCTCTATTCTTAGCTGCAACAACAACTACGTCAATGGAGTAAGCCAAAACGTAATCTTGCGCTGTTTGCGCTAGACGCTAGCGATCGTGATCGGCATCGGCAAACAAGACAAAAAAGCTAACATCGCAATACCGATCGCATTATTCATCGTCCACATCCTCACATTTACATCAATACCCGCAGTTGCCCAACAGCCAGCATAAAGCGATATTCCCCAAAACAGGCGATTGTTACAAAAAACATAACCAAAATCCAAAATCACCTATTCCCCGTAGTTCAGATCCCCGACTTTTTCTACGCATTCACCAATTAGTTTCGCTAGGCACAAAAAAAGTCGGGGATCTATCTCTGCAATTAAGACAAATCTCGTAGGGGGCGAAGCATTACCGCCACCATTTACGCATATTACCGCGATCGCAAAACGGTAATGCGATCGCCCAAACCTGACAACGCAGCCACAATTTATCGTCAAGAGCAAAGAGGGTTCAGCATTTGCATACAGAGATTTTCTGAGACGAGTTTAGAAATAGTCGCGCAAATGCTGAACCCCTACAAATTGTTGGCGATAATTGGGTTTACTGAAAATATGGTCAAAAAATCTGTTGCCGTGACAATATCAACATTCTGGTATCGCTTCATCGGAAGTAAATGTCGCTTATCGCCCGTGACAATATGACTAGCCTTGCCAACCACCCCACATTCAACAATCATGTCATCCTTCGGATCGGCTTCAACAACCTGCAATGTATTAGGAATAACCACTATCCGAGAAAAGCTAACTATCTCATCAATCACATCTTGAACATCTGAAACAGGGTAATGAAATTTTTGAACAAGCTTTTGCTGAAATTCGCTGAGGATCTCGTCACAAGTGACAGATTCAATCTCTCCATTCCTCGCAAGATTGATACATAAGTCGGGTTTACTACCAGTAGAAAGAAGTGCCGAGATCAAAATATTCGTATCAAAAACTACGACTAAGCGCACACCCTATCCTCATGAACTAGCTCATTTACAAAGTCCTCGCGCGCATCTTCAGTTAGCAAATCCCAAACCAAACCGCGATCGCTAGCCGCACGTCTTGCTCCAGTCTGTCCAATATTAGATAACTCAATCCAGCGATCGCGACGTTTTTTAATTAATAGCTTATATAACTGTAATTGCTTCTCATTAGAAAGCTGATTTACGAGTTCTATTACTTGCTCATCATCAAGCTGTAAAACAACCATTTTTTCTGAGGATTTGATAGGGCTGATTCCATGTCAGCATTATATCATTTCTTTTACAGTCGATTTATCTCTGCAAGAAACCACAAAATCTCTTAGGGGGCGTAGCGTTACCGCCACCATTTACGCATATCAACGCGATCGCAAAACGGTATTGCGATCACCCAAACCTCATAACGTAGACACAATTTATCTGCGAGAGCGAAGAGGTTTAGCATTTGCGATCGAGATTTCTGGTGAGGAGTTTGAATATTGCGGCGCAAATGCTAAACCCCTACATGTTGTTCTCGATGACATTACTATCGTCAAGAATAGAACCTGTGGTATTCGCATCTCGCAAGTCAGCACCCCGCAGATCAGCGCCCCGCAAATCCACCTGTTGTAAATCCGCAAATTGGAAGTTTGCACCCCGCAAATCAGCACCGCGCAAATTTGCAGATTGGAAATTGGCATAGCTACAATTACTGCCATTGAGCGCCACACCACTGAAATCTGCGTGCCGTAAATCAGCCTCTACCAAATAAGCCCCACGCAAATTCAATCCCGCAAAATTGCGTTGACCGATTTTGTATTGATTGAGCAAGGTATTAGCATTGAGCGTCACAAAATTAGCGATCGCCTCTGTCCCTGAGTGAATGAGTGATGTGCTCTGGACTTGCTCAAACCGAAGATTCTGATTATGATCTGTTTTAATTGAACTGCGATCGCCTACATCATCAATAATCCGTAATATCCCAACTATTTTGCCATGAGGATCGTGGACGAGGACAGTTGATACATTCACATTAGTCCAACTGCCATCACGAAGTTGAAAAGTCATTGGGAAACCATCGATCTGTCTACCCGCTAGCGTATCGAGAATCATTGCTTGTAGTTCCAACGCTTGAGACTCAGGAACACTTGGAACAGGATGACCGACAACAGTGGAAGTATTCCAAGCAAATAGTTTTTCTGCGGCTGCGTTCCATAATAAAACTTTTCCTTCAGGGCTGACAATATCAATCGCCACAGGAACAGCCTTGATTACTGCTCGTAATAGTTCATTTGTCCTTTGTAGACTAGATTCAGCCTCGCCTCTTTCGCTAATGTCGATACATACTCCATCAGCAAATATCGTTTCCGAATCGATACGATAATAACGGGTAATATTCTGTACCCATTTCACTTCACCAGAGATCGTAATAACCCGAAATTCGTGACGGAAAGTAGCAAGCTTGTCAAAACCAGCTTTGATTAGAGCTTTAAATTGATCGACATCTTCAGGATGGACGAGATCTAATACTTGGTATGGGGAAGAAATAACATATCTTGGTGAGATGCCGACCAGATCGATTAGACCATCACTGATAAATGGAATGGAAATTTTTCCGCCAGAGTTGATTGATAAACGATAGAGAGTTGCAGGCATACTCGATGCGATCGCTGCTAGTCTAAGTTCGCTATCTTGCAGTGCTGTTTCCGTGCGCTTGCGTTCCGTAATATCTCGAGAATTGATTACTAAGCCCTGCACATTTGCATCCTGCAAAAGATTGCAACAAACTGATTCTAAATAAACCCAATTTCCATTGATATGCCGATAACGCATCTCTATCGGTGTTGATACAGACAAAGCATCCACTGATTGAGTTAAAAAATCTTGAAAAATTGGTAGGTCTTCTGGATGGATAAAGCTAATAAATTTGCTGCCCATCACGTCTTCAGGCATATAGCCTAAGGTTCTAAAGATCGCGGGGCTACAATAGTTAATAGTAGTATCTATATCCAGAATATTTACGATATCTGAAGAATGCTGCATCATAGCCCGCAATTTGGCTTCATTATGAGCAAGATTACGAGAAATACGGCGCTGTTCTTCTCTTTCTACACGAACTTGACGATCCATCAGGTTGAGTTTGGCGTTCATTTCGGCAACTCGAATCTCTAACCGCTGATGAGACTGTTGCAACTTATCAACTTCTTGCTTTCGCTGGGTAATATCTTGAATCCACCACCTTAGTCCAGTTACCCTTCCATCTAGCGGTACACGAATGCTGATAATTGTAAAACTTGCATCAAAGGGCTGTCCAGTTGGAAACTGCATCCGAAAGTCCAAACTCTTGATGTTTTGACCACGTTGTAGTTGACCTAATAGTCTTTGAAATTGTTCTTTATAGGAGGGATAGACAAAGTTTTCTAAGTTTTGACCAATCGGCTGTGAACCAAACATCAGAGTAGCCGCACGATTGGCTTCAGTAATGTCGCCATTAGCATCAGTAACAAAGTAGCCGTCAGGAGCAAAGTCAAACAGTTCCCGATATCGCTCTAATTCTCCCGTAAGCGATCGCTGACAAACTTCTAGTTCTGTTAAGCTAGCTCGCAAAACATTTCCAGCATCTTCTAGATTGAGATTTCTTGTCTCGATTTCGATAGAAGATGATATAGGTGATGCTGCAATATGCTCTAGCTCATGCAGTTGCTGAATCGAGGTTGCAATCAATTCCAGACAAAGGTGCATTCCCATATACGATCCATGTTTTAACCAGTCTTTTAAGACTTATATAGTATAGCAACATAAATGCCAGAGGTATGGAGAAGGCGGTTTTCTGCTTTTTGCACAGCGGTCAGCTCAAAATGGCTTAGCCATTTTGAGCTTTACTATTAATTTGGATTTCGAGATTTGGTAGTAATACTTTTATTAGGCTGTGGCTTTTGAGGTTTACTTGGCAATTTACTTGGCGCAGTCACTGATGACGGTTTCCCCGCATAATTGCGATCGCTTTGTCCACCACGTCGAGGCTGATGCTTAGATTGTCGTCCCACTTGGATCGGTTCAGGCTTGGCACGGGGATCAGGCTCGAAACCAGCAATAATTTCTTGGGGCAGCGATCGCTTGATTAATTTCTCAATATCTGACAAGAACTTGCGCTCATCGACACATACCAGCGAGATCGCCTCACCTGACGAGCCAGCGCGTCCTGTGCGTCCGATCCGATGTACATAATCTTCGGGGACGTTCGGTAACTCGTAGTTGACTACATGGGGCAGCTCGCTAATATCTAAGCCCCGCGCCGCGATATCTGTGGCGACTAATACTTGCAAACTGCCATCTTTAAACTTGCCAAGGGCGCGAGTACGAGCGGCTTGACTTTTATTACCATGAATTGCCATCGCCACAATGTCATCTTGATGTAGCTGCTTCACTAGGCGATCGGCTCCATGCTTGGTACGTGTAAATACCAAGACCTGATACCAGCTATGAGTCTTGATCAAATGGGTTAGCAATTCCCGTTTGCGATCGCGATCGACAGGAAAAATCCTCTGAGTAACTAGATCAGCTGTGGCATTCTGACCAGCAACTTCGACCATTACAGGCTGATTGAGTAAAGTACTGGCAAAGGATTTGATCTCGTTGGAAAAAGTTGCCGAAAACAAGAGATTTTGGCGTTCTTTTGGTAATAGGGCAAGAATCCGACGAATATCTCGAATAAAGCCCATGTCCAACATGCGATCGGCTTCATCTAATACCAAGATTTCTACCTTGGATAGATCCAATCGACCCTGCTGCACATGATCTAGCAATCGTCCTGGAGTCGCCACCAAAATCTCTACGCCACCTCTGAGGCGGTTGATCTGGGGATTAATGTTAACGCCGCCATAGATCACCATTGATTGCAGTGGTAAATGTCTGCCATACATCCGCACGCTTTCTTCGACTTGAGCGGCGAGTTCACGGGTGGGTGTGAGGATCAGCGCCCGAATTGGGATTTTTCCCGTTGGCGATCGCTTGACGACCTTGTTAGATAGTAAATGCAAGATCGGTAATGTAAATCCTGCGGTTTTGCCAGTACCTGTTTGAGCGCCAGCTAATAAATCTTGACCTGAAAGAACAACGGGGATCGCCCGTGACTGAATCGGTGTAGGCTCAGTATAGCCGCGTGCAGTGACAGCACGGACGATTTGATCAGACAAACCAAGGGCTGAGAAAGACATAGAACTCCAAATTGTGTGTCGGTTTTGTGTCGTATTTTTATCAGTCTGTCGCTGTTAATGTTGCCATTTTTATTCGTGCCAATTCATTCATACCAATTCTTAGAGGGTTGCGACATTTCTAAGAATCTAAAACCTTACCCAGAGGGATTTTAAAGCTTCAAATATGGCTAAGCCATTCTTGAAATTGGTGTCAGATGGAGCAGAGACAGGAGAATTTAACGAGTCAGCAGTATCAATAACTGGGAGCAGATACTGTAGGTTTAGATTCTAGCAGAGGTTGGCGATTTATAGTGAAATCGATGATTGGGGCAGTAATTCTCATTACAAAAACCAATTTTTTGAAAGCCCACCTACGGCGGGCTTTCAAAAAATTGGTTTTTGTATTTTTAGCGCCGCAGGCGCTAAAAATACCGAAATTGGTTTTTGGCTCAGCAAGTCTCCATCAGTTTATTGAGGTAATTTAAAATATTGCGAAGTTGAAAACCTCTTGCTAATTCTAGAATTTCCCCAGTAAATGCCTTCAGTCCATCGTCATACTTTTCTAAATCCTTTACACGCTTTTGTAGAGAGTCTAAATTGCCTGTCTCCGCTAGTTCTATTAGCTCCAATATGATTTGTCGAGAGGGTAGCAAGATGTTGTTTGCGATCGCTTGACTTGCTAAAGATGGTTGAGAGGAAACTTCAGAGGACGCAAAATAGCAGTACTCCCACTCTAACCCCAGATTTGCTTGAATTATATCCATTAACGGTTTCATGGCGATGGGTTTAGCAAGAAGGTCAGCGCAACCCGCTTCTATACATTTCTGGCGATCGCCTTCAATTACATCTTCCGACAACATAATTATGACAGTGTCCTTAAGCATAGGAGTCTGTCGGATTTTGCGGGGAATATCCCAACTAGCATCATCTAAATTTTTCAAGCCTAGTAAAAGCAAATCAGGAATGTTTGCTGATGTTTTATCGAAAATATCAATATCGCCTTCAGATTCGATGATGTCAAAGTCAAGTTGAGAGAGCATATCTACTACTAAATCACGGTCTAATTGTTTTGAATCCGCCACGACGATTTTACGTTTTTTGCCCTTGTAACCGATGATTTCAACATTTTGTTGGAGCTGCTCTGTCGTTTTCGGATTTACGTAAGTAGGTAAATCAATTTCAATCCAGAAAGTACTACCTTGACCTAGGGTACTTGTTACATTTAACTCTCCTCCCATCATCTCGATGAGGCGCTTGCTAATTGGCAACCCCAATCCAGTTCCTGATTGCATTTTTATAGGATCGCCGACTTGTTCAAAGGATTGAAATATTATCGGTAAATCCTCTGGGGCGATCCCCACACCGCTATCGATTACATCAAAACGAATTTTGTTGTCGCTAGGACTTTGCACCGTCAGAGTCACAATCCCTTTGTCTGTGAACTTGATGGCATTGCCGACTAGATTAAACAAAACTTGGCGCAGCCGTTTGGCATCACCATAAACAAGCTTGGGAATTTGTCCAATAATCTTATAGATAATCTCTATGCCTTGATTGATTGCCTGAGCCTTAAACATGTCGATCAGACCCTTGAGAAGTTCATCTAAATGGAACATGTCACGATCGATCTCTAATTTACCTGCTTCAATTTTGGACAGATCGAGAATGTCATTAATCAATGTCAGCAAGTGCTGACCGCTACGCTGGATGACATTTAATCCATCTTGATGTTTAACTGGGTCATCACTCAGTTTTAGAAGTTGAGCATAACCAAGAATTCCATTAAGAGGAGTTCTCAGCTCATGACTCATATTGGTAAGAAACTGACTTTTCGCTTTATTCGCACTATCTGCGGCTTCTTTAGCAATTTCGAGTTCAATGGTGCGCTCTTGGACAATCTTTTCTAAATTCTGATTAAATTGATAGAGTTGTTTGTTTAAGGTAGCCAACTTTTGACGACTTTCTGCAAGATTTACGATGCTGCTGTATGCTCTGAGGCTAGAAATTAGGGCTGTAAATAGTTTCTGCTCGGTCAGTTCTGTTTTTGACTTGTAGTCATTGATGTCATAGTTTATAACCACCGAAGATTCAGGAAAATCTCCTGGCTGACCTGTACGGAGGATAATCCGTACAAGTTGATTTTGCAAAACTTCACGGATATATTTGACAGCTTGCAAACCCGCGTCATTGGTTTCCATGATCACGTCTTGCAGGATCACCGCGATGTCAGGATTTTGCGCGATAATCTTGATTCCTTCAGCACCCGAGCAGGCAGAGATTATCTCTAATTCTTTGCCTGCAAACTTAAATCCCTCTAGGGCAAGTTTGGTAACTTCATGGACAGAACGATCATCATCACAGATCAAGATCTGCCATGTCGATCTGTTCAGTAATGACGTAAATTCAAATATTTCTTGAGATTCGTTAGGATCGCTAATTAAATTAAACTCAATATTAGTGAGGTGGGCAAAGCCCACCTCACTAATATTGGGTTTTGCATCTACAAAAGATAACTCCTCATTTTCTGCTATAAAAATTAGCTCGTCGGAATCTTTGGAATCTATAGGCATTTTTCTATTTCATAAATGATTTGATAGTGATAATCATTTGGTGAGAGGCATATTTGCTATGAATTCTAAGCTAGTGGACTTGAGCAAAGTTAGCCAACTCGTCTTTAGTTCGGGGCTATTGGGTTGAGCCAGAAGTAAACTTGCAAGACTAGAAATTGCTTCATGCCAAATTCCAAACTTTGCATATAGAGATACTCGTTCGATCGCGTTCGCTTTCTCTAATTTGCTGAGCAAAGTTGATTCGGGTTTGATACGACGGATGATCCCTTCTGAAAAAGTATCTTCAGGATCGCCAGTTTCGCAGATGACGGAGATCAGCCATTTGTAATCTTTTCCAACTTCTAGGGGTGTTTTCTCAAATTGAACATTGACGATACTGGGTGTGCTAGTGAGCGTGACAGTCTTGCGGGCGATGCCCTTGCCTTGCTGATTTTCAAGGGTGAACTCCACTGCGATCGCAGAGGTTTTGGGAATATATGCAAAAAATGTCGGATTTGATGAGACTGTAAGCCCAAATTTGTTAGGCGGGAGTATGGGAGTAAGCTGTTGTTCTAAAGATTTTTTAGTTTTGTCCTCTCTAGTTTGAACATCTCGATTTTTCAGGCATTGTCCATCATTACTCCGCCTTCCACCGCCAATGGTCGTTTTTGGGGCAGGGTTGCTTGTCGGAGGCTCAAATATTTGGACGTTAGCACTTGCCGAAAAAATGGAGAATGTGGTGATCTCCCAGAGTATTGCGATCGCCAAGAGGACAAAGTATCGATGAAAATATTTAGAGAACATAGCTTTATTCCTATAAGCAGTAACTGACTAACTGCAAGTTTCCCAGTGGACTAAATTAGAAGCATTGAAATAAAACGACATACGGCGCGTTGCGCTCAAGCTCAAAACAATAAATTTTTTGAAAGTGTCGTAAAGCGGTACTTTCAAAAAATTTATTGTTGATCTCTTAATCATAAATTACTGTAATGAATATCAAGTGATATGTTACTTATTTTTTTATATTAAGTACCTTGGCATAATTGAAAAACCAGAGCGAAAAACTGCATCGCCCGCACAGTGAGGGGTGCAGTTTTTTAAAACCCAAAAAAATAAGATGGCACTTCGTGCTATCTTATTTTTTTGGGTTACAACCAGTTCCCGACTAAAACGAATGGAGACCAATAGAAGGGGTGAGTAAACTGCGGATTTTTGAGAAGGCTTAGCTGAGCTTTTCGCAGAGCATTGGCTTTAGTTGTGCCGAGAGTCGCTAGTTCTTGATAAAAGTCTTCCATAAATGTCGCTGTGGCACTATCCTCAACTGACCATAAACTAGCGATCGTGCTTCTTGCTCCCGATCGCACAGCCATTCCTGCTAGTCCTAATGCGGCTCGATTATCTCCCTTCGCGGTTTTACAAGCACTGAGTACCAATAACTCAATGGGAATACGACTATCTTGTTCTCTAGATTGCAGCAATTCCCCCAATTGTTTGACTCCCAGACGATTATTCCACGTTAAGATAAAGGTTTTTTCGGCATCAGAGCTAAATTCACCATGAGTAGCTAGATGAACTACTCTATAGGGGATTTTACTAATTTGTTTTTGAATAGACTCGCTAATAAACGTTTCATTGAGTAATGGTGTTTGAGCTGATACAAGGGTCGCTATTTGCTGAATCTCTCTTTCGACATTTGGTAGAGCATTAAAGTTTTGGGTTTCCTTACTCAATCCTCCGACAAATACAGTTAGTTGTTGGTGCTTGAGTGGACGAGGATCGATGAGTTGTAACCCAGGGGTGATTGCTAGATTATATTTTTCCATCAAGTACTGTTGTCCATCATAGAGTACTGCCATAGGCAAATTTCTCAAAGAACCATCAAGAACAAATGCTAAGGTTTTAATTTTTTTCTTAGCTAATATAGATTCTGTTTCTTTACCGATTAGTATGTTGTAAATTTTTTCTGACACATCTTGAATATCCGTCTCAAGGGATGTTCGACGTAGCGATCGCCGTAATTCACTCAAGAGACTTTCTAGTTTGTCCTGAGAGATTTTAGTTGTACGGTGAAGGAAAGAACGATCTGGAAGTGAAATAATAACTTCTAGACTCTCAGGCAAAACGATCGGGTAGATGACAGCAGCTTGTGGATCAACTTCATCAACTTGGGTAGCCATCCCTGCGAGGCAAGCTTCTTTGAAAAAGTTATCTAGTTCGGCAAGTTGTAAAGATTCAATTACTTTACGAGCGGCTTTGAGATTTTCTTGGCTGACTGGTTTGCCATTTTCTGGAGTAAGAAGTAAGGCGACAAGCTGACGGTAGACTGGTTCGACGCTATCACGGAAGGAAAACTGAATGTCTGCATTGCTGGAGACAAGATCGCCACGAATTGAAGCTAATGTATTCACAGATTCGCTATAGGTGGCGATCGCTTTGGAATTTTCGCCTTGAGATTTGAGTACTCGTCCGAGTTGCCACTGCCAGCGATAGGCAATATCTGAGGCATTATTGGTTTGGGCGAGAATGAGCGCTTTCTCGGTAAGGGTTTGGGCTTCTGAAAACTGTTGCGTTTGTTCATAGAGGTTGCCCAGATATCCGATCGCATAGGACTCGGCTCTCGGATCGCCCATCTCTTTTGCTTGTTGAGCAGATGTGGCGAGGAACTGGGCGGAGGTTTGGCGATCGCTTGATGTAGGATTAAGCTTAACCAGACTTTGGGCAAAGTTTACTTTTGCGTATACTGAGGCTCGGCTCGGTGGGAGGCTTGATAGTTGCGTTTGCAGATCTGTTAATAATAGTTGTGCCGATTCAGGCTGTTTCGCTTCAATCTGAAGACGAAGTTGGTTGAGTTGAGCTTGGACTTTTTGGATCGGAGATGTAGCAGCGATCGCGGCTTGCTGATAGTAGCCGATTGCCTCGGCGGATTGTTTCGCGCTATAGGTGGTATTTCCTAAACTCAGGAGAGCGTCGGCTATGATCGAAGAGTCATTGAGCTTTTTAGCAATTTCTAGACTTTCTTGCAATACAATTTTTGCTTCTTTAAAATCTCCGCTCAGTCGCAGGGTGTCGCCAAGATTAAGTAGACTAGCTGCTTTGAGTGAGGATTTGGGGCGTTCTTTAAGTTCTATTTGGACTTGCTGAAGAATATCTTTAGCTTTGGGATATAAACCTAGCGATCGCATGGCTTGACTCTGATTAATCTTGCTGCGAATGGCTCCGTCCTTGTCTCCTAACTGCTCGTAGGTTGCTGCTGCCTTTTGCCAAATTGTTAATGCATCTTGAGCTTTACCCTGCGCGAGTTGAATGTTGCCTTGAATGTTGAGAGCCTGTGCTAATAATTTTGGTTGTTGCGAATCGGATTGGAGGATTTCTATGCTGAGGGCGATCGCCTGATCGGATTCTTTCCATTGACCGAGTTGTTGATGTGCTAAGGCAAGATTTTGCAAAACAATGGCGTGATTGAGGCGATCGCCTTGTTTTACATAAATATCAGCAGCTTGTTTCCAAGTCGAGATCGCATTGGCATATTGACTTGATTGGAAATACTGTTTGCCTCTCTGGACAAGAGTTGCAGGTTTATCACTTCCAGTTTGAGTAAGAACTATATCAGTTGAGGCTTTTGGAGGATTATTAGCAATACTGGGTTGAGCATTCCATCCTAAGATTAGTGCGAGTATAGTTGCACAAGTTCCAAGACTGACATAGCGAAGGAATTTACTGTTTTTGGGTTTTAGATTCGAGATGGATTCCCAAAAGAACATGGATATTCCCTGTAATATTTATTTAAGATTGGATTTACGCAGACCAAATATTTTCTAAACTCAGCACAAATCCGATTAAAACTTCTTCCCCAGACAAACTTGGTGGGGCTTCGAGAATCTCGACGGATTTACCCAGACGATAAATAGCAACGCGCTTACTTTCAGGATCGATCAGCCAACCCAAACGACAGCCGTTGTCTTGGTATTCCTGCATTTTTGCTAAGCTTTTAATCCATGAATCATTTGGCGATAATAGTTCGATCGCAAAATCGGGACATAATGGCAAAAATCTCTTCCGCTGTGTAGGTGTCAGCGCATTCCACTTAGCGATCGGTATCCATGCAGCATCAGGAGAGCGATCGGAACCTTTAGGAAGGGCAAATCCAGTTGATGAGTCAAATACTTTCCCTATGCCACTTTGGCGATTCCAAAGTGTTAAATCAGTTGTAATATCTGAATTCCAAGCACCTGTTTCGCCACCAGTGGGGGACATAATTACGAGTTCTCCATGAGGGTTCCGTTCTAGTTTAAGTTCTGGGTTTGCCGCGCATAATTCATAAAACTGCTCTCTGGTCAGTTTCATAATTGGATCGAGATTGACTGTATAGGCGGTCATAGATTTCACTCCGAGAAGCAATATCCATATTTTAGCACTCAAACCCGAACCAATAAATTTTTGGAAAGTGTCGCCAAGCGACACTTTCCAAAAATTTATTGGTTCGCACAAGCAAGCTGAGGGATGGAGGGACTGAGTGGATTAGAAGCAGCAACTAACTGCAATCTGCCGTTATTATCTCTAGTGATCGCATTTGCCTCGACAATAAATTTGGGAGAAGCGTTCTTTACCTCTTGATTCTGTTCTATTGCCGAGAATTGATTGGTGCTGCTTGGTACGATTTCAGCTAGCTGCACAAGAGGCTGATTACTGGAAAGCTCATCAGTAGGACTCTTTGGTAAGCCACCTCTACCTGCGATCGTAAAGCGATTTTCACGATTAGATAACTTCCCTCCCACCGCACAGCTCTGACTAACTTGTTTCGATGAATCGATAAGATTAAGCGGTAACGTAGTTAATCCTCGACTTGGATCGATTTCAGGAGTGGTAACGATGACATTTCCTTGCACACCAAACTGAGAACTAGCTGCAATGTCACTAAAACCTGTTAGTTGAGGACGAAACTCTAGTCCATAGATGCCGTTAGTGGTGATAGTAACTCTGCCGCCGTTACCTGTAAATGCATTAGTAAAAATATCGCTGTTTTCGCCTTTTACTCCAACGATGAAACCTGCTTTGATATTGATATTGCCACCGTTGCCTCCTGCATTTGCTGTACCTGCGGTGGTTGTGATATTGCTGCCGTAGCGTAAAAGCAATATAGATGGAACATTCAAATTTATATTGCCTCCATTGGTGCTAGCGGTTGAGGCGGTAATGGAGGAACCATTCAAAAGCGAGAGGTTATTGGCGAATATAGTGATGTTGCCGCCCAGCCCTGAGCCAAGACTGCCGACAGCGATTGTCGCGCCATCTTGAAGGGTGACATACTGTGGATCGATCGCAATATTGCCGCCATCTCCTGTAGAACCTACTGTGGTATTGGCAAATAAGCCAGTACCCGCAGTAAAGAGGATCGAGTTTCCTGCAATCAGTCCGATGTTGCCAGCTTTTCCACTGCTACTAGTTTGAGCAATAATTTGACTATTATCTTTGAAGGTGATGCGCTCTCCTGCGACAACAGTGATATTTCCAGCGCTACCGAGACTACTGGTATTACTCAGGACTTGGCTGTTATTTTGGAAGGAGATCGCCGCAGGGCTAGCGATCAAAATATTCCCAGCAGGGTCAAGCCCTTGGGTCGTACTCACGATCAGGGTATTGTCAAAGGTGAGATTGCCTAACCCTTTAATCATTACATCTCCCGATCGCCCATTTTGTCCAGATCCAAAAATAGTGGTGATGAAAGTGTTGGGATCGTTGATATCATAGGCGCGTCTAGGGAAATTTACGGTCTTACTGGTAATCACCTGAAGAGATGCGATCGTCAAATCACCTAGACCATTAATGTTTACTGCGCCAGCTTGACCAAAGGCGGATGAGGTAAAGAGTGCAAGATTACGGATTTGATCTTTTGCTGTTAAGGTGATCTCACCACCATTACCACTTTTGAAACCTGCTGCTGAAATTGAGAAAGACAATATATAACTTGTTAGGGCACTCGTAATGTTACCTTTGGGTGCAGAGATGGATATTGCCCCCCCATTCTGGGAACTGGCAAATGAGGCTAACGAGTATGCTGACAATGTCGAATTGTTCAGCGCAATATTGCCAGAATCAGAGTATAAAGAAATTGCTCCGCCCATTCGAGAATTTGCGGATCTCGCGAATGAATACGAATACAACGTCAAATCGTTCAGGGTAATATTCCCTAAAGAAGTAGCTAAAGAGATTGCTCCGCCATTTCCAGAATGATCTAACTTTGAGGATGAATAAGAAGCCGTAGATGAGTTTAATGGCGCATTGATTAGTGAAATGTTGCCAGAGTTGGAAGCTAAAGAGATTGCTCCACCATTACCAGAGTAACTAGAGCCTGAGTAAGTACCAGCATCTAAATAAGTCCCAACATCTCCAAAGAAACTTCTAACTTCTTTAATCGTAATATCGCCAGAATAAGTAGCAAAAGAAATTGCTCCTCCATCACCAGAACGACCTAATGCTAACGAAACGGAGGGTGATTTCCAGATTGGACGAGTGATCGTGATATTACCTGAGTAAGAAGCTAGGGAAACTGCTCCTGCATTGGCTGAGTTGCCAGAGTAAGAGAATGAGGATGATTCAAAGTATAGGTTGTCTAATATGATATCGCCCAAATAAGAAGAGAATGAAATCGCACCGCCATTCTCCGTATTGCCTGTGAGTGTAAAGGAGTCAGTGTATAATTCAGAATTCATCGTAATATTGCCAGAATAAGAAGAAATCGCGACTGAACCGCCATTTCCTGCATTGCCAGAACCAGGCTCCGAGTATGCGATTAGGTTTGAATTCAGGGTAATATCGCCGCGACCATAGACTCGAATATCACCAGCATTAGCCCCAACAACATTCGTCCCTGTATTAATTTCTTGAGTGGAAATTTTGCCTTGTAAGGTATTGGGATTGAACTGGTTAGTTAAGAATACTAATCCACTTGGTTGACTCACACGAATATTCCCATTCACCGTAATATCGGCTCTAGCAGGAGGATTTGCATAGGTAGGAACAGGTGCGATCGCACCTGAAACCATGGGACTAGCAGGCAACCCACCTAATTTTGACCAATCCACTCCTGCTCTTATATCCAAAGTTGCCTTAGTACTACCATCAATCGTAATCGGAGTCTGTAATGGCACAATATCTTGAATTGAGCCATTATTATTCTTAATTGCCTGATAGTCAGTCAAACTAAATGTTGCCAAATCCGCATAACGCTTAGTGGCATTAAATAGAGTTGTATTGCTGGGATTAATCGTAGTATTAACAGTTCCTCTATTATTAATCGTGACATTTCCCAGCGTGACGCTTCCCGCCGCTAAAATATGCAGCGATGCTCCAGTGTAGTTACCTAAAGTCACATTGCCATTAGCCAAAATCACTGGATCGTTAGGACTGAGCAAATCACCGATAGTTCCATTCAACTTCTCGATATTTAAGTTCCCACCAGCATAAAAATGAGCATCACCAATCACAGGATTTTGCGATCGCAACACCATATTCTGACCTGACCAAAACCCACTACTAGGATGATTTAAAGCAAAAACATCAACCGATTGATTTCCTTGCACAAGCAGATCTCTACCAGACACTGCCACAAACCGACTGGCAGTATTATCGCGAATCGTCACCATATCTTGGGCTTGCAAAATCAGATCTCGACCTGCCTGTAATTGCCCCTGCAAATCCAACTTGTCAGCATTTAAAACTAAATCTTGTGTCGTAGAG
Source organism: Pseudanabaena sp. lw0831 (assembly GCF_016584665.1). Lineage (GTDB taxonomy): Bacteria > Cyanobacteriota > Cyanobacteriia > Pseudanabaenales > Pseudanabaenaceae > Pseudanabaena. The sequence continues at coordinate 28,269 of NZ_BBJB01000044.1, forward strand.
AGATTAGCGCGATTGCTAATAGTTGCTCCAGTATTGCTTGTGCCATATTGCAATCCCATTGTAATATCCGTAGTCAGCAATGGCGGTGCTTGGGGATTAGTGGCGCTAAACTCACTACCATCGGAGAACTTGAAACTATTTGCCGTACTGCCAACAAAAGTTCCACCAATATCTAGCTTTGCATTTGCCCCAAACATAATCCCGTTAGGATTGAGCAAAAATAAATTCGCATTGCCATTGGCTTTGAGCATCCCGTCAATATTTGAGACGGAGCTACCTGTCACTCGCGTCACAATATTTTGAATATTTGAAGCATTATTAAAATAGGCGGTATTATTTGTCGGAACCGAGAAATCTTGAAAACTATGATAGAGGTTAATCCCTCTATTTGTTCCATCATCAATTGTTTGGATTAATCCACTGGTTGTAACTGTAGAGTTTACAGGTAAAGTGTTGTCTGGGAGGATCTGCGCCATAGCCGAAAGTGTTGCGGTGAAGTAGCTGAGAGTAAATACACTTGTCGAACTGATATAGCGAAGAGAAAGTTTCATGTTTTAAGTCCCGCTTAAAAACTATTTAACTGATGTTACACAGAAGAGATTTCTGTTATAGCATAGTTGCGAATTCGCTCTAAAGTAAAGTGCGATCGCGGGTGCATCAGCCCTACAAAATAATCGATATGTGGATCAATCTAAAAAAAATAATTTGGAAATTGCGTGGAGTTTTGGTTGTTGTCCCCGCGACAACGGGGATTTTACTAGGAATGCGCTTTGTGGGAATTTTTCAACCATTAGAACTTGCTGTATATGACTTGTTTTTTCAATGGCGACCATCAGAAGCCATTGACGATCGCATTGTGGTTGTCGCCATCAATGAACCCGATATTCAGAAGTTTGGTTCTCCTATTTCTGACGCAACGCTTGCCAAGCTCTTAAATTTAATTAAGCAACAGCAACCCAGAGCGATCGGGCTAGATATCTATCGAGATCTGCCAGTGCCTATGCAATATGGTTCTGAATATCAACAACTAGTAAACATATTTGCATCGACCCCAAATCTAGTTGGCATCCGCAAGGTGATCGTTAATCAAGATGGGAGTGATGTAGCCGCTTCTCCTGTTCTAGAAAAGCTTAATCAAGTAGCTGCCAATGATTTTCTTCCCGATGGCGATGGGAAGATTCGCCGTATCCTGCTGTCGCTTAAGGACAAACAGGGTAAAACTATTACCAGTTTGAGTGCCGTATTAGCTATCGAATATCTCAAGAAAGAGAATATTAGTCTCGAAGTTGTGAATCCCAAAACGCAGCAATATAAATTAGGAAAAGCAATATTTTCTCCTATCGTTGAAAATGATGGCGGTTATGTTCGGCAAGGAATGGGAGGCTATCAAATACTATCAAATTTCCGTAATTTTCAGGATGGCTTTCACACAGTTTCTTTAAGTGATGTACTCAATGGAAATACTGCTCAGGATATATTTCGCGATCGCCTTGTTATCATCGGAATTACCGCAGAAAGTAACACTGATTACTTTATTACCCCATATAACAGCACAACCTTAGGTAATCCTTTTCCTGTAACTAGTGGCGTAATTCTTCATGCAAATATTGCCAGTCAATTAATCGCTAACGCCCTTGATGGACGACCCATCTTACAAGTTTGGTCGAAATTAACCGAATCATTGTGGATTGCTATCTGGGCGGTTATCGGTGGTTTATTGGGCAACAATAAACGATACAAAAGAATACTGACATCATCAAAACTTGCTTTTCGTCTACCTTGGAAAATCCTGACGATTTCTGGATTAGGCGGAGGGTTATTTACTGTAAGCTACATCGCATTTTTGTGGGGATGGTGGATGCCTATAGTTCCTACTTTATTAGCACTATTTAGTTCAGCGATCGCAGTCACGGGTTATACAGCGTTCAGTGCTGGTGAAACTCGTAAAAGGGCTATTCTTTCCGTTATTCCTGATTTGATGTTTCATGTCAGTGTGGATGGAATCTATCTTGGTCAGGTTAACTATGAAAATGACATTGAGTTGCTGTATCCCGATTTTGAGAATATTGGGAAGCATATTTCCCAAATTCTACAGCCCGAAGTTAGCGATCGCCAACTTTTCTATATACATCAAGCCATAGTTACGGGGAAAATACAAATTTATGAACAGCAAATATGTGTAAATGGCAATTGCCAAGATGAAGAGGTGCGCATTGTCGTTAGTGGAACCAACGAAGTACTATTTATGATTCGCAATATTAGCGATCGCAAACGCGCAGAAGCTGCAATTTATCAAAAAAATGTCGAACTAGCCAGCACCTTAGATGAACTAAAAAACACCCAAAAGCAACTATTAGAGTCAGAAAAGTATGCTGCGCTCGGTAGTATGGTGGCAGGTATCGCCCATGAGGTGAATACCCCAGTTGGTAATAGTTTAATGGCGGCTTCCATTCTTGATAATGCGACAAATAAGTTCAAGGAATCTTTTGATCTCGGTGAACTAAAGAAATCTAGCTTACAAGCATATTTAGCAAAATCCAAAAGCAGTAGTGAAATTCTATTGGCTAACTTACAACGCGCCGCCGAACTCATCCAAAACTTTAAGCAAGTTGCTGTCGATCAAGCCAGTTTAGAACAGCGTACCTTTCAAGTGAAAGACTATATCGAGAGGATTCTGATTAGCTTAGCCCCACAAATCCAAAATACTCCACATCAAATTAAAGTCATTGGTGATAATGCGATCGCTATGCAAAGTTATCCAGGGGCTTTTTCGCAAATTATCACAAATTTAGTGATAAATTCCCTTACTCATGCCTATCATGACTTAGATAAAGCTGGACAGTTGCAATTTGAAATTGCTCAGCAAGATGACAAAGTTCTAATTACCTACTCCGATGACGGCAAGGGCATTCCATCTGAGAATTTAGACAAAATTTTTGAGCCTTTTTTCACGACAGCGAGAGATAGAGGTGGCAGTGGTCTAGGGCTGCATATTATCTATAACCTTGTGACACAGAACTTGAAAGGAACCGTTCTCTGTGAAAGTACAGTTGGTATAGGCACAAAGTTTGCGATCGCCTTACCACTCAACTTAGAATTATAAACCCAAAAAGACACAGCACCCGCATAGCGGGCGCTGTGTCTTTTTGGGGTTTAATCACCGTTCAATTGCAAAATCGCCATAAACGCTGCTTGTGGAACTTCCACGGTTCCAATCGACTTCATCCGCTTTTTACCCTTCTTCTGCTTCTCTAACAACTTCTTCTTTCGAGAAATATCACCACCGTAGCACTTACTCAACACGTTCTTTCTCAAAGCTGAAATATTCTCCCGCGCCAAGATCTTTGTCCCGATCGCAGCTTGAATTGGTATTTGGAACTGTTGCTTAGGAATTAACTCTCTGAGCTTAGACACCAAAGCCCGACCGATATTATAGGATTTGTCACGATGAACAATGCAAGCCAAGGCATCCACAGGTTCTTCATTAACGAGAATATCAACAAGTACCAGATCGTTAGGACGATAGCCAATCACTTGATATTCCATGCTGGCGTATCCCTTCGTGCGCGACTTCATCTGATCGAAGAAATCAGTTACCATTTCGGCTAATGGCAGCTCATACATTAAAGTTGCCCGTTCTGTGGTGATGTATTTCGTATCCACAAAAATGCCGCGTCTTGCTACGCACAACTCCATCAAAGTGCCAATGTAAGTTTGTGGAGTCATGATTTCTAGCTTGACATAAGGCTCCTCTATCGATTGTCTAGAGTTTGGCGGCGGTAACTCGCTAGGATTATCCACCATCAGGATCTCACCAGTATTTGTTGTCACCCGATAAATTACTGATGGCGCAGTCACAATTAGATCGAGATTGTATTCTCGTTCGAGACGCTCTTGCACAATCTCCATGTGTAGCATTCCCAAAAATCCACAACGAAACCCAAAACCCATCGCATTCGAGGTTTCTGGCTCATAATTTAGAGATGCGTCATTGAGCTTTAGCTTGGTGAGGGCTTCGCGCAGTTCCTCAAATTGATCGGCATCAGTAGGAAACATGCCGCAGAAAACCATTGGTTTTGCTTCTTCGTAACCAGGAAAAGGCTCTGGTGCTGAGTCGAGTGCTGAAGTAATAGTGTCACCAACCCGCGCATGAGCAACCGTCTTAATCGCAGCGGCGAGATAGCCCACTTCACCTGCATGTAATTCATCAACTTGGATTTGCCCAGGGGCAAGTACACCAAGCTCATCGATGACATATTCTTGCTCTGAAGCCATGAATTTAACGCGATCGCCTTTTTTGACCGTGCCATCCATCACACGGAAATAAACGATTACTCCGCGATAAGCATCGTAATAACTATCAAAAATTAAGGCTCGTAATGGTTGATCGACCGTATCTTTTGGCGGTGGCACTTGCAAAACGATCGCCTCAAGGATCTCCCTGATCCCAACACCCTGCTTTGCCGATGCTCGAATTGCTGTCGAGCAATCTAAACCAATTAACTGCTCGATTTCATTGGCTATGCGATCGGGATCTGCTCCTGGTAAATCGATCTTATTTAGTACGGGGACAATCTCCAGATCATTTGCTAATGCTAAATAGACATTAGCCAGAGTTTGCGCCTCGACCCCTTGCGACGCATCAACTACTAGCAAGGCCCCTTCACAAGCCGCCAAACTGCGCGATACCTCATAGGAAAAGTCCACATGTCCTGGGGTATCGATCAGATTAATTGTATATTCATCACCATTAAGCGCTTGGTAGTTCATCCGCGCCGCCTGCAACTTAATTGTGATCCCCCGCTCTCTCTCAAGATCCATGTTGTCGAGAAATTGCGCTTTCATATCTCGATCCGCCACTGTGCCTGTAAATTGCAGCAAGCGATCGGCAAGCGTAGACTTGCCATGATCGATATGAGCAATGATTGAAAAGTTGCGAATGCGAGAGACGGGTACGTTGGTCATAAAATCACAATGCTGCGAGACTGTCCGATCCTACCTTAAATTAAAGTAGTGTAAATAACTGTAACAATGCTAATGCACTTAAATTCATTAGCTAGGGATTTATAAATTTAATCAGCCCATTGATTTTTTAGGCAAAGCTACATAAAGCAGGGGTTTTCAAAAATCTGAGCCAATTATTCACACAAAGCGCCATATACATAAAAAATCTCTTCTCAAAACCTATGTTTTAGGAGTAATGTACAAGAGCTAGTAAACTGAGTGAGATTTTGCCAAGGTTTGTGAGCCAAATTAGCTAACCTCTCATATTACTAGATTGTATGAGTAATAATAGCTATAGTAGTTTCATTTAAAAATTGAAACCTACTCGCTAGCCTGTTCAGCAGGAATAGCTAGGCGCTTCTAAGATTAACTATGGTCAATGTAATTCAGTCAATGTAATTCAACCTAGCAAAAGATAGGAAGCAACTTCTATGTAAATTCAACTTCATCGTGTACAACAGTTACGCAGGGCAGAGTAAGCAATGAGTATAAGCAATCGAGTTCGACTATATGAACTCTCACGAGAGTTAGATCTCGACACCAAAGATGTAATCGCGGTATGTGAGCAATTAAATATAGTTGTTAAAAGTCATAGTAGTACAATTACAGAATCAGAGGCGGAGTTGGTACGCATCAAAGCCCCTCAATATCATCATAAAGCTGCCGATCCTAGGGCTTCCGAGAAGAAATCTGCAGCAGCAGCAAAGATCAAAGAATCCGATGCTCGTATTGCTAAGCAGCAAATTCTTGCGGTTACCAAGCCCACAATTCGTCTCAATACTCCACCTGTCTCTGGTAATGTAGGAGCTACAACTTCTATAAATCCGCCTCTTAACTCACCTAGTGCGATCGCTGAGCCTAGCTCAGAAACTCCTGCTAAAACTGCTGTTATTAACCCTCCCCTGCCCATGCCCCCTGCTTCTTCATTAGTCAAGCCTCCCAGCCGTCCTTCTGTCTCAGAAGGTGAACAGTCCGAACCTAACCCTGCGCCCAAAATTGAATTGACCTTAGAAACAGCATTGACCCCACCAGTAAACCCCCAACCGATTAAAGACTCTCAGCCAGCATCGCCAGCAGAATCAAAAACAGAATTAATTACGCCGCTAGCCTCACCCAAATCATCTGAAAAGGCGGTTGTATCTCTCCCTGCAAAGATCTCAGTTGAGGAGCCAACAACGGCAAAGATCATCCCATCCAAACAAGCACCTAAAGAACAAACACCCCGTAAAGAGACTCCAAAAGCTGAGCGACCACAAGCAGAAAAAGCTGAGCGTCCTCCTGCTGTGCCGAAGCAATCCTTAGTAAGTGTGTCGCCACCTCAGGTCAAATTGAATAAGCCTGCTGCACCAGAGAGACCTAAGCCTCCTGTAGCTGTTGCGCCTAAAGCCGTCATTGCGCCCAAACCTCCTGCTGCAAAACCTTCAGATGAGTCAAGAATTTCGGCGAAAGCCAATCAGAGTAAGTCTGAGCAAGACAGAACCGAGCAGAGCACGGGCGAGGAATATCCAGAAACGGTTAAGGTAAACAAGCCTGAAAAGCCAAAACTGAACAAACCTGTGGAACAGCAAGCTGCCCCTGCTGGTGGTAGACCTCAAAGCCGTGGACCGAAGTTAGTCAAAGACTCGGTACTAATCGAACGTGGGATCACTGCCCCAACAGAACCGCCGCACAATTTGCGTCCACCGATGCCAACCTTGATGCGTGCGCCTGAAAAGCCTGTAATCGCTGACAAGAGTGGCAAGAAGCCCGAAGCGGCAGGTGGATTTAATCCTGCGTTACCAGAACTTCTCGAAAAACCAACTTTGCCTGGCAAAGGTAGTAAGCGTAAAGGTAAGTCCAAAGAAGAAGAAGAAAAGGATTTACTAGAGCTTAAAGAAAAGAATCGTCTGAATAAGCCCAAGCGCTATCTACGCGACTTTGCTGATGAAGATGAAGATGGGGCTGATGCTGACGCAGCTGCTGAGCTAGCACAGATCAGTTTGTCGCTGGCGCGTCCTGCGGCACGTCCTAAGGCAGCAGCAGTGCCATCGAAGCCAACCATGGCTGCCGACATTAAACCAACTCAAAAGGGTAGAAAATCTGCACCAAGTCGCGATCGCCGTCACCAACAAGTCGAAATTATTCCTGAGAAACCAACCTCGGTAGAAATCGAAGAGGGTATGACCGTTGCTGTACTAGCCAAACGGTTAGTCCTTTCAGAGACAGAGGTAATTCGCACCCTATTTATGAAAGGGATCATGGCGAATATCAACCAAACCCTCGATGTGGGTACTGCCAAAATGGTGTCGGCGGAATTGGGCTATGAAGTCCATGCTCCTGAAGTCGTCGAGCTTGCACTCAAGACGGAAATGATTGATGCTGGCGACCTTGATAAACTGCAACGCCGTCCTCCAGTGGTCACAATCATGGGACATGTTGACCATGGTAAAACCACCTTGCTTGATGCAATTCGTAAGAGCAAAGTCGCTCAAGGAGAGGCGGGTGGTATTACTCAACATATCGGTGCATATCACGTTGATGTTGAGCATAATGGCGTTAAACAACAAATCGTCTTCCTTGACACCCCTGGGCACGAAGCCTTTACTGCCATGCGTGCGCGTGGTACGAAGGTTACTGACATTGCTGTACTAGTTGTTGCCGCCGATGATGGTGTTCAACCTCAAACCATTGAAGCGATCAGCCATGCTCGTGCTGCTAAAGTGCCAATCGTTGTTGCTATTAACAAAGTTGATAAGGTTGAAGCTCAGCCCGATCGCATTCGCCAAGAGCTAACCGAATATGCTCTTGTTGCTGAAGAATGGGGCGGCGATACAATCATGGTTCCTGTAAGTGCGATTCGTCGCGAGAACCTTGATACCTTGCTAGAAATGATCTTGCTGGTTGCCGAAGTTGAAGATTTACAGGCGAACCCTAACCGTACCGCTAAGGGTACGGTCATCGAAGCTCACCTCGACAAGGCTAAAGGCCCTGTGGCAACATTGCTAGTTCAAAACGGTACATTGCGCGTTGGTGACATCTTCGTCGCTGGTGCTGCCTTTGGTAAAGTCCGTGCCATGGTGGACGATCGCAGTGTCCGTGTTGATAAAGCTTCGCCATCCTTTGCGGTGGAAGTCCTCGGTCTGGGTGATGTCCCTGCGGCAGGTGATGAGTTTGAAGTCTACCTTGATGAAAAAGTGGCTAGGGCGATCGCTGATCAACGCACGATGGATCAACGTCAAGCTCGCTTGGTACAAGCAATGGCTTCCCGTCGTGTCACCCTTGGTACTTTGTCAGAAAAGGTCAAAGAAGGCGCTCTCAAGGAACTCAATATTATTCTCAAGGCAGATGTCCAAGGCTCTCTCGAAGCAATTCTGGGTTCACTTGCCAATCTACCTCAGCGCGAAGTCCAACTCCGCATTCTCCTCTCGGCTCCTGGTGAAATCACCGAAAACGACATCAGTTTGGCGGCAGCAAGCTCGGCAGTTGTCCTAGGATTTAATACTACGATGGCTCCTGGTGCAAGACAGGCTGCTGATGAGATGGGTGTTGATTTCCGTGATTACAACGTCATTTATAAGCTCTTGGAAGATATCCAAGATGCGATGGAAGGCTTACTCGATCCTGAAATGGTCGAGGAATACCTTGGTCAAGCTGAAGTTCGCGCCATCTTTGCGATCGGTAAGGGCGCTGTGGCTGGATGCTATGTCCAGAATGGTAAGCTGCTCCGCAACTGTAATGTCCGTGTCAAACGCGGCAATGAGGTTGTACATTCGGCTGTACTTGACTCGCTCCGACGAGTTAAGGATGATGCCAAGGAGGTCGCCTCTGGGTTTGAGTGCGGCATCTCTCTTGCTAAGTTCTCTACATGGAAAGAGGGCGATATCATCGAAGCCTTCCGTATGGTCACGAAGCGTCGCACGCTAGCTACTTCGTAGCAGAAACAATAAAAAAGCGCCCCTAGGGGTGCTTTTTTTAACTTTGTAAATATTATATTTTACATGGATTTTCAAATTCCTAATTGTTCTTTTAAATAATCATGAATTATGACTTGATACTCGCTAATAACATGATTGATGAGATTTATATGAGACTGATTGTATCGATCAAATGAATAGAAGTCTTGTTGAGATTCACCTAAACTATCTTTTAGAAAATTTTTAACATTCTGTCTTTCTCCAACGGTTCCATGTGCAGCAAAATTTCTAGTAAATCTAAATCTTTCCTCAATCCCTTGCTGTTTAAATAAATTTTCTAAATATTGACTTGAATTTTTATTAATATATTCATAGAGAGAATAAAGGGTAATAAGGTGAAGAACTGGATCGCTGCTTAGATTCTCAAGACTCACAAATCGAGCAATATACTCATTAATTTTGTCATTGTTTTCGCAATTTATCACTGTTAGAACCGTAACAATTTTTTGTAAAGATCCATAATAGAGTTGGTTGTTAAGCGCTCTCCCGCTAGTTACCAGCATCATTGTTTCTGGTAACCATGCTTTAAGGTTAGTTTCATAATCTAATATATCAATAGAAATTTGCTGCCCATCACTTTTTTTTGCGATGTATCTAGGCTGATTTCTTATGGAGAGAAAAGCAATCTGTAAGCATTTTAGAGATTCTTCAATTACTTTCAGTGCTTTTTTTTCAAATTTAGCAGAATCGATTTCTTCTTGATCAGATTTATAAATAACTGCATCAATTTCTCCATTAGCATCATTTTTGGCTAATAGTTTATATTCATTATTCTCAAAAAGTTTTGTAAGCCCTTCTTCATCGATTACTGCATCTTTTATGCGAAGTCTACGTAAAATTGAGTTAGGAGATAAGGGATAAGTGGCAATACAGCAATATTTCTTTTTAGAGGTTAGCATTTTAAAATAAATCGTTGTTTTGAGGTGTTGGTATTGTTGATATTTTAGACACGATCATACTGAAATAAACAAAAAATGTTATCCGCTAATATTTTGCAATGATCATTCTATAAAGCTAATATCATACATAGATTCATATATTGAGATGAGCGATCGCAATGGCTACTTATATCAAAGTTTACGATCTGTGTGGCGCAAACTGCATTGCAGCTAAACACGCTACACAGCTATATGAACAAATCTACCCCATACTCAAGTCAGGCAAAGAAGTTGAGCTAGACTTTGCTGGCACATATCGATTTTTGAGCATCTTCTTTAACATCGCGATCGGGCAGTTATTCCGTGACATTCCTGCTGAGGCGATCGCGAGATCTTTAAAGTTCACGAACTTAGACGAGCTTGGTCAACGTGTGAATGCCCAAGTCATAGAAAGTGCCAAGCTTTATTATGCCGATGAAAACTACCGCAAAGCAGTAGATAGTGTGATGTCAGAGCAATTCTCCTATGCCTAGTGGGTCGTATCGAATTCAAGCCGATGTTATAGATATCACATTAGATGTTCCTCAAAAAGAGGACATCTTTTTTGTTGATACCAATATTTGGTATTGGCTAGCCTACTCAAATGCAAGTCACACAGCACAGCCATATCAACTCAATGACTATCCAGACTACATTTCTGGTGCTTTAACGAATGCTGCAACATTATGCTACTCAGAATTATTGCTTCCTGAATTAGCACATATCATTGAAACTACCGAACGAAACATTTTCAACGTTGGTCGTACACCTAAGCTAAAAGGAAAAGATTTTCGTCGGTTACATCCAAGAATCCGCATCAATATTGCAAATGAAGTAAAAGTTGTATGGGAGCAGATCAAAGGAGATGCTCAGCCTCTAGCACTATCACTTTATGAAGCAATCGCCGATCGTGCAATCAATCGCTTTGCCAGCCAGATGGTAGATGGCTATGATCTCTTTATCCTTGAAATTATGGAAAACGAAGGCATTACTAAGGTGATTACAGATGATAGTGATTATGTGACAGTCCCTAATATTCAAGTGTTTACAGCTAACTCAACAGTCTTAGGCGAAGCACGATCTCAAAATAAATTAGTCACTAGATAGCTTTTTGTGTATCCGTCATTTTTACTGACTGGCAAATAATTCTGGATTAAAGAGAAGTACTCAAAGGCAACTGCATTTCTAAGTTAAATATTTGGGCAAAGGTTTGCGCGATCGCAATTTTTACCTGTTCAACCCTCACATCAGGAACAAACTGATTAAGGTTACAAACTTGGCAGTCGGTAATTCCGCAGGGCACAATGCGATCGAAACCTGATAAGTCCATATTTACGTTCAGCGCAAAGCCATGCATCGTAATCCATTGGCTGACTTTAATTCCAACTTGAGCAATTTTTTGATTTTGTCCAGATTTATTTATCCAAACGCCTGTTAACCCTTGAATGCGCTGCGAAGATAACCCGAATTTAGCTAATACTTGAATGATTACTTCTTCAAGTTGGCGCAAGTACCAATGCAAATCATGTTGATGATAGTCAAGATTTAAAATTGGATAAGCTACCAATTGCCCGATCGCATGATGGGTAACTTCGCCACCACGCTCAATGCGATGACATTCGATATTATGGTCTTCAAGGTTAAACTTTAAGAACTCTAAACTAGAACCTTGACCCAGCGTATAAACGGCGGGATGTTCGATTAGTAATAACACATCAGGTAAATCAATTCCCTCACGTCTAGCTTGTTTGCGCTCCTCAACCAATTGCTTTTGCCACTGCCATGCACTGAGGTATGGAATCGGGCGATCGCTTTGATAAAGCAAACAAGTTCGGCGCATCTCAAAATCCTGAATAACATCCTGAACAGCTAAATAAAAAGCACCTTGTCGGTGCTTTTTATTTTAAGTATAAGGTGCTCTCTAATCGCCCTATACCCTCTCGGTTTGTTAATTATGCCGAAGTACTTAGAATGGTAATCTAAACCCAGGAATACTTGGAGTTGGAATACCAGGAATTGAAATTGGGAAGTTTACGCCTGGGAAAAGACCTTCAAATGAAGCTCGAACTTTGTCTATCCCAGGTATTTGACTAGTAAAGCCCTCAAATAAGTTGCCTTTAAGCAATCCCGAAAATTCATTTTCACTAAGTTTTTGGATGATCCCTAAAGCTCCGCCAAGATCTACTTCAAGCTTTTCACCAGCCTTTAAAACAACTTCATCTGGTTGCTTCGCAGGCGATATCGGCTTCTCCATTTGAAGTATAGGTTTGTCATTAGCTGGTTGACCAGTTAATGGCTCAACAGGTTTTCCGTTCTGAGGTTTGTTTGGAGGGTTTATAGGAGGTTTTGCCGTTGGAGATGGAACAGAAAATTGTTTAAACTTTGGAGCGGTAGTTGGAGAAGTGACGTTAGGTTTTTGAGTTGGAGGAATTGTTGGATTGGGATCGGTGGGTTTAGTTGTCGGCTTATCAGTGGGTTTAGTTTCTGGCGTGGGTTGATCATCTTCATCAATTATTGGAGTTGCGTTGCGCTTGACCACAACTTCGCCCTCTAACACTTTGACCTGTTGATTGCCTGACTCATCCACTTCTAGTAAATAAGTTGTGCCACGTACACCTGTCGTAATCGAAGAGGAGCAAGCATTAACAGCGCCATTGATTAAAATTGTGCCTCGCTTGAGTCGAGCACATTGGCCAATACTTAGCACTGAATTAGCTGATAGCCGAGCTACAGCACCAGTATTAAACAAAAGTGCTGTTCTAGAGTTGCCCGTGCGAACTTGCTGTTGCTGTTTTGCTACATCATTGAGAGATGCTTTCTTATTTTGAATAAACACTTGATTGCCATCAAGTATCTCCTGAACGGTTGCTTGAGTTGATTGAGCAGAAGCAGGAGCCAGTTGTGGGGCAGCTAAGGCGAAAATACATACCCCTACAAAGAAAAAAGCAAGTTGCTTTTGGCGATGCTGTCTAACAAGCTTTTGTGACAATTTCTTGAAAAGGTTCCATAAATACATATGTGATTGTTCTCCCTAATTGAGCATGAGAAAGGGTTTAATAAATTCAAGGCTGCGTCCCAATTTCCCGATCGCTAATCGAAAAGACAGTTACATTATGCAAAAGGTTTCATTGCCGTCTCAGATACTTCCTGAAACTGTGGCGATCGCTACAAATCAAGTGAGCTATCAAACTAAATTTCGCACACTTTTGATGGATATTTCTGTCGAGATCGCCAAAGGAAGCAAAACTGCGTTAATTGGCGCAACGGGATCGGGGAAAACGACATTTTTGCGTCTGCTCAATCGTTTAACCGATCCATCGGTGGGGACGATTTTCTTGAATGGCAAAAATATTCAAGACATGCCAATTCAAACTTTGCGGAGGCGAGTGTTGCTGGTTCCACAGGAGCCGAGTTTATTAGGAATGACGGTTACCGAAGCGATCGCCTATCCTTTAAAGCTGCAAAATTTCACTCAGACTGAAATTGACGCGCGATCGCAAAAATGGCTAGACAAATTGCAGCTTGATCCCAAATTACTAAATCGCACAGAGCTAGAGTTATCGCTTGGGCAAAGGCAATGGGTAGCGATCGCCAGAGCCTTAGTCATGGAGCCAGAAATACTATTACTAGATGAGCCTACATCAGCTTTAGATCGCGGCTTATCGCATTTATTACTAGATGTTTTAACTGAGTTAACCCAATTACCGCAACCTGTAACGGTGGTGATGATCAATCATCAGCTTGATTTAGTTCAAACATGGTGCGATCGCCTAATTTGTTTACACAAAGGTCAGCTAGTCCAAGATGCGATCGCTAGTCTTGTTAATTGGCAGGATATTGATAATTTGTTGAGGCGCGATTCTAGTGCGTCGCAAAGCGATGAATTCTAAGAAAAGGGCGCGAAGCGCCACTTTTTTTGTTTAGCCAATTTGATAAGTTTGATTTCTGCCTAGCTCTTTCGCTCGATATAGCGCATAGTCGGCAGCCGTAAGTAACACTGAAGGGTGGGAATCGGTCACAGGAACCAAAGAAGTTACTCCCATACTTAGGGTCACAAGCTGACTAACAGCTGAATCTTCGTGGGGAATCGCTAACTCTTGTAAGCCCTGCCGAATAACCTCAGCAATTGCGATAGAGCCTTCTATGTCAGTATTCGGCAACACCAGCACAAATTCCTCGCCGCCATAACGCGCTACCAAATCCGCAGGACGATTTACAGATTGCTTGATCAAAAGTGAAACTTTGCGTAGACAATCATCCCCAGCCACATGCCCATAAGTGTCGTTATAGTTTTTAAAAAAATCAATGTCACACATGATCAAAGATAACGGCAAACGCTCTCTTGCTAGTCTCTGCCACTCTTGCTCTAAATACTCATCAAAGCAGCGGCGATTAGCAAGCTGAGTTAAACCATCTAAATTAACCAATCGCCCTAATTTTTCATTAGCCTCTTGCAGTAAGGTTTCTGCAATAATCCGACTATTAATTTCTTGCTTGAGTCGTTCATTTTGTTCTTGTAGCTGTCTTTGTAATCTTCGCAATGTAAGCTGATTCTCGACTCGGGCAAGTACTTCCGCAATTTGAAATGGCTTAGTAATATAGTCAACGCCGCCCACTGCAAATGCTTGTACTTTGTCTAAAACTTCGTCCCGTGCACTAATAAAAATTACGGGAATATCACGGGTGCGATCACTAGATTTTAATTGTTCACAGACCTGAAACCCATTCATATTGGGCATATTAATATCTAAAACTACCAAGTCAGGCATTTCAGTCTGTGCGGCTGAAACTGCCTTTAAGCTATCACTTATACCAATTACTTCATAACCCCTACGTGTCAACATAGTTATTAGTAAATGTAAGTTAGGCTGCGTATCATCTATAACTAGGACGTACTCTTTTTTAGGTGAGGCTTCAGGCAGTTGCATTTTCCTATCTTCAGACCGTTGTGAACTCAAGTATTAAAATTTATTGCTCTATAGTATGGGTTTTCAGAGCCTAATCACTCCATATCTCAAAGATATCCGAAACATTGCTTACTGCACTGCTTATCTAAGCATAACTGTAATGGCAATTCTCATTGTAAAAATCGGTTTCAATATGGATTGGGCTGGTCTTTGATTTTATAGGTATCGCCACGTTAAACCCAAAGATGAAAGGCGGCGCTCCGCGCCGCCTTTCATCTTTGGGTTTCTAGCAATTGCCATATCAGTTAAGATACAGAGTAGTGTTGATTGCTTTAGGCTTCATCATAAATTTTTTTAATCATTGTGTTAGCTAATGTCTAGTAGTGAATCTCAAAGAATCGATCTCTCAGGAAGTGCTTTGGGAATGGTTTCAACTATTAGTTTCCCTGCGATCGTGGGAACTGCTGACATGATGCTCAAATCGGCAACTGTGAGACTGGTCGGATATGAAAAAGTTGGTAATGGCTTTTGTACGGCGATCGTGCGCGGTCAGATTACTGATGTCCGCATGGCAGTTGAGGCTGGTGCAGAAACTGCGAGAGAATTTGGACAATTAGTCTCCACGATTGTGATTGCCCGGCCCTATCCCAATTTAGAGGCGATTTTGCCAATTAGCACCCGCCTTAGTCAGTTAACCGATGGGCGCTATAGCCGTCTGAGCAATCAGGCGATCGGGTTGCTAGAAACACGCGGATTCCCAGCGATGGTGGGAGCTGCCGACATGATGTTGAAGTCAGCAGATGTGCATCTAGCAGGCTATGAAACGATCGGCGCAGGACTATGTACAGCAATTATTCGCGGTAACGTCGCTGATGTAGCGATCGCGATTGAGGCTGGAATGTATGAAGCCGAGCGCATTGGCGAGTTTCATACATTGATGATTATTCCTCGTCCTCTTGACGATCTCGAAGAAACCTTGCCGACTTCAGAATATTGGATCGAATCACCAATACCTGTAAATATTCCGATGATTGCTTTACAGGAACAAGAAAGAGAATTAGTACAATTACCTAATCTAGAGATTGCCGAAGGAGAAACTATTTCGATCGGCGATCGCTAACCGCTGACAAAAATAAATTATTGATTTATTGCTATTTGTTTTAGTGCTTAATGCTTGATTGCAAAATATTACAGCAAGTGAAGTTGCAGCCTGAACTACTCCCTTGTCAAGGGAATAAGCCCAGATTATATCCACTATTTAGATTTATCATGACGGCTTATATTGTCAAATGTACCGCCACTCGTTATCGTAGATATAAAGATAGAGTTGAATATATTAATATTATTCAGTTTCTCTGATTATTCAGATTTAGAGAGGCTATGTCTGTAGTAATAAATACTTATATATTATTTTTTTAATAACTATTTAAGTAATAAATTACAACAACAAGTCAAAAAATATCTGTAAATTAGCTGCGAATAGCTACCTCCAAAAAAGTAGCTTCAAAAGTGCGCCAATCGTCATCTCATTTTTATTTTGTATTAAAAATTTGAAATTTGATGTTTCAAGCGAACCGATCGTAGCTAAGATCAATAGTTGCGCTCGTGCATCTACATCTTTTGATAGATACAACCGCGAGAACTTCAGTTTTTTAGAGAGTCGTAAGGATACTGGCTTAAATTATGCCGATCGCTATTGGAATGATCGAGACTAGAGGCTTCCCCGCAATTGTAGAAGCGGCTGATGCCATGGTCAAAGCTGCTCGTGTCACCCTTGTGGGTTACGAGAAAATTGGTAGTGGACGAGTAACTGTCATCATCAGAGGTGATATCTCTGAGGTGAAAGCATCCATTGCTGCTGGTGTTGAAGGTGCAAATCGGGTTAATGGGGGCGAAGTTGTTTCGACTCACACCATTGCTCGACCACACGAAAACCTAGAATATGTACTACCTATTCGCTATACGCGAGAAGTAGAACAATTTGCTTTTTAGACTTGTTTTATTTGATTGCTTTTACTGATTGTCTCAAAAAGACTTTCAAAAAAAAGTATCGAAAGACTAAATTTTCATTAATTTCATTATTTATTTTTCTAGGAGAACATGAATTATGGCGATCGCAGTTGGAATGATTGAAACCCTTGGTTTCCCTGCCGTTGTAGAAGCAGCAGATGCCATGGTCAAGGCAGCTCGCGTAACCTTAGTTGGATACGAAAAGATCGGTAGTGGTCGCGTCACCGTGATCGTTCGGGGCGATGTATCCGAAGTACAAGCTTCAGTAGCCGCAGGTACTGAATCCGTCAAACGTGTAAACGGCGGACAAGTACTTTCCACACATATCATTGCGCGTCCTCACGAAAACCTTGAGTATGTTCTACCTATTCGCTACACCGAAGAAGTTGAGCAGTTCCGTGACAATGTCAACTCCATCCGTCCTATGAACCGTCCATAGTTAGGACT
This sequence comes from Pseudanabaena sp. lw0831, assembly GCF_016584665.1. Taxonomy (GTDB): domain Bacteria; phylum Cyanobacteriota; class Cyanobacteriia; order Pseudanabaenales; family Pseudanabaenaceae; genus Pseudanabaena. The sequence continues at coordinate 45,507 of NZ_BBJB01000044.1, forward strand.
TAACTAGCGCGATCGCCTTTCGCTTTGCCTTTCACTTTTGGTTTAGTGTGCCGATTTAGTTTAGCGATCCACTTGTTTGCTTTCGCATCTGTCCACGTACTTATAACAATATGCAAATCGCTAAGGTTTACGGTACGGTCGTCAGTACCTACAAAGAGTCAAATTTGTCTGGGACTAAGTTTCTGCTTTTGCAACTTGTTGATCTGCAAGGGCAGCTACTCCCAGATTATGAAGTTGCCACTGATACAGTTGGTGCTGGCGTAGATGAGTGGGTGCTATTTACCCGTGGTAGTGGCGCAAGACAGGTGCGAGACAGTGAAAACCGTCCGATTGATGCGGCAGTAATCGCCATTATCGACACAGTTAGCCTGAGCGATCGCACTCTCTACAGCAAAAAATACAGCGAGAGAATGCAATAGCGACATTTATTAATTATTTGTTAATAATTATTTGTCGCTGATATTTATCTCTAAGTACTTGGCAATCAGCGCTAGTAAACAATAGTTCTCCGACGTTGTAGCTTAAGTTGTTATTTGGAGGAGCGCTTTTAAGTTCTTATACTCTCGATTTTTGACAATCAAGATATAGGTAAATCTTAAAAGTGCAGTTTCACTATGGTAGTTCGTATCTTTGCTGCCCCCCCTACACCTTGGTCTAGGAATTTGGCAGAACCCCAAATCGATCCATCCGCCTACGTTCATTCTTTTTCCAATCTGATTGGCGACGTTTACATCGGCGCTAATGTTTTGATTTCCCCTGGTACATCGATTCGTGCCGATGAGGGTAATCCTTTTCATATTGGCAATAGTACGAACGTCCAAGATGGAGTAGTTATTCATGGCTTAGAAAAAGGTCGTGTGGCTGGCGACGACGGCAAAGAATATTCCGTCTGGATTGGTGATAGCACCTCAATCACGCACATGGCTCTAATCCATGGGCCAGCTTTTGTTGGCAATAATTGCTTTATCGGGTTCCGCTCGACGGTATTTAATGCGCGAGTCGGAGACGGCTGCATTATTTCCTTACATGCTCTAGTCCAAGATGTAGAAATTCCTGCGGGTAAATATGTTCCTTCTGGTGCAGTGATTACAACGCAGCAACAAGCAGATCTGCTACCAAATGTGCGGGAGTCAGACCAAAAATTTGCGAGTCATGTTGTCGGTATCAACGAGTCCTTGAGGCAGGGTTATCGCTGTGCTGCTGATATTGCCTGCATTACACCGATTCGCCAAAAACAACAGAACTCGCCACAACCAAGCGCTAGCGTTAGTACACAAATTAATACGCAAGATTTTAACCAGACAAATCAGACCAAGATAAATTTTACAAGCACAAATACAAACGCACAGAGGAACGAACCTATGAATGGGGATTTAGCGCAGCAAATACGACAACTTTTAGGTCAGGGCTACCATGTAGCAGTTGAGTACGCAGATGTACGTCGCTTCCGCAGTGGATCTTGGCAATCTCATGCTATTCCACATACATCTGAAGCTACAACAGTAATTACCGCTGTACAAGCTGCTTTAGTTGAAAATGAAGGCGAATATGTCCGCTTAGTTGCGGTTGATCCCAAAGCAAAGCGACGTGTTTCAGAAACTATTATTCAGCGCCCCAGTGATAAGCCTGCGGTAATCAGTAATGCAACATCCAGTAATGGATCTAGCAATGGCTATAGCGCATCCAAAGCAACCTCGAATGGTGCTGCCAGTGCTGATATTTCAGGTCAAGTGAGACAATTGCTTGCTCAAGGCTATCGCATCAGTACTGAGTATGCTGATGCACGTCGTTTCCGTTCCGCAGCATGGATGACTGGCCCGGCGATCGATGCATCCAACGAATCTACAGTGATTGCTGCATTAAATACTATTCTTGCTGAGCATGAAGGAGAATATGTCCGCTTGGTTGGTGTCGATCCTAAGGCAAAGCGCCGCGTTCTTGAAGTCATCATTCAACGTGCTGATAGCCAAGCTGTGAGTATTCAATCTAATGGAAATGGCACAGCGAGTTATAGTGCTCCTCGTGCCACCAATGGTAAGGGTGTTGCTAATGACTTATCAACAACAGTGAGTCAGCTTTTGGCTCAAGGTCATCGCATTAGTGTTGAACATGCTGATGAGCGTCATTTTCGTACAACTTCTTGGCAGACTCTGCCTGCCATTACAGCTAAACATGCACCAGCAGCGATCGCTGCTTTAGAAAATTACATTGCTGAATATAGTGATGAATATGTCCGTCTAGTTGGTGTTGATGTTAAAGCAAAACGCCGCGTTGTTGAATTGTTAGTACATCGCCCAGGCGGTCAATCGATTACCGCAACTCGCACGGCGGTTAAAGTTAGCAACTCTAGCAATAGTTCTTATGGTGGTGGCAGTGCCGGAAAGATTAGCGCTGACATGATGTCGCGTATTCGTCAACTTTTGTCTCAGGGCTATCGTATTGGTACTGAACATGCCGATGAGCGTCATTTCCGCACTAGCTCTTGGTTTAGCTGCTCACCGATCGCAGCATCGAATGAGTCTGAAGTAATTCGGGCTTTGGAGGCTTGCTTGGCTGAGCATGGTGATGAATATGTACGTTTGCTTGGCATTGACACCAAGGCAAAGCGTCGCGTATTTGAAGGCATTATTCACCGCCCTGCGAAATAGCGTGTTTAGAGAACCTCGCTTTGCGAGGTTCTCTGTTTTATGAATTAGAGAATAAAAGATCATGCAATCGAACTACTTACCACCTTTAGAACCGATCGGAGATTTTCGCTCCTATGTTTGTGGAGATGTAGTAATCGATCAGACAGCCGCGATCGCATCGGGCGTATTAATTCAAGCGGATCAGGGTGGAAGGATTACGATCGCATCGGGTGTTTGTATTGGGATGGGAGCCGTACTTCATGCCCAAGGTGGGCTATTAGAAATTGGGGCTGGAGCAAATTTGGGGGCTGGGGTTTTGGTTTATGGTACTAGCAAAATTGGGGAAGGTGCTTGTATTGGCGCTTCGAGTTCGATTGTACGAGCCGTAATTGCGAAAGGGGCGATCGTGCCGCCTTGTTCTTTGATCAGTGGGTTGGAGGAAAGTGCGATCGAGAAAGAGGCAAGTCCTGCGATCGCTCAAGAATTAGAGATTAACAATAACTACACTTCACCAACAAATCATTCACCGACAAATCATGCGTTTACACATACCTATTCATCGGCGCAGCCTTTAGTCAACAATCTCGGACAGGCGATCGGCTTTAGTCAAGCAAATGTAAATGCTTCAAATGGTATTTCTGACAATATTGTTGAGCGATCGACCACAGAGACCTATGTGCATACAAGTGTCACAGCAACTTCTGAGAGTGTCATCGCCAATTCTGTTGAGCGTACAGTTACAGAAACTCAGGTGGAAATTCCTACTGACGAGATCGCTGAGCAGTCATTAGAAGATGCTGAGGTTGCTGATAATGATCAACTTAATTCAGCCATAAATCATACAGGAACTGATATTTCAACAATTGCAACTGCTAATTCTGCACAGGCGAAGGCACATGCTCAAGCTCAAATTAATCGCTTCATCAAAAGACTTTATCCACAAAACTAAATCACCCATCTAGAGCTTTGCACTTTTTGATAAAGCCCATAAAGTAAAAAGAGCTGTTTTGCACTACTTTATGGGCTTTATGGCTTAACTTATAGCGAGATCGCCATATGTGACGATGATCACCACAAACTTGATATCAAAATTACACTCTCATTTAGTTTTAGCGACTATCATGAATGTAAGCAAAGTGATTTTTTGCGATTAACTTTGCGATTAACTTTGCAATTAGTCGGTGTGAAACAAGTTTATAGATGCAGCTCAGCTAAGGAAAAGGAAACAAAAAGACTCAAATTTAAGTCATTGCGTTCGTTGGGACAAGATTGTTGGAGGAATATGAAGATGAGTAGCATTTTTAGCCTTAAATCTAGCATTGCCTTGCTGGTTTTGGGTACTGCTATGCTTGCAGCTCCAAAACAACCAGTAAAATCAACATTAGAAGCATTTAGTGTTTATCAACCCGCGATCGCCGCTTCGGCTGTTGGTGCGATTGCCGACACTATGCAATATGAAATTGTCTAACTCAATCAAGTAAAGGCAGTACTTCACGCCGCATTTACTTGATAAAAAACTAGAGGTGGCGCGTCGCGCCACCTCTAGTTTTTAGGTTTTGTATAGCGGCAGCTATATAAAACGGTAGAATATTAAAGAAAATTTTTGGCTTTGGTGGACAAGGGGCAATTTTGGAAAAAGGTACGCTAGTCGAAGTGAAATTGCATGGCGATCGCCGCCTTGTCGTAATTGATCGCCCAGAAGGTAAAAAACATTTTCAAGCGATCGATGAAAATGGCAATACCCACACCATCCATCCCCGCGAAATTAATTACACAATTAAAGCTAACGGTGAAAGCAAAAGTTTCACCCATCTGCAAATCCCCTCATTTTTGCAAAAAATCGAAAAATTTCTCGATCCTTCTAGCCTCGAAGTCGCATGGGAGATTTTGATTGAAGATAACCAAGCGACTAGCCCCAGCGATCTTGCTAATCTTCTGTTCTCAGAATTATCGCCTGTTACTTCTTACGCTTCCTATTGCTTACTTAGTAATGACAAAATTTATTTTAAGCAAAAAGGCGATCTCTTTGAACCGAGATCGCTTTCTCAAGTTTCAGAGCTAAAACATCAAGCGGAAGCTGCTGCCCAACGCGCTAAGTTGATTGAAGAGTTTCAGCAAAAGATCGCTGATAAACTTTCAGGTGCTGACGTGACATGGACAACTAGCGATCGCAGTCGGTTAGATTGTTTAGAGCGTTACGCTCTTCATGGTGATGAAGCCTCAGACAAAGCTGCTGCCCAAGAACTACTGAGCTTTGCTAAGCGCTCTAAGAATGAACAGTCTGCATTTCAAATGCTCGTCGATCTCGGCATTTGGAGCGAACATGAAAATCTAAATCTACTGCGTAGCCAAATTCCGATTCGGTTTGCAAATGAATTAATTGTTGCCGCCCAAGAATGCTTCACCGATCCAATTCCCGATAACATGCAGCATTTGCGGCGAGATCTCACACATCTGCATGTTTATACGATTGACGATATCAGCACCACGGAAATTGATGATGGACTGAGCATTGAGACGCTAGCAGATGGTAGTAAACGTATCTGGGTTCATATTGCCGATCCGACGAGATGGCTTGATCCTGAAAGTGCTTTGGACAAAGATGCTCGTAAGCGCGGTACAAGTGTTTATTTGCCAACGGGTGTGATCCCGATGTTTCCGATGGAATTAGCCACGGGACCAATGAGCTTAATCGAGAGTAAAGTGTGTCATGCGATCTCCTTCGCCGTTGATCTTGATGCAGTGGGCGCGATCGCAAATTACGAGATTGTAGCGAGTTTGGTGAAGCCGAACTATCGGCTCACCTATGAAGATGTCGAAGAAATGCTGCAACTGGGAGTGGAAGACGATCTTGAACGCCTTGCTGATTTTGCCCGTCTTCGTAAAAAATGGCGAGTTGAGCAGGGTGCGATCGAGATTCATTTGCCCGATACCAGCGTTAAGGTTGATTCTAAAGACGGCGATCGCCTGACCTTGGAACTGATGGAGGATACCTTCTCGCGTCAACTGGTTGCTGAGATGATGATCCTTGCAGGTGAGGTTGCCGCCAAATTCGCGCAAACTAATAATATTCCGATCCCCTATCGCTACCAAGAGCAGCCAGAATTGCCACCCCTCGATACATTGATGCAATTACCTTCAGGCCCCGTGCGTGAATTTGCGATTTGTCGCTGTATGACTAAAGGTTCCCTAGGACTATATGCCTCGCGCCATTCAGGTTTGGGACTTGATGCCTATGCACAAGTAACTTCCCCGATCCGTCGTTACAGCGATTTACTCGCCCATTGGCAAATCAAAGCTTTCTTACTCGAAGAGCCTTTGCCCTTTACGGCGGAAATGCTCACGGCAATTTTGCAGGCGATCGAACCTGCAATTTGGGATGCAAATCAGGTTGAGAAGCAGTCGGTGCGTTATTGGAGCTTAGAGTATTTGCGCCGTAACAAGGATGTAGTATGGGAAGCCTTGATGCTGGACTGGTTGCGCGAAAATGAGAAGTTGGCTCTTGTCTTAATCGAAGACTTAGGTTTGAAGTTACCGATGCGAATTACTCGCCAGATTCAAGTTGGAGATAATCTGCGGATCAAAACTGGTGAAGTTGATCCTCGTAAAGACATTATTTATTTTCTAGAGGCGCAGCAATCCACCTCAGTTTTAGAAATGGAAATGGAGCGAGATAGCGATCGCCTTGAATCTGAGTATGCAACTTAAAAATCGCTTTGCGCTCAAACCCGAACAACAATAAATTTTTAAAGGTGTTGCTCTGCAACACCTTTAAAAATTTATTGTTGTTCGGATTGCTGTCTTCTCCTTTCCGCAAGACGCATCAATATCTCTGTATGCACTTCATGAGTAATCGGATAGAAATATGCCAAGCCTAAGCCAATTACCAAGGCGATTGTTGGCAAGGGTCCGATCGCAATTCTGATCGCAAATAGAGCTGAATCTGGCTGAGTTGGCAAAGGCTGACAAGGCACACTCTCTTGAAATTTTGCCCATGACAAACCAAGCCCTAGTAGAAATAAACCACCTGCTAGTCCAAACTTTTGCAACAGTACCATGAAGGCGTAGAAAATCCCCTCGCGGCGCTGACCTGTTTCTAGTTCATCAAGATCCGTGACATCGGGAATCATCGACCAAGGAATGAGATAGGCGGTGGAAACGCCACAGCCCGCCATAACCGCTAGGATATATAGCAGCACAACTTGCCCTTCTTGCAAGAAAAATAGTCCTGCTTGCGCAATAATCCAGATTCCTGAACCCATGAAATAGGCAGCTTTTTTGCCAAATCTTTTGCTGATTCCGCTCCATACTGGCAACATTAACAGCGCTGTACCTTGAACTGCGATCGTTACGAGAATAAAATCACTCTCTTGCATCTTCATCCAATTCACGACGAAATAGGGAATGATCGAAGCCGTGATCTGTAACGATAGCCATGAGCAAAAGTAAATTCCAATCACGAATAAAAATGGACGATTGTTGAAGACTATTTTTAATTGCTCAAAGAAGCTCAGTTCTTCGGTATCTGCATCAAGAGATTCATTATGGAGTCGATGCCGATCGCTAGCGATCGCTCTTCTTTTAATTCCCCAAACACACCAATAAATCGAGACGCTGGAAATAACCGCACAGACTGCACCCAGCACAATATATTGCATCCCACCCGCATTACAACTGCCAGCTTGACGGGCTGGATCTTTAAAGAATGCAAAGATCAATTGGGCAATAAAAAGAGAAACAATACTGCCGCCAATCGAGAAGGTAAACCGAAAGGTATTCAGACTAGTCCGTTCATTGTAATCTTGGGTGATTTCGGGCGTGAGGGCGGTATAGGGAAGGTTAACAGCCGTGAAGAAGGTGTTAAACACGATACCTACGACTACGTAGTACCAAAAAAGAACCATTTTGTCGGTGCTAGGCACTAGCCACTGCGCCAAAAATGACAAGCCAAAAGGAATCGCTGCGTAGATCATCCAAGGCAATCGCCTTCCCATTTTTGATTTGGTGCGATCGCTAAGTACACCGATAATCGGATCGTTAATCGCATCAAAAATTTTGCCGATTAATAACACCAATCCTGCGAGGGCGGGATCGAGTCCTGCAACGTTGGTAAAAAAGAATAATAAAAAGAATGAGAGCAGATTGGTGGTGATCGAAGTACCGAGATCTCCCGCACCATAGGCGAGCTTTTCACTAAAAGTTAGTTTGGCTTGCGTGAGGTCATATTGCGATGAATCAAAAGAATTCTCAGAATTACTCATGTTTGATTGCTTAATTTCAAGTTTAAATTATGAGAGGCTCACCCTGTGGGTGAGCCTCTCATAACTCATTTAGAATTGCTATAGCATAGAGCAAAGGGACTAGCAGTAAAATAAGGAACCAGTTTTTGTGGCGCGGCGAAACCGCGCCACAAAAACTGGTTCCTTATTAATCGCAGGGTTCAAACCTTGCTCGGCATAATGGGAATAGTAATTTTCGTAAGTTATTGTTATGAATCCAGAAAATCCAAGTAGTTCAACGCCTGCTAGTTCTAATCAATTGCGAAATTTATTAGTAGCGATCGCCGCTATCCTGCTGACCACAGCCCTATTTTTTGGGTTTCAAGCCCAGCATAGTAGTACATCATTGGATGCAGTGGCGGCAGCGGCGCTTCCCATTGATGAAGCTTTGGCAAATGACAAGCCCACCACAATCGAGTTTTATGCGGATTGGTGTTCCAGTTGTCAGTCAATGGCGGCAGATAATTTGTCTCTGGAAAAGGAATATCGCGATCGCATGAATTTTGTGATGTTAAATGTGGACAACACGAAATGGTTGCCAGAGGTCACCAAATATCGCGTTGATGGGATTCCCAGATTTATTTTTTTAGATCGTGCCAATCAAGCGATCGGTGATACTACGGGCGCAGTTCCTCGCGCAATTATGGCGGAGAATATCGAAGCGGCGATCGCCAAACAGCCTTTGCCTCACAATAGTATTAGTAGCGATCGCACTTCGCCCGTCTCTGAACCTAAAGCCGCAGATATTTCTCAACCACGAGACCATGCATAAAAAAGAAGACATGCAAAGCGTGTCTTCTTTTTTATGCCCAATAAACGAATAGCGGCGCGAAGCGCCGCTATTCGTTTGAATTTATAAAAAGAAGGCGCTTTTTGCCTTCTTTTTATAAATTATGGGTTTTGGCGAGTTAATTCGGATGGGTTGTTCAAACTGGGTGATGTCCTTGGGGTATTTGTTGGAGAGGAATTAGGAGCGGCATTTGGTAGAGGAATAGTAATATTTTCAATAACGCTATTACCATTGTTGCTAGGACTAGCCGACTCTGTAGAATTCGCGGGTGAATTACTAGGAGCAGAATTACTATTGTTTGCGGGTAACTTGCCACCACCAAGGAAATAGTCATAGGTTGCGCGAGAAACTTGACGAATCAACTCATTAGCTCGTTGATCGTTGTCTGGACGCTTGACCATCACCGCGATCGCATAGCGCTTACCATTAGGCATATCAACAATGCCCGCGTCTCCAACGGCTGAGCCAATATCCCCTGTTTTATGGATGATTCTTGCCTCTGCGCCAATACCCTTAGGCAAGAGAGTGTTAGTAACAGGCCGACGCATGATATCCATGAAGCGATCGCGACTGCGTGGCTCGATCAATTTACCTTTATCCAGCATCGCTAATAACGACACCATATCTTGGGTACTAATTGAATTCGTCCCTTCTAGATCTGGCAGTTGGTTATTCACCACTAAGTTATTTAGCCCCCAAGATTTGAAGCGCTGATTAAGAGCTGCAAACCCACCTAATCGTTTGATGATCATGTTGGTCGCAGTATTGTCACTGATCACGATCATTTGTGTCGCTGTCTCTAAAGCCGAGATTTTTGTGCCTGTTGGTAAAAGTTGAAAATCACCCGCTTCCCCCACCTTGACATCGGCAGTGATCTCTAGCTGCTCATCTAGCTTAATTTTCCCCGCATCAACATCTTGGAAAAAAGCAACTAAAATTGGGGTTTTGATGGTACTAGCCGACGCGATCGACTGATTAGCCCCAACTTGTACATATGCTCCAGAGTCGAGATCGACCACCATCATTTGCATGGAAAGATCTTTTTCTTTAGCTGCTAAGTCCTTGATTTTACTCAGCAATGGCGTTGCCTCAGTTTTGAGGTCAAGGGGAACAAGATCTTGAGATTTATTTGGATCATCTTTGGCTAACAATTCTGTCGGATTAGTCTTTGCGGCAATAGATTGCTGATTTTGCCAGAAAGAGATGGCTGTCCCTGCGATCACGCTCAGTCCAATTCCAGCGATCGCGAGACGTAAGACTTGCCACCCAAAAGACTTGATAGGTGACTTAATCGGGATCGTCCGATTATTGCTCCCATTAGATTTCTTGCGTGTTCTTAGCTCAGTTCTATTGTCAGGGCGATGATCGAGACGTAGCTCTGTGCGAGCCTCGACGAATCCTTGGCGGCTTGGCAATGGCTTGACCTTATTCTCAGGTATCCGCCCTTCGTAGTGACGATCTGAGCGATTGTTTAATCGATTGTCTATGATTGGTTCAGGCGATCTCGTTGGTTCAGGCGATCGCCCAAGACGACTTTTGGATTCAGAATTAATTGGGCGAAGAACAGAGTCACTATTGCTTGTCACAGCCTTGGCGCGACGCTCACGCAACTTATTTAAACGCGCTTCTCGACTTTTTTCGGTAGCGTCAGGCGATGAAAAGTTTCTTGGTTCCACTGCTATTTATAACTCCGATACAAAAATGTCTCTACTAACCGATTAACTTTTTTTCGCTACAGACTAGTTAATCCAGATGAGCCGTAGCCCAATTAACTTGGCGCAAAATTCCTCGCAGCATGGCTACTTCCGATGGACTAAGATTTGCCCGATCAAAGATATGCCGAAACTTTCGCAATCGATGAACGGCGGTATGTGGATAAACATAGCCGATCTTCAGTAATACTGCTTCAAGTTGCTGATAGCAAGCTTCTAGGTCTGCGCGTGTAGCAAGGTCTATGGGTGCTGACTCTATCAAATCTTGCGCGATTTGGCTAGTCAAATTTTCATGACATGGGGAATGTTCCTTGATACTTTCTTTGATCAGTTGTAGTTGGTAGCAACAAATACCAACTGCCTGCGCCAAATTCAGCGAAGGATATTCGGGATTGACGGGGATTCGCATCACTTGCTGGCAATGCTGGATTTCGGCATTGCTCAAACCACGATCCTCTGCACCAAAGACGATCGCACTGACTTTAGCTTGCATTAACCAACCCAAACCTTGCTTGGGATCAGTCACTTTCATTTCGCCCTCGTCAATGCGACCTGCGGTGGCGATCGCCCGATGACAACCAACTAATGCAGATGGCAAACTATCAACAATCCTTACATTTTCTAAAATTTCTGGGGCATGGACTGCCATGTGTTGTGCTTCATCACTAAAGCGATCGCATTGCGGATTTACTAACCACAGATCCGTAAGTCCAAAGTTTTTCATCACCCTTGCCACTGAGCCAAGGTTCCGCGCTCCCGCCGTCTCGACTAACACAATTCTGATATTTGACATAGCCTCAAGTTCTACATTACTCAAACTCATGAAAGCTCCGCAAAGCGATGCTTTCATGACTAGATTGCTGTGCCAAGTAAATACAACAAGCTCATCCTGATCGCGACACCATTAGTTACTTGTTTATCGATCAAGCTCAAGCGGGGATCATCCATCAGGTCAGAGCTAATCTCCACCCCACGATTAACGGGACCAGGGTGCAACACTTGGACATTCGGTGCACATTTGGCTAGGCGATCGCGAGTAATGCCATAACGCGCATGATATTCCCGCAAACTGGGGATTAAGAACTGTCCCATCCTCTCCATTTGCAAGCGCAAAGTCATCACAAAATCAGCATCCTCAAGAGCAGGCTCAAGGGAATAATGAATTTTTGCGCCATATTCGGCAAATTCTGGTGGTAATAATGTTGGCGGTGCTGCTAGATGCACATCTGCACCATTGGTAAGCAAGCTCCAGAGATTCGATCGCGCTACCCGTGAATGCAAAATATCGCCAACGATCGCTACTTTTTTGCCCTTTAGATCTTTAGCGGTCGGAGCTTTGGGATTGAGATACATGCAGAGAGTTAACAGATCGAGCAATGCTTGAGATGGATGTTCATGCTTACCATCACCAGCATTGAGGATCGCCACTTTGCCACTGAGGGCATCCATATCGCGGGCGATCGCTAAAGGCACACCTGCTGACTGATGGCGAATCACCATAATGTCCGTCCCCATGGCAAGAAAAGTCCGCGCCGTATCGAGGATCGTTTCGCCCTTGGTGAGTGCAGATGTACCTGGAGCAAAATTTAAGGTGTCGGCTGAGAGGCGCTTGGCGGCAAGCTCAAAACTGTTGCGAGTACGAGTCGAAGATTCAAAAAACAAATTGGCGACAACTTTGCTCTGCAAGGTTGGCACTTTTTTATTGCGGCGTGATAACACTTCTAAGAAGCTAACGGCAGTTTGTAAGACTGTTTCATAATCATTCGTCGTAAAATCGGCTAGCGAGATCACATGTCGTCGCTGCCAAGTAAGTTCAGTCATGATGCTTTAAAGCTAGGAGATAAGGGATATGCCCGAAAGTACGCCGATGGGGGCAGGGGCAACCATGTCGTCTGGCAAGAAAGCGCGTGAGCTAACCAGTACTAACGTAAACAAAAAGATTGCAAAGATGATGAACGGTGCAATGTATTGACGAAAAAATGGCACGGTTTTAAATCATATATGACAGTTTCATTATCTACGATTTAAACAGCAATTCTCATTTTAAAAATTGGGTTTAACGAAAGTCCTTCAAGGGCGGACTTTCGTTAAACCCAATTCAGGGATTAGCAGCGCCGTCGGCGCTGCTAATCCCTGAATTGGGTTCATAATCAGAATTGCTGCAATTTAAACCATAAAATAATGCTATATTAATAAGCCTGCTAAAATATCCAAATAGTATTGAACTAGATCAACCACAGAAACTAGAGCCATAAACCCATGATGAAGTTGAGATTAAAGCGATTTGGCAAAAAATTTGAAGCCAGCTATCGCATCGTTGCCGTAAACAGCACCAGCCGTCGCGATGGTCGTCCTCTTGCTGAACTCGGTTTCTATAACCCACGTACCAAAGAAACCCAACTCGATGTACCTGCGATCGTTCTTCGCATCAAGCAAGGCGCTCAACCTACTGACACAGTACGTCGCATCCTCGAAAAAGCGAAGGTATTCGATCTCGTTACCGCCTAATTCTTGAATTAATTCTAAATTCGTGCAAATCTAAACTTGTGCCAGACTATAACGCCTTAATTAGTTTTTTGCTGAAGCCATTATTAGCTCATCCAGAGGCGCTTCGGGTTGATTTTGAGTCAAATAGCAAAAGCGATCGCGTCTGGATCAGAGTTGCTTTCGATCCAGAAGATCGGGGGCGAATTTTTGGTAAAGGGGGACGGACAATTCAAGCAGTTCGGACTGTGGTGATGACCGCAGCCGAAGAAGCTGGTCATAACGCCAGATTTGAGGTTTTTGACCCAACCCCCAACTCAAATCCTGAAGATTATCAAGACCGAAATGCAGAGTATTCAGATCCCGAACGACAACAAGTACAAGTTGAGCGTCCTCGGATCAATGTCGAAAAACCGAGGCGACGGGAAATCAATAACTAAAATCAATAACTAAAATGGGGGTGCAACGCACCCCTTTTATTTTTATCAACCAGTGAGATCAAGTATATGAATGTTGGCGCGGAAATCCTTTGCATTGGCACAGAGTTATTACTAGGCGAAATCCTCAATAGTAATGCCCAGTATTTAGCGCAGCAACTTGCCTTGTTGGGAGTGCCACATTTTTATCAAACCGTTGTTGGTGACAATCCCGATCGCATTCATCAAGCTTTAGAAATTGCGGCTAGCCGCTCAAATTTAATTATTACCACTGGTGGACTTGGCCCCACACCTGACGATCTCACAACTGAGGCGATCGCCAATTTTTTCAACACACCGCTCGAAGAACGTGCTGAAATTTGGGAGCGCATCCAGCAGATGGCGGCGCAAACAGGGCGAACTCTCACGCCTAACAATCGCAAACAAGCGCTACTGCCCAAGGGTGCAGAAATATTACATAATCCCGTCGGGACTGCCCCAGGCATGATCTGGGAACCGCAGCCCAATTTATTGATCCTTACTTTTCCTGGTGTGCCTAGCGAGATGCATCCCATGTGGGAGCAGACTGCTGCACCATTGCTGCAATCCCGAAACTATGGACAAGGGACATTTCACTCTAAGGTTTTGCTGTACTGGGGCATAGCTGAGTCTGCCCTTGCGGCGGAAGTCAATCACTTATTTGATCTTAAGAATCCCACTGTTGCACCCTATGCCAATTATGGACAAGCAAGACTACGAATTACCGCAAGGGCAAATACTCAAGAAGAGGCGATCGCCTTAATCGCGCCCGTCGAAGCCGAAATTCGCGAACTCACGGGCGAGTTTTGCTATGGCACTGATGAGGATACCCTCGCGAGTGTTGCTGGTAGCCTTTTGCAAGGGCGCGGGCAAACTCTTGCAGTTGCTGAATCCTGCACGGGCGGGTGGTTAGGTGAAATTTTAACCGAGGTGTCTGGTAGTTCCAGTTATTTTCTTGGTGGAGTGATCAGTTATAGCAATGATGTCAAAGTTGATTTACTCAATGTCGATCGCCAAATTCTTGATCAGTATGGGGCGGTCAGTGCGATCGTTGCTGAACAAATGGCGATCGGGATCAAAGCAAAACTCAAATCTGATTGGGGCATCAGCATTACGGGGATCGCGGGACCAAATGGCGGCACTGAGACTAAACCCGTTGGATTGATTTATGTGGGGATCGCGCATCCAGATGGCAAAGTCGAGGCGATCGAGTTGCGTTTTAGTCCCTCTAGAGGTAGAAATTGGATCAGAAAGGCAACTGTAATGTCAGCTTTAGATTTGTTTAGGAAAAGATTTGTTATGATTAAGTAAATAAACCTAGACGATGATAGGGAGCCAAGTATAGTGAAAGCGATCAAGAAAGCACTGAAAGAGATCGGCGAAATTCTAAATCGCGTTCTTGACGCCCTTTTGGGACAAAATCAGCCCCAGCCTGAGTTGATTCCTATACCCGTAAGAAATAACTCTCGGCGTGTTAATCGCTATTAAGGTTATAAGACTCGCTATGCGGGTCTTATATTTTGTGGGGGGAGCGTTTGACGATTTACCTAAAAGAAAAGGGGTAGTGCTTTGCACTACCCCTTTTCTTTTAGGTAAATTAAATTTTGGTTACATGCAGTAAAGAGATTGTTGGGGCGATCGCAAACAAAGCCAAAGAGTAAAACAATCTCACTATCTAAGTCTGGGATCAGATCTAAAAATTTGTGTGGTTGTGGCTCAACTTGCGTATATTTATATTTAAGTGGTTCAGGTTTATGTATCTAAATAATGCATGACATTGTCAGGCTAACAAACCAAAATGGGATCTTATGAAGAAACTTTCCGTCTAATCATCCCAAAATGGAATCTTAGGAAAAATTTTTCTATGTATCATCCCGTATTAGGGTACATAGCAGGGCAATCGCACACGTTTCTGAATATTTTGGTATAGTTCACTTTTAGGAACGAGATTGCTTGATCCTAGAATTCTGCGATCACAAGTTTCACAATAAATACACAATTGACGGGTTTTGAAAGAACTTCCTATTTTGTATTCATTTTGATTGAAACCATTATCTAGCAATCGTTTGCGAGTTATTCGTAAATTATTTAGAAACGTGTGCGGTTGCCCTAGGATATATGGGTAGAAACTTGACTTTCAGCCTATATACCCTATAGTCAGATTAGACAGAAAAATTCCGTCTAATACATAGTTAGCCTGCTGTATTATTCCATAAATCATCTCTTGAACTACTTGAAGTGAAATTTATACTATGCCAAAGCATTAAATAAGCTAATCATTCTAGTCGTTAAACTGAGATCGTCGTGAATCCTATTTCTAGTGTTTTAATTCCAAGTTTGATAGCAGCTCTTGTATCGTTCTTCATTACAACATATCAAACCCGAAATCAAGTAACCCAAAGTTTTAGTATCAAACTTTTTGAAAAGCGTATCGATGCGTATAAAGAACTCTATAGAATTTTGAGTAGATTCATCAAAGATATTGAATTCAAGAAACTTGCTGATCTGAATGAACCTGACTTAAGAGGAAAGCTGCTTAAGTATCTTGAAGAAATTGAAGAATGGGATAGCTACAATGCAATTTATATGTCAGATACTCCTTGGATAGAAGGAAATGAGTAATTTACCAGTATAGCAATAGCATATAATTTGAGACGTTATATGTATGCATTACTTGAAACTTCGGATAGCAATAAACTGAAAGATGCTTGCAATAGCTCGCGAAGTTTGGAAAGTGAAGTTCTTATTGATAAAATTGCAGCATTGGAGACTGCTCTTAAGAGGGAGATTGGTGTGTATGAAATTCCGCTTTACCCCACGATTCGGGGTTTTAGACGTATAAGTTTTAGTAAAGCTAAAGCTTCTATAATTCGACGGGCACGCAAAAATTAAAATTTCACAAAAAATATAATCATCTTGCAACTGAACAGGCTAACGTTCTGGTGCAGCGGATTGACTAAAGCCGCTTGTGTGTTTCAAAGGTATGGGAAACCGCTGACTATATCCGTTAGACATTAACTGAAGGCATGGGAAAAGTTCTCTTTATCTATTCGGCTGTCATTTGCTTTTTGATCACAACCCTTTTGGGCATTAAAAAGCAAGAGAAGTCTCGCGATGCTTGATTAATGTCTCTACGGGCAAAGCGCTGCGAAGATGTTGCCAAGGTAGAACTTGATTAACATCCCAATCCTCATGGACATACCAAGCCAGAGGCGGTAACTGTCCACGCAATTCCTTAAAGGCACGTTTATAGGAACCATCGCTCGGTACATCAGCATCGCTATAGCTGCAAGCCAGACGTAATAACTTGGTCAGACGACGATCGCCTCTTGAAATTAGCCCTTGCACAATCGAGTCTTTATAACTTTCAGGGCGAAAATCAATGCCTTTAGGTAATAGTTTTTTGCGAAAATACTGCATTTTCTTTTCGGCAGTATTGCTGATGCCCTGCCATTGCCAAGGTGTATGAGATTTAGGCACAAAGGTACTGCAACCAAAAGTAAGCTTCAGCTTTGGTGCAATTTTGCGGAGAGAAATTAGCATCTCGATAGTTTGGTCGATATCGTCATCATTTTCCATCGGCACACCTGCCATACCGTAAAGCTTCAGAGATTTTAAACCACCTGCCTGAGCATTGATTGCCGCTTGCTCGATTTCATCATTATGTAACTTCTTATTAATGATTTTGCGCAAACGCTCTGAGCCACTCTCGATCGCAATGGTCACGGAACGACTATCACGGGTAGCGAGAATTCGCGCTAATTTTTCGGTTAATGTATTAGTGCGGACAGAAGCTAGACTCAATCGCACATCATCAAACTGTGGTTGCGCGAGATAATCCAGCAATGTATCAAATTCAGGATGTTGGGTGATTGATGCTCCAAGTAAACCTAAGCGTTTAGTTACTTCTAGTCCTTTGGCGATCGCAGGCATCAGACTTGACTCCAAACTTGCAGTCCGAAAGGGAAGCGTTAAATAGCTGGCTAAACAGAAGCGACACATTTCTGGGCAACTCCGCACCACTTCTACCATAAAAATACTCTCCCATGCAGCTTTTTCCGTAACGATCGTTGAAGCTGAAAGAGTATTTCCTTTATAGGTCTGTTTATGAATTATTGAGGGAATATCAGAATCTACAGGTTGAATCGAAGCGATCGCACCATCATCGGATTCATAGGTTACTTCATATAATAATGGAACATAAATTCCATCTAATTTTGCTAAATGGCGCAATTTTACTTCACGGCTAGCATGACGTACTTCTTGATAAGCGTTTAGGAAGTTTCCAATTAATTCTTCGCCATCACCGAGTAGTACAATATCAAACCATGCTGCGAAGGGTTCAGGATTGGCGGTTAGGACTGGTCCACCACCAAAAACTAATGGATGCTCGTCAGTGCGATCGCAAGTATTAATCGGAATGTCAAATTTTTTCAATGCGGCAAGAATATTGACATAATCAAGTTCCCACGAAAATGAAAAGCCCAATATCTCAATCTGGCGTGGTAAGTCCTCATGGGCATCTGTAAACCATCGGCTTACGTTAATCTGCGATCGCGTGGCTAAGTTTGCCCAAACTCCTTGATAGCCTAAGCTAGTGATTCCTACAGTGTAAGTATTTGGGAAAGCAAAGACAATATTTACCGCATCACGATCTGGTGTAGCTGGGTCAAAGAGTAAATATTCGGACTGAAAATAGGATTGATTCAAGGTTTCGGCAATAGATCGCAATATCGCTATTATGCCAGCAATTTTCGATCAGTGAACCAATAGCAATTTGGAAAAGTACTGCTTTGCAGTACTTTTCCAAATTGCTATTGGTTCTAGGCGTTGACCTAATTAACTGGTGTTACGTGGAAGATTGTAAAGCCCTCACCCCTAGCCCCTCTCCCGCAGGCTGCCGTGTACACACAAGTCTAATTGTCTACGTTTCGATCTCTTTAAGCCCCCTAAATCCCCCAATTCTGGGGGGCTTTGAAAGAATTTTATTTTCTTGTTCCCCCAGAATTGGGGGCTAGGGGGCAGATAATTGTTGACTTAGCTAGGGTTTAAGACTTGTGTGTACACGGTAGCTCCCGCAGGAGAGGGGAACAAGAAAATATGGGTTTTGCTCCCCTTCTCCTTGCGGGAGAAGGGGATGGGGGATGAGGGTTCAACGTAACGTCAGTAATCAATTCGCATTTCCTCAATAAAGGAAATCCCATCAAAAACTCCATCTTTAAAGGCTTGGGTGCTGCGAACGCGATGATTTTCGTTCAGTAAAGTCATTGTTTCTATAAACGTAATGAATACGTCATCCTGAGTTTTATTTGCCCGAAAGCAAACTAAATCCTGACCAGCATCCCATGCGATCGCCGAAAAATCAGCATAACTACTAGAACGCATTTTCAAAATCCGATCCTCAAAGTATCCTTCAAAATCAAGCTGAAGGCGCGAACCATCGGCGTATTCATACTTGTTCACCTGTTGATACTGATTACCTGCGATCGCGATCGTAAAGCTGCCGACAAAGCTACGCGAAAAATGTCCCTGCCTATCAGTTTTGATATATTCGCCATTCCAAGTGCCAATATGACGGGTAAATATTTCAGGAACTTGTTCTAAATCTGGAGCAATTTCAGAGGTTGTAATCATTTGATTTAGTTTTTACTAAACAACTTTGCATTTATGGTTTGAGAGAGTGCGCCCCGAAGGGGCGCACTCTCTCTCTATTTGTTAACGACGACCGATTTTTTGACTCACTTCGCGGCTAGTGCGTTGATATTCATGGACAATTGGTAATCTTTCGGCCTGGTATTTATCGAGAGCTTCGGAAATACTGGCGCTAGATTTTAAATACTGCGTTAACAACAAACCGTCTTCCCACCCTGAAGTCATGCCTCTAGCACGAGTGGAACTTTTCGCATGAGCGGCATCACCAATTAAAAGCACGCGTCCATCATATAACTGTGGTAAGGGATCGATATCGTAGGAGTAACGACAAATCATATTTTCTAGAGGGGTTGATTCAATTACCTTTCGCGCATCTTCAGGAAGTTTAGCTAATTCTTGAGCAGGAATAGTTGTGTTAATTGGTTGTAGTATTCCCTTCTCAGTATCTGTTTGTTCCGTTTCGATAAAGAATCCCCAATGGGTATGAGTATCGTCAATATGAAAGAAGTTTGCATAAATGCCACGACCACGTACATAAACAAAAAAGTTTCCTTCGGGACAGAAACTACGATCCTCAACAATTCCGCGCCAAACTAGATCCCCTAGATAGTGAAGTTCAACATTAGGAACGACAGACTGACGCACCTTAGACAGAATCCCATCCGCACCAATAATTAAATCTCCTTCCCATTGACTACCATCTTTAAAATGGGCGATCGCGCTACTATCAGTTTGAGATATTGCAGCCAATTGAGCATTGAATTTAATCCTGTCAGGGGGTAAAGTATCGAGAATTGCTTCTAAAATTGCCTTACGGTGAACGAGCATCCCTGGCAATTCATCTTCAGCATAGGTAACTGATTCTGAATTGATGAATCCGCCCTTAAGATTGCGGAACTCAAACAATTTAACAGGATTACCAGCCTCAATAATGTTTTGACTGATTTTTGGGTTGCCCTCATGCAGTGCTTTCATTCCCGACTGGACAATTAGAATGCCACATCCATCGGTACGGACTACTGGTGCTTTCTCAAATAAGCTAACCTGAAATCCTTCTTGAATGAGTAAACTGGCAAGATAAGCCCCAGATGTCCCTGCGCCGATGATACCTATCTTGCTATTCGTAGAAATCATTTAAGCCTCTTTGACTTTGACGTTTAATTTGGCGTTGTTTTGATCATAATCAATATTTCTTTATCTATCAGCTTTTTGTATTTTATGTAACATTGCGATAACTCTAACTTAAACGCAGATTTGCAGGGCTGCGATGTCAGCGCTCACAATCCGATCCAGATTTCTCGTAATCTTCTCCATGTCCCAATTCCACCATGCGATTTCGAGTAATTGCGCGATCGCCTGATCGTCAAATCTCGGACGGATGACTGTCGCGGGATTACCACCGACGATCGCATAGGGTGGCACGTCTTTAGTAACGACAGATTTGGAGGCAATAATCGCGCCATCACCAATCTTCACTCCCGCCATAATCACCGCTTCGTAGCCAATCCAGACATCATTCCCTATTACGGTATCGCCTTTGTAGGGAAATTCTAGATTTTGTGGTTTCCATTCATTCCAAAAGATTTGAAATGGATAGGTAGAGATACCCGACATACTGTGGTTTGCGCCGTTCATGATGAATTTTACGCCACGAGCGATCGCGCAAAATTTACCGATAATTAGTTTGTCCCCGATGAAGTCAAAGTGATACAGGACGTTACGTTCAAAGTTTTCGGAGTCTTCGGGATCGTCGTAATAGGTGTAGTCGCCGATGATGATATTCGGGTTAGAGACTGTGTTTTGAATAAAGCAAACTTGGGGAAATCCTGCCATTGGATGAGGATTCTTAGGGTCTGGATATTGCATAGATAAGCTAATGGGGTATGAAAAACAGTTGCAAGTGCTAAGATTTTAATACTGTATCTTCAAACTAAACACATGAATACGGTAACTTTAAATCTTGCGCCAATCTCGAAATTAGCTGACGAGCAGTTTTACGATCTCTGTCTAGCTAATCCTGATGTCAAGTTTGAGCGTAATTCTAGAGGAGAGGTAATTATTTTGGCTCCGACGGGTGGAGAAACGGGAATTTATAATGCAGGTTTGATTGCTCAGTTTTGGATTTGGAATAATCGCTTTAAGCATGGCAAGGTGTTTGATTCATCGACTTGTTTTAAGTTGCTGAATAATGCTAACCGATCGCCTGATGTATCGTGGATTAGTCTGGAGCGATGGAATGCATTAACCGATTCTCAAAGAGAAAAGTTTCCACCGATTACGCCTGATTTTGTTTTGGAGTTGATGTCGCCAACGGATACGCGCAAGGAGACTCAAGCGAAAATGCAAGAATATATCGAGAATGGCGCAAGGCTAGGTTGGTTGCTAGATCGCAGGAAAAATATTGTCGAGATTTATCGCCAAAATCAAGCAGTGGAAGTTCTCAATAATCCTGATGTGTTATCTGGTGAGGATGTATTGCCTGAGTTTAGTTTAGACTTGCGATCGCTTTGAGAATAAATGTAGTATGGAGCTAGGCTATAGGAGGCTAGGGATATGATTTCACAACCTAATGTAAAAGTAGCAATTATCCGCACTGAGAGAGGGTTAACAATATCTGGTACTCGCATTACTCTTTATGATGTGATGGACTATGTGAAAGCTCAATATCCTGCTAAGTTTATCCAAAGTTTGTTTGAACTTACGGATGAGCAAATTAATGCGGCTCTATCCTACATTGAGATAAATCGGGATGTGGTGGAAACTGAGTATGCTCAAGTGGTTAGAGAGACTGAAGAACTTCAAGCATATTATGCTAATCAAAATCGCGATCGCCTAATTAGTACTGCTGCAAAGGTAAAAACTGGTAATGAGGCTGCTTGGGAAAAGCTCCAAAAATTGCGATCGCAGCGTGAGCTAAAAGTATGATTTTCTTGATCGATCACAATCTCACCAGCTACCAAATTTTCGGATAGCACTCTCATATTCAAACTCAATCTCTATAGGCTCTTCGTTGGATAAGCTACTACACAGTTGCTCTAACTCTACAATATTTTTAATAAAGTGTACTCCACTATATTCAGTTGTACATTCAACTTTTGGTGCTTGATATCCTAATATTTCTAGGTTCAATTCATTTTCATCGGTTAATGTCGGAAAATCTGATATTCCTCTACTTTCCATTTGCTTTAGAAAATCTATTAATTGTATTAAGTCTTGACGGTTAACAAGATAGCTATATTTTCCATATCCGTAGGAAATTGTTAAGCCTTCTATGACGGCAACAAGCATTTCAGCTTGATGGATATCTTCTGCTTTAAGGCTTCCAGGGTGACGTAAATCAATTCCAAATTTTCGATTGATTTTTATTAAGTTCTCTAAAAAACGATATGAAGCTTTAAGGAAGTCTTCAGGGATATTAGGTTGATTATTGATTCCTGCACCACCCAAATCCACTGAAATATCAGGATCTTCAAGAAGTACAACTCTGACCTTCTTATTGTGAAATATATTCAAAATTAGAGCAATAGTTGCTTTTGCGAAAGATGCCTTAACAGATTTGAGGTCATCACTACCTCCATGAAATGTGAAATATGACTGGAAGTTATGTTTCCTAGATATAATCCCGATAGCCTTTCCAACAAAATGTTCACCTTCAATTACTACTTCCAACTCTTCTATTCCCGCTCTTGTAAATTGAAGATAGGATAATTCTAATCTCTCTACAATTTCCTCATTGTCACCCAATACTTCTAGTCGAACAGGCATTTTATGGGATGATGAATTATGTCTTAGGTTAATGACTCTTCTTTCAGATTCATGATGATATAGAAACTGAGGTGGTAATGGGAATAAATACTCTAGTATAAATTCTCCTTTCCTGAGGGTTATATCGTATCCTTGCTCAATAAACGATCTGAACTTTTCTGCGCCTTGACCCCCTAGCTCTGTATCTGGGAAAATCAAGTTGCATAAAGGTTTTTCTCTATGTCCTGGCTTTGCGAAAACCAAAAAACGAACTGCACCTGAGGAATCAATTTCAAGAAATTTAAAGCAGACTCCAGGTGCATTTTCTTCCGCTTTTCTAATTAACTCTTTAATGGGAAAAAATGGATCATCGCTTTGGAAAGTAGCAGGGATATTCCCACTCTTCATTTCCTCTAATAGTTGAGTCATGTATTGGATATTAGAATCTTGCTTACTTAGATGTGTGTCAATATTCTGACTAACTTTCTGAATCTCGGTGTTATCGGTTACTTTTCTAACACAAAAGAATTCATCCATTAAATCAGTATATTTTTTCAACCTTTCAGTAATGTCAAGACCCATTTGATGAGAAAAGCTAGGCTTCCATTCTGAGGAAAAATCTAATAATGGCTTGTCTGGCTTTGTCTTTAAGTGCTTCTCAAAAGCTAATTTAGATAATTTTGTCCATTTATCAGGATACCGAATTATATCTAATGCATCTGAAGTAAAACCCGACGAAACATAAAAATTGATCAAGTGTGGTTTTTCTGGAATTATATTTCTATGACAATTAACATATATTTTTGCTATTTCACTTTTAACTTCATTAATTCCTACGTTCTTTTGGAATCTCTTACATTGAATCAGTTCTATTGAGTTGTCTGGTCTGACCCAAACAATATCTCGACCTGCATCTCCAGTCTTGCCATAATAAAAAATTTGATCTTTAGGATTTTCTCTGAGCAAAAGTAAATAGCAGAGTATTTCAAATTCATCATCGGATAATAAATTAAATGGTAGAGAGTGAGATTGCTCTAACCATGGAGGCTGAGTTCGCTGGTTTCCTAAATCTTGCAGTGCTTTTGCTTTATCAGAATATATTTCTCTCGTCATGTCTCTATTCGCTTAACATATTGATTTTTATTGCACTAATTACTTGGTTATAGCAAAAGCTCGGCGTAAGTTCTGTTACTTCATAGGCAAAACTAATCACGCTCTAAATTTCTGCTTTCTTTGCTAGATAGTTAACATAATCCTCCTTAGCCTCAAGTTCATTCATTCCAGCCGAACTTTTGGCTATACCTTTAAGGCTCGATAAATTACCACGTTTTACGCTTGGTTGAGACTCTCGTTTTAGTGACTCTAGGAGAGTTTGCACCAAATGCCAGCGATCGCTAATCGGCAATTGCAAAGCTTGTTTTTGTAGTTCTTGTGATGTCATAACAAAGAATTTAAAGGTTACTTTGTATAAATTGTAATCTAGTTTAAAAATATGCAAACAGAAAGTAAAAGTATACTTGTTGTAAGT
Organism: Pseudanabaena sp. lw0831; assembly: GCF_016584665.1. Classification (GTDB taxonomy): domain Bacteria; phylum Cyanobacteriota; class Cyanobacteriia; order Pseudanabaenales; family Pseudanabaenaceae; genus Pseudanabaena. The sequence continues at coordinate 69,778 of NZ_BBJB01000044.1, forward strand.
TATTGGACTAAATCTAAGCCCATGACCGAATTTAATGCTGTTATTACGACAGTGCAACAAATCGCTCATGCATCAAAATAAAATATTATGTTAGCCCTAAGTTATCCACACATCGAGAAAAGCGGCAACCAACCCGCCAGACTGCAACGCTTACCGCGCATTCGAGTAGCGCAAATCGTCATGGACTATCTCGCCTATGGCTGGTCAGTCGAAGAAATATGTCGTCAGCACCTTTACCTGACACCCGCCGAAACTCATGCAGCAATGGGGTATTACTTCGACCATCAAAAAGAAATTGACCAAGAAATCAAAGAAGAATGGGAGCAAGTCCAAGGAAGTACTAGCCAATCTGTGCGATCGCCTTTTTATATCAGGATGAAAGCGCAAGGAGTTCTGTAAAGGTTCTATATTAATTAAGGAGTCAATATGCTAGTTTTTCAAGAGATAATTGATTCTATTGAGAGTTTATCAATAGAAGATCAGGAATATTTATTTGAATTAATCCGTAAGCGACGGATTGAGAATCGACGGGCTGAAATTTTGGCTAACGCCCAAGAAGTACAACAAGCTTTTAAAAATGGCACAGCAAAAAGAGGCTCTGTTGATGACTTAATAGCAGACTTACTAGGAGACGATGATGGAAATCGTCTGGAGTAGTGGATTTAAGCGCTCTTTCAAGAAAATTATTAAGAAAAATCCACAATTACAAGCTCAAATTGTTAAAGCTTTAAAGCTATTGGCTGATGATCCATTTACACCCTCGCTCAAGTCTCACAAACTAGGAGGAAACCTTGCGGGTTTATGGTCTTGTTCTGTTGCCTATGATTGCAGAATTATTTTTAGCTTTTCTGAAGAGGAGAAACTGCTGGAAATAGTGATTTTGCTAGTAGATATTGGCAGTCATGATGAAGTCTATTAGAGCTTTTGGTGACTTAAGTAACTTGATAAAGGCATAATATAAAACTATACAAAAATCAAAAAAGATTAACTCATCCATCATGGCTACCGTTAACGACAACTATCTCAAACTCAAGGCAGGCTACCTGTTTCCCGAAATCGCAAGACGGGTAAACGCCTTTATCGAGGCAAATCCTGACGCAAAAGTGATCCGCCTTGGCATTGGCGATGTCACCGAACCCTTGCCAGAGGCATGTCGCAGTGCCATGATCAAAGCGGTTGAAGATATGGGCGATCGCAATTCATTTAAGGGCTATGGCCCCGAACAAGGCTACGCATGGTTGCGTGAAAAGATTGCAGCACATGATTTTCAGGCGAGAGGCTGTGATATTGACGCTTCTGAGATTTTCATTTCCGATGGCTCTAAGTGCGACTGCGGCAACATTCTCGATATTTTTGGCGATGACAATATTATTGCCGTTACCGATCCTGTCTATCCCGTGTATGTCGATACCAACGTCATGGCAGGTCACACGGGCGATATCAACGACAAAGGCGAATACGAAGGCTTAGTTTATTTACCTGTAACTGCGGAAAATAATTTCACCGCCGAGATTCCTACCCAAAAAGTCGATCTAATTTATCTCTGCTTCCCCAACAACCCCACAGGCGCAACTGCCACTAAGGAACATCTGCAAGCATGGGTCGATTATGCGCGTGCTAATGGTTCAATCATCTTCTTTGATGCTGCCTACGAAGCATTTATCACCGATCCTAGCCTTCCTCACTCAATTTATGAAATTGAAGGCGCTAAGGAATGTGCGATCGAGTTCCGTTCTTTCTCCAAAAATGCAGGATTTACAGGTACTCGTTGCGCCTTAACTGTAGTGCCTAAGAACTTGATTGGCAAGGCGAAAGACGGTTCTAACGTAGAATTATGGAAGCTCTGGAATCGTCGTCAATCGACTAAGTTTAATGGTGTTTCCTACATCGTCCAACGTGGTGCTGAAGCAGTCTATTCGGAAGAAGGAAAAGCGCAAACTAGAGCTTTGATTGACTTCTACATGGAAAATGCCAAGATTATCCGTGAGAAGTTGACCGAAGCTGGTTTGGCTGTCTATGGTGGCGAGAATGCTCCCTATGTATGGGTGAAGACTCCCGCAGGGCTGACCAGTTGGGATTTCTTTGATAAGCTCTTGCAAACCTGTAACGTGGTGGGAACCCCCGGTTCTGGTTTTGGTGCAGCAGGTGAAGGTTACTTCCGTATTTCGGCCTTCAATAGCCGCGATAATGTGAATGAAGCCATGCGCCGCATTCTCGACAAGTTAAAATAATCCAAAAGAAAGGTGGCATAAAATGCCACCTTTCTTTTGGGGCGATCGCAAATGTGACAATCAGTTGAGCAAGTGAACTATTTCTAAAAGCAAGAGTTAAACTAGCATAGAAAAATTGTGACTTTGAGGGTGATGACTGTGCAAGCGAAGAATATTTTTAAAGCGATCGCCAATTACTTAAAGCTGAAACCTCAAATGAGGCGGTCTTTTCAGATATTTGTAGCTTTCGTGATTACATTTATCATTGCCGTTTCTCCAGCTTTGTTAAATGTCGTTGCACAGGAAAATCGCTTCTCACTCAGGATTTTGCATACCAACGATCACCACGCGCATTTGGAACCTGTCAAATATGGCGATCGCATGTTGGGGGGAATAGCCCGTCGCCGCACTCTCATCGATCAAATCCGCGCTGAGAATAAGACTAATCAAGAGCCTTTGCTGTTATTGGATGCAGGGGATATTTTTCAAGGAACTCTTTATTTCAATCAATATCTGGGACAGGCGGATCTTGATTTTTATAATGCTCTTGCCTATGATGCTGGCACGATTGGCAATCATGAATTCGATCGCGGACAGCAGGTACTTGCCGACTTCATCGCTAAAGCCAAGTTTCCTATTATTTCTGCAAATATAGACATCGCGCCTGAATCGCCTCTCTATGGCAAAGTTCGTCCTTGGCATGTTCTCGAAGTGAAAGGCGAAAAGATCGGTGTGTTCGGATTGACGACTCCAGATACTGCGATTTTAGCTAGCGTTGGTGATGGGGTGAAGTTTACCGATCCGATCGCAGCAGCACGTTCATCGGTTCGCGCTCTGAAACAACTGGGCATTAATAAGATTGTGGCGCTGACTCACATTGGCTTTGAGTATGATGTGGCTCTGGCGCAAAAAGTCGCTGACATTGATATTATTATTGGTGGTCATAGCCATACTTCTGTTGGCAATATTCCCAATTCTAATCATCCCTATCCATTGGTTGAGAAGAATGGCACAAAGGAACCTGTGCTAGTAGTAACGGATTGGGAATGGGGTAAATATTTGGGTGATTTGTCAGTGAGTTTCGATCGCACAGGTAAGTTGATTGCTTGGGCAGGTAAACCCCATGCTCTTGATGCAAGCGTCAAACCCGATCCAGAATTTGCGGATAAACTCAAAGCCTATGCTGCACCGATTGAATCTTTACGTCAGAAAATCATTGGTAAGTCACTAGTTGCCCTCGATGGCGATCGCGTTAAGCTGCGGACTAGCGAAACCAGTTTAGGTAACTTGATTGCTGATGCGATGTTGGCAAAAACAAAAGGCGATCGCGTGCAAGTGGCTCTGGTTAATTCTGGTGGTATTCGTAATGGATTCCCTTTAGGCAATATCATGATGGGAAATGTACTAGAAGCACTTCCTTTTGGTAATACGATTACAAGGGTAGAGTTGACTGGCAAGCAGTTGCTAGAGGCTCTAGAGCATGGTGTGAGTCTTGCGGAACAAGGGGAAGGAAGATTTCCGCAAGTGGCAGGAATACATTTTGTGTGGGATGCAAAATTGCCAGCAGGGAAGCGCGTTATTAGGGTTGAGATTGTTTCTGAATCTGGCAACCTCCAATTATTGAATCCAGAAGCAGTTTATCGGGTGGCGACAACTAATTTTCTCGCTTCTGGTGGCGATGGATATCGCAGTTTTGCAGAGGGGAATAATCTTTTAGAAACTGGTTATTTACTATCGGATACGATCGCAGAATATATCAGTACTAGGTCGCCTTTGCAGGTAAAAACAGAGAATCGCATTGTACGTCAGTAACCCAATGATTGTAAAAGCCATGCTTCGCATGGCTTTTACAATCATTGGGTTTGGTTTGTTGTTAAATTGCGATCGCGCAGTTTAGTTATGAGAACAATACATTCAATAGCTTCTATCGAGCTTATGTTAAATTCACTACTATTTCAGAATGGATAGCTAGTTAACTTTGAGCATTACCAATTTAATGATCGCCCATGCTCACGGCAAATCAAACCTATTATACAGTCGAGAATCTAGATGCTGAAGCTGCCCTGCGGGAGCTAAAAGAAGGAAACGATCGCTATGCACTCGATCATGTAGAACATCCCCATGAAGGTGCGCAACGTCGAGTCGATCTGTCAATTGCCCAGCATCCTTTTGCGATCGTCTTAGGTTGTGCCGATTCGCGGGTTGTGCCTGAACTAATTTTCGATCAAGGGGTTGGGGATTTGTTTGTGCTTAGAGTTGCGGGAAATGTGGCTGACGATGCGGTGATTGCTAGTATTGAGTTTGCGGTTGAGCATTTGGGGACGAGGCTGGTTGTCGTCCTTGGACATGAGCGATGCGGTGCAGTGATGGCTGCGATCGGACATGCATTTTCTGAGGGTAAGCTCAATTCGTTGATTAAGTATATTGAGCCTGCGGTGCAGGCTGGTCAGGAAGCTAATGGTGATTGTGTGGTGAGCGATACGGTGAAGGCGCATGTCAATTTGATGGTAAAGGAGATTGAATCTACGGTCCCCATTTTGTCCCATGAAGTAAAGAATGGAAATTTGAAGGTTGTTCCTGCTTATTATCGATTGGCGACGGGGAAGGTTGAGTTTCTAGGTAGCACTAAATAGGTAAGGAAGGGCGGCGCGAAGCGCTGCCCTTCCTTAAAAGTCGGGGATCTTAATCTCTGTCTACGAGAGGTTGGTGCTTTTTTGGGCTAGGCACGATCGTAGCTATGACTACACAGTTTTCGCAGATGATTTCTTCTCTTACTGAGTTCATCTCTCAAAACTGCTTTGGCTTTCTTTGATTTTCTGCGGAAATCACAATTTCTCTGATTCTTTTTTGTCTTGTCTCTTCCCTTTTTGCTAAAGTTATCCATTGCAAAAGATTTCTTTTGTCTGTTCGACTTAAATTTAGAAAATACTCTTTTGCAACTGGAATTGAAGATAATGCTGTCATCAAGTCATCGGGAATAATTAAAGCTTCAACTTCATCAAGAATGTTCCAAGAGCCATTACTTTTAGCGATCGCGATCGCATTAAGTCCAGCTTGTGTCATCAGGTTCTGCTCAATTAGACTAGCGACTTTCTCTTTGTTCACCTTAGACCACACACTATTTGGCTTTCTTACGCTAAAAAATTGCATGTATTTTTCTGTGTCAATAGACTTTGCCTTGCTGTCTATCCAGCCAAAACAGAGCGCTTCGTCTACAGCATCACTGTAATTTATGGAAGGTTTGCCACTGTTTTTCTTGTAATAGATTAGCCAAATAGAGCTTTCTGTAGAATGATTCCTAGCCAACCATTCTCGCCATTGTTCCCGATTTTCAGGATAAAAAGTGTTCATTTTGGTTTAGCAGATTAAAGTTGCGATCGCTATAAGTTTCTGAGTAACAGTCTGGGCTAATCAAATCCTCAACAATTAATACAAATCTACAACGCAATTTGTATTAATCTTAAAAAAATCGCTTATGTATATCAACTCTACGCCCTATCCTTACCCCTACAATGGCGACCTCAGACCAGACAATACTGCCCTGATCATCATCGATATGCAGACAGACTTCTGCGGAGTTGGTGGCTATGTGGACAAAATGGGCTATGACCTGTCACTTACCCGTGCCCCGATTGAGCCAATTAAAAAAGTTTTGACCCTTTTTCGCGAAAAAGGCTTTCTGATTATTCACACCCGCGAAGGACATCGCCCCGACTTATCAGATTTACCCGAAAACAAGCGCTGGCGATCGCAAAGAATTGGTGCAGGTATCGGGGATGATGGTCCCTGCGGCAAAATCTTAGTCCGTGGAGAAAAAGGTTGGGATATCATTCCAGAGCTTTACCCGATCGCAGGTGAACCGATTATCGACAAACCTGGAAAAGGCTCATTCTATGCCACCGATCTAGACCTGCTTTTGAAACGTAACGGCATTCAAAATATTATCTTGTCGGGCATTACCACCGATGTCTGCGTACATACGACCATGCGCGATGCCAACGATCGCGGCTATGAATGTTTGATGCTATCTGATTGCACAGGTGCAACTGATTATGGCAATCATCTTGCGGCGCTGAAAATGATCGAAATGCAAGGTGGCGTGTTTGGTGCAGTCAGTGATTCTGAAACATTGACTACAGCAATTAAGCAAAGTTTCTAGTTAAATTGTAAAAATGTGCTAAGTGTACTGTCGCTATGGAAAAACCGATGCCTGACGATCTTGAAAGCAATCTTGCTGCTAATCTGGTCGAAGAAGAATCTATGAAAGAGTCGATACCATCCTTGACTATTCCATCTAGTGTTTCCGCTGATACCCTGCGATCTCATCTACCTCCTGAGTTGGAGCTAGTAAATATCTCCAAGAAATTCGGCTCGTTCGTCGCCGTTGATAATGTCTCGCTCAAACTTGCCCCTGGTACTTTTCATGCGCTGCTAGGTGAAAATGGTGCAGGTAAAAGCACGTTGGTTAAATGCATTATGGGTTTCCATGCTGCTAGTCACGGCGATATTTTGATTAATAAGCATTCCCGCGAAATCAATAGTCCGCGTGATGCCTATAACTATGGCATTGGCATGGTTTATCAACATTTCACGGTTGTGCCTGCGATGACTGTTGCCGAGAATCTTTTGTTGGTGCGTCCTGACACACCAACGATCATTAATTGGAAGGATGAATTAGAAAAGCTAGAAGCATTTATGGCTTCGGCTCCTTTTAAAATTGATCTCAATACTCCAATCTCGCAATTGGCGGCTGGACAAAAGCAGAAGTTAGAAATCCTCAAACAACTTTATCTCAAAAGTCGCATTCTCATTCTTGATGAACCAACATCAGTTTTGACTCCTCAAGAAGCCGATGAGGTGTTAGGACTATTGCGAGAAGAAGTTACCGCAGGACGCTTGAGTGTGCTGATGATCAGTCACAAGTTCCGTGAAATTACTGCCTTTGCCGATGATGTCACAGTGCTGCGTAAAGGCAAATTTGCAGGGACAGGTTCTACTAAAGATCTGTCAGTCTCGGATATGGCAGCAATGATGCTCGGTGAAGCCAAAGAAGCACGTCAAGTTATAAAAACAGAAGTTGCGACGGATAATCTAGTTCTCGAAGTGCGGAATATTCATGCCGATCGCGACAATGGTTTAGAAGCAGTTGCTGGTGTTGATTTGAAAATCAAAGGAGGTGAAATCGTTGGTATCGCTGGCGTGTCAGGTAATGGTCAGAAAGAACTAGTGGAAGTTTTATCTGGTCAGCGCATCCCCACCTCTGGCGAAGTTTTTGTCAATGGCGATCGCTACTATGCAACGCGCAAGGAAATGTATAGCCATCAAGTGTTTTCACTGCCCGAAGAACCTCTGCGGAATGCCTGTGTACCGTATATGAGCGTCGCTGAGAATTTGGCTTTAAGAACCTTTGATCGCACTCCACAAGCTAAAGGTGGGATTTTACTGCTATTCAAAGCAATTCGCGAAACTGCCAAGAATTTGATTAAGGTCTTCTCGATCAAAACGCCATCGCCTGAAACCCCCGTCGGTAATCTCTCAGGCGGTAATGTCCAGCGTACAGTTCTTGCGAGAGAGCTTTCCGCAGAGAAAATCAAATTATTAATTGTGGCAAATCCTGTCTTTGGTCTAGACTTCGCGGCGGTTGAGTATATTCACAATCAAATTGTGGAAGCTCGAAATCGTGGCGTGGCTGTACTCTTGGTCAGCGAAGATCTTGATGAGATTTTGACTCTAAGCGATCGCATTCTGGTGATTAGCGATGGTAAATTCGTCTACGAAAGCACCAGTGCTGAAGCTAATCTCGCTGAGATCGGACAGAAAATGGCAGGACATTAAATAGGACTTTGAGGTTTTGCATTTGCCTACAGCAAATGTAAAACCTTTATATTAAAAAAACATGATTATCAATCAACAGGTTCAGGTCTTTCCTGAATTGCTCACTCGTTCTAGCTATGACGATCTACCATGGGAGGCATTTCGCCAAGGGGTTGAAATCTATCCTTTATACAAGAATGATATGGGAGCAAGTGCAGCTCTGCTGCGCTATGAAGCAGGAGCAAAGGTTCCCCATCATTCTCATTCAGGGTACGAACATATATTTGTATTATCGGGTTCACAAGCCGATGCAAATGGCAAATATACCAAAGGTTCCGTAGTCATTAATCCTCCTGATACTAGTCATCAAGTCTCTAGTGAAGAGGGATGCGTAGTTCTCATTGTCTGGGAAAAGCCTGTAATTATTAACGAATAAGCCGTTTTCATTTTGCTTTAAGCAAAATGAAAACTCCAAAACCCTATACTCAAATTATTGAGGAGAAACTTATGCCTGCGATCGCGGCTCAACCTTACGATTATGAATTGCCTACTGAGAGCAAAATAGCTCTAGTCATTATCGATATGCAACGTGATTTTCTAGAATATGGTGGTTTTGGTGATGCACTAGGTAATGATGTCACACAGCTACAAAGCATTGTGCCAACAGTTAAGAGCCTATTAGAAACTTTCCGATCGCTAGATTTCCCCGTAATTCACACCATCGAAGCTCATTCTCCTGATTTATCAGACTGTCCTCCCTCGAAGCTCAATCGCGGTCAAGGAAATCCTAAAATTGGTGACCAAGGGACAATGGGCAGAATCTTAATTGTCGGTGAAGATGGCAATAATATTATTCCTGAGCTTACGCCTCTAGACAATGAAATTGTGATTGTCAAACCAGGGAAAGGCGCATTTTGTCGAACCAACTTAGAAGAGATTTTAAAGAAAGAAGAGATTACCCATCTTCTCTTTACTGGCGTTACTACGGAAGTATGCGTACAAACAACAATGAGAGAAGCCAACGATCGCGGCTATGAATGCCTACTGATCGAGGATGGAACTGCTAGCTATTTCCCAGAGTTTAAACAATCAACGATTGAAATGCTGCGCGCTCAAGGCGGGATCATTGGCTGGACAGCTAACGCTGATGCGGTGATTTCGGCATTAGCACCTAAAGCAATGGCGATCGCTTAATCGCTTATACCAAAACAAAAAATGGCGTAGCCATTTTTTGTTTTTAAAACCCTTACTGGATTTGGTTTCCAATACACAAAAGTGTCGTCACACTTTTGTGTATTGGTATTAAAAGGTGTTGCAATTTCAAAAATAAAAAGCGGTGCGAAGCACCGCTTTTTATTTTTGAGTATTATGGCTTCATGACTATTATTTTGTAGTTAAGCTTAATCTTAAGGATTCAATACTCATGCGATCGCTATTTGCACTTTTTCTTGCCCTATGTTTACTTTTGAATCCTGCACCAGTGCAAGCTCAACTCAACATTACCGAAGCCGAATCAAATCAACTGGATGCCTTGGTCAAAAAAGCCTTTACCGCCACTGATGCAGGTGAATTCACAGCCGCAGAGGGCTATTGGACAGATTTAATCAAGCTCTATCCTGACAATGCCGCAGGTTGGAGCAATCGCGGTAACTCAAAAATGAGCCAAAACCATCCTCAAGAAGCGCTTGCTGACTATAACAAATCCGTAGAACTTGCTCCTAATTTCCCCGATCCTTATCTCAATCGTGGTGCGGCTTTGGAAAGCTTGGGCAAATGGGAAGAGGCGATCGCTGACTACGATCGCGTGTTAGCAATTGATCCTAAGGATGCAGCAGCCTATAACAATCGCGGTAATGCCAAAGCTGGCTTAGGCAAATGGGAAGAGGCGATCTCGGATTATCAAGTTGCGATGAATGTTAATTCGCGCTTTAGTACTTCCTTTGGTAATAATGCGATCGCTCTGTACGAGATCGGTAAAAGCGATGAAGCAATTAAGGCGATGAAAAATATATTACGCAAATATCCGAATTTTACGGATGTGCGTGCTGCCCTGACTGCGGCGCTTTGGGATAATAAAAAACAAGGTGAAGCCGAGAGCAATTGGGTATCTGTCGAAAATCTCGATCCGCGTTATCGAGATATCAATTGGGTAAAAAATATTCGCCGTTGGCCGCCCTCATTGGTCAAGGCTCTCGAAAAGTTCTTGACTTTGAAATAAAAAAAGAGCTAGCACAAATTGCTAGCTCTTTTTTTGTCCGAACAAAAGTGTGCCGACACTTTTGTGAGTTAAGAATCAAACCCAATTAATAATCCAAAAAAATAATGGCGTAGCCATTATTTTTTTGGATTATTAATTGGCTGGAGTATTTGCTGCGGGGATCTCAATCTTCACATCGCGGCGTTGTTGCGTTCTAAAATTAGTCACAGCCTCGTCAAAGGATTCAGCTTGACTAGCGCGAAACTGCTCTGGAGATTTGCCGCCAGCTAGGTTGATATTATTAATTAGTTGCAATAAGTTGAGGTTACTGCCACCGACACTAAGTGAGCTTCTTTCTTGTTGCTGAGCTTCACGTAAGGTTTGTTCGGATAGGGTTGGCGCTGGCGTAATTTGGGCGATCGCACCAGCCGATGCAAATATTGTTGCTGAGACGAGGCTAGCCGCGACTAGCGAAATAGTTTTGAAAATCATAGTTTTTGCTCATTGATAACATCTAGTCACTAGTCTATACCAAAATTTTTGTGACGTGTAGCGATCGCCCATAAAATTACAGCGCAAAGCGCTGTAAGCTATAGCACGCCATGTTCTATCTCATGCAGGTAAATAAAGTTTGGTGCTTTTACGCCAGCTTTCTTTCTGATTTCTACCAATTCTCTGGACTCAAAGAAGCGTCGAGCATTGTCGAGCGAAGCCCACTCTGAGAAATGGACGATGTTATTTGTGTCATTGTCGTATCGCAGTAACTGATAGCTGATTTCTCCAGCGGTTTTTCTGATGTCTGCGGCTTGGTCAAAAATGGCTTTCCATGCTGGATAAGCCTCAACTTCATGAATGATTAAAACGTATTTCATAAGTACCTCGGCATAATTAAAAAAACAGCCCCTAAATCTGTACCGCCCGCTACGTGGGTGGTACAGATTTAGGGATTTTATATATTATTTACTATTGCGGTGAACGATTAAATTGCTTGTAGTCTTTGCTCAGATAAAGAACTAATTCGTTGGCGACGGCGACGCTCCCAAATCTTTGGAATTACTTTCATATGTCGTTTAAAACTACTCCACTCCTCTAAACTTAGCTCAATCTGCTGCCAAGCGGGACGCAACAATAATCGCTCAGACCAAACTTGCAATTTTGGATAATCGGTTAACGGAACTCCTAAGGAAGGCATTCTATAAACAAATGTTCCAGCCACAATTTCTGCCATTGTGAGTTGTTCGCCAGCAAAGTAGAGAGAATCACCCAATAAGTTCTCTAAAAAACCTAATGTATTGCTTGCGCGTAGCCGAGCAAACTCAAAGTCTGCTGATTTTTCGGTTTGGTCTTCATTAATGATCAGCTTAATGACCGCAGGTAGTAACTCATTGAGCGCAACCAGTTGTGCCATCCGAGTCTTTGCCAGAGCGATCGCATCGGTAGGAAGTAGTGATGGAGTGGGATACTTGGCTTCCAGATAATCCAAAATCGCTAAGGATTCAATCACCCGAAAATCACCATCTACTAAAACTGGGACATGGCTAAAAGGATTCAGAGAAAGGAACTCAGGCTCGAATTGTTTGCCACTTAAATCCACTGGAATCAACTCAAAAGGAAGTTGTTTTTCTAATAGTGCTAACCATACGGGGCGAGCATAGGCCGAAGGACGAGCATAGTAAAGTTTCAGCATGGGTGTTTTGTACTAAATGAGCTTGAATAAAAAAGACCGATCAGTCTTTTTTATTCAAGAAAACTATATCACTGTTTTGATAGAAGTCTAAAGTAATCTGTGAGAGTGCGCTCCTTCGGGGCGCACTCTCACAAATCGCTATAGCTGCTGTTGAATGTAAAGTTTGAGATGCTTTAATCCGCGTTCCATATGGGAAGCATCGCCATATAGTTTGCTGAGCATGACCGCCCCCTCAATAGTAGCAATCAAAATTGTGGCAACAGTATCTGCATCAACCGTCGAGTGAAATTCACCACGCACTATGCCTTTGTCAACAATGCGCCGAATCAAATCACGCCAAGCATCCATTGCTAGTTGCGATCGCGCCCGTAAAGCTGGATGAAAATCATCGCTCTCCACGGCTGTATTCAGAATTGGACAACCGCCTTGTATTGGTGGATTATCGAGGATGTTTTCGTAAACGCTAAGGATGGCAAGCAGTCGATCTACTGCCTGACGTTTTCCTTTCAAAGCACCCATAAATTTCTGTTGCACACAATTAACGGCAAAGTCGAATGCTTCTAAAGCTAACTCATCTTTGCTATGGAAGTGGTTGTAGATGCCTCCTTTCTGTAATCCTGTGGCCCGCATCAAATCTGAAACGGAAGTCCCTGCATATCCTTGCTGATTAAACAGAGTTGCCGCTTGCTCGATAATACGTGTTTTAGTTTCTTGGGCTTTTGACATTTACATTAAAGACCGATCAGTCTTTTTAAGACTAGCAAGAAGAATAACAAAAAGCAAGGTTTTGCTATAGTCGATTAGGATGCGTTCATGAAATGAAACGCACCAAATAAATCTACTTGAAATCTAATCCCATTATTCCAGAGATCTCCATGCAAATGTGCGATCGCTTCTCTTGAACTAGCGATCGCACATTTGAACTATGGATTGAGTCATTCTCAAATGCTCTTGAGATGATAAAATTCCGCAATGATCGATAACATCTGTAAATTTTTAGCAGAGAGTTTTTCCGCAGACTTCGCTAGTTGGTTGCTAGGCGAAGCCATTACCCTAACCAAACTCGAACCTTCTGAGCTGTCAGTCGAGCCAATTCGCGCTGACTCAGTGATATTTCTCGAATCATCAGAAATCATCCTACACATTGAATTTCAGACCGAGCCAAATAAAAACATCCCCTTCCGCATGGCAGATTATCGATTGCGGCTATATCGTAAATTTCTCGATAAACAAATCCATCAAGTCGTCATCTATCTCACCCCCAGCCAATCACCTTTAGTCTATGAAACCAAATTTAGTATTGGCACACTCAACCATGAATTCAACGTCATCAGACTCTGGGAACAACCAACAGAAATATTTCAGCAATACCAAGGACTCTTCCCCTTCGCGACCCTAACCAAAACCGAAAACTCCGAAGAAACCCTAAGACAAATTGTAAGGCAAATCGAAAATATTGAAGATAAACAGCTACAAAGTAACGTTGCCGCATCGACCGCTATAATATCAGGAATAGCCCTGAATAAAGAAATCATCCAAAGATTACTAAGGAGTGAAATCATGAAAGAATCAGTAATTTATCAAGAAATACTGCGAGAAGGCAAGGCTGAAGGAATAGCTGAAGGAATAGCTGAAGGCGAAGCCAAAGGCAAAACTAAAGAAAGAAACCAGATCGCTCTAAATATGTTGCTCTCCAACATTTCCCTAGACTTAGTCGCCCAATTTACAGGACTAACCCTAAAACAAGTCCAAAAGCTGCAAAAAAATTCCGTAAAACAGTCTCAAACTCCGAAGGTTTCAAAGCCAAAGAGATACCCAAAATCTTAATCTGGCCAGTAAAAGCAAGATTTCGGCGATCGCTAATTGGTGGAGATCGTTAGATTGAATAATCTAGAGGGAAAGACTTGGCATCCTTTGGCTCGATATGGACATATTGCTGTGGTTGTAATTTCAACTCGTCAAAACGTTCGCGAGTGAGGTGAGCCGTCAAAATCTGTCCATCTTCCAGTACCAAATCGGCTTGAACTTCCCAACCAAGATGAATCAGGCGGGTGATTCTTGCGGATATAGAAGTACTGGTTGGTTCTATCTCAACCAGAATATCGCGGGGACGGATGTAAACATCATCGCCTGCATTGTGTTTGTGGATCTTATGGAATTCACTTAAGCGATCGCGATTAGCGGGAAGTACATTTACGGGGCCAATAAAGCTCATCACAAAGGGAGTCGCTGGATTATCGTAAACTTCTGCTGGTGTGCCAATTTGCTCGATCTTTCCTTTGTTCATCACCACGATCACATCAGACACTTCCATCGCTTCTTCTTGGTCGTGGGTGACAAATACACTGGTGACATGTACTTCATCATGGAGGCGGCGCAGCCATGCCCGCAGTTCTTTACGGACTTTTGCGTCTAGCGCTCCAAAAGGTTCATCAAGGAGTAATACACTGGGTTGGACAGCGAGGGCGCGGGCGAGGGCAACTCGTTGGCGTTGTCCGCCAGATAGTTGTGATGGGTAGCGATTGCCTAAACCTTTAAGTTGGATTAGTTCTAGTAATTCTTCGACGCGATCGGCTATTTTTGCTTTGGGTTCTTTGCGGATCTCTAGACCGAAAGCAATATTTTTGCGAATGGTCATGTGCTTGAAGAGGGCGTAGTGCTGAAACACAAAACCAATATTGCGATCGCGTACATCTTGATCTGTGGCATCTTTACCAGTCAGAAAAATTTTGCCGCGATCGGGGGTTTCTAAGCCTGCAATCAATCTTAATAGGGTGGACTTACCAGAACCCGACGGACCTAATAATGCCACCAATGAGCCAGTTTTGACCTCAAGATTGATATTATCTAGGGCTAAAAAATCACCAAATTGCTTAACTACATTTTCTACAACAATGCCCACGTTGCACTTACCTCAAATTGTCTTGATATGACCGACGCGATCGCCTTTACAAACCCTTTTATAAAAGTTTGTCCAAATCCACAGTTAATCTATGTGTTTACCGTTGATTGAATATAATTACATATTACAGTACTTCGTGCTGCTAGAAAAATCAGAAAGTTTGTAAAAACAATCTCCAAAAACTATGTCGCCCATTGCACGGGTGGCATAGTTCTTGAGTTTGGGGTTTGGTTCCGATGAGGTACTTATAGCTTGCGTAGCAAGTTATAGCAATGATTGAGTTAGTTAGGAAAAATCAAAACCCAAAAGAGTAATGGTGGCGCGAAGCGCCACCATTACTCTTTTGGGTTTTATGGCTTAAGCAAAACTTACATTGCTATATTTTCAAAACTTTCTAAGCATGAGATTACGGTTTATCGCTAAAGTGGATACATAGAACACCGCCTAACTACTCAGGAATTGTAGGGGATTGTGGCTTGTCGTCAAGAATTCCTAGTATTTCCTGTAATTTATTTTTATGATATCAACTCCACTTCTGCCGATCGCCGTATTTATACTCACCCTCGCTTTGCTGGGTTGGGGATATTTTCGTTCCCGCAAGTTTGGCAAGCTTGGGTTACTGTCTTGGCTGCAATTTGTGGCGCTCATGTCACCTTGGCTAGTTTACTTCGGCTTGTTTGTGTCGGGTGTTTTTATAAATTTCACAACGCTATTATTTTTATTACTTAGCTCTACGATCGCTTATGTGGCGATTAGTAATCAATTACGCAAAGCTGCCGCAGAGGAAAGATCGACGATCGAGCAAAAACTCAAACAAGATCTTGATGCGACTGCTAGCGATCGCCCTAATTCTCCCGATAATTCAACCAATAAGCCACCCGTTAACAGTCCGATAGCTGTGGCTATGTCACAGGGTAAGACGCAGCTAAAAATGTTTAAGGCTCTTCCTGCGGAAGATATGAAGCTGATACAAGGAATCTTTGGGATTGAAACCTATTACGTCACCGAAACGATTCCCTATCAAGAAGGGGCGATTTTTAAAGGTAATTTGCGTGGTGAGCCTGATGTCGTTCACGATCGCCTGACTAAATCCCTCAGAGATCGCCTTAGCGATAAATACAATCTATTTTTGGTGGAAGGTCAAGATCGTAAACCAGTAGTGATTGTGCTGCCTAGCCGCGTTAGTAACGTCGATAACAATACAATTCCTCAAAGAGTATTAATTGCGGTGTTGATTGTCGCGAATGGCTACACAGCCTTGAATTTGGGCGCGTTAGTTGCGGGTATTCCTGTAGTCCAAGAACCTCAACAATATTTAGTGGGATTACCCTTTGCTATTGGTCTTGGGGCGATTTTAGCTGTGCGTGAGTTGGCTATGCGTCTGATGGCAAAGAAATACAAAGTAAATATGAGTTTACCGTTTCTCTTGCCTTCATCACAATTAGGTTCCTTTGGCGCATTCAGTCGAATTTCTTCGCCATTACCCCATCGGCTTTCTCTGTTTGATATTGCGATCGCCCCAGCCTTGGCAAGTGGATTACTATCTTTGATCATGCTTCTAATTGGTTTACGCCTATCTGCGATCGGTATGGGCAGTATCGATATTCCCAGTCAAATTTTCCAAGCATCGGTACTTGCAGGAACCTTAGCAAAGCTCTTCTTCGGTGATGCATTACATACTAGCTTTATTTCGATTCATCCCTTAGTAGTTCTCGGCTGGCTCGGCTCGGCTATCACCGCCTTGAACTTGATGCCCGCAGGTCAGTTAGATGGTGGTCGGATCGTGCAATCAATTTACGGACGACGCACGGCAAGCTGGACGACAGTATTGACGTTGATTTTCTTAGTGATTGCCACAGTGATTAATCCACTTGCGCTCTATTGGGGTGGCATTGTCTTGATTCTATTGCGAGATCTGGAACGTCCAATGCTGAATGAACTCTCAGAACTCGATGGCGATCGCGAAGCCTTGGGTGTAGTGGCGCTATTTTGGATGGTGATTACTTTGCTTCCACTTACCTCTGGTGTTGCGGAGCGTCTAGGCATTGGTAGTGGTGGTGGTCTACTTCCATGAGTTCAAAAGAATAAGCGATCGCTTATTCTTTTGAATAGATAATGAGATCTCCTTCAACATAAACAACATCAAAATAGCGATCACTCCCTAATCTCAACTACAAAGCGATCGCCTCAAACATCCATACTTTCACCACACAAGCGATCGCCCCCAACAAACCAACAGCATCAAAACAGCAAGCATCTTACTATCAAACATTAAATACAAGCTAGGATTAAGAAAATCCCAGACTGGACACAACTAGTAAACTTTAAGATGAAATTGAGTGGGATGAACGCAAAAATCAGATTAACCTTGATAAACATGGATTTGACTTCGCAGATGCTTATCTAGTCTTCAATCTGCCTATGGTTGTTGAACTTGACGAAAGAGAGAACTACGGAGAAGATCGCTACATCGGTATTGGTTTACTCCAAGGTCGAGTTGTAGTCATTGTCTATACAGAACCTGATGAACAAACAGTTAGGATTATTTCATTACGAAAGGCACTATCTTCTGAACGCAGATACTATGAACAATACCTCGAAGACTGATTGGGAGAGAATTGATGCAATGAATGATGAGGATATAGATACATCTGATATTCCACCACTATCAGCAGGTTTTTGGGCTAAAGCGCAATTGAGCAGTCCTAAACAAATTACAACATCGGTTCAAATTGATTCTGAAACTTTTGCATGGTTTCAATCACAGGGCGAAAATGCTGCTCAGCAAATGTCAGCCGCATTAAAAATCTATGCAGAAGCGCACAAGTCTTATCTCACAACTACAAAATCCTAAATTTCATAGGAATTCTAAGCTAGTGAGGTACGCGATCGCCTCTAATCTCAACAAAAAGCGATCGCCTCAATTATCCATACTTTCACCACACAAGCGATCGCCCCCAACATAACCAACATCAAAACAGCGATCACTCCCTAATCTCAGCTACAAAGCGATCGCCTCAATTATCCATACTTTCACCACACAAGCGATCGCCATATTAACTTGTAACAAAAACTAAAAAAATTTTCTTGAATCACTCAATGGAGGATGCCAACCGACTTTCACCCATGCTTTTCTAGCTCGCATAATTTCTCCTTCACCTCGAATTTCATCATTCAAATCTAGTCGGGTTACAGTTGCTCTTCCCACTTCTGTAATACCAATAATTCTACATCCATCGTTACTCCAAATAAAATGATGATTCCATACTTGCTGACGGGGATGAAATAGATTTACGGCGTTTAATGTTTCTGGATCTTTGCCTTGGATGAAGTTGTAATGGTGTGAGTTGCAGCGCTGGCAAGCTAGGGCTAAGTTATCAATGTTATCTGAACCTCCAATAGATCTCGGTTGAATGTGATCTATCTCAAACCTTGCAGGACTAATTTCTTCTGAAGAATGACAATACTCACATAAAAAACTAGCTCTTTGTCTTATTTGGAGTCTTACTGCTGTAGGAATTGCCATACAAAATCTAGGATTCGCTAATGATTTTGGCATTAAGTAAGGTAAAAATCTGGTCTAATTCCAAAATTCCCGCTAATTCTGCTTTTTCTTGGTCATTTAGTCCAATTCCTTTAAGTCGTTCATTCAAATTATCTAAGCGCTCTTGTAATGGCTCAGAGAACTTAAATAAATACCGATCGCGAACTTTTGCGGTAATAATTCCTGTGGATATCCACGAAGAGGGCTTTACCATTGTTTGAGTCATCATTTGCTTAACTCCATTCTCTTGCTAGTAACAATTATAAGCGATCGCCTAAAATATCTATACTTCCACGAACAAGCGATCGCCCCCAACAAACCAAAAACATCATTTTTGCACCAATATTTTTGCTTGAGCCAGCATTTGCCGATATGGTAGGCAAGCTGATCGATTTATCTTCAGTAGCTGTATTGTTACGCGCCCAATTGCGGTCAATGGATAAATTACGCCACTAGATTCTTCGATTTGAAAATTTTCTCGCCATTGGTCTTGTCTAGGATGATAAAGTCTAATAACATCACCTGTCTCTAAATCGATAGAAGCAATATCACTACCCTTAGCTTGATTGCAGAGTGAGCAAGATAAAGCTAAATTTTCTTCTGTGGTCTTGCCTCCATGCTTTTCAGCAATTACATGATCTACTTGATGGGAAACTAAAGTTAAACTTTCGGGAATTAGGCAATATTCACAACAGTTTTGAGCGCGATCGCTGACTAGTTTTCTAAGTTTAGTGGAAATATAACTCTTACTCATTGACTCTGCTGTAGCTTAGTCAGGGCTTGAGTCTTGGCAAGGCGAACTAAATGCTCGATAAATTCATAATGCTGCCATAGGAGGCGATCGCTTTCGTTAAAGCCTTGAGTACGATTTTTTTCTAATAGATTATCAATTTCTTGCTGTGCATCTGGTGCGAGGCGTAAATTTAGGACTTCTTGAGGAGATGGAAGTTTGGCTAAAAAGTGTAAGATTTCTGTTAATCCAGAAAAGCCATTGTTGGGATTAGCGTTCATTTCTCGCAATCCTAGCACCAATATTTGCGGCAGGTTGTCCTGCACAGTGGTGGCGATATCGTCTGGTATGTCTAGGGTGATTTGCATAGGGTGGGAAGTGATTATTAATGTTATCTTTTGGCTTTCATTTTATCAGATCGTCCCTAATTTCAATCTTAAAGCGATCACCTAAAACATCAACACTTTCACCACACAAGCGATCGCCCTCAACAAACCAACAACATCAAAACAGTGATCGTCTCTCTCTCACTTACAAAGCGAGGGTCTCGAATTGTAATCGTGTGTGCCAGGAGCACATTTAAGTTGGTTATCTCCAATCAGGACTGGAAAAGGTGGTTCTGATGTGGATGCACTATCTGTCTCACAGATAATTGAGTTTGTCATAATATTATCTCCAACCTTAATAAATCTAACTGCACCAACATAACTTTCCAGATTTGGTTTCTTTGCTTGTCCAATCTGGTATACTGCGACACCAAGACTAAAATGAATCTTGTGACTGTTACGACGAAAAACCTCAGAGTTTGGAGCAAATATACGATATTTATAGTTTTCAGTCTCATCTCTATCTATAACTCCAAGATCTCTAATTGTAGGTGCAAATCGTACTTTTTCCAAGTAAAATGCTTGCTGAGATCGAGTGAGCGCGTTGACATATGTTATTGCTTCTGACTGTCTGGCTCTACTTATTATTTCTGCATTACAACCATTGTCAAAATCTACGAATTTAATAGTAGTTGAGAAAGTTACAGTAGTATCGTCAGATAACTTTCTGACTACTTTTGCAATTCGTCCTGATGGTTATGTACCATAGGGATTAGCAATATCAATATCACCATCATTAGTAATCACTGCTTGAATAGTTTCAAAGTTTGATCCTATTGCCTGCATCTCAAATGACCAAGTTCCAACTAAAGGGCTAAAACCATTTAAGGATGAATAGTTATTACTAGATATTTTCTTGATGTTTATACCACCTTCAATAGCTCTAGATGAATTCTTTGGATCAGGAACAATAACGCGACCATCATTAGTAATGACAACTTCAATGTTTCTGCCAGCAATGTCAATTAGCCAAGTTCCAGCAATAAGGTTATTGGAAACACTTTGACTTTGAAAAGATTTATTTGTAGTTGATTGGCTATTAGCGTCAGAATTTTTATTTTGATGGGTCGAGCTTGCGCTAGTAGTGACTAAACCTTTTGAATTACCGATTAAATTAAATGCACCATATGCAGCAAGTACCAATACTATTGTAGAACCAGCACCAATCAAAGCCCATTGCCAAATTGCAATATTAATAGGAGGTTTTTGAGACATTTACGTTTGCTTGATTAGCGATTATTTCACTGATAATACAATATAATTTGTTTAAGATTGACTAGTACCTGTCACTCTCAACTTAACCAAAGACTTTTGTAACACACTCGGCTTAACACTCAACCAAACTTGATTGCGATCTTGTTACTGAGATGATTATCTAATGTAATGCTGTGATTGGGACTATTTGACGCAATATATCGCCTAAATTTCTTTTTGCTTCCATTAACTCGTAGGCATAATGTAACCGCAAAAAATAACCATCCGACAACCCAAAATAGCGACATAACCGCAAATCAACATCCGCGGTCATAGGAGCCTTACCTTGAATAATTTGCTGCATACTCAAATATGGCAACCGCAAACTCTCAGCCAAACTATTTGCACTAATATCTAACTCTTCCAAAAACTCATATTGCAAGATTTCGCCAACATGGGGGTTACGCAGTAAAGTATCTTCCATTGCCTTTGCTCCTAATGATAATCAACTATCTCAACATCATAAGCATTTCCATTTTGCCAAACAAAACACAATCGCCACTGCTTAGTGATGCGAATGCTGTATTGTCCAATGCGATCGCCAACCAGTGCTTCTAAATGATTAGCAGGTGGTACGCGGAGATCTTCTAGATTAGCCGACACATCAAGTTGACGTAATTTGCGTAAAGCTCTTTCCTGTATATCAGATGGTAGCTTACGCGATCGCAAGCCTTGCCAAATCTTCTCGGTTTCTTTACAACCAAACGAAATAATCATTTTTGTTTGTGGATATTCAGCCCTTAGCGATCAGTAACAGTTTTAAAATCGCCAGCATTTGCGATCGCTACAAAATTTACACTTGACTAGCAACTGGCATTCTCAACTTAACCAAAGACTTTTGCAACACACTCGGCTTAACACTCAACCAAACTTGATTGCGATCGTCCTCAGTATAGCCAACCACCACCGCCCCCACAGGCGAACCAATCTCAGGATACATTTCTGGAATCATCGCCCCATTATCCAAAAAATCTGGAATCTGGATAATTCCCTTTACATTATCATCCCCAATATCAACAAACACCCCAAAAGGCGCATAAAATTCTACTTTTCCATAAATTAGCTTCCCAAGCTGATACTTAGTTTTGACTTGATTCCAAAATTGACTATTCATTAGCTATTCTCGCTTTAACACTCTAGGGAACTGGTTTAAAGTTGGAAATAAATCATGAGGGATCGGTAACTCTATACGAACCGCCCTGATAAGTCCTCTCAAGCGATTTAAAAAGGCGATCGTATGTTTCTTGGTCAAGATTTACCATGTAACAGGTTTAAAATCGTCATCATTTGCGATCGCCACACCATCACCCGAAGGCTTAATCACAAACAAACCTTGACGATAAGCATAACGATCTATCCCCTCATTAATCTCAATTCCTGCCACAGCACCATAGGCTTTGAAGTTGCCATAATGTGGAAAAGCATCTTTAAAGCGCGTTAACTTCTCAACAAACTCATCCACATCATCCTTTGATAAACGCGACTTACATTCCACTAACACCAGTTCTGTATCATCCACAGCCAGAATGTCAATCTCCATTGCAACCCCTTGGCGTTTAGTTCTGGCACGAGGATACACTTCTTTTACATCAATGCCTTTTTCTTGAAATAGTCGCAAAACCGCAGGTTCAACTAACTCTTCGACAAAACGTCCCCATCTCGTTGTAAGTGCTTCAACAGCCTTACTAGTTCTATCAACTGTTTTTTCTAGCTTTACCATACGGCGATCAGCTTCAGCAGCACGGCGATCGTACTCCTCTTTAGAGGCTTGAAATAGCTTGTAGATGTCATCAATAGTTGCAGGGGTACTCATAAACTTCGTATTTGTTCCATCAAATTTTCCATATCTAAATTATCACATAAAAAACAAGGGGCTTGCGCCCCCTGCCTCTTGTTAATTAGCTGCCACCGATACGGGCGACATCGCGGGAATTGGCTTCAAAGGCGGCGTTGAGGGCATCATCACCACTCAAACCATCTTCCAAGGCTTCCTTAATCGCTTGTAATACTCGCTTGTAATCCTTGGGCATTACCTTCACGAATTTAGGAAGCATCGCATTCCAATCAGCGAGAACCTTCGCACCCTTAGCACTCTCTGTATAGTCAACATGCTGTTGAATCAACTGCTTCAGATCCTTGATTTCTTCGGGATCTTCGAGTTTCTCTAAGCCGACCATTGAAGTATTGCAACGGGTTGCGAAGTCGCCAGACTCATCGAGAATGTAGGCAATACCGCCACTCATACCAGCCGCGAAGTTCCGTCCTGTTAAGCCCAAGACCACGACCTTACCGCCAGTCATATATTCACAACCATGATCGCCAATGCCTTCGACTACAGCATTTACGCCAGAGTTGCGTACTGCAAAGCGTTCGCCAGCAATACCACAAATGTAGACTTCGCCACTGGTTGCGCCGTAGAGTGCGACGTTACCTGCGATTACGTTCTCTTCCGCAACAAAAGTAGAAGCTTTGTCAGGATAGAGAATGATTTTGCCGCCGCTCAGACCTTTGCCGAGGTAGTCGTTGGTATCGCCTTCGAGTTCCATCGTCACACCAGAGGGAACGAATGCACCGAAGCTTTGACCAGCCGTACCTTGGAAATGTAGATGCACGGTGTCATCGGGCAATCCTTCCCAATGACGCTTGGTGATTTCGTTGCCGAGAATCGTACCGACGGCACGATTGATATTCTTAATGGGAACTACTGCTTCGACGGGTTCGCCATCCACGATCGCAGCTTGACATAAATCTAATAACACATTCATGTCAAGGGATTTGTCCAAACCGTGATCTTGAGGGATTTGGCAATAGCGACCGACATCTTCGCCAACTTCTGGTTGGTAGAGAATCTTCGAGAAGTCTAAGCCCTTGAGTTTCCAATGCTCGACTGCTTGCTTGGCTTCTAGAACTTCAGTACGTCCGACCATTTCATCAAGGGTGCGGAAACCCAGTTTCGCCATCAGTTCGCGGACTTCCATCGCGATGAAGGTCATGAAGTTGACGGTGTGGGCAGGATCGCCTGTGAACTTGTCGCGCAGTTGGGGATCTTGGGTGGCGACACCAACGGGGCAGGTGTTGAGGTGGCAGACGCGCATCATGATACAGCCGAGGGTGACGAGGGGAGCCGTAGCAAAGCCGAACTCTTCGGCTCCTAGTAGAGCGGCGATGACAACATCACGCCCTGTTTTCATTTGTCCGTCGGTTTCCACGACGATGCGGCTGCGGAGGTTGTTGAGAACGAGGGTTTGGTGGGTTTCGGCGAGTCCGAGTTCCCAAGGTAAGCCAGCGTGCTTGATCGAGGTTTGGGGTGATGCGCCTGTGCCGCCATCGTAGCCAGAGATGAGCACTACATCGGCGTGGGCTTTAGAAACTCCTGCGGCGATTGTGCCTACTCCCACTTCCGATACGAGCTTAACGCTGATACGGGCGGCGCGGTTGGCATTTTTAAGATCATGAATCAACTCAGCAAGGTCTTCGATGGAGTAGATATCATGGTGAGGTGGTGGTGAAATCAAGCCTACACCAGGGGTAGAGTGGCGGACTTTGGCAATCCAAGGATAGACCTTCTTCCCTGGAAGCTGACCGCCTTCCCCTGGTTTTGCGCCTTGAGCCATTTTGATTTGTAGCTCTTTCGCTTGGGAGAGATAGAGACTGGTGACACCGAAACGTCCAGAGGCAACCTGTTTGATGGCGCTATTTTTGGAATCGCCTTGTTCGTTTGTCCATGTGTAGCGATCGGGATCTTCACCACCTTCGCCTGTGTTGGACTTGCCGCCGATGCGATTCATGGCGATCGCCAGAGCTTCATGGGCTTCCTTCGAGATCGAACCATAACTCATCGCCCCCGTTTTGAAGCGGCTCAAGATTGATTCAATCGGTTCCACTTCTTCAAGGGGAATCGACTTACGGGATTTGAAATCGAGTAAGCCGCGCAGGGTGAAATGCTGTTGATTTTGCTCATTTACCAAACTGGAATATTTCTTGAACAGTTCATAGTTGCCATCACGAACCGCTTTTTGTAATGCGTGAATAGTTTCAGGGCTAAATAGGTGCGCTTCTCCATCTTTGCGCCATTGATAATCGCCGCCAACATCGAGGGTGTTGCCACTAGCAGGGCGATTGGGGAAAGCGTGGGTATGACGAGCGATCGCTTCTTTGGCGATTACTTCCAAATCTGCGCCTTCGATGCGTGAGGCTGTCCAAGTGAAGTACTTCTTGATCACATCTTGATTCAAGCCAACGGCTTCAAAGATTTGAGCGCCGCGATAGCTCTGGATTGTGGAAATACCGATTTTGGAGGCAACCTTGGTTACGCCTTTGGTCGCCGACTTGATATAGTTCTTAACCGCAGTTTTGAAATCGACATTTACCAAGAGATGTTGATCGATCATGTCTTTGATGGTTTCAAAGGCAAGGTAAGGATTGATTGCGCCGCAACCATAGCCGATCAATAGGGCAAAATGATGCACTTCTCTAGGTTCGCCAGATTCGAGGACTAGACCGACCCTAGTACGGGTTCCCGTGCGGATGAGATGGTGATGTAAGCCTGATACAGCAAGTAAAGCTGGAATCGGTGCATTGTCGGAATTCACGCCGCGATCGCTAAGAATCAAAATATTCACGTCATCTGCGATCGCCTGATCAGCTTTAGCACAAATTTGCGTAATCACTGCTTCTAATCCATTGACTCCATCTTTAGGATTGAACAAAGTAGAAAGAGTAACCGATTTAAAACCACCTTCGTTAATGTGCTTCAACTTCGCAAGTTCGGCATCACTGAGGATCGGAGTTTTTAACTCAATCAAGTGACAGCTTTCTGGCTCAGGTTTTAAGAGATTTCGTTCTGCACCAATTGTGGTTTCGGCAGAAGTGATAATCTCTTCACGAATAGAGTCAATCGGTGGATTGGTTACCTGTGCAAATAACTGTTGAAAATAATCGTAGAGTAGTTTGGGACGATTGGAAAGAACTGCTAAAGGAGCATCATTACCCATCGCACCTACAGCTTCTACACCATCTCTTGCCATTGGTGTTAATAGCAAGCGCAGATCTTCAAAGGAATAGCCGAAGGCACTTTGTTTCTGAGTTAAAGGAATTGCTTCTGGTTCACTAGCTACGCCATCTTTGAGATTGGCGATGTCCACCATATGCTGATTAATCCATTCACGATATGGATGTTCGGTCGCGATTTGATGCTTGATTTCTTCATCAGCAACAATCCGCCCTTCTTCCATATTTACTAGGAACATCCTTCCTGGTTGCAAGCGACCTTTCGATTCAATCATTTCGGGTGCAATATTCAATACACCTGCTTCCGATGCAAAGATCACTAAATCATCCCTAGTGACATAATAACGCGAAGGACGCAAGCCATTGCGATCTAATACTGCGCCGATCATCGTGCCATCGGTGAATGCGATTGAAGCAGGTCCATCCCAAGGTTCCATTAAGCAGGAATGATATTCGTAAAATGCTTTCTTCTCATCGCTCATCGCCTCATGAGCCGTCCAAGGCTCAGGAATCATCATCATCACCGCGTGAGGCAGCGATCGCCCTGCAAGTACAAGCAATTCCAAGGCATTATCAAAAATAGTGGAGTCGCTACCTTCGATGTTAATGACGGGCTTGATCTTGGAGATATCATCCCCAAACAAATCCGACTCAAACATCGACTGACGCGCAATCATCCAGTTAGTATTGCCGCGCAAAGTATTGATTTCGCCATTGTGAGCAATGTAGCGATAAGGGTGAGAGCGCTCCCAACTGGGGAAAGTATTCGTACTAAAGCGCGAGTGAACTAGCGCCAGAGCGCTCTCTAGATCGGGATCATGAAGTTCAGGATAATATTTACCAACCTGCGCCGTCATCAGCATTCCCTTATAGACCATCGTCCGACAGGAAAGGCTAGGGGGATACCAATAGGGATCGATCTTGGAAGTGCGAATTGCAGTATGAGCGAGTTTGCGAATTACAAATAACTTGCGATCGAAGGCAAGATCATCTGCTAGATTTGGCGATCGCAAAATAAATACTTGCTGCATGAACGGCTCGCTCGATTGCGCTGTTGCTCCCAAGGAGGAATTATCGGTCGGGACATCGCGCCAACCGAGAACTTTTAAGCCTTCAGACTCAACCAACTTTTCAAAAGTTTGCCTACCATTTTTACGCGCTTCAGGATCTGGCGAAGCGTAAACCATGCCCACGCCATACTGACCGACCTCTGGCAAAGAAATATTTGCTGCTGTTGCCACTTTTACCAAAAACTTATGGGGGATCTGCATCAAAATCCCAGCACCGTCACCCGTATTTGTCTCGCAACCGCACGCGCCGCGATGTTCCAAGTTCTCCAAAATCGTCAGCCCTTGCTCAACGATCGCATGGGATTTCTTTCCTGATTTATGTACGATAAAGCCGACTCCACAAGCGTCGTGTTCAAACTGTGGATCGTACAAACCTTGTTTTACGGGTAGTGCGTTGCTATTCATCATGGACTGAAAGGGATGGTGTTAAAGAACTATTATGTGAGCTTCATCGTAATCGGGTAGTTACGATCGCTACCTTGGATTGTACTAATAAATTTATGCCTTAGGTAGGATGTTTTAAGGAATTGATCATCTTTTGGGCAGATCCAGTGATGCTCAGAGCTGTTTTTGTTGCGCTTGTTACGAAACCAAACAAATTAAAGTTGTTTAAAACTACCTATGCGGAATTGATTGATGCTGAGCAAATAAATCTGAGCAAATAGGCGCAGACACATACTTTTAATCGAGGATCGCTTTATTATGGGGATTGTCTAGCATTTTTACGCAGCTTTTGTATGACTGATCCCATCAGTACAGATCACAAATCCCAACGCGATCGCCAGATGTCTCTCAAGATATTGCTGATTGTTCCTTTTGTGACGCAAGTGATTTTGGCGGTGGGTATCACAGGCTGGCTATCTGTACAGAACGGACGCGAAGCAACTCAAGAGCTAGCTCCCCAGATTGGACAAGAAGTAACCAACACAATTGAAGCCCATGTGCGTGGCTACTTCGATGCACCTTTAGAAATTTTGCAAGCCCATGGAGCAATGGCAAGGGCAGGCTATTTAAATTTTGAGAATTTAAATAGTTTAGATAAGATATTTTGGCAACAGATGCGCCAAGCTCAAAGTTTATATTTTTTCTACGCAGCAAATCCACAAGGGCAATTTATCGGTGTTGAGCGTAGGGAAGGTAATGCTTTGGTATTACATCAATCTTTCTTGCAAAATTCATCAGCTTCCCTGCAAAAATTAATCTATCGATTAGATACTGTTGGAAAAATCCTAAACCAGATTGAAGCGAATATTTACGATCCTCGCGATCGCCCTTGGTATAAAAGTGCTGTCAAGGCTCGTCAAGCAGTTTGGAGTCCGATTTATCTATTTGTGGCGCGTCCAATTTTAGGGATTACAGCTTCTTTGCCGATTTATAGCGAATCTGGTAACTTACGCGGAGTCATTGCGATCGACTTGACCCTTTCTCAAATTGGTGACTTTCTACGACAACTAAAAATCTCCAAAACAGGACAAGCATTTATTCTCGAACCATCAGGAGAAATCGTCGCTACGTCAACTTCTGAAGCGCCTTATATTTCCATAGATAAAAAACAACAACGTATTCATGCTAATAAAAGTCAAAATCCTTTACTGCGATTAATTTTTCAAAATCTGCAACAAAAATATCCTAATTCTGCTGATATTCCCAAGTATTTGCAAATCCAAATGGAATGGGAAGGTGCGACTCAATATGTACAGATTACGAGATTGCGAAACGATCAGGGGCTAGACTGGTTGATGATCGTGGCAGTGTCGGAACAAGACTTTCGCGATCGCATTAACATCAATACGCGCAACACAATTGTGTTATGTGCTTTAGCTTTTATCTTAGCTAGTGTGACAGGCTTCTATACATCAAAGTGGATTGCAAAACCCGTAGAGAAACTAATCGATGCTTCGCATTTGCTAGCAAATCTCTCTGCCTCAGCCGATCTTGCTACTGGTCAGCCCTATAAACCCATTCAAACTGCGAATGTTCGAGAGCTATCAATTTTGGCTGATTCCTTTAATCAAATGGCTCAACAGTTGCAAATCTCTTTTACTGCGCTTGCCCAAAGTAAAGAAGAATTGGAAATTCGGGTAGAACAGCGTACTTCTGATTTGAAAACTAGTGAGACTAAATACCGTACCCTTGTAGAAGCGGCTAATTGCATCATTTTACGGAGAGATATTGCTGGCACAATTAAATTTATTAATGAATATGGTTTAACTTTCTTTGGATTTCGCAATCATGATGAGATGGTAGGCAAAAATATTAGTGGCACAATTATCAAAGATAGTGATGATACAACTATTACTGATTTGCTTAACTGGATGGGAAACAGCCCTAAGGTTCCCCAAGTTTCTATGTTTCAAGAAAGTCAAAACATTCGCAATGATGGAGAAGAAGTTTGGATATCTTGGGCAAACTGTCCAATTTTGGATGATTCAGGGAGACTAGTAGAGGTTCTCTCGATTGGAATTGATATTACGGAAAGAAAGAAAATAGAGTCCACTCTTGAAGAGTTTGTGAGTTTACAAAAAGCTACCTTTGAATCGATCGCTGATGGAGTAGTGGCAGTGGATCAGCTAGGTCATGTCAATAGTTACAATCAGCGATTTGTCGATATGTTCTTGCTATCTCCAGAGATTCTATCTACAAACGATGCTGATCTTAGATTGGAATTTCTATCGACAATGATGATTGATCCTCAAGACTTTATGCTGCGATCGCAAGAGTTCTATCGTCATCCTGAATATGAAAGTTATGATTTGTTAGAACTCATCGATGGCCGAGTATTGGAACGCTATTCCCGTCCACAGAGGATTGGCAATCAGATTATTGGGCGTGTATGGAGTTTCCAAGATATAACTGCTCGTGTGAGAGCAGAGCAAGCTCTCGAAGAACAAAAAACTTATTTGCGATTAATAATTGATAGTATTCCGCAACAAATTTTCTGGAAAGATACAAATCTGGTTTTCCGAGGCTGTAATAAGAATTGGGCGATGTCTGCTCAACTAGCAACCCCAGAAAGCGTAGTGGGCAAAACTGATTACGATCTAATTGGAAATCCTGAGTTAGCAAATATATTTCGCGCCCATGATCAGCAAATAATGGCATCGAATATTCCTGAAATGCATGTAATTCAGCGGAAGCTTAATCCAGACAAGTCGGGGAAATCAATATGGCTAGATATTAGTAAGTTGCCAATTATTGATGCAGAGGGCAAGACTATTGGTATTTTGGGTGTACTTGATGACGTTACCGAACGAAAACTTGCCGAGGAAGCACTTCATAGTGAGCAAGAAAAATCCGAGAAATTATTATTAAACATTTTGCCTAAAGCGATCGCTGATCGCCTTAAACAATTTCACGGAGTTATTGCCGATAGCTTCGAGTCAGTTACGGTTCTTTTTGCCGATCTGGTCAGCTTTACCAAAATGTCCTCAGAGCTTTCTCCTCAGGAGTTGGTCGATCTGCTTAATCTAATTTTTTCTAATTTTGATACCCTTTGCGAAACCTATGGATTGGAGAAAATCAAAACCATCGGTGATGCCTATATGGTGGCAGGTGGTATCCCTCTCCCGACAGAAGATCATGCGGAGGCGATCGCAGCTATGGCATTAGATATGGTCGATAAAGTGGATGAACTCCGCAAATTGACTGGTAAACCACTGCAAATCCGTATCGGTATTCATACTGGCGCTGTAATTGCAGGGGTAATTGGTACGCAAAAGTTTATTTACGATCTCTGGGGTGATACGGTGAATGTGGCGAGTCGGATGGAGTCCCACAGCGAAGTTGGTAAAATTCAAGTGACTGCCGCCACCTATGAATTGCTCAAACATAAATTTGAGCTAGTCGCGCGTGGTGCGATCGAAGTCAAAGGCAAAGGGCTAATGCAAACTTATTGGCTCACCACTTCCTCAAAATAAAAAGGGTGCGCGAAGCGCACCCTTTTTATTTGCATTCTAAGGATGCCCTAGTGGCTACGCCAGTTTTTGAGTTAGTGCCTTTAGCTTTAGTGCATAGCCATTTACGCTGTCCACCATCCATGATCGCGTCAGTAAAATCTGCCCCATCAATATTCACAAAATCAAAAGTACTACGTAACAAAATTGTTTCCATTAGCAAAGCGTCACTGAGATCGGCTTTAGCAAAATCAGCTTGATCTAGCAAACCACTTGAAAAGTTTGCTCCTTTGAGATTAGCGTTTCGTAAAATTGAGGCGCTAAATACAGCTCCGCGTACATCAGCATTCTCAAAGTTTGCCCCTTCCATGTTGGCATTGGCAAAACCTGAGCCAACCAGATCTCTTCCTGCAAAATCTCTGTTTTTTAACTGAGCATGGCTAAATGACAGGGCTTCTGCTTGAACATTAATTGGCGATGCCAGTAAATAAGCGATCGCAATTACTATGGCGATCGCCAAGCGTAAAAATTGCATATTTAAAAATTTAAAAAATGACATAGGAATAAATCTAAAGATAATGGCTTTATCTTAGCTCCTGCCAAAAGCAGGAAAGGCGATCGCTACATTGTAGCGATCGCCTTTCCTGCTTTTGAGAATGTGATAAAAAAAGATACGAAGAGCAAGTTAAAGATATTGAAAATAAGACTACCAAGAGCCTAGTTCCCAATTTTGTAAATTAGTTCTCGATGTAGTTGAGAAGTAGACCCATGGTGGCGATCGGGAGGATTACACCAATGAGTGGTACGAAAATGAAAGAGACGTAGTAATGTGCGTAGTATCCAGTCATGGTCGTGGGTTTCCTTGAATTAAGATATAAATTTTTGAGGATTTGATTTAGCTTAAATTAATGTGACTTGGGGCTGAAGTTAACAACACCAAAAACAAATCTAAGTCCAAAGCAAACCAAGGAATTTTTGCATTGGCTCTAGGTAGTTGAGGAAGTATGCAAATGCAGCACCACCAGCACCACCAAGCAAGAAGCTGCTAGCAAATTCGCTCCAACCAGCAGGAGTACCCAATTCAGCAGGAGCTTCTAATGCCGAGCTAGACTGCAACTTAGTTACAGTTTGACCATATAAGGACAAGCCAACTGTCAACAATACAACAGATGCGATCGTTGCCAATAGACCAGCAAGGCTAGCCAATTCAGTATTTCTCAGAGGTCCCAATAATGCAAATGGCCCGTAAATGAAGTAGCCATGCGCCATGCCGATCTCTAGACCACGACGGCTAGGAGACAAGCCTTCGCGGTAAGCGGGAAGGTTGCCGATAAAAGCCTTAACGATCGCAGAATCGCTAATGGGTGTAGACAAATTCCCTAGTTGGGGATCGTTCTTGAAGGGTTTTACAAAATCTGTCATAAGTCTTTATTAAGTTAAAGATTGCAGGGAGAATTTTGTCTTCATTTTAGGGAATAAGCGCGGATGTCACTGCATAAAGGGTGCGTATCTTTAGAAAACTTCACAACCTCTACGAAAAAACAGTGGCTTTGCCACTTTTTTTTGTAGGTATTTAAGTCGCCACAGATGAGGATGGACATAAATCTGCGAGTTCACAGCGATCACAAGCAGGTTTACGGGCGTTACAAACCGCGCGTCCGTGATAAATAATCCTAATTGACCAGTTTTCCCAGTCCCGTTGGGGCAACATTCCCATCAGATCCCGCTCGACCTTTACTGGTTCTTCAAATTTAGTTAGTCCTAGTCTTTTGGTCAGTCGCTTTACATGGGTGTCAACGGTCACACCTGCATTAATGCCGTAGGCATGGGCTAATACGACATTAGCGGTTTTTCGGGCTACTCCTGCAAGCTTGAGCAGTTTTTCCATCGTATTTGGCACTTGCCCATCAAAGTCCCGCACGATCATTTCACAGGCACTTCTAATATTTTTAGCTTTGTTGCGATAAAAGCCTGTGGAGTGGACTAACTCCATGAGTTCATCGAGATCGGCATTAGCTAAGGCGATCGCATCGGGATATCGGGCAAATAGTTTGGGTGTGACCATATTCACGCGCTCATCGGTGCATTGAGCCGAGAGGATGACTGCTACCAATAATTGCACAGGTGTTTCGTAATCAAGCGAACAGGTTGCGTTGGGATAAAGCCGTTTGAGACGAATGAGGATTTCGTTAGCCCGAACTTTTTTGGATGAACGTTTGGTGATAATTCCCATGAGTAGCGCGATACAGCGATGATTTGCAGTTTAGCATTGTTTAAAAAAGCTCCTTCAGGAGCTTTTTTAAACAATGCTAAATAATTCGGGCAGCATTCATTTAAAATTGAGTGGCGTGGCGAAGCCGCGCCACTCAATTTTAAGTAGCTAAACCCGTACCTCGTGAATGGATAAGAAAAAAGTACTGCTACTGTCGGCGAATCCTGCGAATACCGATCGCTTGCGGGTTGAGGCAGAATTTCGGGAAATTGAGGAATGCTGCCAGAAGTCGAGTTTGCGAGATCGCTTTGCGATTGTAACGAAGCCAGCAGTACGTATTGATGACTTACAGCCAATTTTGCTGCAAGAAGTGCCGCGTGTGGTGCATTTCTCAGGACATGGGGCGGCGGCGAATGGGTTGGTGTTAGAAGATGATGCGGGAAATTGGCAACTTGCACCAACAGAGGCTTTGGCGGATTTATTTCGGATTTTGCAAAATGGCATTGACTGCGTGGTGCTGAATGCTTGCTTCTCAGAGGTGCAAGCGGAGGCGATCGCCCGTTATGTGCCGTATGTATTGGGTATGAATCAGGCGATCGGCGATGTGGCGGCGATCGAGTTTGCCAAGGGTTTCTATGGGGCTTTGTTTGAGGGTAAATCTGTTAAAGATGCCTTTGAGTTGGGCAAAAATCTGATTGCACTCAAAAATATTCCTGAAGCGCAAACGCCTGTGCTGTTGGAACGCAGCTATGAAAGTCAGGTTTTACCGAAGGTAAATATAGCTATCGAGGAACCTGAAGGGGCGGTACGGATTGGTTCAGAGTTTTATATTCCGCGATCGCCTCAAGAGGAACAATGCTTTAAAGCGATCGCAATGCCCCATGCCTTGCTGCGATTAAAATCCCCTGACCGCATGGGTAAGTCTTCGCTGTTGGTACGGGTATTAGAAGAAGCGCGACGGCTGGGGAATCGCACAACATGGCTAGATTTGCAAAAGTGCGATCGCAAGTTTTTTGAAAATATGGATCGCTTTTTGCAGTGGTTTTGTGCAGTGATTGGTCGCGACATGGGCGTGAAGGCTAAGCCGACTGATGACTGGGATGAGATGTTTGGCGCTAATGGCAACTGTGAGGAATTTTTTGAGCAATATTTATTAAATGATGACGACGATCGTCCGTTGGTGATTGCGATCGAAAATTTGGATCGCATATTTTTGCATGAAGCGATCGAGGTGGATTTTTGCGGTTTGTTGCGGGGGTGGCATGAGCAGGGTAAACATGACAAAAGATGGGGTAAGTTGCGGCTAGTGCTTGCCTATTCGATGGAATCTTTTACGACTAAGGATATTAATCAATCACCTTTTAATGTGGGCACGCCCATTGATTTGGATGAATTTACCTTTGCTCAAGTGCAGGAACTTGCCGCAATGTATGGATTCTCCTCTACACAAATCGAACCAATATCAGAATTAATTGGTGGACATCCCTATCTGGTGCGACTAGCTTTTTATAATTTAGCTAGTGGCGCAAATTCCCTTGAGCAGATCATCCAAAGTGCAGCGACGGAAGTGGGACTTTTTGGTAAACATCTCACCACTCGTTTAGCCAAGGTCGAAAAAGATGCTCATCTTACGGAAGTTTTGCGATCGCTGGTTAATTCACCGCAACCAATCCGTTTTGATCTTGCCACTACAGCAAAGCTAGATGGAATGGGTTTAATATTACGCACAGAGACTGGTGTAAAGATCCGCAATGAGCTATATCGGCGCTATTTCCAAAACCGTTTAGGAGTGTAACCAATGCCTAAAACTTTACAAGCATCAGAAATTGATTTGGCAAAGCTAGAGGAACTTTTTGCGATCGCCCAGTCACGGGATGCAGAATTTTTTGATGAATGGCGCGATGACTTACCTAAACTTACTGAAAACGAACAGTTAAGCCTTGACGATCTCAAAGAAGATTATCTACACCTGTCGAAACATTCTCTATTGGAACCGCTTGTAAAAATGGTGGTGCTATCGCCGATTCTGAAACTAGCAGGTTTCTATCGCGATCCTTTCTATCTCAAAGCCGAGCAGGTGGTGAATATTCTCTCCCAAGATCAAGATATTCTTGTTCAAGGACGCATTGATGTTTTGGTATTTAAACCGCCTTTTTGGGTAGTCGTGATTGAGGCAAAGAGAGCTGCTTATTCTGTAGAAGTTGGCATTCCCCAAGCCTTGACTTACATGATGGCAAATCCCCACCCTGATCGCCCTGTTTTTGGACTGGTTACGAATGGCAGTGAGTTTATCTTTCTAAAACTTCAGCATCAGGACAGCCTAAAATATGCCGAATCAGATCTATTCTCAATCAAGCGTGGTAATGACTTATATACAGTTGTCAGTATTTTGAAACATCTTGCTCAATTAGCCATAAATTAAATTCACAATGGAAAAGCTAACTAAATACCGCAAGATCGTTCAGTCAATTTTGCTTACTTATACTGAAATCTCCTATTCTCATGGGGAATTAATTTGTAAGCCTCTCTTTGATGAAGTACATGATAGTTATCTATCTAATGACTCTTGGCTGGGATCGAAAAACTCGCGTACATGGTTGCCTGATTCATCTTGATATTATCAATGGAAAAATATGGGTACAGCGCGATGAAACTGAGGAAAGTGTAACTCTAGAATTAGTTGCAGCAGGAATCCCCGCTAGTGATATTGTGTTAGCTTTTCATCCTGCGGATGTGCGTCCCTATACTGGTTATGAGATCGCCTGAGTACAGCCTAAAATTATGAGCCAAATTACCGTTCAAACTCAACTTCCCTTTGAGCAGCTTATTCAAACTGTAGAACAGCTAGATTCGTCTGAGCTAGAACAATTGATTGCCCAAGCAATCCGAGTTCAGACTAAGCGCAAAACTCTTAGCTTGCCAAAAGATCAATCTTTGCTATTGCAACAAATTACTCAATGTATTCCCAATCAACTACAAGAGCGCTATGATTTGCTTATTGGTAAGCGTCAAGATAACGCCCTTACGGATGAAGAATACCAAGAGTTAATCAACCTAGGAGAACATATTGAAGCAATTGATGTTAAAAGGTTAGAAAATTTAACTAAACTTGCGAAACTTCGACAAATATCTTTGAATGAGCTAATCCAAGAGTTTCAGTTACAACCACAGGCTTTATGACGGCTAAATCAATCAGCGAAAAGCTTCGTCAAATAGTCACGGAAAGGGCAAAAGGTTGTTGTGAATATTGTCTTAGCCAAGAGACTTACTCTACACAGAGGCTTTCGGTAGAGCATATTATTCCAATTTGGAAAAATGGTGAAACTACAGTTGATAATCTTGCTCTCGCTTGTCAAGGATGCAACAATTACAAACACACTAAAACTCAAGCAATTGACCCCATAACTTCACAAGTAACAGATCTTTATCATCCTAGACAACAGCAATGGAAGGAGCATTTTACTTGGAATGATGATTACAGTGAAATCATTGGTTTAACGCCCACAGGACGAGTAACTGTAGAATTGCTTAAACTCAATCGTCAAGGAGTTGTCAATCTGCGTCGTATTCTCTATACAACAGGAAATCACCCGCCATTATGACTAGTGCAAGCTCTTTCAATTATCAAGTTGGTGGTAGTCTCCCTGCGGATGCGCCTAGTTATGTCGAGCGCCAATGCGATCGCGACTATTACAAACTCCTTAAGGAGCGTAAATATTGCTATGTGTTTAACTGTCGGCAGATGGGGAAATCGAGTTTGCGGGTGCGGGTGACGCATAAGTTGCAAGCGGAGGGGATTGTGTGCGCGACCATCGATCCGCAGAAGATTGGGGTGGAGGTGACTTGTGAGCAGTGGTATGCCAGTGCGATTCGGAGTTTGGTGGGGGATCTGGATTTAAAAAACAAGTTTGATTTGCGGAGTTGGATTAGGGAAAGGGAGTTGCTGTCGCCTGTGCAGCGCTTTGCGGAATTTATTGAAACAGTCGTGTTGCAGGAGATTGATGCGCCGATTGTGATTTTTGTGGAAGAAATAGATCGCCTTTTGAGTCTCAAGTTTGGGATGGATGATTTCTTTGGTTTGGTGAGGTCATTTTTTGAAGATCGTCCGACTAAGCCTGAATATAATCGTCTCACTTTTTCGTTTTTGGGTGTGGCGACACCGACGGATTTGATTCAGAGTCATAATACTTCGGCGTTTAATATTGGCTATGCGGTGGAGATGGCGGGGTTTACGCTGAGGGAGGCTTTGCCTTTGATGCAGGGTTTAGCGAGTAGGGTGGCGAATCCACAGGATTATCTGGAAGAGGCGGTGAGGTGGACGGGTGGACAGCCTTTTCTGATTCAGAGATTGTTGGGAATGATGGAGAAGGAGTTAGCAGGAATCGCAACCCCTGAGAATATTGCGGGCTGGGTTGAGAATTTGGTACAGGAGCGGATTGTCACGAATTGGGAATCGCAGGATGCGCCGCCACATTTGACGACGATTAGGGATCGCGTGATTAGTGTAGAGGAGAAGTTGCGGGGGCGGATGTTGGGTTGCTATCAGCAGGTGTTGGCAGATGGAGCATTGGAAGACGATCGCAGTGAGGAGCGATCAAAGTTGCGGTTGACGGGGTTGGTGGTGCGACGGGATGGGAGGTTGATTTCCTATAATCCGATCTATGGGGCGGTTTTTAATAACTCATGGGTAGAGGGTCAGTTAGCGGATTTGCGTCCAGAGTTTTATGGTTCGGCGTTTCGGGCTTGGCGGGATGCGGAGGAGGGGCAGAATCAGGGGTTTCTGTTGCGGGGTCAGGCGCTTGAGGAGGCGGAGGTTTGGGCGAGAGGAAAGAAGCTTAGTGATGTGGATGAGCAGTTTTTACGGGAAAGTCGGGAGTTTGAGAGGTTTGAGACTAGTCAACAGTTGGCGGCGACAGAAGAGGCGAATGCGATTTTGGTTGCGGCGGAACGGAAGGCAAGCGATCGGGTTAAGGTGGGTTCGGTGGTGTTGGGGGTGATGTTGTTGTTGGCGGCGGTGGTGGGTGTGTTGGCTACGCGATCGGTAAATGACTCAAATGTGAAGGTTGCGGAAACTCAGAAGGATGCGCTGGCTAAATTGAAAGATGCTGATCAGAAGGTGGATTCGGCAAATAAAGAGGCTTATCGCATTGGGAAGAATGCAGAGAAAGAGAAGATTGATGCGGCGCAGAAAGTGAGCGAGGCAGTAGCGAAGAAAAAAGAAGCGGATGGGAAGGTTGAATCGGCGCAAAAAAATCTGCAATCGGCTCAGACTGAGTTAGAAAATGTGTCGCAGCAGTCAGAGGAGAAGGTAGCAGCAGCTCAGGCGAAAATCGTGGATGCAGAAGCTAAGGTTAAGACTACTTTAGCAGAGCAGGCAAAGGCAACTCAAGCGGTGAAGGTTGCCACCGATAATATTAAAATTTCAAACATAAGGCTAAAAATTCTCGATGCTAATGGCGACTTTCAGGGAGGACAAGTATTCGATGCTTTGTTGAAGGCGGTCAGCGCAGGTAAGAACGTAAAGGAATTAGATCCTGCTATCTGGGAAGGAGACCAAACAGATACAAAAAGGCTTGTGATAGCTAATTTGTCTAAGTTTGTCTATGAAGTTAAGGAAAAAAATCGTTTTGTTGCCCATACCGCTGCTCCAGTCACTAGCGTCGCCTTTAGTCCCGATAGCAAGACGATTGCCACTGGTAGTGCGGACAGCAACGTGAAATTGTGGAGTCTAGACGGCAAGGAACTCCAAACCTTTAAAGGGCATACTGATAAAGTCCATAGCGTCGCCTTTAGTCCCGATGGCAAGACGATTGTCACTGGTAGTTATGACAAAACCGTGAAATTGTGGAGCCTAGACGGTAAGGAACTCCAGACCTTTAAAGGGCATACTGATAAAGTCCATATCGTTGCCTTTAGTCCCGATGGCAAGACGATTGTCACTGGTAGTTATGACAAAACCGTGAAATTGTGGAGCCTAGACGGTAAGGAACTCCAGACCGTCAGACAAACTAATAAAGTCTTTCGCGTCGCCTTTAGTCCCGATGTCAAGACCATTGCCATCGGGACTAGTGATGGTAGGAAGGACACCATCATCACTGAGCAAGTGTGGAATCTGTCTGGTAAGTTCAATCTGCACTTTATATCGTTTGGGTTAGATACAGCTACTCCAGTCACTAGCATCGCCTTTAGTCCCGATGGCAAGACCATTGCCACTGGTAGTGCAGATGGCACCTTGACATGGCAGAATCTGTGGGTTCTGGATGATAAAAGGCAAAGCTTTAAAGGGCATACCGATACTGTCACTAGCATCGCCTTTAGTCCCAATGGCAAGACCATTGCCACTGGTAGTGCGGACAGCGCCTTGAAATTGTGGAGTCTAGACGGTAAAGCACTCCAAACCTTGAAAGGGCATACCGCTAGAGTCTGGAGCGCCGCCTTTAGTCCCGATGGCAAGATGATTGTCACTGGCAGTGACGACAAAACCGTCAAATTGTGGATTCTGAACGATAAGGAACTCCAAACCTTTAAAGGGAATACCGATACTGCCACTAGCGTCGCCTTTAGTCCCGATGGCAAAATCATCACCACGGGCAGTAGTAATGACAATAACGTCAAATTGTGGAATCTAAATCTTGATGACCTGATGGCGAAGGGTTGCGCGTGGCTCCACGACTATCTCGTTAATAACCCCAACGCCAGTGATGAAGACAGACAGATGTGTGGCATTCCTCCAAGGCAAAAGTAAAAAGGTAAAAGGAAAGATCTCTCGTTTTTTCGTTTCGATTATTGCGTTTGATATTTTAGATTGGGAGCTATCTACCGTCAACTAGCCATGATTTCTGCATACATTCCTAACGACGACGATACAAAACTCTCCTTAGTGAGTAGCCGTATTTTGGCTGCCCATATTCATAATAAAGTTCGCAAGCTGAGATTTTTTGAAGAAGATGGCAGCGAACAAGACGCAGAAATTCCCGCAGCCGCCTATCAAATGCTCGTGGATGCTCTAACCCTAATGTCACAGGGCAACGGCGTAAGCCTCATACCCATTCAAGCTGAACTAACCACCCAAGAAGCAGCCGACATGCTAAACGTCTCTCGCCCCTTTGTGATTAAACTACTTGAAACTGGTGAAATCCCTTATCGCAAAGTCGGAACGCACCGCCGCATTCACCTTAAAGACGCGATCGCTTACAAACAACAGATTGATACAGAGAAGTCTAGTGCCTTAGACGAGTTAGTAAAGCAATCTCAAGAACTAGGACTTTATGACTAGGTTTGTGGCTCTCCTTGATGCTTGCGTTCTCTATCCCAATTACCTGCGAGATATTCTCATTTAACTCGCGTTAACCGATCTCTTTAGAGCAAAGTGGACTCATCTAATTCACGAAGAATGGATGCGAAACGTGCTTAAAAATCGTCCCGACCTGAAAATGTTTCAGCTTGAGACTGTGAGAGATCTGATGGATAAAAGCATACGCGATTGCTTAGTCCAAGAATTTGAGGGGTTAATTCCTTCACTAGCTTTATCTGATCCTGACGATCGCCATATTTTAGCAGCAGCGATCGTGTCCGAAGCTCATGTAATTGTCACTTTCAATCTCAAGGATTTTCCCAATTCAGTTCTCACTAAATACAACATTGAAGCAAAACATCCCGACGATTTTATTGTCGATATCATCGATTTAAACCCATTGAAAGTAATGACAGCCTTGGAAACTGCTAGAAAGCGTTTCAAAAATCCGCCCAAAACTTTTGAGGAATACATGGAGATTCTCGTAAAGCAAGAACTACCAAAATCAGTGGCTATTTTTCGAGAGTTGCATTCAGAAGAGAGTAAATAAAAGCTGCGATCGCCTGTTCATCATTGTCCACGCTCCAAGGAAAAAGTAAAAAGGTAAAAGGAAAAAATTTGTAGGGGTTTTGCATTTGCGCAACCATTCCCAAATCAAGTAAAAAGTAGAAAGTCAAAAGGAAAAACGCGATTATTTCTATTTTTTACTTTTTCCCTTTTCCTTTCAAGGGAACCTAAGAATTTAGAAATTGTAGCGCGAATGCTATGCCCTTACGAATGTTTACTAATCCCAACATTAGAGATAAAGATATAATCGATATAACAATCACATCAACTAACCTATGCCTATCACCCTCCAACCCGAACAAGAGCAATTCATTCAAACCCAACTTGCTACAGGACGCTACACCAACGCCACTGAAGTAATCGCCGAAGCATTGCAACTTCTAGAAAAACGCAACCATTACGATCGCTGGGTCGAAGAACTCGGCAACAAAATCGACATAGCCGCCGCAGAACTAGATCGCGGTGAAGGTATTGATGGCGAAACAGCTATTAATCAGCTAAGAGCCAGACTTCACAAAAAACGCGAAGCTTAATTCCCCATGCCCCAATACACCATATCCCCCACAGCTATCCGCGACCTTGAAGACATCATCGACTATTTCACAGAAAGAAACGTAGAAGCAGGCGATCGGCTACTCAATGAATTCACCAAAAAATGTCGGTGTCTCACCCAATTCCCCTTAATTGGTCGAAGCTATGCCCAGATTCGCAATTATCTGCGTGGTATTCCCATGCAAAACTACATCATCTTCTATCGCGTCATTGATGAAGACATAGAAATTATGCGAGTGATTAAAGGCGATCGGAATCTAGAAGCTATGTTTGAAGAAAAATTGTAAGCTCTTCTCAAACCAGAGCAAATTATCAGGAGTGACTCATGGCAACCTTAACCATTCGCCTACCAGATGACAAACACCTCAGACTAAAAAAACTCGCAGAGAGTCAAGGCTTGAGCATCAATAAACTCATCGAAGAACTTTTAGCGATCGCACTTGTCGAATTTGACACCCATACAAGATTTAAACTGTTAGTTGCCAAAGGCGATCAAAAAGCAGGTTTAAAACTTCTCGATAAATTAGATGCACTGAGCGAATAAGATCAAACTCAGTCACATACATAAATCCCTTCATTTGCAAGAGAGAACCCATGCCCCAACTCATCCCCACCGAGCTTGAAGATGGAACCATTATTTATTTTCAAGTTGACGAACCTGCGGTAATTCCCTCATCGCCAACCCGTTCCTTTGGTCTTCCTGACAATACCCAAGCCGCTAAGGAAAAAGCAGTCCAAAGCTTTCATGCCATGCAAAGCCTCGTGCGTGGCTACACCCTCAACACCCTCAACGCCTTTCGCAATTTAGGAAGTGCCGAAGTCAGCGAAGTCACCCTAGAGTTTGGCGTGAGCCTCGATGCACAAGCTGGCGTACCCTTCATCGCATCAGGCGGCGCAAAATCTAATATGAAAATTACTGTGAAATGCATATTTCCTAAGAAGCCAGAATAACTACAAGCACCACAAATCTCCCAGCGATCGCATACACTAGTAACAAATCTTTACGCCAGCTAAAGCATAAATCGCGATCGAATGCCAGACCATACCCATATCCATGTTAGAGGTGCTAGACAGCACAATCTCAAGAATGTTGACCTCACAATTCCCCGCGATCGCCTGATCGTGTTTACGGGTGTGTCTGGCTCTGGCAAATCATCTCTAGCTTTTGACACAATTTTTGCCGAAGGTCAGCGCCGTTATGTAGAGTCGCTGAGTGCCTATGCACGGCAATTTTTGGGGCAAGTCGATAAGCCCGATGTGGACTACATCGAGGGTTTGAGTCCCGCAATTTCGATTGACCAAAAATCAACTTCCCATAACCCACGATCAACAGTTGGTACGGTTACCGAGATTTATGATTATTTGCGGCTATTATTTGGTCGCGCAGGTTCGCCACATTGCCCGATTTGCGATCGCAATATTGCACCACAGACGATTGATCGTATGGTGGATGCGATTATGGAGCTTAGCGATCGCACTAAGTTTC
Source organism: Pseudanabaena sp. lw0831 (assembly GCF_016584665.1). GTDB lineage: Bacteria > Cyanobacteriota > Cyanobacteriia > Pseudanabaenales > Pseudanabaenaceae > Pseudanabaena. Next base: position 112,586 of record NZ_BBJB01000044.1, read on the forward strand.
AGTTGCTAGCACCCGTAATTCGTGGCAAAAAGGGAACTCACAAGAAATTACTATCTACCCTAGCGAGTGAAGGCTTTGCACGGGTGCGGGTGGATGGAGAAGTACGCGAACTCAGCGATAATATTGAACTTGAGAAGAACAAGCTCCACGATATTGAAATTGTGGTCGATCGCCTAATTCGTAAAAGCGATATTCAAGAACGCCTGACTGATTCCCTCGCAACTTGTTTAAAACGTGCTGAAGGGATTGCGATGGTCGAGATTTTGCAGCCCTCACTCCCTCTCCCAGAGGGCGAGGGGAGCAAGAATAATATTCTAACTTTTTCAGAAAACTTTGCCTGTCCTGAGCATGGCGCGGTAATGGAAGAACTATCGCCGCGTATGTTCTCTTTTAATTCCCCCTATGGTGCTTGTCCATCCTGTCATGGACTCGGTAGCGTCAAAACCTTTAATCCAGAACTCCTCGTTCCCGATGCATCTTTCCCAGTTTATGCCGCGATCGCACCTTGGGCGGATAAAACCCATACTTACTATATTTCTCTGTTAGCCAGTGTGGGCGAATATGCAGGCTTTGAGATTACGGCACCTTGGGAAAATCTTACCCAATCTCAGATTGACATGATTCTGCATGGCACAACTGAGAAGATTTTAATTAAGCCAGACTCGCTTTATCGCGATCGCAGTGAGGGATATTACAAGCGCTATGAAGGTGCGATCGCTATTCTCGAACAGCAATATAAAGAAGCAGGGGAATCGCAAAGACAGAAACTAGAAAACTATCTCATCGAAGAGTCTTGCTCAACTTGCGAAGGAACGAGGCTGAAACCAGAATCTCTAGCGGTTCGGATTGGTGGTTATAACATTAATGATTTTGTGTCAGTGCCGATTGGGACTTGTCGCGATCGCCTCAAAAATCTCGATCTCGATCACCGAACAAGACAAATAGGCGATCGGGTCTTACAGGAAATCGAAGCCAGACTGCAATTTCTGCTGGATGTGGGCTTAGACTATCTCACCCTCGATCGCTCGACCATGTCCCTCTCTGGCGGCGAAGCACAGCGTATTCGCCTCGCCACCCAAATTGGTTCTGGTTTGACAGGCGTTCTCTATGTTCTTGATGAGCCAAGCATTGGACTGCATCAACGGGATAATTCTCGGCTACTTGCCACCTTAACCAAACTACGCGATCTGGGTAATACGCTAATCGTGGTCGAACATGATGAAGAAACCATTCGCGCTGCTGACTATCTCGTAGACATTGGTCCAGGGGCGGGAGTGCATGGCGGTAGGATTGTCGCACAGGGTACTGTCAAGGATATTGAGCAGCATCCTGACTCCCTCACAGGTGCTTATCTATCCAAACAGAAGCTAATTCACACACCCGCAGAGCGTCGCGAAGGTAATGGCAAATATTTAGAAATTTGCAATGCCTACCTCAATAACCTTAAACATGTCAATGTTACACTTCCTTTAGGAAAGCTAGTCTGTATCACAGGTGTATCAGGTTCGGGCAAATCTACTCTCATTAATGACCTGCTACATAATTCTCTGGATCATCATTTTTTACGTAAAAAGCCAGCTCCTAAAGGTGTTGATGAAATTAAGGGACTCCAATCTCTAGACAAGTTCATCGTTATCGATCAATCTCCGATTGGACGCACACCTCGTTCCAATCCTTCCACTTATACAGGCTTGTTTGATGTCATTCGCGAAACCTTTGCGCTAACAACGGCGGCGAAAACGAGAGGCTACAAAGCGGGACAGTTCTCATTTAACGTCAAAGGTGGACGCTGCGAGGCTTGCTCTGGACAGGGCGTGAATGTTATCTCGATGAACTTCCTGCCCGATGTCTATGTGCAGTGCGATGTTTGCAAAGGCGCAAGATATAATCGAGAAACTCTGCAAGTTAAGTACAAAGAGAAGACGATCGCCGATGTCCTAGATATGACCATCGAAGAAGCAATGCATTTCTTTGAAAATATTCCTTCTGCTCACACTAAATTGGGAATGCTGGTGGATGTTGGTTTAGGCTATGTGCGTCTCGGTCAGTCTGCGCCCACGCTCTCAGGTGGGGAAGCCCAGCGGGTGAAGTTAGCGACAGAATTGGCGAAACGGGCTACAGGTAAAACGCTCTATCTCATCGATGAACCGACTACGGGGTTAAGTTTTTACGATGTGCATAAATTGCTGGATGTGATGCAGCGCCTTGTCGATAAAGGTAATAGCATCATCACGATTGAGCATAATCTCGATGTGATTCGTTGTGCTGACTGGGTGATTGATCTGGGCCCAGAAGGAGGCGATCGCGGTGGTGAGATCATTGCTGAAGGCACGCCCGAACAGGTTGCCAAGGTCAAAAAATCCTATACTGGCAAATATCTCAAGCAAGTATTAGCCGACTATCCACGCGCTAAGTAGTAACCACGGCAAAAAATAGGAGCAACCCAAAATGACTGCTAAAGAACAACTCTTACAAGAAATTCAAAGAAGCCCAGAAATACTGATTCAAGAAGTTCTAGATTTTTTTCTTTTCACTAGAAGTAGGCGCTTTAATTATTCAGAGCCTGAAATAATAGAAGAGCAAGCAACCAACCAACCGATTTGGGAATTTGCACAAGAGTTGATGCAAGATGCTCCACCAGAAGAACTTTCCAAACTGCCAGCCGATAGCGATAGAAATGCGACATTACTAGCCACCATAGAGGCTTTACCTGATCTTCAAAAATGGCAAATATATCAAACCCTTAGCGTCAAATTTGCCCCTCATTCAGCAGAAGCGAAAGCAATCTCACGGCTGCCAGACCAAGACGATCCCACCAAATGGATTACATCTATAGAAGAGGAAGAACCAATTGATGAGCAAGCTCTAAACGCATGGCTGGAAAAGAAAGGCTACCAAAAAGCAAATGTATAGAATTACATTACATCAGGATATTCAAGCCGAAGATTTACCTCTATTACCTGAAGAATTAAGAGAAGACTTCATCCAGTACCAGAGAGTTTTGAAGCTTGATCCATATCAAACAAGAGGTATACCTAGTCACGATTTGCGCGGCGATCTCAAAAATCACAGAGCGCTAGAAATAGACTGTAACGGCGTGAGCTATCGGCTTGTTTATCGAGCCTATGAATCGCCATCACCAAAACGAGTGCAAATCATCAGTTTTGCGGAACACGATCTAGCCTATGAAAGAGCCAAAGAGAGAAAATAAATGTCAAATGTTCATCCGTTTTTCCGTCTGATGTCCTATGCCCGTAAATATCGACAACAGATTTGGACTGCTACAACTTGTTCAATTTTAAATAAATTTTTTGATTTAGCGCCACCAGTTTTGATTGGGGCGGCGATCGATCTGGTGTTACAAAAAGAGAACTTTTGGGCAAATCCCTTTGGTGTCCAAGGATTAGCAGCACAGTTGCTAGTACTTTCGGCAATCAGTGGTGTGATTTGGGGATTAGAGTCGATTTTTGAATATGCCTATGCGCTTCAGTGGCGAAATCTTGCTCAGACTGTGCAGCATGACCTGCGACTCGATGCCTATCAGCATTTGCAAGAGCTAGAGCTAGCCTTTTTTGAAGATCGAAGTTCGGGGGGATTGATGTCGATATTGAGTGATGATGTCAATCAATTAGAACGCTTTCTCGACGGTGGTGCGAATGAAGTTATTCAAGTTTCAGCGACTATTTTGTTAATTGGCGGCGCGTTTTTTGTGATTACGCCGAATGTGGCTTGGTTAGCACTATCGCCGATGCCGTTTATTTTATGGGGTTCGATCTGGTTTCAGAAATTCCTTGCACCGCGCTATGCTGAAGTTCGCGAAAAAGTGGGAATGCTGAATGGGCAATTATCGAATAATATTGGCGGAATCACGACGATTAAGGCTTTTGTCACGGAGGCATATGAACGCAAACGCATTGAAAAAGAAAGCAATCAATATCGTCAAAGTAATCGTAAGGCGATCGCCTATAGTGCAGCCTTCGTTCCATTAATTAGAATTCTAATCTTTATGGGATTTATTGCGATTCTCTATTACGGAGGCTTGGAAGTCCAAGCGGGAAAGCTTTCAGTCGGCAATTACTCGGTGATGATTTATCTGATTCAACGCTTGTTATGGCCGCTCACGCGCTTGGGCGAAACCCTCGATCAATATCAAAGGGCAATGGCTTCGACTAATCGCATTCTTGATTTGCTCGATACCCCGATCGCAATTCACTCTGGATCACAGGTACTAAACTCTGTAGTAAATGGTGAAATTCAATTAAAAAATGTCACCTTTGGCTATACAGCAAATTTCCCGATTGTGGAAAATCTGTCCTTAGAAATCGCCGCCCATAAAACTACCGCCATCGTCGGGGCAACGGGTTCGGGAAAAAGTACTTTAGTGAAGCTGCTGCTGCGTTTATATGAAATTCAATCGGGAAATATTTTCCTCGATCGCATTGATATTCGCGACTTAGAATTGCGATCGCTACGTTCTTGCATGGGTTGGGTAAGCCAAGATGTGTTTTTATTTCATGGCTCTGTTTTAGAAAATATTGCCTATGGTTCCTTTGATGCAACTGTGGAGGAGATTGTCGAAGCCGCCAAGATTGCTGAAGCCCATGATTTTATCCAAACTTTGCCCAAGGGTTACGATACGATCGTTGGTGAGCGTGGACAAAAGCTATCGGGTGGTCAGAGACAGCGCATTGCGATCGCCCGTGCGGTGTTACGCAATCCGCCGATTTTAATTCTGGATGAAGCAACTTCGGCTGTTGACAACGAAACAGAAGCGGCGATCCAAAAATCCCTAGATTACATTACCAAAAATCGCACGACGATCGCGATCGCTCATCGTCTATCCACCATTCGCAATGCCGATCGCATTTATGTGATGGATCGGGGCAAAGTGGTAGAGATGGGAACTCATGATGAGCTAGTCGCAAACAATGGAATTTACACAGGTTTATGGAATCTGCAAACAGGACAAAAATGATATATAGCAATGTAAGAGATAGATAGGACAAATCAAAACCCAAAAGATG
>NZ_BBJB01000045.1 GCF_016584665.1 Pseudanabaena sp. lw0831
CCGCCACTCATCTTTTGGGTTTTATGTCCTAAGCAAAACTTACATTGCTATAGAAACTCCTGAAAGCATGACTACACTTTCGAGAATTTAGATGAGAACAAAACCAAAAAAGAGAGTGGCGGAACTTCGCGCTACCACTCTTTTTTTTTGATTTTGCTGACAAGAGCTAGGTATATCAAATCCCATGCAGATGCGGTAAGAGCATCAAGCTATGGATTTAAGCTCACTGGGCAATTGGGCTTTTCAGCAGTTTCTACAGGAGCAGGATCGGGTGGTAAAAGTGCCACAATATGTGGGACAGGGCGTGGTTCGTAAGCCATGACTGACTTGCCGCGATAGGCCAGCGATGCACTTGCGCCAGAGTCAAGCATGACTACATCTCGCAACCCAGCTTTCGCCAAGATTTTACCTAAGCCGACGGAATCGATCATTTCCATGGTTACGCCGATTGTCGGTCTACCAGAGCGATCGATCCCCCAAAAAGCGCGATCTCGACTTGCATCAAAGCCATAAAGCTTCCCGAATGATTCTGCTGATTGTGGTTTACCATCGCGGACTAGCCAACCTGCGGCAACAAAGGCATCAGTGACATCTGCTAATTCCGCTCTTACAGCTTCTAGAGAAGTGTGCTTAGCGGCATTAAAGGGGATGAATTTGACTGTCGTAGGGCTAATCAAAACCAGAGGACGACCATTGAGAAGGGGATTTTCGCCTTTATTCCCAGTATTAAAAACGCCTGCATAGCTAGAAAACTGGCTCATCACGGGGCCAATCATCGTATTGCCATCAATGCGTTCGAGAGAGAAAAAACCACCATCAACCGCCGCGATCGCATTGGGAGTCATGGTAAGAATCTCAGCAACCTGAGCACGTTTATCAGCATGAGTTGTGACAGCGCGACCGCCATGTACAAGAGTAAGTGGCAATCCATCAATAGTAACTGTGCGCTTCTCTACAGGAGTAGTAAAATTGACGACTCCATTACTTACTGGAGGCAAAAGTGAAACTTGACTTGCAGAAGTTCCTCCAGAAGCTTGCTCGATCGCTTCACTAAAACGTGATTGCCCAAAACGCATGATTGCAAGTAAATCTTCTGATTCGTTAGCAGAGCGCTCTTGACGTGGATCGAGGCTCATTGCTAAGGCTGCTTTGTACCCAGCTTTTTTGATTTTATCTCTAGCTCTATCTGTAAAATCTCCTTCAGGATAAGTAAAGTAATCGATGGGAATTCCCAATTCCTTTTCAAGAACTTTTTTCGATTCCGTTACTTCTTTTTCGATGTCTTTCTCGCTAAGATCCTTTAAATTGAGATGATTTACTGTATGGGAAGCAACAGTGATCAAACCACTTTTTTGCATCTCCCGCAGTTGATCCCAAGTTGCTTTGGGCTTCTGTCCAGCAGTGCCGACAAACCGAGTATGGACAGACCATACCGCAGGATAGTTATATTTTTTGAGCAATGGAAATGCGTATTTGTACTGTCCGACATAGTTATCATCGAAGGTGAGCAATACAGGTTTTTCTGGCAATTGCGCACCAGTACGCAGATGGTTAACCATGCGATCCATCGTAATTGGTGTATATCCACCTTCTTGGATCATTTGAAAATGTTTTTCGAGATCTTCAGGTGTGACATCCCAATCTACGTCTTTTACCGCCGTGATGTCGTGATACATGACGATCGGGATTTTGGCAGCACGAGCGCGATCGCTGATTTGGGGGAATGGGGCGGGGGTAAAACTAGCGATCAGATCGGCATTAATACTGCTGCTCAGGCTTGATAAAACAGGTAATGGGTCATTAGCGATCGCATTGATCGATCTGACCTGATAGAGCGATGCTGTCACCGACTCCAATGCATTGTATTGACAAAAGGCTCGCGAGTCATTATTCGCGACAGGATTAGCAGGGATTAAAGCTGATTCATTAGTGGCTGTGGCTACCTCCGTAGAGGATGTTCGGGTGACAAATCGTGAGGCGATCGCTGCGCCCATGCCAGTACCGAGGACTGCTAATCCCAGCACGATCCAGATCGTGTTCATGCTGCTGCTATTTTTGCCGTTGCCCCTGCTCATAAAGATTTATAAATTTTGTGATATTACTAGCGCCTATTTAATCAGAGAGCCATCATGTGCACAAGTACCTAGGGTGCATTGAAGCAGCCCACAAAGAAAAGGCGGCGCTTCGCGCCGCCTTTTCTTTGTGAATTAAGCCCATCCTGCTAATTGATAAACAAGTAAGCCAATGTACTCTTTGATGGCATTGGTGGTATTTCTGAGCGCATCCACACTAGGCAATAAATCTAGTATCAAGGCGAAGCCTTTGTTGTTCTCATTTTGCACCGACAAAAAGTCAGTTGGGACAGCAATAGTCTCAAAGCCGACTTTCCGAAATATTTCCATCGATCGTGGCATATGCAGAGCCGATGTTACGAGCAATATTTTATTGATCCCCTTTTTAACAAGGATTTCTTTTGTATTAATCGCGTTATCGCGAGTATTAAAAGATTGTGATTCTTGGATAATGGCACTAGGAGGCACGCCCATAAATTCCGCGATCGCAGCCATGTCCTCGGACTCAGGGTTACCCCCATCGCCTAGCCATTCGGCTCTACCACCAGTGACAATCACTAAGGGAGCTTTACCCTGCTTATAGAGCCACGAGCTATACAAAATGCGATCGCCAGCTTCATTAACCTCATACCAAGGTCGCGGTGCTATGCGCGGTCTAGTACCGCCACCCAAGACCACGATTGCCTCAGCTTTGGGGATCTCACCGTTTGGCAGATATTGCCATTCCAGCGATCGCACTAACCCCTTAGAAAAAATTTCATTGCTGCTTAGCAATAAAATTACTAGTGCGAGGCTTATTAGGGTTGAGGCAAAACGATTTTTTTTAAATAAGCTGATTAATTTACTAGAGTTACTAGTATTGCGCGATCGCTTGGATCGCCACAGCAAAATCACTAAGGCGATCGTAATTAATACACTCGATAACCCAAGCGGATAAAGAAACAGAGGCAAAAGTTTCGATAAAAAAAGCGACACGGTTTTAAAGACTATTATTTTTAGTAATTCTGTACTATAGCAATCCTAAATTATTATCTATGTATATCGCGTTTGTAGAAGAGCGCATCCAAAGGATTCGCTCTTCTACAAACTACTTAGGATTGACATAGCATAAGCTGTTTTTGAGTCAGCTAAATGACTTAGCTACTCCCTTCCCAGTGAAGAATTAGTGGTGCGCGGCAAAGCCGCGCACCACTAATTCTTCACTTTACAATGTCTATTCTTTCGCTGGGAAGGGAGTATCATGATTGAGAATCGAAAACCTTGTTAACTTGTTAACTTGTTCTCTAATCAATAAGCACTTTGGTTTAACATTGATGGTATTATAGCCCGATAAATATCTAAGGGAAGAATTAGGTCAACTTTAGTTAAAAAATTAGTGCATTACCCAATGCACACTAACAATGCCCTAATTTTAAATGGGGGGGAGTTCGCTCAGAATCTAGACTTAATCAATTGAGAATAATTATGATGAGTGCTGACATAGATTTAGATGAAGTATCTAAAGAGCAGAAAGAATCGGCTAAGCAATTATTAAAGAGTCTAGAGTTAAGTAGATCTGGATGTGTATATGTTATTCGCGATCGCATTCGTTGGTCGTTTTACATTGAGCGCGGAAAACTGGTCTATGCTTCGCACTCATTAGATAGTTTTGAAAGATTAGAACGACATCTGCGGATGTTAAGTCGAGAAGTCCCTGCCTTGGATGACAAATTGCGATCGCAGCTTCGGCTCATGTTTGACGATCCTTCTCCAGATAATGCTAAGTACAAAGTTACTAGCGAAATTCTCTGTGTTGAATATCTTGCAATTTTGTGGCTAGTTAATGAAAACCATCTGTCTAAACCTATGGCGGGTAAATTGGTTGCACGGATTATCCAAGAAGTTGTCGAAGCATTTCTCTGCTTGCCAGATGGGAAGTTTGGGGGTTCCTATTACGAGCATTTCTTAAAAGAAACCTATTGCAGTTTATCGATTGATCGGATTTTAGAAGTAGTTATAAAGCGCCTCCAAGCATGGTACAAACTTGGCCCGACGATTATCTCACCCTACCAATGTCCTTATCTAGTCAGCCAGGCAAATGCGGAAACCCGCATGTCACATGAAACTGTGCAACGACTTGGACGAATTTTACGTGGTTTTAACTTTTGTCAATTGGGTGCATTACTAGCCAAAGATCCCCTAGCGATCGCTAAGCAACTTAGTCCCCTAATTAGTGATGGTTCGATTCTATTAAGAGATCCCTTGCCTCCTTTTAATATGTTGCCCCCTACCTATTACCTAGCGCCCGCAGAAGAGCAAGAAAATATCGAAAAACTTTCAGAGACTTTTATGGATGACTCTAGCTCAGGTGAAGATGAATCTAGCATTTCGCAGATTTTTACAAGGCAGGCATCAAAAACTTGGAAGATCGTCTGTATCGATGATAGTGAGTCAATGCTCAGTATTATTAGCAGCTACTTAGGAAATGAAGATTTTCAAGTTACACTAATTCAAGACTCCATGAAAGCGTTATTAAAAATCACTTCGATTCGTCCTGATTTAATCTTGCTAGACATCGGAATGCCCAATGTTGATGGTTATCAACTTTGTTCTTTAATTCGTAAATCTTCGATTTTAAAAGAGATTCCCATTGTGATGGTGACAGGCAATAAAGGATTAATTGATCGTGCCCGCGCAAGGATCGCAGGAGCGACGGATTATTTGACCAAACCCTTTGTCCAAAATGATTTGCTAAAAATGATCATGCGTCATCTCATGTGAACATTAACACATTAAATTTGTGGATATTTACAGAAATAATCACAAATTTAATGTTTTTTAGCATTGGATGAGTTAAGCAACTCGGATCTAAAAACACATTGCTTTTATATGGTATCTTTATATTTTATTAAGAATTACCATCTCGGACAAAAATTAGGATGAGCGCCAAAAGCTAAATCCTATTCGTAAAATCCTTAGTTAGCAATTAAAGAAAACAAGATTTAGTGAGCACGCATTATGACGACAGTACTTGTAGTTGAAGATACTGCTTCTGAGCAGGATTTGATTGTTAGTTATTTAGTGGAAAGTGGTTACAACGTAATCAGTGCGACTAATGGACAAGAAGCTCTCAAAAAAATCGAAGGGAGAAGGCCTGATGTCGTAGTTACTGATTTGGTGATGCCAGGAATGAGCGGATTAGAGCTATGCCGCAGTCTGAAAAAAAATAGTGAGACAAAAGATGTGCCAATTGTAGCCTGTACTTCTAAAAATCAAGAGCTTGATAAGTTATGGGGTATGAAACAAGGAATTGATGTCTACGTTACTAAGCCTTTCACCCGTGAAGATATCTTACGAGCCGTTCGTTCTGTAGCCTAGATCGCTAAGCTCTGATTGTCATGCTCAATTAGTTTCCATATAGATTAGGAGATAAGAGATTGATTACAGTATTGGTAGTAGAAGATACGTCTTCGGAACGTGAATTGATTTGCGATTATTTACGTCAGGGTGGATATTCAGTCGTAAGCGCTTGCGATGGCAAGGAAGGCTTAGAAAAGTTTGAGTCGGTTAAGCCGAATATTGTCGTTACCGATCTGGTAATGCCTGGGATGAGCGGGTTGGAGATGTGTCGGGCGATCAAAAAGGTGGCGACAGCAAAAGTGCCTGTGATTGCTTGTACTTCCAAAGATCAAGATCTCGATCGCATGTGGGGGATGAAGCAAGGTGTGGATGTTTATCTCACCAAGCCATTTACCAAAGACGATATCTTGCAGGCTGTGCGATCGCTGGCGGTTGGAGGATGAAATGGTTGATTTGATGATCGAGTTGCAGGAGGAGAAGACACAGGCGATCGCAGGCTTGCCCTATTTAAGCTTGCAGCTAGGTCTCAATGTGACTGTCGCTGTACAATTAAAATTTGCGCGCGAAACCTTGGTATTAGCTACTGATCGCTTTACGCAAATGCCCAATGTTCATCCTTGTCTGATGGGGCTAGTTGAGCATCGCAGCAACGTTTTTTGGGTGCTGGACTTACCTCAACTATTAGGTTTTACCCCGATTGATTCGACCGCGATCGAGATACATATCGCGATCTTGCAAATTGGCGGCGCATTTATTGGTCTAGGGGTTTATCGGGTGGGGAGGGTGGTGCGATTTACCGAGCCTGAGATCGTATCGCCCCTAGAATTACCGAAGGCTAAGACTCCAATTGAGCTTGTGCCTTTTCTGCGCGGTTGGGTCATTCAGTCAGAAGATGTTAACGGCAATCTGTATGTGTTAGACCCCGAAGCGATCGCTCGTCATAACTTTACCGTCTAGATTTCAACTTTCAACTTTCAACTTTTTACTGGAAAAAACGGAGTTTTAAATCATGGTTCTTGATTCACGTTCTCGTACTGATAGCTCTGAATCCATAGATGGTAATGGGACAGAGCCTTCTAGCAATGGCAGCCATACCAATACAAATAGGATTAATCCGACTAACTCTACTCCTGCAAATCCTGCGAACAAGAAAAAGTCAATCGGGCAATGGTGGCAAGCTTTAGGTTTACGAACTAAGACCGCAGTTATATCGGTGGCGGCGATCACGATTCCTTTGCTAGCTTTAGGAGGATTTACTTATTATTATGTTGGACAAAATATTGCTGAATCTACCAAACAAAAAGATATCGAGGTTTCAAGTGAGTTAGCTCAGCGGCTTGCTTATTTTATGCGCGATCGCTATGGAGATATTCAAACTATTGCTCAACTGTCCTTTTTAACCAATACCAAAGTGCGGGAAGCATTACCGATCACTGAGCAGAAGGCAATTTTAGACACATATATCAAGAGCTATCTGGTCTATGACAGTATCGCGGTCTATCGGTTGGATGGCAGCCTAATTGTCGATGTTAGCCCAGAACCACCACCTGCGAATATTTCTAAACGCGCTTACTTTCAGGAGGTTTTAAAGACCGACAAACCATATATCAGCCAACCCGAAGCATCTGTCGTTACAAAGAAGGTGAGTCTATTTATTGCCGCACCCGTGAAAGATGTGACAACGGGTAAAACCATTGCGGTAGTCCGTTCCAGAATGCAAGCATCTGCTCTTGATGAGGTATTTAAAGATTTTAGTGAAGGTGCACAAGAATATCATGTATCTGAATCTGACGGCAAATTTTTCTTGGCATCAGAGGCAAATAAAATTGGGCAAGATATAAAAACTGAGTTCCCTGAATTAAATTCGCTAATTGCCAGTCGTCAACGTGGTTCGGTGACAGCAAATGATCGAGCGGCTAATAGAGAGCAGTTTGCGGGATATTCACCATTGCCTAAGCTGGAAGGACTACCAGAACTAAAGTGGGATGCTGTAATTGCCATTGACACTGATATTGCGCTGAAACCTTTGCAGCAATTACTGTTGATCTTGTTGGCTGCGACTGGTGGTGTCGCTGTCTTAGCATCGGTATTAGCGATCGCGATCGCCCAGCGTGCCACCAAACCAATCATCGACGCAACGCAAGCGGTGGTTGAACTTGGTAAAGGTAATCTCGAAACCCGACTTGCGGTAGAAGGCGAAGATGAAATGGCGCAACTGGGCGGCAACATCAACTTGATGGCCGAACAATTGCAGACATTCTTGGCTTTGCAAGAAGCTCAAACAAAGCGATCGCAGATTATTGCAGAAATATCCCGATTGCGTAAAACTGAAGAACTTGAAGTGCCATTGTGCCGATTTTTAAATGAAATTTGCCAAGATTTAAAATGTGATCGGGTCGTAGTTTATCAATTTATCAACGACGATCTTGGGCGCAACCTTGGCGAGATCGTTGCCGAATCTGAAACTCACTCTAATCTCTCTAGTGCTAAGACTGCGGGATTGAGCGATCCTTGTATTCCTGATGAGCTAATTGAAGGATATAAGCAAGGACGAGTAGTCGCAACTCGCGATGTTTTTAATGCAGGATTTGCTCCTGCTCACCTCGACCTAATGCGGAAATTACAGATCAAATCTAATTTGGTAGTGCCTGTTCTGATTACGGGTAAGTTGGATAGTCTATTGATCGCGCACTCCTGTAGCCAAATGCGTGATTGGCAAGATTCAGAGATTCAGTTCATGCAAGACTATGCTAAGGACTTGGGACTTGCGCTTGGTGGAATAGCACTTATACAACAAGAGCGCACTAATGCGTTAAAAGAACGTAACCGCAGTGAAACGATTCAACGCGAGTTAATTACATTACTATCGGACGTTGAAGGTGCGGTGAGTGGAGACTTGACTGTTCGCGCTCAAATCTCGGCTGGTGAAATTGGCATCGTTGCCGACTTTTTTAATGCGATCGTCGAAAGTTTGCGGGACGTTGTCCGCAAGGTAAAAGACACAACAGGGCTGGTAAGTACCTCCGTAAATACTAATAACGAAGCAATTCGTAAGCTTGCTCAAGAGTCAACCTTACAGACCAAACAACTTGACGAAGCACTGACTTCCGTTGAACAAATGACCGATTCGATTCAACAGGTGGCAAGCAGTGCTCAGCAAGCGGCGACAGCTTCTAATACGGCGGCAAATACAGCAAAAACTGGTAGCGTGGAAATCGAGCAGTCAGTACAAAGTATCTTGCAACTACGTCAAACTGTTGATGACACTGCGAAGAAAGTAAAACGACTTGGAGATGCATCGAAACAGATCTCGAAGGTAGTTGTACTAATCGATCAGATTGCCCTAAAGACCAACATGCTTGCACTAAATGCCAGTGTTGAAGCCGCGCGGGCGGGTGAAGAAGGTCGCAGCTTTGCGGTCGTTGCAGCAGAGGTCGGAGCCTTGGCTGCACAGTCAGCAACAGCAACTAAAGAAATTGCCCGCTTGGTTGAGAGTATTCAACAAGAAACTAGTGAAGTAGTTCAAGCGATGGAAGCCAGTACAGTGCAAGTGGTTGAAGGTACAAATCGAGTCGAAGATGCGCGTAAGAGTTTGAACCAAATTGTGATAGTTTCGCAGCAGGTAAATGAACTCTTTCAAACGATTTCGATTGCTACGACTTCACAGGTGCAAACTTCCCAATCAGTGCGATCGCTAATGGCTAAGCTCTCAACCCAGTCACAGATGTCTTCGGAAACCTCGCGAAATGTTGCGATCGCCTTACAAGAAACCGCAGATGTCACTAGTCAGTTACAAGAATCAGTCGAAACCTTTAAGGTCGAATAAGTTCTAGATTTTGAGCGATCGATGCAACGCATTGATCGCTTTGTCCCTAATCGAATTAACAGCAGGGTTTTTTTAAAGGAATATATGCTAGCAAACAAAGAATCAGTTTTGACCGATCCAAAGCCTTCTATCCCAGTTATTTTAGAGCCTGTAATGGAGCGAACTGGAGAAGATCGTAAAATTATTCGTGGCTTGACTACTTTTGTGGGAGTCGGGCTAGTCATATTTGGGATTTCAGCATTGAATCTCTTTGATATCTATCGAGGGTTTCGCTCGATTTCCGAGAAAAATTTTCGACTGCAAGAACTAAGCGGCAAAATCGTATATTTTGACGAAGTTTTAACCATGTCAGCACGGATGTCAGCTTCTACTGGCGATCCTCGGTGGGAAAAGCGCTATCTAGAGTACGATCCCCAACTCGTAGCCGCACTTGAAGAGTCAGCAAAGATTGCACCTGATGCTTATAAAAATTTGCCAACAGAAGTTAATGATGCCAATACAAAGCTAGTTGACTTAGAAAAAAAATCCTTTGAATTAGTCCGCCAAGGCAAAAAGATCGAAGCTTCACAAATTTTATTTGGGGCTGAGTATGAAGCCCAGAAAAAGATTTATGCTGATGGCTCATCAAAGACACTGGTAGCAATCGAAAATGAAACTCAAGGACAGTTGCAATCTTTCAGTCAGCGTTTGACTGTTTCTCTAATATTCACTCTGCTCACTTTACCCGCATTGATTGGGGCTTATTTAATTGCTCTGAAGTTAATTCGCGCATATCTAAGCGATCGCGATCGCGCTCAAAAAAATATTGCATCATTGCTAATCCAACAGGCTGAGACCGATAAGGAACGCGCAAGACTCGAACTACAACAGGCTACATCTGAGCAGGAACGAGCAAGAATGCAATTGGAGCAATCCATTGCGACTCAAGACAGTGAACGAAGCGCTGTTTTACAAAGAGAGTTAATTGCATTGCTGTCAGATGTTGAAGGGGCTGCGAGTGGTGACTTAACGGTACGGGCCCAGATTTCGGCGGGTGAAATTGGGATTGTTGCCGACTTCTTTAATTCAATTATTGAAAGTCTACGAGACGTTGTGCGACAAGTAAAACAGTCGGCAGGGCTTGTAAATACATCAGTGGATACAAATAACCAGTCAATTCGCAATCTTGCGGAAGATGCCATCTCCCAAGCACAACAACTTGAGGAAGCACTGCAATCGGTCGAACAAATGACCAATTCGATTCAGCAAGTTTCTAGCAGCGCTCAACAAGCTGCCAATGCTTCGATTGCTGCTGCCGACAATGCGGAAACTGGTAGTGTGGCGATCGAGCAGTCTGTAAAAAGTATCTTGCAATTGCGGCTAACAGTGGCGGAGACTGCCAAGAAGGTAAAACGACTTGGGGAAGCTTCGCAACAAATTTCTAAAATTGTCGTACTGATCGATCAGATTGCGCTAAAAACAAACATGTTGGCAGTCAACGCTAGTATCGAAGCGTCACTAGCAGGTGAAGAAGGTCGCGGCTTTGCAGTAGTTGCGGAAGAAGTCGGTGCATTGGCTGCACAATCAGCAAAAGCCGCTAAAGAAATTGAAATTTTGGTGGAAACTATTCAAAAAGAAACTAGCGAAGTGGTACAAGCGATGGAAGCCAGTACGGTGCAAGTAGTTGAAGGTACAAATCGGGTCGAAGATGCTCGTAAGAGTTTGAACCAAATTGTCCAAGTTTCACGTCAGGTTAACCAATTGTTTCAAGAGATTTCGATCGCCACAACTTCACAGGTACAAACTTCGCAATCAGTGAAGCTGGTTATGGAAAACCTCTCTACTCAATCTCAGAAGTCTTCAGAAACTTCACGGGATGTGGCGATCTCACTACAAGAAACCGCAGATGTTGCCAGCAAGTTGCAGGCTTCGGTAGAAACCTTTAAAGTAGATATAGCTTAAATTCGCTAATCGCTTCCAGCAAAAAGACAAAACAAAAAAAGAGGTCGATATGGCAACTAATACATTAAACGATCGCGAATGGGAAGTTCGATTGCTATTTCTCGACGAAGTTAAAGATTTTTTGGCGGATATTGAGACGGAAATCATCGGCTTAAGCGATCGCGGTTTGCAGCGATCCTCGACTGATAAGATTTTACGTGCTGCTCACTCCATGAAAGGTGGTGCAGCAATGATGGGTTTTCTTGCTCTCAGTGAACTAGCTCACCATCTAGAAGACTTCGTTAAAATCCTCCAAGTAAACAATCAAACTGCGATCACCCCTGAAATGGAAAGCCTGTTTCTAGCAGCAGTCGATAACATGGGAAAAACTGCGAATATTCACAAGCAGCGTCAAAAACCTGATGATGTTTGGTTAGAAGAACAGGTCAATCTTCCATTTAAGCATCTGCGGGAAATTCTCGGCGAATTATCAACAAAGGATGAAGCAAGTCTGCTATCTGAAGAAGCTGGACAGGATATGCGTGTCCTCATGTTTGCGACTGAAGTAGATGCATGTTTGGAGAGGTTAGCTAAAGTAATTGGCGATCAAGATTCGCAAGTGCTACGAGAGGAGTTTGAACTCACAAGCCAAGAATTTGGCTGCTTAGGTGAAATGCTTGAACTGCCAGCATTTAGCCTCCTTTGCCAAGAGATTAGCAGCGCCTTAGCCGAGCATGACAATAACCTTTACGAAGTGACAACCGCCGCCTTAGAAGCTTGGCGGCGATCGCAAGCTCTTGTTTTAGTCGGACAGTTTCAAGCTTTACCAGACCATTTTGAAATATCGTCACCAAAAACTGCTCCAATTGCAGTTGCCACAAACGATCCATCCTTAAATTTAGAGGGTTTCCCGAAAGAAATTCTAGTTGATGATCTCAATGAGCTTTCTCTAGACTTAGTAGAATTAGAATCTAACTATCAAGATGTCAAGATCGCTACTCCAAACGTAGTAGAGCCTACGGCTGCCCCTGCCACAAATTTTGATGCCACTATCCGTATTCCTCTACGTCAGTTAGAAGCACTCAGCGATCGCTTTGGTGAGTTAAATGCAGAACGTAGTGGATTGCGCCTACAACTTCGCCGAATGCGCGATTTGGTGCAACTTCTCAGTACAAGAATGCATGGATTAGAACAGTCCAATTCCCAACTTAGAGAAGCCTACGATCGTGTAGTTACATCATCTGAGCCATTTATTCCCTTAAATACCATAATTGCTTCAGAAATCCCATCAGAAAGTATGAGAGGCGATCGCTACATTAACGAAGCCGTAAACAATGCAGACTTTCTGCCCTATACCAGTCGTTTTGACTTGTTAGAAATGGATCGCTATAGCGAGTTACATGTGCTGTCACGGGAAATCATGGATAGTGTTGTCCAATTGCAAGAAGTCTCAAGCGATCTAGAAACAGCTTTAACTGACACCGAAGGCACTGAACGTGAACTAGGACGAGCCTCACGCCAAATGCAGACGGCGATCGAGCAAGCCAGAATGCGAATGCTCAGCGAGATCTTAGGCAGATTTCCCCGCTTATTGCGGGATTTGTCTCTCGCCCATGGTAAACAAGTTGAGTTGTTGGTACGTGGCAGTTCCACTCTTGTTGAGCGATCAGTTTTAGAAATCTTGGAAGATCCGATCTTACATCTAATTCGCAACGCCTTCGATCATGGCATTGAAACGCCAGAAGCGCGTATTGCTGTTGGTAAGCCACCAAAAGGAAAGATCGAAATTGCCGCAGGATATCGTGGTAACCAAACCGTAATAACCGTCAGTGATGATGGCAATGGTGTTGATTTTGCCAAACTACGCGATCGCGCTTTGCAGATGGGATTAAGCGAGAGCGATCTTGATGGCTCTAGTGAAAATGAACTATTAGAGTTGATTTTTGAAGCAGGATTTAGTACCGCAGATCGCGTGACTGAGCTTTCAGGTCGTGGCGTTGGTATGGACGTGGTGCGCTCAAATTTGAATGTGATTGGTGGCAATGTTCGTGTTGAGACAGAAACTGGACGAGGAACAACTTTTATCTTGACAGTGCCTGTGTCTCTCTCAATCGCGCGAGTGCTTCTATTTGAAAGCAATGGTTTGCAGATGGCAATTCTCACTAGTGCTGTTGAAGAAATTATCCTAATTAAAGACACTTCGATCTATACGGTCGCCAACCAAGAGGTGTTAGATTGGGAAGGATATTCCGTGCCTTTATTGAAATTAGGCGATCGCCTCCATTTCTCGCGACCCCAATTTCAAATTGAAACTGAAAACCGCCCGATTGTAGACGAACCTTTAATGCTAGTTGTGACACGCAATAACGTTCCATTCGGGTTGCAAGTAGATCGCTATTGGGGTGAGCAGGAAGTAACCATTCGTGGTTTACAAAGTCCGATCCCAATGCCAACTGGGTTTATGGGTTGCGCGATTTTAGGAGGTGGGAAGCTAGTGCCACTGGTGGATATTGACAGCTTACTCACTTGGTCAATTGCCGATATTGATGCACCTCCCAGTAAAACACTCACCTTACCATCTGAGCGAGGCGATCGGCGCGTTACCGTGCTGGTCGTTGACGATTCGATTAACGTGCGCAGGTTCTTAGCGATGACCCTAGAAAAATCTGGCTATCGAGTAGAACAAGCTAAAGATGGGCTGGAAGCAATGGAGAAGTTGCGGAAATTGCAAACTTTACCTAAAGACTCCAGAGTCAGTGCGGTGATCTGCGACATCGAAATGCCCCGACTAGATGGATTTGGCTTTTTAGTACAATCTCGTGACGATGATAATTGCAAAAATATTCCTGTGATGATGCTCACGTCTCGAAGCGGTGCAAAGCATCGAGAATTAGCAATGCGTCTGGGAGCTTCCGCATATTTCGCGAAGCCATTTAAAGATAATGAACTACTGCAAACGTTATCGCATCTTGTACAGTCAAGATGAGAGGCGGCGCTTCGCATCTTGAATTAGTAAGGGGGGGCAATGCCCACCCTACTTAGATAATTACCAATTACCAATTACCAATTACTAAATTATGCCAGCCATTTCTTCTCTGCGATCGCAACGACTTTCAGAACTTCGTCCTGATAGCGAAAAGCAATATGTTGCTTTTCGCTTACGTCTTGCTTGGTTTATTGTGCCAATTGAATCCATATATCGAGTAATTCCGCTTGAGAAACATATTCCTAAGATTACCCTTGCAGGACAAAATGTACCGCTGATCGATCTTGGGAAAATACTATTTGGTCAAACTAAAGTACAAGTAAGTGATATTCCGCAACTAGTTGTTAATGGGGCGATCGTATCTTCAAAACCATCCTTGATTATTGTTTGCAATCAAAATGAAGATTTAATTGGCATACTTAGTAATTCTCAACCTGCGCTGCAAAAAGTTTCGCAAGATCTAATTGTCCCGCTCCCTCCAACCTATGGCGAGCGATGGAAAGTTGACTTTATCAGCTCCATGACTCTTCCTTCTAAGGATTTCCCTGCTTTATTTGCGATCAATAGCGATCGCCTTATTTCGACCGCCTTAAAAAAGAACAAATAAACCAAAAAGGAAGAAGGGGTCGCTTTGCGACCCCTTTTTCCTTTTTGGTTTTTACAAACTTGGTATTGATCCTGAAGATTTAACTTGGATTTGCATGTGTTGCGATCGCTATACAACCCATAAAAAACAGGAGTAGCGCGAAGCACTCCTCCTGTTTTTTATGGCAAAAACTAAGTTTGACTAGTAAAATCGATATTGCCCGCCAAAGATTTGTCGCACGTTAACTATGACCGCAAATATCACTACCAAATTTTCTCCAGCCGAAATCAAGTCTGAAGGCTTGACCCTTGATGAGTATCAAATGATTTGCGATCGCCTTGGTCGTGAACCCAACAAAGCCGAATTGGGGATGTTTGGCGTGATGTGGTCAGAGCATTGCTGCTACAAAAATTCGCGCCCGTTACTTAAGCAATTTCCGACCACAGGCGATCGCATTCTCGTAGGACCTGGAGAAAATGCAGGCGTAGTCAAGATTACCGATGATATTGCCATCAGTTTTAAGATCGAAAGCCATAACCGTCCCTCGGCAGTTGAACCCTACCAAGGCGCAGCAACTGGTGTAGGCGGTATTTTGCGCGATATTTTTACGATGGGAGCGCGTCCTGTAGCGATTTTGAACTCATTGCGTTTTGGCGAACTCTCAGATCCTTGGGTACGTAGTCGCGTTAATGGCATCGTTAACGGCATCGCGGGTTATGGAAATTGTATCGGTGTTCCGACTGTTGGTGGCGAAGTTTATTTTGATAAAGCTTATAACCGTAATCCCCTCGTCAATGCGATGGCGATCGGGATTATGGAAACTAAGGAAATCGTCAAATCGGGCGCTTCTGGTACTGGAAATCCTGTGATTTATGTCGGCTCTACCACAGGGCGAGATGGCATGAAGGGCGCAAGTTTTGCTAGTGCCGAGATTTCTGATAAGTCAGAACAGAGCCGTTCAGCGGTACAAGTTGGCGATCCATTCCTTGAGAAAGCGTTAGTTGAAGCTTGCTTAGAAGCTTTTAAAACTGGGGCTGTCGTGGCGGCGCAAGATATGGGAGCAGCAGGTTTGACTTGTTCTACTTCCGAAATGGCAGCAAAAGGCGGCGTGGGTGTAGTTCTCGATTTGGACAAGATTCCTGCGCGGGAAACGGGAATGACTCCCTATGAATATCTGCTCTCCGAATCACAGGAACGGATGCTCTTTGTTGCCCATAAGGGGAGAGAAGCAGAACTTATTGAAATTTTTGAGCGTTGGGGACTTCATGCAGTTGTTGCTGGTGAAGTTCTTGCCGAGCCAATTGTGAGAATTCTCTGGCATGGTGAAGTTGCGGCGGAGATTCCTGCGACAGCGCTTGCCGATAATACCCCGATTTATCATCGTCAGTTAGGCGATACTCCTGATTATGCTAAGAAAGCTTGGGCTTGGGATGAGAAGGCTGAGATCGCCACTTTCCCTTCCATTACTCCCAATGATGCATTATTGCAATTACTCGATACGCCTGCGATCGCATCGAAAGCATGGATTTATCGCCAATACGATCACCAAGTGCAGAATAATACAGTCATCTTCCCTGGGGGAGCCGACGCGGCAGTGATTCGGTTACGCAGTCAGGGCTTTGGTGTTGGCGAATTAGGAACGGCGGAATCTCAAATTGATTCTCTTGTCGGTGTCGCTGCCACAGTCGATTGCAATGCCCGTTATGTCTACCTCGATCCTTATGAAGGCGCAAAACTTGCCGTTGCCGAAGCGGCGCGGAATCTCTCCTGTGTTGGTTCTGAGCCTCTATCAGTAACAGACAACTTGAACTTTGGTAGTCCAGAAAATGCGATCGGTTATTGGCAACTTCACGAGGCATGTCGTGGGATTGCCGATGCTTGTCGTGAGTTGTCAACGCCTGTCACAGGTGGGAATGTTTCGCTCTACAACGAAACTATCGACTCAGATGGTAATTCTCAACCGATTTATCCTACGCCTGTAATCGGTATGGTGGGCTTAGTTGAAGATGTAACTAAAGTCGTTGGTCAGGGTTGGAAAGGTGTCGGTGATGCGATTTATCTACTCGGTAGCGATCGCTCTAGTCTGGCTGCTTCTGAATATCTCGCCTTAGTCATCGGTGAAGTCACAGGTCGCCCCCAACCCGTAGATTTTGAGCTAGAGCGTAAAGTTCAATTTGCTTGTCGTCAAGGGATCGCTCAAGGTTTAGTACAGTCAGCCCATGATTGTTCTGAAGGTGGGCTTGCCGTAGCGATCGCAGAATCATGTATATCGGGGAACCTCACAGCGCAGATTCAGTTAGTTAATGCTGATGACAGTCATCTCACGCAAGTCCTCTTTGGCGAAGGCGCAAGTAGAATTGTTGTATCTGTGAAACAAGGCGATCGCATTGCATGGGAAACCTATCTCACCAGTCAATTGGGCAATAGTTGGCAACATATCGGTACTGTAAGTGATGCGGCTAGTGATTTGGAGATTATTGTTGGAGGAAAGAAGGCGATCGCAGTATCTCTATCTCAAATCACCAAAAACTTTAACGAAGCAATTTCGAAACGTATGGGACATATTTTCTAAAACCCAAAATAGACAAATCGCCCGCTATGCGGGCGATTTGTCTATTTGTTTACTTAGCGGCATAAAGCATTGCCCCAATTAGTCCAACTTCAGGATTAAGCACAATATGAATCGGAATGTCGTCTAAAACGGGGCTGATTCGACCCTTACTTTTTAAAATCTGCAAAAATGTTCCATCCTGAAGCAAAGGCAATATTTTGGGAGCAATGCCACCCGCAATATACAAGCCACCACTAGGAATTAATTTCAAAGCTAAATTCCCCACTTCGGATGCATAAGCCTCCACAAACATTTGCATCGTTTGTGTGGCTAAGTGATCAAGATTAGTTTCGCTATTAATTCCCAAATTTGTTAACGCCGCATTAGCGATCGCAGCCGCCACATCAACATTAAGATCGCCTGCTTCCCATAGCTTCACTTTCTCAGCAAGTTCTGCCGATTCTGGAGAGGGTTGCCGAACTCGCAAAAACTGATAAATTGCCACAATTCCTGTTCCCGAAGCTACTCTTTCCACCGATACGCGATCGTGGTGCTTTTGCAAATATTGCAATAATTCGATTTCTAGAGCATTTCTGGGCGCAAAGTCTGTATGTCCGCCCTCAGTAGGGTAAACCTCATAACGATCGCCATTCCAACCTAAAAATGCCTCACCTAAACCTGTCCCCGCACCAATTACACCAATCGGAGCTCGATTCACCACACGCCCATCTTGTAAAGTATGCAAATCATTGGGCTGTAATCCTAAAACCCCATAGCCCACTGCCACAAAATCATTGATCAAGCTCACGTTGGCAATATTAAATTCTTCGGCAAGGCGATCGCTATCGAAAGACCAACCGAGGTTAGTTAATTGTGATCGGCGATCGCGCACTGGGCCAGCAATTCCAAAACAAGCTGCTGATAACGATGGAAGTTCACCTAAATTTATTTTGGCTGTCTCTACAAATTCGCGTAAAAGATCGGAGAAATTAGCATAACTAGCACCAGCAAAGCGCTGCTCGTATAAAACGGTAAACCCATCAGAATTTTTTTCGGCAAAACGTAAAAGAGTCTTTGTCCCGCCAATATCACCAGCTAAAATCATCGTCATTATTATTTCCTTGCCTAATCTATCGAAGAAAGTATTTGAAGACAGTATTTAAGGATCTGCTTTGCTGATCTTTTATACCAAAACATAAAATGGCGTAGCCATTTTGTGTTTTTAAAACCCTTACTGGGTTTGTTTTTTAATTCGCAAAAGTGTGACGGTACTTTTGTGAATTGGTATTACTAATTGGTTGCAAACTGATCGATCGCATATTGGGCTGCCGCCGATACTTGAGGATGAGCATCCTTAACGAGATAATTCAAAGCCGAAAGACTTTTATCACATCTCAGATGACCTAAAGCTTCAGCCAAACGTTGTCGGGTTAGCCAATCATCAGACTGAGCAAATCGCAAAATTCGATCGACACAGCGTAAATCACCCACCTCACCTAAAGCCGCGATCGCCGCTTGATGCAACATTGTTTCTTCACTTTCTAGTGCTTGAATGAGGGCATCGTAAGCTCGCACATCGCCCAGATTTCCGAGCGACACGGCTGCACTAAAACGGACTAGCCACTCAGTATCCTCATAAAAAGCGCGTAGCAATGGCTCAACGGCTCGATTATCTTGTAGATAACCCATTGCCCCAGCCGCATCAGCGCGAATCCCATAATCATGCTCAGTTTCTAGAATTCTCGCCAAAACTGGAAAACAGTCTTCTGTATGTTTCAAACCTAGAGCAAATACCGCCATTGATCTAATCTGCAAGTTTTCATCATCAATTACCTTTAAAATCAGAGGTACAGCCTCATCGGGCGTTAAATCTCGCAAAGACACTAAAGCCCGAAGGCGATCGCGAGAATTGTCACTGTCAAGTTGTCGAGCGATATTGCTTAAATCTGGGTTTTGATTGGCAAAAGACATAAAAAGCACATGTTAAAACTCTAAGTATAGCGATCTCTTATTTGATTGAGATAGACTAAAGCTACAAGGGCAAGGATTCATATGACTTCTAATTTCAATATAGCCCGATTGGATGACAAAATATGCAGACTAGGTATGCTATGATACATACGAATTGAAATCTACAGTAGCTCATCTAGTGGGACGAAAAAACTGACGATTCCTATTTTAGATAAAATCTATGTATTATAGGTTTAGTAACATGAGGATAAATTTATTGATAGTGTAAATACCTATCGAAAAAATTCATCTAACTACGTAGACAAATACACAAACATAAAATTTACTCTCGTGAGGAGTGGAATAATGAAAAAACTATCTTTGAATCTAGCTGGCAGCCTAAGTCTATTAAGTGTTATTGGTGCAGTCGCCTCAACCCCTGCATTTGCTGAAACGACTACAAGTGTTTCGCAAGTTAGCCAAGCTATTAGCAGCGATCCAGTTGCTCAAAACGTAACTTCAGTATCTCAACTTAGCGATGTTAAGCCAACTGACTGGGCTTTCACCGCACTTCAATCTTTGGTAGAGCGCTACGGTTGTATCGCTGGCTACCCTGACAGCACCTTCCGTGGAAAACAAGCAACCACTCGCTACGAATTTGCAGCAGGTTTGAATGCTTGCTTGGACAAGATCAACGAAATCATCTCCGCAGGTTTGGCTGACAAGGTTAGCAAAGAAGACCTCGCTACCTTGCAAAAGCTTCAAGAAGAGTTTGCTGCTGAACTAGCTACCCTACGTGGTCGTGTCGATGCTCTCGATGCTAAGGTTGCCAAGCTCGAAGCCCAACAATTTTCCACCACCACCAAGCTTTCTGGCGAAGCGATTTTCTCCGTGCAAGGAGCTAGTGGTAACAATCTCGCTGCATTCCCAACCAGTACAAACGTTTTCGTCTCTAGCCGTGTTCGTCTAGACCTTAACACCAGCTTCACAGGCAGCGACCTGTTGAAAACCAGACTAGAAGTCGGTAATGGTGGAACAACTAATATTCCCGGAGTATTTGGTGCTGGTACAACTACTGGAACTACTGGTGTTGCTAGCAACATCGGCTTCCAAACCTATGGTCAAGACTATACAGGTCTAAGCTCAACATTTACACTTGCCAAATTGCGTTACGATTTCAACCTTGGTGATGCTCGCATCTCAATTGGTCCTGTATTGCACGCTTATGATCACATTGATGTCAATAGCTATGCTAATAACGAAGCTGTTGACTTTGCCTCTACTTTCTTCATCAATAATCCTTTGATGGTTCTGGTCAATGGTCAAACAGGTGGAGCAGGTGCTGCATTCGATTGGAATCTTGGCAAGAGTGCTTTCACAATTCGTGGGCTTTATCTAGCAGGTAATGCTAGTAGCCCTACTGCTGCTGCTGGTGTGAATCGTGGTTTGTTCGGTGATGCTTACCAAGCAACTGGTGAATTGGAATTTGCCCCTAAGAACGCTGCTGGTGACAAACCTTTTGCCATCAAGCTCCAATACACCAACGGTGCTGTAAATAATGCCAACATTAATGCTGCTGGCGTAAACATCGAGTGGAAGTTTGCAAAGGGTATCGCAGTATTTGGTCGTTACGGATTTGGCACAATTGACAATCGTGGTGTTGGCGCTACTGTTGCTGGCTATACAGCTGGACTATTCACTGGTGGTAACACAACTACAGCGGGCAATTTGAGCCCTCAAACTTGGATGGCTGGTTTTGCTTTCCCTGATTTGTTCAAGGAAGGAGCTTTGGCTGGTGTCGCAGTTGGGCAACCTTTTATCGATAGAAGTGTAGGCAACGCAAGTCAGACCAACTTGGAGTTGTTTTATAACTTCCCGATCACCAACAACATCCGCATCACACCTGATGTTCAGTTTATCTTTAATCCTAACAACAACAGCACTAACAGCACCATCTTCGTTGGTACTTTAAGAACTGTATTCTCGTTCTAAACTTGTGAAAAAAGGTTATTGCTTTGCAATGACCTTTTTAAGTAAACAAAAGAGAGTTGAGACGCTTTGCGTCTCAACTCTCTTTTGTTTTTGCCTCAACTATCGATTAGGTAGTACAGCTTGATCTGAAATTTACTTAATGCCAATTAGTGATTTTGCCATCGGGAAATAAGTTGCCCATATTTTAGGATCGGGACGACTTGCCCAGTCGCGACGGGAAACGATCAATTGCAAGATAATGGCAGCTTGATCTAGGTTTAGATTTTGAGCAGTAACTTTGACTGATACATCAGAGACAAGTACATCACGGTCAAATGTACGTTGAGCCGCCGATCGCGCTAGTATTTCAGCCTTACGAGTCATTACAATAAACCCCTCATCCTGATTCACGAGTAACCGAATATCGACCTCACGACGCTCAGCCGCCGCGCTACTTGCGATCGCTATAGTTGATAAAGTTGCGATCGCAGAAACAAGTAAGTAGTTAGTTAATCTACGAAATGGCGGAGCCATTGAAAAAGTCGGAGAAACATGCGATTTGTTTTTCATAGTCATCTTCGCCAGAAACTCACAAAAAAAATTATAGAAAAATCGCCAAGATATTAGCAAAAAACTGGGAAAGATGTGTGCTATTGTCTGCTAACAAATTTGGCTTTAGAGTGTAGCTCATTTAAGAGCCAATTTGCGTACTAATTTTAGTAATCTTTGGATTTATAGCACTAAGCAACATAAATCCAAAGATGATATCCCTTTATCTTGTCGTTATGGAGGTCTTGCAGGGGGCGTTATGTCAAAAGTTCTGATTAGTAGTTTGATCGATCAAATCAATACATTATTGAGCCGCCCAGTAGGATCAGTATCGAGGAAGCCATCCTCAGAGCTGATCAACCAGAGGGAGCAGCTAAAACAGCTGCGATCGCATCTTGAAGGACTAACTGATGACTCACATTTGGTTGATTTAGAGCCGCAATATCAAGCTTTAGTAACGCACTTGCAAGGAAAAAGCCATCCTCATAATGATCTAAACAATCATCTGGGAAGTGAACCATCTAATCAAAATGACGCAAAAACAGCAGAATTCAAGACAGACCTATTTAAAACAGATAAACTAGAAGCATTGCCACCCCTATTAGTTAGCCCAGTAGTTAGCAACTTATTTGGCGCTGAATCTTACTTGACAAAGGAGACTAGCACAATGACGAATGGCACACCTGAACCAAATTCTACATTTGTCAACGATCGCATGATTGCTTCGCTCCAGCAAGCAATTCAGCAGACATTGCAACAGGTTGTTAAAGAGTCAGTCCAGCAATCGGTGCAGCAAGTAGTCAGTCAAACTCTCGCCGTCGAAAGGGCGCTCATGGTAGGAGAAATTTCGGCGAGTTTAAATAAAATTGTTGAATCCCAGCAGCGATCGCAAATAAGTCAAGAATTAATTACTTTAAATCAACAAAAACAAAAGTTAAACGCTGAAATCTCGCAGCTAGAATCTGATCGTGTAACTTGGATGAAACAGTTTCAAGAGTTTCAAACGACTCAACAGGAAGCTCTAGATCGATCGCTAAGCTCAGTTAATAACTACGTGCGCGATCAGATCTCTGACTCATTGCAACAAACTATGCAGCAGACTATGGCGGGAACTGTAGCCGATAGGGTCAATCAAACAGTCGCCCAGACTCTTCAAGATAACTTAGCTAATCTATCCTCTACTACTGCTAGTCCATTGGCAGAGACTCCACAAACAGAATTTGCAAATAAAGTACAGGAACAAACTGATCGTTTTTTGCTGCATCTAGATGAAATGTTTAACACCACATTTCGATCGCTAGAGCAGGAAATCCAAGGCTATCAAACATCGATCGCTGCCAAGCTTGGTAATATCGAAACCCTTGAGCAAAAGGGTGAAGCTTTAATTAGTGCCTTAGTTGATCGGATCAGTCAACAAACTGTTCAACAGCCACAAAACTTTGCTGAAATATCTCCATCTGCCACCAATATATTGCCCGAATTACCAGATGATATCCCAATCCGATATCTAGAGACCTTTACAGAACCTGCTGATGAAGAATTAATCAAGGCCTTATTAGCGGGTAATAAGTTTGGCGAGGCGGATGAAGTTGAAACACCTGAAACATCAACTATTGAGGCTGAGCTTCTTGAAGTTGTGACAAGTGATGATATAAATAGTCCCGCTGAACTGGACAGTATATTAAGTGCAGACGAGGATTGCCTAATCGAGGAGCCAATTGTTGCAATACAAGCCGATCCGTTAATTGATCTAGCTGGCTTCGGTACAAGTATTATTCTCGACCCTCAAAGCGCGATCGCTGCTCGTGAGTTAAATCCCGATTTTGATTTAGAGGCGGCAACCCAAATAGTCGAAAGATTTGATACCCCGCGTACTCGAATGCAGGAAAATGAAGATGAAAGTAATAGTTTTGATTTACTATCATTAAATTTTCCTGTGGAGGAGGTAGTCAGCGAATCTGGAGAATTAATTGATGATCCTGAACTTCTGCAATGGTTAGAGGAAAGTAATAATCGTCCTAGTCCAACCACCAATATCGCTGATGTTTCCCCCGACGAAGATTTATTGTCATGGCTAGGTAACGAAGCTCTCGACATGGCTAAACTACCTGCCCAGAGAGAAGATCAATCACTAATTCTCAATAGTTCGACATCAGAAGAAGTTTTTACTGCTTCTCAAACTCCTCCTATTTCCTCGATTAATATAAATTTAGACATAAACAGTGATAGCCCAGATACTATAGAATCCAAAATCGAACAATTCTTAAATAGTTCTAATAATGATCAAGCCGATGATTCTGATGAATCACTAATCCTACTGACTAGTAAAAGCTTAAATGATTCAGCTTTTCCTGAATGGGAAGATTCACTAGTTGATGATCTTAATTTTGATCTGGAGCGCCTTGATGCTGGAGTTGGAGCCGATCCACAGATTGCTGCTAATCTCGATCAATTTATTCGCAATACGCCCTACGCTCTAACTAATTGGGAAACCGAAGAATCTCAAGCTTATCCTACGATCATTGAGGTCTCAGCCCAAGAATCAAGTGACAAAAATGTCAAATCGCAATCAGAAATTGATGAATTAGAAGTTCCACCAGTTATAGAAAATCCTAACACCTTATTTATTGATCGATTTGCTGATTCCTTTACTGATCGTGACGATCTCTCAGAGATGAACGTAGATATTGTCGATTTACAACTATCTCCATTTACAACTGAATCTAATGATATTCCTGAAATCTTTGACAATCCCGATTCTCTGTTTGACATAAAAACGGAAGAGCGGATTTCGGGAATAGAATTAACTCCTTCTTCCAATTTGTTGCCAGATTCGGTTCCGTCTAATATTGATGACATGGACGCAATTTTTGCAGCAGTAATAGCCGAAAACGCAGCTAAGTACTCTCAACCAACTCCATTTACAGCTAGTGATGAACTTGATGAATTGTTTGTGCCGATCGAAACTAGTAATCAGGGGGCAAGCATAAGTACAAGTCCAAATCCAAGTCTAGATGATGAAAGTGAGATTGATACGCTTTTGTTTGGGTTCGATCCTGCAACTGAATTAGAAGAATCTGATACAGTCATGCAAACTATAACTAAAGGAGATTCTAAGGGGATTGATGTTGGCGCGAAAACGATGCATGAGCCTCTTGTTCTTCCTGAATCAACGGAATCTATTGAAGAGCAATTAGATACAATTATGCAAGGCTTTGCACTGGAAGAGTCGATAGATTTTATTGACTCTTCAGAACTTACTGTAATTGAGACTGTCGAAGAAGTTCCAACAGCTTCGGGAAATTATAATACCAATATTACGCAAGAAGAAGCTGAAGATGATTGGACTATAGCTCTAGCGAATCTCGAATCCAAACTAGTGCAGCCAAATACAAGTAAAGATGATAATGATTCTAGTACTGAATCTTCAGAGTTATCAGCGGATGAGTTTTTCGCTTCTTTAGAATATGACAAGATAGATAGTTTCGCAAATACGATCGCAAAAGCTACGCCACCAAAATCTTCAGGCGAAGTCTCGATGGATGAGATCGCTGATTTCATCGATTTCGAGAATATCCCTGAAGAAGAGGAAGGCGACCTATTGCTTAATGAATTTGCAGATGCTCAGAGGAATGCTCCGAGCAATGTTGCCGATAATGAGTGGGAGAATTTATTAAGTGAATTGAACTCATTTAACTTTAACGAGCCATTGCTTGATGATATGCGTGAGCAGCTTGGGCTGTCATCAGTAGCGCCAATTAGTGACACCAGCGAAAATGTCTTCGATATTGACTCACTGGTATTGGAATCACGCAGTATGTCTTTGATTCCTGCTCCACCTGAAAAAGAAGTTTATAACCTTGATGATACTTGGGTTTTAGGTATTGATTTTGGTAGTACCGCCATAAGGGCAAGCTTACTTAATGCTGATACTGGTCGCGTGTATTCTCTATATCTTGACGATGCTGATGAAATGCCCTGCAAAATTGTTTGGCAAGCAGATCAAAGCTTAGATGATCCGATCGCTCAAGATATTCGGACGATCTCTAAGCGATCGCAGAATGCTGGACTAGAAGATGGCGAAGTGGCGATTGTCCATTTCAAACAGTTTCTCAAACTAGGTTTACCCTATCGCGGTGTAAGTACTTGGCAGCCAATCATCCAATGGACTGATCACAGTCAGGTAAGTCTGCGTTGGTTAATTGCTGCTCTTAAAAATCTACTGGAGCAAATTCAAACTAGAGCTAATCATCCTAAACTTCCTGATGTTGGGTTGATTTTGTTAAAGCTCAGCGGCGTTGTTTTTGGCTATCCTGCTAACTGGTCAGATACCTACATTCTTAATATTCGCGAAGCAATTCTTAAAGCAGGATTAGTTAGTCAAGCTGAGCAGGTGTTGGCTGTCGATCAGGCGATCGCCCCCGTTTTATCTTTGCTTCACGATCAGAAGATTTCACAGGAAGTTACGCTTTTAGTTGACGCAGGTGCAATTACAACCAGTCTCTGCTTGACTAAAGGGCTTAGTCAAACTAAAGATCGCTCCAAGATACATATTCGCAGCCTTGACTATGCGGGGATTAGCATCAGTCAAGATATTGTCGTCCAATTGTTCTATCCTCATTGGCAGTTAATCACCAATCCAAATCGTCATCTCTGCAATTTTGATCGTCTCAGCTTGCCAGAGATTGGCGCTGATGCCCCGCAGCAAAGGATTCTCCTTCAGCAATATTTGTTAAGTTCTAACCTTGGGCAACAAATGTTGGAGCTTGCCGATCGCATCAAAGTCACATTTGGTAGAGATGTTGGTGTCGATAGTTGGAATGAGGAACTGATGGGACAGCCGATCGTGGTTTTGCGGCGGGAGTTGGAAAACTTGATTTTGCAACCATTAATCCAACGACTTAATCGCGAACTAAATTCTATTCTCAGTAATGCGGGAGTTATTGGTGAAGATGTGCATCAAGTTTTGCTGTTAGGTAACACTATGCATATTCCCTTGCTATCACGTTGGCTATCCCAAAAACTGCCCAATGCGAAGATTAGCCCATTAGCGACAACAGTGTTGGCAAATGGGTTAGCTGTATCACCGCTCTATCCGAATTTGCAAGATGTCGCACGTCAGCAATATTCTGATTACTTTCTTCTGCAAGAGATTTGCCGCCTCAACCTCACGCAATCGGTCAATCCTAGTCAACTACTTCAACAATTACAAATGCGCGGAATTAATATCAAAACATGCCGCGATCGCATTTTGAGTATCCTGCAAGGTGATTTGCCAGAAGGTTTATTTCCTTGGCAAGAGCCAGAAAGTTTGGTGGTTTTAGAAGATCCGACTCTTAGCAGTGACTTGTTTGCAGGTCGCTTGTTTGAACTAGAAACTGATGGCACATATCAGCCCAATGTAGTCAAATTCCAGCAATTGCGTGTTTATTTACAAGCGATTATTGGCAATATGAGTCAAACGCTGAATGAACCACTCGTTTTTCCTGAAATCAAAACCTTGGCGCTCGCCAAGTAAACCCATAAGATGAAAGACCGCGCTTCGCGCGGTCTTTCATCTTATGGGTTTAAAAAATCGCGATCGCAAAGAGCTGTAAAATATTCATTCTTGCTGTGATTTTGGGAAATTTGAAGAGCTTATGCTAGCGAAACGCATTTTGCCTTGTCTAGATGTAAAAGCAGGTCGAGTTGTCAAAGGAGTCAACTTTGTCGATCTTAAGGATGCTGGAGATCCTGTTGAACTAGCACAGGCTTATAACCTTGCTGGAGCCGATGAACTGGTATTTCTAGATATCACAGCCACCCACG
This sequence comes from Pseudanabaena sp. lw0831, assembly GCF_016584665.1. Taxonomy (GTDB): domain Bacteria; phylum Cyanobacteriota; class Cyanobacteriia; order Pseudanabaenales; family Pseudanabaenaceae; genus Pseudanabaena. The sequence goes on from NZ_BBJB01000045.1 coordinate 27,559, forward strand.
AAGATCGCGGCATTATTTTGGATGTGGTCTATCGCACTGCCGAGCAAGTATTTATTCCACTCACAGTGGGTGGCGGTGTGCGAAACCTAGACAATATTCGCGAACTTCTGCGAGCAGGTGCAGATAAGGTGAGCATGAATTCAGCAGCAGTAAATGATCCAGATTTAATTAATCGCAGTAGCGATCGCTTTGGTAATCAGTGCATTGTTGTGGCGATCGATGCCAGACGGAGGCATGATCCTAATAATCTCGGCTGGGATGTGTATGTACGGGGTGGACGTGAAAATACAGGTATTGATGCGCTCTGGTGGGCACAAGAAGTAGTTAGGCGCGGCGCTGGTGAAATTTTACTTACTAGTATGGATGCTGATGGGACAAAGGCAGGTTATGATCTGGACTTAACCCGTCAAGTTGCAGATTTAGTGGAAGTTCCTGTAATTGCTTCAGGTGGTGCGGGTAATTGCGAACATATTCTGCAAGCAGTGACTGAAGGTAGAGCTGAAGCGGCTCTGCTGGCTTCGTTACTTCACTATGGAGAACTAACGATCGCTGAGATTAAAGATTATCTAAGTGCTAACCAAATTCCTGTGCGATCGCTGCATTCTTAGGAGTTTGTTTGTGGCGCGGCTTCGCCGCGCCACAAACAAACTGGTTCTATTTCAAGAAAAAAAATTTTTATGGCTACAAATTCTCCTATCACCAAACTAGATCAACCCGATGATTGGCTATACGATCGCTCAGTTTTAGGGTGGGTACTTAATCCAGCTCTTAGCAAACAGTTACCATTTCTATATCGCATCTTCAGTTTGTACTGTAAATTGTATTTTGGTCTCACAGGCAAAAGCTATCTTAAAGGCGGTAGACAATTATTCAGATTTCTATCAAATATTTTCTATCGACTTTCGCCAGATCAATATTTAGAGCTAAAACTATCTGGTTATCAAGTATTTCTCAATCCAACTGATATGCGCCTCTTTCAAGTGGTGAATGAGCTAGCTAGTGGAGATACCGATACGCGAGTTTTATCACAATTGCTTTCTGTAGGGGACACTTTTCTGGATATTGGCGCAAATCATGGCAGCTTTGCGATCGTGGCAAGCAAGATGGTTGGAGCGAATGGTTTTGTGCTTGCCGTTGAGCCTCAGCCGCGCTTAGCCAAAGCTTTAGAAAAATCTCTGACGGCTAATGCGCTCTGTAAATTCCAGATTCATAATCTTGCCGTTGGCGATACCGATGGAGAAATAGAATTATTAGTGCCAATTGGGACATCTGGTTCGGCGGGAGTATTTCCAGAGCATTCAGCAACTCATCAGTTCAATGCGATTAAGGTTCCAATTAGGCGGTTTGATGACTTAGTAGACTGGCAAAAGTTTACTGGCAAAGTTTTACTAAAACTTGATGTAGAAGGTAGTGAATGTGCGTTTCTCGCAGGTGCAAGCAAAATGATTGCTTTTCTAAAACCAACTCTAATTATTGAAATTCATCCTACTAGTCTCAGAGCCGCAGGTACAACGGGAGATAAGCTAAAGGAATTATTGCAAGCACTTGGCTACAAAAGCTATACAGAAATGAACGATAGCGATCGCACTTTTGCGTTGCAAGATTTAAATACCGATGTCCAAAGGAATGTCGTGATGAAGATAGCATAGACCAGAAACAAGAGCGCTTTAGCGCTCTTGTTTCTCTGTGCAGAATTCCTAACTTTATTCAACAATTCCCAAAATAGTTTGAGGGTTTGTGCGAGTTAGTTGCGGAGCAATCAATCCTGAAGAATAAAGATGAGGATTGGTCTGAGCAACTAAGCTAAAAGCATCACGAGCTTGTTCAGTTACCGCAACAGTTTTTACGTCGTATGTCTGAGTTGCCAATTTGGGATAAAAACCGATCGCGACAATCGGCACAAGCAAGCAAGCGGCAATAAATACTTCGCGAGGTTTCGCATCGCTAACATATTTATCTAAATGTAAATCTAGGTTGGGCTGACCGTAGAAAACTTGACGCAAGGTTGAGAGTAGATAAATGGGAGTGAGAATTACTCCAACTGCTGCTAAGCCAATCATCACGATTTTGAAGTTAGATGCGTAGACATCGCTGGTAGTGATACCCAGAAAAATATTTAACTCACTCACAAATCCACTCATCCCAGGGAGGGCAAGAGATGCCATTGCCGCTGCCGTCATTAGGGCAAAAGCCTTAGGCATGATTTTGGCGATACCGCCCATTTCATCCATCATCAAGGTATGGGTGCGATCGTAGGTGACTCCTGCAAGGAAGAACAACGCTGCCGCAATTAGTCCGTGAGAAATCATTTGGAGCAATGCACCACTTACACCCAAATCATTAAATGATGCTAATCCCACAAGGATAAAGCCCATGTGTGAAATCGAAGAGTAGGCTAGGCGGCGCTTGAGATTTTGTTGAGCGAATGCTGCCATTGCGCCATAGACAATGCCGACTACCCCCAAAACCGCGAGCAAAGGCGCGAAGTAAACGTGAGCATTGGGCAACATTTCAATATTGAAACGAATTAGTGCATAGCCCCCCATTTTTAGCAATACCCCAGCTAATACCATCGATACTGGTGCAGAGGCTTCCCCGTGAGCATCTGGCAACCAAGTATGCAAAGGGAAAATTGGCAACTTTACACCAAAGGCAATTAAGAAACCTGCATAGGCGAGTAACTCAAAAGCGATCGGATACTGCTTCATACCCAGTTCAGCCATATTAAATGTTGTCGTATCCCCGTAAAATGCCATCGCTAAACCAGCGACGAGAATAAAAATCGAACCTAATGCTGTGTAGAGAATAAACTTTGTCGCAGCATAAAGACGCTTCGGCCCACCCCAAATTGAAATCAGCAGATACACAGGAATCAGTTCTAATTCCCACATGAAGAAAAACAATAACAAATCTTGGGCTGCAAATACACCAATTTGAGCACTGTATAAGCAAAGCATCAAGAAATAGAATAGTTTTGACTTATTAGTAACATTCCAACTTGCAAAAATGGCTAGGGTTGTAATCAAGCCTGTCAATAAAATTAGCGGCATCGATAAACCGTCAACCGCCAATGACCAGTTCAAACCAAGTTGGGGAATCCAATCATAGTTTTCTGACATCTGGAATGATGCTTCATGGAGATTGTATTGACTCCAGAATGCATAGACCATTAAAGACAATTCAATAAATCCTACTGCCATTGAGTATGATCGCACATTCTTCGCATCGTCGTACTTGTCAGGTATGAAAGGAATCACGAAGGCTGCTACAAGTGGTAACAGCAAGATAGTGGTAAGCCAAGGAAATTCTGCAACAGACATGATGAGGATAAATACTTACTCGTTAATTCAATTGTATTAAGAATTTGTAAACTTGTGTTAAGTCTTTTGATATAAAAGTTAACAAATCATCAAAACTATCAAATAGACTCAAAGCCATGCCAGAAGTCATTTCCTAGGATATAGACTGGCATTCATCTACAAATTGTCATCTAAATAATGAATATCATCACTTTATTACTATCGTTAAACCTCAAAACCAGAAACAGCAATTCCCGCTCTTTCTAGTTTCTCAATGAGCAAGTGCGATCGCGAGACAATTTCTATTAAGATCAAATTTCTATAGCACTTACGCAAGAATCGCACTCTGTGAGTGCGATTCTTGCAAATCAACAAACCTTATACGTTCTCACAACACAAATGAAGACTTGGCTCAAACCTGCTCAAAGACTAGAAAAACTCCCTCCATACGTTTTTGCCCGTCTAGATGAGTTGAAGTTACGAGCGAAAGAGCAAGGTCTAGATTTGATCGATCTCGGTATGGGCAACCCCGATGGTCCCACCCCTGAACCAGTAGTCGAAGCCGCGATCGCTGCTTTACGAAACCCCAAAAATCATGGCTATCCCCCCTTTGAAGGGACGGCTAGTTTTCGCCGGGCGATCACTGACTGGTACAAGCGTCGTTACAATGTACAACTTGATTCTGAAGGCGAAGCATTACCTTTAATTGGCTCTAAAGAAGGCTTAGGGCATTTAGCGATCGCCTATATCGATCCTGGCGATCTGGTACTTGTACCCAGTCCTGCTTATCCTGCCCATTTTCGGGGGCCATTACTGGCTGGCGGTGAGATCTATGAAATGATTCTCAAACCTGAACAAGACTGGTTGATCGATCTATCGGCAATTCCCGAAGAGATCGCCCAACGCGCCAAAGTGATGTACTTCAACTATCCTGCAAACCCCACGGGTGCAGTTGCGCCACGGGAATTTTTTGAAGAAGTAGTTGCTTTTGCCAAGAAATACGAGATTTTACTAGTTCACGATCTTTGCTATGCCGAACTTGCTTTTGATGGCTATACGCCTACTAGTTTGCTGGAAATCGAAGGCGGCAAAGATGTGGGTGTAGAATTTCATACTCTCTCCAAAACCTATAATATGGCTGGCTGGCGCGTGGGCTTTGTGGTCGGCAATCGTCATATTATTCAAGGTTTACGTACCCTCAAAACTAACCTCGATTACGGGATCTTCTCCGCGATCCAAGTTGCCGCCGAGACAGCACTGCAACTACCTGATACTTATTTAGAGGCTGTCTGCGATCGCTACAAAGAACGCCGTGATTTCTTGATCTCAGGGCTAGCCGAACTCGGTTGGGATATTCCCAAAACATACGCCACCATGTATCTCTGGATTCCTGTACCTGTGGGGATGACATCTGCTGACTTCGCTCTAAAAGTTTTAGAAAGTACAGGCGTAGTGTTTACCCCTGGCAGTGCTTTTGGGAAAGGCGGCGAAGGCTATGTCAGAATTAGTTTGATCGCTGACTGCGATCGTCTTGGCGAAGCACTCAATCGCCTCAAGCAATCTGGAATACGTTACAAATAGATATAAGGTGTGGTGCAAAGCACCACACCTTATATCTGAATTACCCAAGTAAAAAGGAAAAAGTGTTTAATCTGTTGCCTCTTGCTTTTGAATTTACATCTCCAGGTCCGATCGCTTTTGAGGTTGGACCACTTTCGATCCGTTGGTATGGATTGCTAATCGCTTCAGCAATAATTTTTGGGACGGTACTAGCGCAAAAACTTGCGGAAAAGCGCAATGTTGATCCAGAGTTGGTTGGCGATCTGGCGATTTGGCTTGTAGTTGGGGCGATCCCCTGCGCTCGTTTTTACTATGTCCTGTTTGAGTGGCATCGCTTCCAGAATCAAGAATGGTACAAAATATTTGCAATCTGGGAAGGTGGGATTGCTATTCATGGGGCGATTATTGGTGGGGCGATCGCGGCAACTATATTTTGCAAACGCCAAAAAATTTCCACATGGTTAATGGCCGATATTGTTATGCCTGCGGTAATTTTGGGCCAGGCGATCGGGCGTTGGGGCAATTTTTTTAATTCGGAAGCTTTTGGCAGCCCGACTGACTTACCTTGGAAATTATTTATCCCCATCAATCGTCGTCCACCTGAATTTGTCAACGAATCATACTTTCACCCCACATTTCTATATGAATCTGTCTGGAATATTGGTGTATTTGCGATTCTAATCTTTACATTCCTGCGCTTTCCTAAACTTAGGACTGGCACAATTACAATGATGTATGCGATCGCTTACAGCATCGGTAGATTTTGGATCGAAGGTTTACGCACCGACAGCTTAATGGTAGGTGGGCTTCGCACCGCACAGATGATTAGTTTGGCTGCGATCGCCGCAGGTATCTTTGGCTTAATTTGGCTATACGGATTGCGCCGTAGGTTTCCCGATACCACTCCTAAAGAAATAACGTCCGAAAACCTATGATCAAATTGCCCCATACCGATCCTCGCGAAATGGTGGAAACCGCATTCCTCGCTAGTACCACCGCCATGTTGTTTCTCATTAATTTTTACTTTCCCCTCGGTCCATTGCTGAGAATGCTATTTCCATTGCCAACAGCTCTAGCCTATTTACGCTGGAATAGCCGCGCCGCATGGATGTCAATGGTCGTAACAGCATTACTTCTAGCAATTTTGATGGGGCCAACCCGTAGTATTCAGTATATTGTCCCCCATGGTTTAGTTGGAGTCACGTTGGGATATTTATGGAAACGAGATTTTCCTTGGTCGGGTTCGCTGAGCATTGCGACAATGATTGGCTCAGTTGGCACGGCTTTTCAGTTTGCTTTTTTATCAGTCTTGATGGGTGAAAATGTCTGGAACTATTCAATTGCCCAGATTACAGGGTTACTCAATTGGGTGATGCAGCTTTTCGGGTCGCTGGAACAGCCAGATTTTGCGACAATTCAGATTTTTGCGATCGCAGCCATTATCTTTAGTAACTTTGCCTATCAATTACTCGTGCATTTAGTCGCTTGGATTGTGCTCGATCGCCTTGGCAACCCTATTCCCAGTCCCCCAAAATGGATAGAATCTTTGTTAGTTTGAACGTAAAATCCTCACTTAAACGATTTTTTACCCCCTAGTCATCAGCATGTCTAAGACAATCTTTTGAAAAACTTAATTAATTGACACAATATCGAATAAGAAATTATACTCATTAGTTAACCGCACAGAATGCCTATAATTCTGAAATATTGGCGCAAATCACTTTCGTTACCATGACCAACCCTGCCGAATCAAATCAAACTGTAATTACAAACTCATCAATTGCTCTATCTGAAAGAGAGCTACAAGTGATTGAATTAGTAGCTGGTGGCTTAACCAACCAAGATATTGCAATCAAACTAGCGATTAGCAAACGTACTGTGGATAATCACATCAGCAACATTTTAACAAAAACGAAAACTGATAATCGGGTTTCACTGGTGCGTTGGGCTTTGCAATGGGGTAAGGTATGCATTGACGAAGTCAATTGCTGCATAATTGGCACACATCCAGTTAGTAATGTTTTAGATGCAAAAGATTTAGGGCAGGAATTAGAAAGTGCCTAGTGGGGAATTAGCAATTAATCGTTGCAAGATTGTTTATAAGCCTGATATTGCTCTAGCGATGTATAGAGAGTTAGCATCTCATATCGAACAAATTGACAATGTTGACGCTGAATTGTTTTGGCAAGAAAGCGTTGAATTTAGTTATTTAGGTAGTCAAATTGGTGGTTTGTGGCTTACCTACCCTCAATCAATACCTGAGCAATCCCAATTTTTAATAAAAAATATTTTGAACCATTACGGAGATTGGACATCTGATCCCAAAGATTAAAAAAGTGCGCTTCGTGCACTTTTTTATATTAGAAACCTATGAGAAGACGCATATTTACTGATTTCGATGGTCCAATCATGGACGTGTCAGAGCGATATTACCAAGTTTACTTATATTGCTTAGAAAAAATTCGCAAGCCCGAACAGGTAGTTACAACCTTATCAAAGTCCGAGTTTTGGGAATTAAAGCGATCTCAAGTACCTGAAAAGGAAATTGCAAATTTATCAGGCTTTGAAGACGAGAAACAATCCATTGCTTTTGCTCATCTGCGCCGTGCCACTGTGCATACAAATCCCTATTTTTCCTATGATCGCCTGATTGACATTGCAATTCCAGCATTAGAAAAAGCTCAACAGTTAGGAATCGATCTCGCAGTGATGACCATGCGTCGTCGCCGCGAACTCGAACCTGTACTCGATCAATATAATTTAAGAAGATTTTTTTCTAGCGATCGCATTTTTTGTCTTGACGATGACTATGTAAAAACAGTCGATATCCAAGACAAACCCAAGTTAATGAAAATGGCTCAAGCTGATCTGCCAGAAGTTCATCATCAATGGATGATCGGCGATACTGAAGCAGATATTATCGCTGCTCAAACTTATGGTGTTCCAGCGATAGCGGTACTTAGTGGCATCCGCAATCAAGTTCAACTAGAAAAATACAAACCAAATCGAATCGTTACCAACTTAATTTGCGCAATAAATGAGGTTGTAGACCTATAAATAAAACAAAAGTAGTGATTCACACTGCTTTTGCTTTATTTATAGGTGTCAGATTACATGCCCCCTAAAAACTCTTGCTTAGCAATCTTTACCATCAAAGCTTGCTGACCTAAATAAAGCATATGTAGCTCAGTAAGAAGTTGCTTAGCTGAATCTATATCAATATTTTGGATCTGCTGGCAAAACATCATATGGGTAAATTGCTTTTCGACAGGTAAGTCACTCATAAGTACCTCATTTACAAATCAATCAATGACACTAAACTATTACAATAACCAATGCTTTGAAGTTGCTTTAGACTAGATATTAGTCACTGTGTCAACATAACGTAACAATACTTTAAAGTCATTGAAAAAACTGTATCACGATAAACATTTTTTCTAGATATACCCAAAGAAATATTTTCTATAAAAAGTCATAAAGGTATTCCTTATGATGGCTATAAGCAAATATATGTAAAACCGAGAAGAGAGTTGCGCCGCAACTCTCTTCTCGGTTTTACATAAGAAATAGCAGTGCGGGGCAAAGACTGGCGACGGCTATTTACGTGACTATAGATATCGTCTTAAGCAAGGCGATCGCTCCAAACCAAAAAAGCAGAAGATTCACAACGTGAATCTTCTGCTTTTTTTGGTTTGGGGATAAGAAAAAAACTAAAGCAAGCCAGTATTTGCGCCTTGCTTGCCAGTAGCTAGTTCAACTTTTACAATCTTGCCGCCCATTTTCATAATGCGTTGCTGTTCAGCAAACCAGTTGTCGAAGGACACTAGCTTCGTGAAATAGGTATTTTGCAACTCTCGTTGTGTACGAATACGAGTTTGGCTAGGTACACAAGCCGTGATTTTAAAACTCCGCATAGCGGCGATCTCCTTCAGAGCCAATTATTTAAAGATTAATTAGAAGTTAATTTCAAAGAAATATTTCTAGACTGATATAAGCGTTGGCGGCAAGATAGGAAGCTCAAGCTACCTACCTCCGCCGCCTTGTAAATATTAATTATTAAAAAATCAATAAATAGCAATTAACGCCATATCAAGCAATTAGCTCAAGCCTGAGCTGATGTAGTCAAGGTATACACCCAATTCTTTGCCAGCTTCAGAACCAACGATGCTAGCAGCAACTTCTTTGATTGCTTGGATAGCTTGAATGGTAGAAACTACAGGTACTCCAAGGGAGTTGTAGGTTTCTTTCAATCCATTGAGAACACGTTCGTCAAGGATCGAAGCATCACCAGCAAGCATTGCATAGGTTGCATAACGAAGGTAATAGTCGAGGTCGCGGATACATGCGGCATAACGACGGGTGGTGTACATGTTGCCGCCTGGACGGGTAACATCTGAGTACAACAAGGACTTAGCAACTGCTTCTTTAACGATGGTTGCAGAGTTAGCGGAGATCGCGGCGGAAGCACGAACGCGAAGTTCGCCAGTTGCGAAATATGCTTTTAGCTTTTCGAGAGAAGCGGCATCAAGGTATTTGCCTTGAACGTCAGAAGAATTGATGACGGAAGTAATTGCGTCTTGCATTTTTGTATATCTTTTAGGTTTGCAATTAGTTTTTTGAATTACAGATTCAGAATTCTGAATAGCTTAAATTCTGTTTTTAAAGAAAATTAATCCGAGAACAATCTGAAAACAATCTAAGAAAGTCTCAAGACCGATTTACTGCATTGCACCGATGACGTAGTCAAAGTAGTAACCAGCTTCGGCTGCATCTTCACCAGACAACAAGGAAGCTGCTGCATTCTTAAGACCACGTACACCTTCGACAACACCAGGAATAGGAGTGCCTAAAGAGTTGTACATTTCCTTAACGCCAACTAGACCGATTTCTTCGATAGGAGTAACATCACCAGACACAACTCCGTAGGTTACTAGGCGAAGGTAGTAGTCTAGGTCACGTAGGCAAGTTGCTGTCATTTGCTCACCATATGCATTTCCACCAGGAGAAACAACATCAGGACGCTTTTGGAAAAGTTGATCGCCAGCTTGCTTAACGATGCGCTCGCGGGATTCGGTCAATGTTTGGGCAATGCGAAGACGACGCTCACCAGAGCTTACAAAGCCCTTAATACGATCTAGTTCGCCAGGGCTGAGGTAACGTGCTTCAGCATCTGCATTCACGATAGACTTCGTGACTACGCTCATTTAATTTTTTCTCCAATCAAAAATGTGAATAAAAACGATTGATGTGATGCCATACCATGCAGGAATTCCTTTGCTTTAGCTATGTCCTATGAACAATCGCAAAAAGTTTGGGGCTTATCTGACATGGAAGGTTTCTTTGTCAAAGCAATGATTACCAAAACATTTTGAAGCATTGCGTTGTCTACAAGCTTTTCTTCATAACACTTCTTAACATTTCATATGTTATCACTAGTGTTGAAAGCCAAGAAAAATTAGGCTGAAAGTAACGCTGCACCTAGGGTTGCGACCCCTCCAAGGATCATTAGTCCTGCTGGCATAAATTTTTTGGTTTTGAGCAGACGCACGATGAAGACGATCACTAACATGGCCGAGATCGCCATCCCAGAGATTTTGCCCCACTCTTGATTTTGGACGGCGGCGAGTCCTGAGACGATTAATCCCACACCGCTAATGCTGCCCGAAATGATGGATGCTTTGCTTTGGCTTTTGGCAAAACCAATGATGCCGCCAACAATCGCGATGACTCCATAGACAAGCAAGGCAATGGTACTTGGGGATAAATTCATAGTTGGATGTCGAGTTGTAAAAACTAGGAGAATAAAAAATACTATCGACCATGCTAGCGAACTGTATTTCTAGGCGATCGCTAACTCCAAAGTTTGGTTACACAAGTTTACAAACAACAAAGATGTCACGCTTTGCGTGACATCTTTGTTGTGAAAGAAAGGTGGCGTTTTGCGCCGCCTTTCTTTCACATGGCATTTATAGCGTTTTGTACTTAAGCTCGAACCAAAAAATTTTTTGGTTCGGGTACTCGAAAATTGCTGTAAAGCGTGGGAGGGCAAAATTTAGAGCAGAAATAAATTGGTCATAACAGATGCAATGCGATTTAGATAGGGGGCAGGGTCAAGGGCGACCCAGCCGTCACCTGACGAAACCATGATCTCAAAGTGCAAATGTGGCCCAGTTGAGCGTCCTGTTGAGCCAACAATGCCCAATTGCTGACCTTGAGCTACATTTTGCCCCTGCGAGACATAAATTGCTTCAAGGTGAGCATAGCGAGTACCTGTGGAGCCGTGATCGAGCTCGACAAGGTTGCCATAGCCATCACCCCAGCCTGCAAATTCGACACGTCCTGCCTTGGCTGCAAGTACGGGTGTACCGAAAGATGCGCCAAGGTCGATGCCACTATGAAATGACCAGATGGTTGTGACAGGATTCATTCGCCAGCCATAGTTGGAGGTGACGGGGACTGCATAGGGCAGAGGATATCCGCCTGTTTGGAAGATGACATCAGGATTGCCTGAGCCTCTAGAAGCGATCGCAGGATTGAAAGGAACTGATTCAGGCTTCCAGATTGCCCCTGGTACAAATACGACTTTGGGCTTGCGTTGACAGCCGTTACGCTCAAAAAGAACATCTGCGCGTATCTTAAATTTTTTGGCAACAGTGGTGTAATTTTCTTCGTTTTGAAAGCGGTAGGTCAAACCATCTAGGGGCGGAATTGCTAAGGTTTGCCCCACCTTGACTTCACCGCTACGTACTTCGGGGTTTAGCCCCATCAGGGTTGCAGTTTTAAGTTCGTACTGCTTGGCGATCGCTTCTAGAGTTTCGCCCTGTTTGACCTTGTGCTGAGCAAGATCATCGAGGGTTGGCTTACCGCAAAGCTCTTCCGCCTCTTTTGAGTTGGCTTGATCGATCTGGGTTGGTGGGGTTGAAGTAGTCGCTAGTATGGCTGAGGGAAATAAACTAGCGATCGCACTAGTGACTAAAACTGGTAGCAGGGATATTTTCCAAGACGGATTCATGGAGTGTTACTTGAGATATGTGTGGGAGATACGTGGAACAGTAGGAGGCTAAATTTGTGATTTGATATCTGTGATTTGATCGAGAAAGTAACAAAAGATGAAGAATTAATACAAGAATCTTCACAATGCAAATTCTTAGATATTTTCGCAGCGATCGCCCTTTTATAGACACCACCGATCTGGTGAAATTAGATGGAGTTAAAGCGCTTTGCTCTCAAACCCGAACCAATAAATTTTTTAAAAGTGTTGCTTTGCAACACTTTTAAAAAATTTATTGGTTCGTTTGATCGAAAATTGTTGTGAATCACTCGCTAATTTTTTTATTGGCAATTTGCTTAGAGCAAGCTTATCTTTTCCAAAAATAAATCAAAAAACACTTCCAAAGATTATGACAAATTCACTAGTTTCTGTTAGTAAAGAGCAACTACAAACCTTCTTAGATATTGCTACTGAGGCAGCTTGTGCTGGTGGTGCAGTCCTGAAATCTTATATGGGAAATCTGAAGGAAAAGGAGGTTGAAGAAAAGCGTCCTGGAGATTTAGTCACGATCGCAGATAAAGAATCAGAAGCAATGGTTCTCTCAATTTTGCAGCGACACTTTCCTGAACATGGAATTTTGGCAGAGGAGTCGGGTGTATTAGGGAATACCGAAAGTCGATATTTATGGGCGATCGATCCTCTGGATGGCACAACTAATTATGCTCATCAATATCCATTTTCATCAGTTTCGATCGCTTTATTGATTGATGGAATTCCCTCAGTTGGGGCAATTTACGATCCCTTTCGCAATGAGATATTTCGGGCGGCGACAGGCTTAGGCGCAACTCGCAATCGTCTGCCGATCAATGTTTCTAAAACCACAGAACTCAGTCGCAGTTTGCTTGTGACAGGCTTTGCTTATGATCGCACTCTCGTTGAAGACAATAACTATGCTGAGTTTTGCCATTTTACGCATATCACCCAAGGTGTGCGGCGTGGTGGCTCGGCGGCGATGGACTTAGCCTATGTTGCTTGTGGACGTTTAGATGGCTATTGGGAGAGAGGCTTATCACTGTGGGACTTGGCGGCGGGTGTTGTCGTTGTCCGCGAGGCTGGTGGCATTGTCACTGCCTATGATGGCAGCGAACATATTCCCAAATCAGGAAGATTGCTGGCTACTAATGGTCATTTGCATAAGCAAATGATTGACGAATTGGCATTGATTAAGCCTTTACCATTTAAGTTTCCTTTTGGGCGTTAGCTCCACTCTAAAAAAATAGAATAAAAAAGCTGGTGCAAAGCACCAGCTTTTTTATTCTGGGGTTGGGAAACGTTCCATCAGGTAGCAGAGACAGTCTTGGCGAACGATATCGGTATTGAGACTGAGCATTGATGGCATCACGGGAACTTTTAAAATAATTTTGCCATTTTGAATTTGAAAATAATGATCGCCTTGTTCTTCACCCTCTTCACTTAAAGCTGACAAATAAGCTCTCTCGGTTTTAGCTTCACCAAAGTTTGCCCCAATTGGTAATTCACAGAAATTTAAACAATCCATCTCGGCTGGGAAAGTAATGTCATCATTAGGCTCGCCCGTAAAGCTGAAATTAACCTGCTCAGGTACTTTCACGATCGCGACTGTGTGAAACAAATTAATATCGGCGATCGCAGAGTCAGGCAAATCATCAAAACTATCGAGATTGAGGCAAGTTTCTACATATTCCAGTGCGTGAGCCGTGCCATGAGGTTTATCAGGCTGTCCACATTCCAAAACAATTGCAGGGCAAAACTCCCCAAAGGCATAGGATTGCACTGTTTTCGGGTTGGTGTAATACACCACAGTTTTATCGAATAGTCGCGCTAAATGTCGAGAATGCTTGTCTAAGTGGGTAATACAGCCATAGTGAGGATTTCTGCCCGTATTGTTGTGAATATCGATGCTGGCAAATGTACCGCGCGATCGCATTTCGGCAATCACCTTTTGCGCCATGATTTGCTCTGGTAATGGCTCTGAGGAGTCTCCGACTTGCCAAATGCGATTGTAGTCAGGCTGATCGGCTAAATGCCTTTGGCGATATCTAGCACCTTCGATATTGCCGATAAACAATGACAGCGATCGCGGTAGCTTTTTGTTTTGATATTTGCGAAGCAATTCGCGCATTGCTAACCAACTAGTTGTTTCATTGCCATGTAACAAAATCGAAACAAATAACGCTGGTTGGCGATCTCCTTCGAGGTGGATCAGGGTGGGGTGCTTTAGTAATTGCCAAAGTTGAGTAGATTCAAGCTCTAGTAAGCCATCGGGTATGCGATCGAAAATATCAAGCATAAAAAACATATTCATATAGAAATGGCGCTTAGCACCGTCTCTATTAAAACAAAAGGCACGCATAGCGTGCCTTTTGTTTCTAAAAACAATTTAGGCGCACCAATTGGTACGCCTAAATCTAAATGCAGGATAAAGAATAATTGCACTTAACGAAAAATAAACAAGAATCTTGCCAACTAAAAATTAGTAAGTAAGACCCATGCTGCGGCTGGTTTCAGCACCAAGATAGACACGGACGCTTAGGAAGTCAGTGGGGCAAGCAGTTTCGCAACGTTTGCAACCAATGCAGTCCTCGGTACGGGGAGAAGAAGCGATTTGAGCCGCTTTACATCCATCCCAAGGAACCATTTCCAAAACATCACAAGGACAGGCACGCACGCATTGTGTGCAGCCGATACAGGTGTCATAAATTTTGACTGCATGCGACATATTGCTATTGCTCCAATCAATATATGTACCTATCTCAAAAGAAAAAATAGGCACGGGATGTTTAAACCCAAGTTTATCGTAGTGGTTTACATTCGATGCTTAGATTGTGAGATAACTTAAAACAAATTAATATTTGGGGCTGTAATCAAGTTTTTATCTTGAATTTTATATAGATTTCGCCAATCGAAACTTAGAAAAGTGGGGCAGTACTTCGCGTCGTTCAACTGTTTGGTTTTTTATGTCGGAGTAAATAGTGACGAGAAATATATTTTCAATAATCTGAAGCGATCGCTTAAAAAACTATGCAAGACTTAATTATTCGTTAGTTTGTGGGCGCAAAGCGCCCACAAACTAACGAATAATTAAATAATAAATATTAATAAAATCCTTACCTATGAAACGCATTACCCTGCTTGGCTCCACTGGCTCGATTGGCACACAAACACTAGATATCGTTGCTGAGTATCCTGAAAAATTTCAGGTGGTTGGGATGACGGCAGGGGGAAATATCGAACTGCTTGCGAAACAAATTCGCCAGTTTCAGCCCGAAATTGTGGCGATCGCTAGTGAAAGTAAAATCTCTGAACTTAAAGATGCGATCGCCGATCTTGATGTGAAGCCAATCCTGTTAGCAGGAGCTGAAGGTGTGGAAACCGTGGCAGCCTATGGAGACTCTGAGACAGTGGTAACGGGAATTGTCGGTTGTGCTGGACTATTGCCGACGATCGCAGCGATTAAAGCGGGTAAAAATATTGCGTTGGCGAATAAGGAGACTTTAATCGCAGGTGGTGAGGTAGTTGTGCCATTAATGAAAAAATATGGCGTGAAGTTATTGCCTGCGGATTCTGAACACTCGGCGATTTTTCAATGTTTGCAGGGAGTGCCAGAAGGCGGACTGCGGCGGATTATTCTGACAGCTTCAGGCGGTGCATTTCGCGATCGCCCCACAGAGGAACTCGCATCGGTAACTGTTGCCGACGCATTGAAGCATCCTAACTGGGCGATGGGCAAGAAGATCACGATTGACTCAGCAACCCTCATGAATAAGGGATTGGAAGTAATCGAAGCTCATTATCTCTTTGGGGTTGATTATGACCAGATCGAGATTGTGATTCATCCTCAAAGTATTATTCATTCTCTAATCGAATTGGAGGATACTTCGGTACTAGCCCAGCTTGGCATTCCTGACATGCGGTTGCCATTGCTCTATTCCCTATCCTATCCTGATCGCATTCCTACCCAATGGGAACGACTCGATTTAGTCAAGTGTGGTACGCTCACCTTCCGCGCCCCCGATCATCAGAAATATCCTTGCATGGAGCTAGCCTACGCCGCTGGTCGTGCGGGTGGAACCATGCCTGCGGTGTTGAATGCCGCTAATGAGCAAGTAGTAGAACTATTTTTACAAGAGCGAATTCGTTATGTCCAAATTGCTGATTTAATTAAATATGTATGCGATCGGCACAATTGTGTTTCTAAACCAGAACTTGAAGATATTCTCGAAGCTGATAAATGGGCGAGAAATGCAGTGATCGAACAAGTTCTACTTAAAGTTTAGATAAGCTTTTCACTGTCACACAGCAAATAAAGCCTATTTAGTAGCTTCTTTATGATTAAAGACTAAATTCTGCTGCATTTTTGACATAAATAGCGAGGTTATTGGGAAAAAGTTCGTTTGTATATATGTCGTAAATCTTTTTGATCGGTATGAGAACCAATATGTCGTAGCGATCGCCCTTAGTGGTGCAGAAAAGTCTTGAAAGAGTTGACACACAT
>NZ_BBJB01000046.1 GCF_016584665.1 Pseudanabaena sp. lw0831
TTTTTGGGTTTTATATGGATCATTTTTTCCTTGGAGTTCCCTTATAGCGGTTTTCAAATGACCGATGTACAGAAAACACAAACAATTTGATGAATGGTGATGGTTGACATGGCATTTGGGCGATGAGGGAGATTGGTCTTGTTCTTCAGTAGTGATTAGGCGATCGCATAGCCTGAAACTTGGCGAATGTAAACGGGCTGAAAGCCGATGACGATATCTTCTTTTGGTACACCCTTTTCTACGAGGGCTTGACCGATATCGAGTTCGGTATTATTGATTTGAATCCAAATTTTGCCATTTTTAATATCTAAGTGCATGGAACAACCGTAAACTCGTGTTTTTTGATCCCATCCCACACCTAATACTTGATAGTGGTCGTGTTCTGTATCTGATAGAAACTGTATCTCGATCTCGCCATGAGAGGGTTTGTAGGAGGCATAGTGTCCCAAAATCTCTTTGATGATGGAGCGATACTTGGCGATTTTTTCTAGATCTTCCATGTGATAATTACCTCATTTTCGATATCGTAAACAAAGATTTCCAATTGATATTCAGCAATAACCATATAGGCAAACTCTTTTTGAAAAAAGCTTGCGTAGGCAGTATTTGGAACTGCTAAAAATAGTTTGCGTTCTGGCTCTCTTGCTCTTAATGCTACTCGATAGTTAAGAAATTGTCCGATCGCTAGATGAAAGTCCGTTAGCGATGAAGGATTGATAAAACTTTTGATCTCTACGGCGATTTTTTCATTATTGCGTTCGGCAGCAATAAGTTTTTCGGCTCCAAGATCTATATAAAATTCAACACCTCCAACTTTCAAGAAGAATGGGTCATCAGTAATCTGCCAACCATCTTTGATTAGGGCATTTCTGACAGCATCATGAAATAAATCTTTTGCCATTTCCTTTTTCCTTTTAACTTTTTCCTTGATTTTGAGGGTAAAGACAGATTCTGGCTACACTATTTACTATTTCTTGAGCCGTTAGAGTTTCTACTGTAAAACCATTGTCTTGATACCATTTGATTAGATTCGGGTTAGCATTAAGATCGTCTTGAGTTATTGACCCATGAAGCTTTTTGGTTCCTTTATCCTTAATATATTTGACAAGAAATTCTAGTGTGGCAGTTCCTAGTCCCAGCCCTTGGTAGCTTTTCGGTTCTTGGTGAAAAAATGCATAAATGAGTTTTAGTCGGTTACAGACTATGTTGTCTTCAAAGTGAATATCTCCTAGAAGCATTTCGTTAGGAGACTCAAAAACACAGTTGATATGACCGACCATATTCCTCAGTCCATGCAGCGAACGATAAACTTTGAGCAAAAGAATGGACTCATGCTCATTAACTTCAATTTGGTAATCACGCCCTTGTCTATCATAAATAGTCACAATACTTTTAGGAGTCATATTCATTAGTTTTGGCGATCGCGTAGAAACTGGAGATTATTGCGAAAAGTTTTTGTATTTGGATGTTCCAAGCCTAACGAAACTTCCATAATTTCTAATGCTTTCACATAGAGAGGTTCTGCTTCTTCATATCTGCCTTGCGAATAGTACAGCACTGCGAGGTTATTGATAATGGTGGCGACAGAGGGATGGCGCTCTCCTAACAGTTCTTGATACAGTACAAGGGCTTGTTTATACAGTGGTTTTGCTTCTTCATATCTGCCTTGCGAATCGTACAGCGCTGCGAGGTTGTTGATACTGGTGGCGACAGAGGGATGGCACTCTCCTAACAGTTCTTGCTTCAGTGAAAGGGCTTGTTTATACAGTGGTTCTGCTTCTTCATATCTGCCTTGCGAATAGTACAGAAATGCGAGGTTGTTGATATTGGTGGCGACATCGGGATGGCGATCGCCTAACAGTTCTTGCCTCAGTTCAAGGGCTTGTTTAAACAGAGGTTCTGCTTCTTCATATCTGCCTTGCGAAGAGTACAGCTCTGCGAGTTTGTTGATACTGGTGGCGACATCGGGATGGCGATCGCCTAACAGTTCTTGCCTCAGTTCAAGGGCTTGTTTAAACAGAGGTTCTGCTTCTTCATATCTGCCTTGCGATTTGTACACCGCTGCGAGGTTGTTGATACTGGTGGCGACAGAGGGATGGCGCTTTCCTAACAGTTCTTGCCTCAGTGAAAGGGCTTTTTTATGCAGAGGTTCTGCTTCTTCATATCTCCCTTGTGACTCGTACAGCCCTGCGAGGTTGTTGATACTGGTGGCGACAGAGGGATGGCGCTCTCCTAACAGTTCTTGCCTCAGTGAAAGGGCTTTTTTATGCAGAGGTTCTGCTTCTTCATATCTCCCTTGCGAATTGTACATCGCTGCGAGGTTGTTGATACTGGTGGCGACAGAGGGATGGCGCTCTCCTAACCGTTCTTGCGTAGCTGTCAAACATCTTTGATAGGGATCTTCAGCAAGCGCATACAATCCTTGCCCGTAATAAAACGTTCCAACGCCTCCAAATGCCCAAACCAAATCTTCTTCAGGATTGAGAATATCACCCAGCATTTCACGGCTCAGCATATCCAAATGA
Organism: Pseudanabaena sp. lw0831; assembly: GCF_016584665.1. GTDB lineage: Bacteria > Cyanobacteriota > Cyanobacteriia > Pseudanabaenales > Pseudanabaenaceae > Pseudanabaena. The sequence continues at coordinate 2,526 of NZ_BBJB01000046.1, forward strand.
GGAATAGCGGGAGCTACCCTTGCAATCATATCTCGCGTTGGCGATTGGGGTATTTCTTTAGCTATAGCAAGCAAACTATTTACAAATGCTTGCCGAAACTGATGATTCTCTTCAGCTTTTAATAGCTTTGCCCGAAAGAACTCGCGGACTAGCGTATGAATCTTATAAAAGTTGAATTCATCATCAATTGGTTGAATCAAATACAAACTGTCTAGCTGCCCTCTAGCCTCATTGAGTTCCGCTTCCGTAATTTCGGCACTTGCTCCAATCTCAACCACCAACTCCCACAAAATACCAACAGGAGAAAACAGTCCTAACAGCATCGCCACTCTCTGAGAGCCAGTACTGATATCATTCCAACTCAGTTGGATTGCTGCTTCTACACCGCGATCGCCATAAAACAGATACTTGCGTTCCCGTGCAATTGATTCATCGGCAAGATTTAACCTTTCTTGTAACTTGACAAAAGTCAGAAAGCGATTTTTGCTCAGATATTCACCGATTAACTCTATGCCCAAGGGTAAATAGCCCAGAGTGTTGCAAATCTCCTTGACGGTGACAAGTTCTTTATCTACCTTTGCCACGCCAACTATTTTTCTTAACAGTTCCAGTGCTTTCTCCTCTGACAAAACATCCAGAGGCACAGACTCAAAACCCACATTCAATTCCCGTTCTCTCGTCGTTACCAATACCCGCACACGCGGATCGAGCGGCATCGCCACATCAGGAATGCTCTCCGCCTTCGGTACATCATCGAGAATCACCAATAACTTGCCAGTCTCAGGCAACCAGTTTTGCCAATACCATGCTGCTTGCTCATCTAGGCTAGCCGACTGCATCGGTTCGGGTAAATCCAGATAAGGACTAGCCATCGTCACCCCCGCCTGAGCCAAACCCATCTCTCGCAAGGACAACCAATACCGCGCCACATATTCCTGTTGGTAGCGAGTCGCATATTGCAGGGCAAGTTCCGTCTTACCGACACCGCCCATACCCTCTACCGCACAGACGATGACACCCTGCCCCTCTTGCAATTTTGTATGAATATCCGCAAGTTCTTCCTCTCGCCCCACAAAGTTTTTGGAACCCTGTCGCACATTGCTAGGAATTGACCGATCGGACTTTGGCGCTTGATGAATAACCGTTTTATTAACGCTTTGATCGAGATTAGCAGTCAAATTACCGCCAACCGAGACATCTTTGAGTCCTGTCTGATTAACTTGTTGTTGTTCGCTCACACATTATCTCCAGAAACTAAAGCGATCGCCTCTTGAATTACAAGATCGCGATCGACCATCTCACCCAACTCAGACGACTCATACTTTCCCTCAAAAGCGTCACCCGCAGCAGCATCTAACGCAATCTCATAGGCTTCTTCTATCGTCTCGCGAAGTTCTGAAGGTTCGCAATAATTTCCTTTAGCGTTACGCCGTTGGTTAGTACGCTGAATTTCTCGTACCGAGTTTTTAATTGAAAGATCCCACGATCTTGTAGTGCGATTTTCGGCACGTTGTTTGATCAGTTGCATCAGCAAGATTTTGGCAAAGCTATAAATCTTGTTCAGCTTGTCATCCTTGCTCATCTCTGTCATCTCCTCCACTATCAGCAATGCATCGGAGATATTGCCACTTAGCAAAAATCCCTTCAGTTCTAATAACTCTTCCATACTTTTAACCTCTAGCTTCGTAGCTTAATCTATGGTTTGCTTAACTTTAAAAACAGCATCACCAGCCGCATTCACATCTCTTGCACCAATCTGCTCTACGCGATCACCTTTAGCATTCTGCACAATATCCGCCGCAACCCGATTCGCCGTTATTCCATCTAAACCTACCTGTATAATCTGCCCTGCATTGATTTCCTGTGCCAATTTTTGCAATAGTGCTGCAAAGGTTTCATCGTCATCCAACGCCACATCCAGATTTTTGGTAATAGTCTCAATAGCACTGCGATCGCCCGATTCCAACTTCATCAAAGCCTCATCAACCTTCGGAGATCTTCCCTGCAACTTGTTCTTAATTTGCTGCCACAGTTCAGGAATTTTAGCGATCGCCTCTGTCGTAAATTTCTTAGCTAGCTCACCCGCACCCGACTCAACAAACTTTTGAACTGCCAAACCTACCAATACACTAGCCGTTAAAGGATCTGCCATAGCCGTATTTCGATAACTTAGATAAAAGTCATAATAACACTCACGGTAATTGTGATCGGGCAAATCCAAAAACTCAAAAACATAGGGATCTTTCCCTGCGCGGACTCGATTTTTTGTCCTTTCTGAGCCAAAGCAAAAATCTCTGCTCAATCCTTACTCATCGCTACTCGCTCAAACAAAGCCGAACCCTTCTGGCGCTTAGGAATCGATAAGATCGCTCATAAATTAAACTTCCATTTTTTACAGCAATTTAATTAGATTGTTCTCGCTCAGTTTATCTAAGTGAGAACAACCTTTTTTCGCTATTTGCGCTCCGATTTTATAGTTAGAAACTACCGCGCATAACTTTATTTAGCATTGCTTCAACCTGTGAGGCAAACTGGGTATGACTCATACCCAGTTGATCTAAGACGCTGAGCGATAATTCTAGCGATCGCAAAGACTTGCCTTGATATTGATATTGAAACTGCGAACTACCACATAGCTGATATAGACAGGCTAAATCGTAGAGAGATTTGGCATATTCAGGCATCATCTCGAATTGCTCAAAAGAGAGCGAAGCATCAAGTAATGAGTCTTCGGCAGTTTCGATCGCATCTTCATCAAGACTATCTAAGCCATCGAGCAATCGATATACATAGATGCGTCCTCGGATATGTTTGGCGATCGCAATCCCCCTCAGATATTGGTAATCACGGAAACGAGGCAGAACATTCACACGAATACAGATCAGGCTATCTTCAACTTGGCGATCGCCTAGCAAAGCTTCAGCCATATCACAATATAAATAGCCAATTTCGATGGAATCAACAGGCTCTTTGAGTAGAGAGATCGCATCTTTGCTTAATTCAATAGCTAATTGCCATTGAGACTCAGCGATCGCAACTTTTACCATCCCTTTGAGCGCCTGCAACCGCAAAAAATTATCGGAATTGGCTAAAGCAATATCGAGAGTACTTTGAAAAAGGCTAGATGCTTGATTAATATCACCAGAAGCCAAATACAATTGCCCTAAGTGGACGTAGCTTTTGGCGATCGTGCATTCGTCTTCTATTTCGAGTCGTGCTGACAGCGATCGTTCAAAGCTCATTAGCGCCGATTGAATATTATTTATTCGTAAATAATATTGACCGATGGCATCATCGATCAGAGACATTCCTTCCTGATTATTGCGATAAGCTTTATAAGCGGTCGCCAAAACAGGTAAAACATCGCTCAATTCCCCTAATTCGAGGGCAAGAATTGCACGCACATAGAGCAAATAAGCTTCTTGTTCGCGATCGAGATCTAGATTTTGGCTTAAAGCTTCCCCAGCTTGTTGCACAAGAGCTTCTGCTCTTTGCAATGATTCATATTGTTTTGTGGCAATTAGCTCTACGGCAAGATCAAGTAAAACTCTTATGGTCGTGCTAGAATCTTCCCCCACTTTTTCGCCAGTGGTTGTATTTTGAAGACATTGCTCAAAATAGGCGATCGCTAAGGTGCGATCCTGCTGCCGCAGTTGCTGTCCTTGAATCAGAAATTCAGCTAATTTCATGAGAAACTCCAAAATTATGCGTGTAAGCCACCTACTTATAGGCGTTACACTTCATAAATAATATCGTACCCATAATCATCTATCTCAAACTCATCCATGAGATTATAGCTGTCGCCTTTCTTAAAAAACAAAAAGTTATAGGCGGCGCGAATCGTCGCCTATAACTTTTGTGCTAGTGGAGCTATACAAATCAAGATTAGGGAATATTCATGAGTTTCTTCTAAGTTCAATTTGTTGATTAATGGAAATTGCATGATTAAGGGCTAAAGAATTCCAAAAAGAACGAATTTGATTGCTAACTGCTTGCCACTGCGAATAATGAAAGAAATGCTTTCCCTGATTACTCAACCAAAGGCGATCGCTATCTTTAAGATGTAATCTCCATTTTTGGTAGGCATTTTCGCCACCGCCACCAATAACATAGTCATCTAATGCACCACAAACTAACATTGGTACAGCAATCGGTGTCGGTGCGATGTATGTAGGTGCATAGAGCGAATGGGGAACCAGAGAATTATCAAGATCTTGCTTAAGCAAATTGGCTAGCCAAGACAACATCTCTCGATCGCGATAGCCAAATAGATAAAAGGCTGTCCGCATCAACATCGTTTCCCGACTACAACCTATTAACTGACGCTGCTCATAATAGTGACTATGCCAGCTAGTTGCTAAGTTAACTCCCACAGATAACAAAGTTAGCGATCGCACCTGCTCGGGATATTGTTTTGCATAGAGCCACCCAACTAAACCCGCAATTCCATGTCCAACTAAATGCACGGAGCCTTTACAAGTTTGTAAGTATTCGTGCAATGAGGCGATCGCTGTATTTAGATCGATTGCTTCGTCAGGGTTTTGGCAATATTCCCACTGGGCGATCTCATATTGTCGCGATAGCGATCGTAATAGTTGTAAATCAAAGCGGCGTAAAGATTGACTGGTGCAAATGCCGACAACCTGAGGCGAGGCGGACTGTTTAAAGGTCATATTTGTATCAATTCTTATTGAAATTAATTATTATTAAATTTTAAATAATTGCTGTTGTTCGATCAATCAAAAAGAAAGGACTGAGCGACAAATAGTTACTTTTACTAAAATTTATTTCAGCAATCCCTGTAAAAAAAAGCATTTAGTCACTCAATCCTGCCAACGCATTTGAACTATGTGTAATGAAGCGTGCTGAGTCAAGCCGCATCAGAACATGAATGCTACTCTAGCACTATTGATTATTATTATCAATAGCAAACCAAAAAAAAGCGGTGCTTTTTTTTTGAGCGCAAAGCGCTGTAATTTACTTTGTTTGCAATTGCCAGACCTTGACTGTGCGATCGGCACTACCACTGACTAGGGTTTCATCCTTAGGATTAAAACTGAGCGATAGGACTGGGGCTTCGTGTTGATTGAGGATTTGCATTGACTTACCCGTTTTCACTTCCCAGATCTGAATTGTTTTATCAACTCCACCAGAGGCGATCACACTGCCATCACGATTAAAATCAACAGCTAATACCCCACCTACATGCCCAGAAAGAGTACGAACAACTTTGCCAGTACTCACATCCCAGATTTTTACGGTTTGATCTTGGCTACCGCTGGCGAGTAGTTTACCATCGGGACTAAATGCGATCGCATTTACAGGGGCAGCATGTCCAGTCATGCTAAGAACTTGCTTTCCTGTATTTACGTCCCAGATTTTAATGGTTTTGTCAAAACTGGCGCTGGCGATTCTTTTTCCATCTGGATAAAAAGCGACAGACACAACCTTATCCTGATGACCTTCAAAGGTTTGTAATAGTTCACTTTTACGCCAATTCCAAAGCTTGAGCGTTTTATCCGCACTGGCGCTGATTAAGGTATTCCCATCAGGGCTATAGGCAACACTGTAGACCTGTCCACTATGTGCTTCGATGTTCCGTACTGGCTTACCACTACGGAAGTTCCATAACTTGACTGATTTATCGATACATGCAGTAGCGAAAGTATTACCATTAGGATGTACAGCGATCGCATTAATTCCAGAAATCGAGCCAAGGTGGTTCGATAAAGTCCCAAAAGACTGATTGTCACGGGTATTCCATAATTTTAAAGTGCGATCGTAACTACCACTAGCCAGACTAAATCCATTGGGAAAGAAAGCTACGGCTCTCACCCAACCCGTATGTCCTTTGAGAGTCTGCCGTAATTGATAATTAGAAGTAATTGCAACAGGTTCAGTAATTGTTGGAGTCGGGGTAGGAGTAACGGCTAGTTTGGGAAAATATTGAGAGAAATTGATCACACCCCAACTAATGCCTGCGATGCAGACTAGTGCGATCGCCCAGCGATTAGTATTTTGACTAAAGGTAAACGTGGGCATTTGGAAACTTTCAGCATCTTGCATGGGCAAGTTATCGAGATCGTAAAGAACTTCTTGAGCAGTCTGATATCGTTCTTCAGAATGATGCTTGACCATGCGATTGAGAATGAGCGCTAATTTAGGATGAATCGTTGAACCCATCTGCCAGTCCAGTAAATTCAGATCTTCTCGGCGAACTAGCTGGCTAGGATGTAAGCCAGTGAGAAGTTGTATTGCAGTTAAGCCAAGGGCGTAAATATCGCAACTAGGAGTAAAATTTCCAAGGGCTTGCTCGAAAGGCATATAGCTAGGCGTACCGAGGACAACTCCATTTTGAGCTGCCGTTGCATAGATACCTTTGAGAACTGCAAAATTAGTAAGCACAAAATGCTGATCGCTGCTATTGGCAAATTGATTACCGCCCTGACTGTCTCTTTGCTTCTGTTTGCGGCGAATTAGATTTCTGGGGCAGATATCTCCATGCACCATATTAGAACTATGGGCAATATGCAGGCTAGTCAATAATTGTCGCAGAAATTGAATTGATTCTGACTCGCTATAGAGTCTACCTACCGCAGTTTCATCACTAAGACGAGTTCCATCGATCGCTTCTTCTACGATATAAAATTCCTCCTCTTGCTCAAAATAGGTTGTAATCTTTGGAAAGTCAGTACTGCGATCGCTAAGTTGTTGCAATTTAGGAACTTGATTGCGAAATAGCGATCTCGCCCAGTCAAGTTGCAGATTTGTTTTATTAATCAGACAAAAACTTTTCGCAATCCAGCGCGGCATTTCCGCAGCGACGGTATCTTCAACCAAGTAGGTCTGCCCATAGGTGTCATCAGCTATCGTTTGGACAACTCGAAAGCGTCCGCCTAATAGATTGCCAAACGCTTTACCTATTGTTTGTGATGTCGCCATGAGAACCTTACTCCAACCGCACAACTTTCTTGATTATAATCCAATACGCTGTGTTGCCGATGGCAACACAGCGTATTGGATTATAATTAGTTTTTTGATGTTGGCACAACATAGAGAATGCCAGAAATCAACGTGAGTGCGACTGCAATCCAGAAAAAGGCGATCGCATAGGGAATTTTGACCAGTAAAGCGGCGATTGCCACGATTTGCATTACAGTTTTTGCTTTTCCCCAAAAATTTGCGCCGATAATTTGCGGTTTACTGGTTTCACCAGAAATCTCCTGACTAGATGCACTCGGCGTACCACGCCAAGCGGTGATCAATAGCTCTCGCGTAATAATTAAAAATACTGCCCAAGCAGGAACCTGACCGAGTTCGATGAACAACAAAAATAAGGCGATCGTCAGGACTTTATCGACAAGGGGATCGAGAAATTTTCCCAGTTCAGTTATTTGATTAAGTCTTCTTGCTAAATATCCATCCAGCCAATCGGTAATTGCCGCAATGATAAACACGCTTAGCGCAATTAGGCGGGTAAGTTCGCTATCTTGCCAAAGAAATAGCCCAAAAATGATGGGAATCGCGATCAACCTTGATAAAGTTACCCAAGTTGGTAATGTAATCATAAATAACCAAATAATATAAAAAGTGGTGCTTTGCACTACTTTTTATATTATTTGGTTTGGGTAACTCGCCAGCTAAGTTTGAAATTAAACCAGAAGTTCCATATTGTGACAATCGCGATCGCAATCAGATTAGCAATATATTTATTGACCCCGAAATAATTGTAAAGGAGATTGAGGATTATCAGGTTCAAGCCAATCCCCAGCAAACAAATTAGATTGAACTTCACAAATCGCTTAATTAATTTTCTCCACCCAGATTGCTGCTGAGCAAGATCCCGAAATGTCCAGAGATCGTTCCAAAGAAAATTATTGAGAACCGCCACTTCAGACGCAATCATCTTACTGCGTGTTAGTCCCCATCCCAAAGTAGAGACATCACTAAGCAAATAGAAGATTGCCATATCTACAAATACACCACTAAAGCCAACGAGTCCAAACTTGAGAAAACGTTTGACAGGAACTCGCAATTTTTCACGGAGTTTTGTGATTCGACCACGCGATCGCAAGCGCAATAGATGCAAAATATAATCCACATATTGCCGCCAAGTCACCTTGCTCTCGCCCTCTTGCCGCTCTTGGAATACATAACCCACCTCAGCCACAGAGCCAATATTGCCCCGACCAAGTACTTCAATCAAAATTTTGTAACCTAATGGATTCATCGGATAATTTGCGATCGCACTACGTCTTACCATAAAATAGCCACTCATCGGATCGGAAACTCGACCGATGACATTAGGAAGAATGAGCAACCCTAACATCTGTGCTCCCCGTGAGAGAACCCGTCGCATAAATCCCCAATCGCTCACACCACCTCCCTCAACATGGCGACTAGCCACCACTAAGTCTGCTCCCTTCGCCATTTCATCGAGCATTTTAATTAGAGTTTCTGGTGGATGCTGCAAATCTCCATCAATCACCCCTAAAACTTCTCCTTGTGAAGATTGCCAACCACGAATCACCGCTGTCGAAAGCCCTTTTTCTCCTTGACGACGCATTACTCGCAATTGAGGATAGTTTGGCATTAGATCCAGTCCAACTTGCCAAGTCAAATCTGGGCTATCATCATCAACGATAATCAACTCATAGTTTTCATAGAAATAACTATTTAATAACTGAGTCAGAATTTCCACTAACTTAGTCAAGTTCTTGCACTCATTGTAAGTAGGTACAATGAGTGAAAATTTAATTGATTTCATCAACGGCTGAGAAGCTTGATCAAAATTAGATTCAGCGATATCTTCAGGGGAGAGAATTTCATTTACTTGAAATGATCCCAAAGGAACTGAAAGAAGGGAGTAAGTCATTATCTAGAAATTCAAAGAAAATTATTTATAGTGCTCTAATCTAAATAATAGGTGATAGTTTGCAATATCTACAATAGTTAGACTAACTTAAGACTTAAATTTGCTATGGTTTTCTTGATTTAGAAATCTAGGGGTAATCCAAAGCAATCACCCTAAAATTCACGGAAAATAGATGCAGTGTAATTTCTGAGCGTTCTTAGTTGATAATGTATTGGGTTGGGTAGCGAAAACTTCCCTGTCTATGTAGCTCAAAATACCTGCACAGATAATATTATGGTTCAAAAAGCCGCAAAAAATAGTTTTGTTGCCTTAGAGGGTGTTGGTAAGTCTTACTTACAGCCAAATGGGCAAACTATTTCGATTATTGAAAATATTAATTGTCAGTTGCAAGTAGGTGAAATTATCGCTTTGTTAGGACCTTCAGGCTCTGGCAAGTCAACATTAATGCGAATGATTGCGGGCTTAATCCCACCTTCTACTGGGAAAGTGCTGTATTACAATCGCCCATTAGTTGGATTAAATCCAGGGGTGGCGATCGTTTTTCAAAATTTTGCACTTTATCCTTGGTTAACTGTCTTAGAGAATGTGGAACTTGGGCTAAAAGCAAAGGGAGAAGCAAAGGATACTAGAGAGCAAAAAGCCCTGCGGATGATCGATGTGATTGGGTTGGATGGATTTGAGAATGCTTATCCTAAGGAGCTATCAGGGGGAATGCGTCAGCGTGTTGGCTTTGCCAGAGCTTTGGCAGTTGAGCCAGAATTGTTATGTATGGATGAACCGTTTTCGGCTTTGGATGTGTTAACTGCGGAGAACTTACGTTTTGAGTTGCTTGACCTTTGGTTAGAAAAGCGAATTCCCACTAAGTCAATTTTGATTGTGACGCATGGGATTGAAGAGGCGGTGACACTTGCCGATCGCGTAATTGTTTTGGGGCGAAACCCTGGGCGAATTCGCGCTGATTTGCCAATTACGCTCCCCCATTATCGCGATCGCAAAAGCCCTGAATTCCAAGCCTTAGTTGACCAAGTTTACAAGATCCTAACAAATCCTGATCTACCAGATCTATCAACTCAGACTGCTGCTGCCACGACTTCCAGCGCTGAACCCAAAGCTCAAGCAAAATATCAATCTCTTCCCCATGTGCGCATTGGCTCAGTAGCTGGTTTATTAGAACTTCTAGAAGGTCGTCAAGATAAAGACCTATATCGAATAGCTCAAGAACTTTTGTTGGAAGTTGATGATATATTGCCAATTGTGGACGCTAGTAAGTTAATGGAACTAGTTGCGGTCACGGAGGGGGATATCCAACTATCAGAGATCGGTGAGAATTTTATTAATAGCAATATTGATGAGCGCAAAGCAATTATTCGCGATCTCTTGCAAAAGAATATTCGCTTAGTCCAACAAATTTGTCAGCTTTTGCAAGCCAAGCGTAACCATCGCATTTCGGAAGAATTAGTTCTCGATCTTTTGGAGAATCATTTCACTAGCAAGGAAGCTCAGCGCCAACTCAGGACAGCAATGGACTGGGGACGCTATGCTGAATTATTCAGCTATGACGAACCTTCAGGTGAAATCTTTATTGAAGAGAGTACTACAGAAACTGAAGAGTCCGAATAAACTAAGATAGTCAGCGCAAATCGCCGCCTATCTTACAGCGCTTTGTGTTCAAACCCAAACCAATAATTTATTGAAAAGTGTTGCGAAGCAACACTTTTCAATAAATTATTGTGGTTCGTTTGATCGGAAGTAACTAAGCAAAATTAAATATAAAACCCTAGAATTTGTACCGCCCGCGTAGCGGGCGGTACAAATTCTGGCTCTGGGTTTTTAATTTTGCTTAGCTAATTCAATTAATGTAAATCGTAAAATCACCTAATTCATTTTTAGTCTGGATTGCTTATGTATCAGCCCACTATCGATCCCAAATCAAAATTTAGCACACGCTGGAGCCTTGGTGATGTTTTACTACCTTTGGCGATCGTTGCTTTTATATTCATCATTGTGCAGACTGCTAGGAATTTCACAGGTACATACGAAAGTGGCTATGTAGTTAATCTATCCCTGAGTTTTTTACCCAGTTACGCATTGCAAACTTTAGTAAGAATGTTAGCCGCATACTTGATTTCATTGGTTTTTAGTCTCTTGTATGCCTATGTCGCCTATCGTTCGGCTTTATGGTCAAAGGTTCTCATTCCTCTATTAGATGTTCTCCAGTCGATTCCAGTACTGTCGTTTTTGCCAGCGGTTGTGCTTGCTTTGGTAGGTTTATTTCCTGGACAAAGATTGGGAATTGAAATTGCTTCGATCTTACTGATTTTCACGGGCATGACTTGGAATATGACCTTTAGTTTCTATCAATCGCTAAGTAGTATGCCCAAAGAATTGATCGAAGCAAGTCAAGTTTATCGGCTTGGTGCTTGGCAGCGGTTCTGGACGCTAGAACTACCTTCAGGTGTGGTGGGTCTAGTTTGGAATAGTGTGATGTCTGTCGCTGGTGGCTGGTTCTTTTTGATGCAAACAGAATCATTCACGCTCTCTAATCGGGACTTTACACTTCCAGGGCTAGGTTCTTTTCTGAAGGCAGCGGCGGATGCAGGCGATAATCTTGCCATTTTTAGTGGATTAGCGGTTTTAATTGGCATAATTACGATCATTGATTATTTTGTGTGGCGACCTCTAATTGCTTGGGCAGAGAAGTTCAAGAATGAGACAGTTGAATCTGCCCAAGTACCAGAATCGCGAGTGTTAGACTTTTTAAGGCGATCGCCTACGATGCGAATTATTAGCGATCGCCTGTTTATGCCGATCGCGGAAGTTGTCAATCATAGCTTTAGCCATAAAGCTCCAAGCTCTCTGATTAGCCGGCAGAAAACCTCAAGGTGGATCAATTGGTTTAACTGGCTATTAGTTGGGCTAGCAGGTTTTATTGTTTTGAGTGGTGCATCAAGCGCGATCGCGTTACTGAGTCATATGCCATTGAGTTCATGGAAACAAGTAGCGATCGGTGCTCTTTTTACAGCTATTCGAGTATTTATTGTTTTAATTATTTCTTTAATAATCACAGTTCCAATCGGTGTATCAATCGGGAGAAATCCTAAGCTAGCCCAGTTTTTGCAACCAATTGTTCAAATTGCGGCTTCAGTTCCTGCGACGGCTCTATTTCCAGTTCTATTACTGTATTTAGGGAATATGGCTGGTGGTTTGGATATTGGTGCAGTCATCCTGATGACTTTAGGAAGTATGTGGTACATTCTATTCAATGTAATTGCTGGAGCCCAAGCTATTCCTTCAGAACTGTTTGAAGCAGCGCGAGTGTATAAACTTTCGCCCTTGCAACGTTGGAAAACTTTGATTTTGCCAGGAATTTTTCCGTATTTAGTGACGGGGATTATTACGGCCGTTGGGGGTGCATGGAATGCGAGTATTGCTGGCGAATATGTCAAGTTTCAAGGAAGAGTGCTGACAGCAACGGGGCTAGGCTCGACGATTACGCAAGCCTCGGACGTGGGTGATTTTCCGCTTTTGTTGGCTTCCACCATTGTGATGTCGCTACTAGTTGTCACAACTAATCGCTTAGTATGGCGACCACTTTATCGATTGGCTCAGGTCAAATATCAATTAGTTGTTTAAAGAGAAGGGAGGCGAAGCAGGCTCTCACTCTTTAGTTGTAAAAAATAGAATTGAAGAGAAGTGCTATTTCTTTGGTTGATTACAAAACTTTGCTTGACATTATCTAGGCTAAAAAGAGAGGCTGCAATGCAGCCTCTCTTTTTAGTTACAAAACTTTGCTTGACATTATATATAGGTATAAGGTCTAGGATGCAGTGATTAAGTTTCGTGAGTAAATACCGATGACTAGTCACTTAGCTACCCGTCTGCGCGAAGGCACACAAAGATCGCATACTGCCACCGAGAATACTGCATTTATGAAGTGCTTTCTTAAGGGGATTGTGGAAGTTGTTCCTTTTAAAAAATTATTGGCTAATCTCTATCTTGTTTACAGTACACTCGAAGCAGAGTTAAAGGATCATTCTGAACATCCAATTGTCGGCAAGATCTATTTCCCAGAAATCAATCGCCAGTCAAGCTTAGAGCAAGATTTAGCTTTTTATTACGGTGATGATTGGCGATCGCAAATCGTCCCTCTTAAAGCAGGACAAGTTTATGTTGATCGCCTTCTGGAAATTTCTAACACCGATCCAGTTCTTCTCATCGCTCATTCCTACACGCGCTATATGGGCGATCTGTCAGGTGGACAAGCCTTAAAGCATATTATTCGTTCGGCTTTGGATTTGCCATGCGATCGCGGTACGACTTTCTATGAATTTGACCAAATACCGACCATTGAGGCAAAAAAAGAGTTTAAAGAGAAGTATCGTCATGCATTAGATTCGTTGATTCTCGATGAAGCCACAATTTTGAGAATTGTGGAAGAAGCGAACTATGCCTTTACACTCAATCGCAATGTGGTGGATGAGTTAGAAGCAGATGTAAGAGCCGTAGTCGATCCCCATGTTTTTGCGCTGCTTACCAAGCAGGATCGTGTCGGCAGCACAACACATCATCATCACGGTCAAGCAGTACCAGCGTAGAGGCAAGGAAAAATTTAAAGGATTGAATGGATGAACGCATTAGCACAAAAAGTTAAATTTGATATTAATTTATTACACAAATACAATCAGCCCGTACCCCGCTATACCAGCTACCCACCTGCAACCGAACTAAAGGAAGAATTTGAAGAGATTGGTTTTCGTGGTGCTATCGCCGCAGGAAATCTTCAAAAAACCCCTCTATCTCTCTATGCTCACATTCCATTTTGTGACGAACCCTGTTACTTTTGTGGTTGCAACACCGTAATTAGCAATCGCAAGGAAATTGCTGAGCCATATTTAGGTTATTTGATGCGTCATATTGCTCAAGTTGCGGCAACAGTGCATAGCGATCGCCTAGTCCAACAAATGCACTGGGGCGGCGGCACTCCCAATTACTTCTCCCTCGATCAAGTGGAACGCTTGTGGCATTGTCTACAGGAACATTTTACTTTTGCCGCCGATGCGGAAATTTCCATCGAAGTAAATCCGCGATCGCTAACTAAGGAATATTTGCAAGGGTTAAAAAATCTTGGATTTAATCGCATTAGCTTTGGCATTCAAGATTTTAATCTCAAAGTGCAAGAAGCTGTCAATCGAATTCAGCCAGAAGAGATGCTCTTTGATGGAATGCGTTGGATGCGCGAAGTGGGGTTTGAAGGGGTGAATGTGGATTTAATCTATGGATTACCATATCAAACCCTAGAGACATTTCGCGAAACTCTTGCCAAAACGATCGCACTTAATCCCGATCGCATTGCCGTGTTTAACTTTGCTTATGTCCCTTGGCTGAAGCCATTACAAAAGAAAAAGATTGATCCCGCAACTTTGCCATCACCAGAAGAGAAGTTGCAAATTATGCAAATGACGATTGAAACTTTAACCACTCATGGTTATGTGTTTATCGGTATGGATCACTTTGCTAAGCCTAATGACGAACTAGCGATCGCTCAGCGAGAAGGTAATTTACATCGTAATTTCCAAGGATATACGACCAAGCCCGAATCTGACCTCTTAGGCTTCGGCATGACCTCGATCAGTATGCTGCAAAATGTCTATACCCAAAATCATAAGGGTTTACAGGACTTTTATAAGGCGATCGATGCGGGCGAATTGCCGATTGAGCGCGGTGTCACCCTCAATGCCGACGACATTTTGCGCCGTTCGATCATTATGGAACTGATGTGCCAATTTGAACTCTCACAGCAAGAGATTGAAGTGAAATATCACTTAACCTGCGATCGCGATTTTGGCAAATATTTTGCACCAGAACGCTTGCAGTTGCGCCAGTTAGAAGTAGATGGCTTGATCGAAATAGAACGCGATCGCATTGAGGTCACTCCTGCGGGACGTTTGCTAATTCGCAATATTGCCTCGGTGTTTGATAGCTATCTCACTAAAAATGCATCTGACAAGTTCTCTAAATCAATTTAATTTTTGAATATTGCGCTTCGCGCAATATTCATATGATTCGCATATTCTTTAAAACCCTATGACTCTCGCTTTCACAAAACCGATCGCTTATTGGCAACAAGAATATAACACTGGTAACTCACAGGTCGATGGACAACATCAACAGCTATTTGAGATTGTTAATGCCCTCCATGATGCTGTTGTTACCAAAAAAAAAATTTATACAATGCAAGAGCTTCTAGAAGCCCTAGCTAATCACACCATTGAGCATTTTCAAACGGAAGAGGCTTTGATGATGGCGGTGGATTATCCCGAATACGATATCCACAAACGCACCCACGATTGCCTCTTATCCAAAGTGGATCGGCTACTTCTAAAGTTTCGCGATCGCAATACGGCAGCAGTAACAACAGAAATCACGCAATTTCTCACTGAATGGTTGGCGCACCATATCAAGGGTGAAGACAAAAAGATGATTCAGTTTTTTCAAAATCAATAGATCCCCCAAACTTTATAAAAACCTCTATCACTAATTACTACTATGGTTTCAATTCAATCTAGACCCGAACCCGAACTCCTCCGTGAAGGTATCAAAGTTCCTGTTAAAGAAACTCTATTAACTCCAAGGTTCTACACCACTGACTATGATGCAGTTGCGAAGATGGATGTTTCATCTCAACAGGCAGAACTGGAAGCCGTAGTCGAGGAGCTTCGCACTGATTACAATCGCTATCACTACAAACGGGATCAAGAGTTTTTACAGTCTTGGGAACATATTGATGGGGAAACTCGCGCCGCATTTATTGATTTTCTAGAACGCTCTTGCACCTCAGAATTCTCTGGATTTCTGCTATTTAAAGAACTGTCTCGTCAACTAAGCGATCGCAGTCCACTGCTCGCTGAAGCCTTTAACCTTATGGCAAGGGATGAAGCACGTCACGCAGGATTTTTGAATAAGGCGATGAAGGATTTTAATCTGTCGTTGGATTTAGTCAATATGACTAAAAAACGCAGCTATACCTTCTTCAAGCCAGAATGGGTAATCTATTCTGTTTATCTGTCAGAGAAAATTGGCTACTGGCGCTATATTCTTGTCCATTACCATTTAAAAGAGCATCCAGAAAACCAGTTTTATCCTCTCTTCAAATATTTTGAAAGCTGGTGTCAAGATGAGAATCGTCATGGCGATTTCTTTAAAGTATTGTTGCGATCGCAGCCTGCGCTATGGGGTACATGGAAAGCTAAACTATGGGCGCGGTTCTTCCTGTTGACGGTATTTGCTACCCACACGATTACTGTATTTGAACGGGCTGATTTCTATAAATCCATTGGTTTAGATGCTCGTGAATATAACAAGCAAGTGGTGATCAATACTAATCACACTGCCATTAGTGCGTTCCCTGCGGTGCTAGATACTAATCATCCCGACTTTTTCCCTAGATTGGAGAAATGCGTTGATTACAATTTCAAACTGATGGCGATTAATGATAGCGATCGCCATCAGTTTGTGAAGACCTTGCAGAAGTTGCCTTTATTTGTGGCGATTTTCTGGCAGTTGTTACTGGTGTATTTCACCAAGCCTATTGATGCTGAAGCCAAACGTGGCGAGGTTCATTAGTGTTTTTGGCAAGTAAATAAGAATCACTAGCTCAAGCTTGCAGAAATCTAAATAGATTTCTGCAAGCTTGAGCTATATTTGCAGGGAGATCGCCTAAATCCTCAATATCTAATCGCTCTACAAAATTTGACAGTTGATCAAAAGAGGGTTTTAGCTAATAATCACTATTTCAGCAAATCAAAAGGAGCTAGGTTCAGGGGGAGCCATCCCCATGTATCGATGAATATTGCGTTACTCATAGAGGTCTTGGTCAATTTGTTGGGCGAGATTGCCGTGATTGGTAGCGCCAATAAAGTTTGCTAGTGGATCGAATGGTGTAGAAGTTGGGTTAGAGAGCTTTTTGGGTTGCAGTGTTTGAATAAATCGTAAAACTATCTGGATCTGCTGCTGGCTAAGTTCACTGATCGCTTCTAAGATTTGTTGGGTTTGGTTTGTGGAATACATGGTAAGTCAATGTATCTATATTTTTTCAGTGTAGCAAATTTTGAATGTTGATGTAGTGTCCTAAAATCCTCAGTATCTAATCGCTCTACAAAACTTGACGGTTAATCGCGTAGAAAAAGTCGGGGATCTCAATCTTTGCGTTTGAAGTTGCGGCACAGCTACTTATTGCGCCTTCTCAATCACCTGACGTAGCATCTCAATTACAGTATCAATGCCATCAATTTTTTTGGGCAATCTAGCTAGAACTTCCATAAACTTTAGAGAATCTGATATTTCTGAAATTGGTAGATTTTTTGTTGCTAAAAGCTCTTGGAAACTTTTTGTGCCTTGCTCAATTTCACCAATGAGAATTTGACAAAATATACATGCGAGTTTTTCGTTTGGAGAATTACTAGTAACAAATTCTAAACTTTGTTTCCATAAAGCAATAGCTTCTTCTTGATTGCCTTGTAGACCCATTGCAATACCTAAAAGAAATTGCTGGGAGCCATCTTTTTTAGAGTTGAGGGTAATTCCCTTTTGCAAGGCTTCGATCGCTAATTCATACTGTCCTTTTCCTAAGTAGATCAGACCCAAACCATTATAGTAATATGGATCGTTAGGATTGAGATTGATTGCCTGTTGTATGTTGGTGAGCGCCAATTCATAATGTCTTTGGTAGAAGTAGACTTCAGCCAAATTGTTATGATACAAAGCCTTTTTTGGGTGGAGGTTGATCGCATGTTGATAGGAAGTGATCGCTAATTCATATTCTCCTGTGGCTTTATAGACATTGCCCAAACTGTTGTGTGGAATAGCATGTTTTGGATCGATGGCAATCGCCTTTTGATAGGATGCAATCGCTAATTCGTACTTCCCTTGGGTTTTGTAGACACTGCCCAAATTGATATGGAGAGTGGCAATTTCTGGGTTGAGGTTGATCCCTTGTTGATAGGATGCAATCGCTAATTCGTACTTCCCTTGAGCTTTGTAGACATTGCCCAAATTGATATGGTAAAAAGCTTTTTGAGGTTCAAGGTTGATCGCCTGTTGATAGGATGCGATCGCTAATTCGTACTTACCCAGATGGTTGTAGATAATGCCCAAATGAAAGTGAGGAGCAACAAATTTTGAGTCAAGATTGATAGCCTGCAAAAAAAATGAGATGGCTAATTCATACTTTCCTTGTTCTGTGTAGAGAATGCCTAAAGTGATGTGATGATAAGCAGATTCTGGTTCGAGAATCATCACCTGTTGATAAGATGTGATCGCTAATTCGTATTTCTCTTGCTCCTTGTAAACACTGCCTAAATTTATATGGGGATAGGTAAATTTGGGATCGAGATTGATCGCCTGTTGATATGATGCGATCGCTAATTCGTACTTCCCTTGGGAATGGTAGACATTGCCCAAATTGTGGTGATAACTCGCCTTTTTGGGGTCGAGTTCGATTGCTTGTTGATAGGATGTGATCGCTAATTCGTAATTTCCTTGGGCTTCGTAGACATCGCCCAAGTCTGTATATGGATAGGCATATTTTGGGTCAATTTTGATTGCCTGTTGATAAGATGGAATCGCTGATTCATACAGTCCTAATTGCTCAAGACTAACACCTAACTCTCGCCATGCAAGGGAATTATCAGGATTTAATGCAACAGAACTTTGATAAGCTGTCCTTGCCTCAGCCGATGCTATTGGGTTACCGTCTTTCCAAAGAAGTTTGTCACCAATAGTCTTAAATTCTTCTGCTAAATCTTTTCGTAAGTGTAATGTAGTTTCAAGAAGTTTCTTTTCTACTTCAAGATATATCTGTAGAGATTCTGAATAGTTCTCAAGTTGTCGATACAGCCTCCCACATTGGATTGAGAGAATCAACATACATTCAGTTTTACGATCACCATCAAGCCAACCCCGCTTAGCCAATTTCTCCAATTCATCTAGCAAAGCCTTCCGACTATCGGGATCGAACGAGTAATAACCTAAATCTTTAGTAAAGACGCGCAAACGCTTTTTACTATCCCCATCAAACCGCACCTGAAAAGCCTCAATAACTCCTAAAAGTTGCTTTTGCCAATCGCGGCTATATTGCCAACTCTCCACAAAAAGCGGCACTGCATAGCGCCAGCCAACCTCCACATCTTGCCAAAACTTAAACTGCACCAAATCCAACACCCCATTCGCAATCCGATCCGACTCGAAATAATCCGCCGTATCCGTAAACTCCTGAGTCCATTCACCCAAGCGCGGTTCCAAATAAGCCACAGCTCGATCGCTCAACTCCCGCACCATCGGTGACTGTCCCGCCAACCCACAACGCAGATAGTCTTGCAAAAAGCTCTCTAGCTTGTCATGCAGCCTAATGCCCTTACCCTCCAGCAACACAAACGAATGCCTTGCCTTTAGCGATCGCATCTCTGGCTCAAGGTCAGCCCCCCCCAGCATCGCCTTTAATAACTCGTTATCAGGACGGCGCATCATCGCCATCGCATACACCGCCTTTTGGTCATGCTCATCCAAGCAATACCGCAAAAAGCGATCGCTCGTTGCCCTGACCACCGCCTCACGGGGCGACTCATCATCAAGATCCGCCGATGGAGCGCTGAGAATCGTTGCCATCTCGATCCCCTGTTGACGCATCGCCGCAATTTGCTGCACCACAAAGGGAATCCCCAAACTAAACTGCTTCACTGACTCCGCCGCCTCATCACTCAAAGGCACATTGATTTGAGGATGCGCGAAATATTCACTCACCTGCTCCCGACTAAACTCACTCATCGGGTAAACATAGAGATTTTCCGAAAACTCATCCCGATAGCCGCGAAAATAATCCTGCGATAACCGATAGCTATCCGCCAGATTTGCCCGACCTGCGATCGCCCAAACTACTTGCAGCCCCGCAGCTTTAATCACCATCCGCAACACGCGATCGCACTCAAGGCGATCGACAATCTCATAGGTATCCAACAAAAGCACCAAAGGCTTCTGTGCGGAAATAGCCTGTAATCCATGCCCCAAAGCCTCAGCCAATTGTCGATGGGGAGTCGCAAAAATCCTGCGGTCTTCTAAGGACAACTTCTTTTTCATCAAACCCACCAAAGCACTCACCGCACCATCGGCGATCGCCTCATCCACCTTGCCATCTCCCACCCCCAGAATCGCCTCCACATGAGGCAGTTTCCGCAAAGCTCCCAACGACCAACTCAAACCCTTTTTCAAAATCGGCGCATATTCCGCCCCCTCACCCTGCCTTGCTTGCAGTTCCTTATCGACCTTATCCTCAATTTGCTTCAGCGTTTTCTCCACCTGCCGATATTTCTCAAAAATCCCCTCACGCCCCTTACTCACCGCCAAATAAATCGTCTCTAACACCGATTCAGGACGAATTGATTCATGTCCCACATTGAGCGATGGATACTCATTCTTTGCCTCTTCCCAATCCAATCGTAAAACGTCAAAGCAATTAGGAAACTCTTCCCCAGCCAGTTCACAAAACCGCCGCCCCAGACTCGTTTTCCCCATCCCCCCTTCGCCATAGAGCAAGAAAATATGCGGTGATGTACTGACCGCTTCTTTCTTCGCAGGTAAAAGTTTCGCTACTGTGGGCAAGTTCTCAGATAACCATCGCGAACCAGCATTTGGTTGCAGCGATCGCAACACTTCCCGAAATCTTTTCTGCTCCTCAGTCCTCGCCAAAAAGATTCTTGTCATAGCTCGGCATCCTCCACATCTGTTGCTATTCTAGCGAAAACTTTTACCGATCAAGCTAGTTGCAGTGGAACGCTGAGATTGGGGCTTGGAGACCAAGCCCCTACCTTTACAAATATGTAGGGATTTGGTCTCCAAATCCTCTCTTAAGATGACATGGAAACATTATGACGATCTTTGTTCTACGTAACATCAGTGATTTGGTATTCTAAATAGATCTCCGATCGCACTTCAAAATGTTTATACTTATGTTTAAACATAGAAATATAAGTATAAACCTCATGACCGAAGCAATACTAGATATCAAAACATGGGGAAATAACTTAGGAGTACGCTTACCCGCCGCGATCGCCCGTGCCGCCCACCTAAAAGTCAACCAGCGCGTGCGCCTCTCCGTAATTGACGGAGTAGTAATTATTGCCCCAGTTCCCAATCCTCCATTAACCCTCGAAGAACGCCTTACCCAGTTTGACCCCGCTCGACATGGCGGCGAAGTCATGACCACCGCACAAAAGCTAGGCGCAGAAAAGTGGTAAAAGCCTCCAAAGATTGGATACCCGATCGCCAAGATATTATCTGGATTGATTGCAATCCACAGGTCGGCAAAGAAATGCGAGACATTCATCCTTTTTTGGTGCTATCACCAAGCATATTTAATGACAAAACCGCGATCGTGATTGGCTTACCAATGACAACGGCTGCATACAATGCTGACAACCCCTTTGCCGTTGCTGTTGGTAAAGCTTCACGCAGTAAAGCGAGTAAAACTAGCTATGTTCTCTGTCATCAGCCCAAGTCCTTTGACTGGCGGCTCCGTGGAGCCAAGCCTCATCCACTGGGCAAATTGGATAACGATTTGTTTACGCAAGTATGCGATCGCCTAAATCAAATCATTCAACTATAGGAAATCAAAACCCAAATAAATAAAGGCGGCGCAGAGCGCCACCTTTATTTATTTGGGTTTTGATTTGTTAGACCACTCCAACATCCATCAAGTTGAGCAATACCTCCAAACTTGATGACTTGCTCTAAAGTCATCAAATAAGCCCATGCAAAACCTAGTGAATTTCCTTCCACATCAAAAACTTCTATCTGTTGGCGATTATATGCATTCTCAGCAGCAGCGCGATCGCCTTGATAATCTTCTAAATCATCTAGTGATTCCAAAATACTTGCATCAGGAAATGAGAGCAAATATCCATGAACTTGAGTGTTACCTACGATCATCGCAGGATAACCCATCGGTAGGGAAAATAATTCGCCGTAGGCGATCGCCTGTTGCTGCGCGATCGCTTTACCCGCACAATATTCTGCATAATTTGCTTCATTGGGTTTGAGTGTGCCATAGACAAAAACATTACATACCGCGTTTTGCATATTTGAGATCACAATATTTGTGTAGAGAGAGGCGCTTAGCATCTCCCTCTACTTTATGCTGATGCGATCGCCCCTAAATCAGAGTTAGAATCAGCGCTAACATAGAATGTAATTCTACGCATAGGAACCAGCATCGATGAGTAATGACAAAGATAGTTTTAAGAACAAATTTGCTTTTAAAGTAGAAGGCTTTGAATCTCTAGTCGATGATGTTAAGCAGTTGCTAAACCTCGATCAACTCATCGATCTGGCGCAAAAATTAGACGAGAAACAAAAGTCGGGCGAAATTCATACTGAGGTAAATGTCACTACTCGTCCCTTATCCAGTATTCCCCGACGCGGCAATATTCCGAGGTCGCCTCGTGCTGCTAATGCCACAGGTGGAAGTGGTGAAGTCACTTCGCCCGATGTCGTCAAACCTGAGCCACCTAAAGATAATTCTCAAAATGAGAAACCACTAGCGATCGCCGAATTAGTGGGCGGTTTAGGCGATACCTTGGCACAGTTGCGCGATTTGGTCGAGATTCCCCTGAAACGTCCTGATGTGCTAACAAAATTGGGACTGGATCAACCCAAAGGCGTTTTGCTAGTTGGTCCTTCAGGGACAGGCAAAACCTTAACGGCGCGATCGCTGGCGCATGTGTTAGGGGTGAATTACATTGCGATCGTCGGGCCAGAAATCATCAGTAAATACTATGGTGAAGCAGAAACTCGCTTACGACAGGTTTTCGAGAAAGCTGTAAAATCTGCTCCCTGTTTGATTTTTATTGATGAAATCGATGCTCTCGTTCCCAATCGAGCTAATGTGGAAGGAGAAGTGGAAAAGCGTCTGGTCGCGCAGTTATTAGGTTTAATGGATGGATTTGCCGAGACCAAGGGCGTGATTGTACTAGCAGCTACCAATCGTCCTGATGCGATCGATCCTGCTCTCCGTCGTCCAGGACGATTCGATCGCGAGATTATTTTCCCCATTCCCGATCGCAAAGCTCGTCGTGAAATTCTAGAAATCCATACGCGATCGATGCCTTTGACTGGTGATGTCGATTTAGAAGATATCGCTGATCGCGCCTATGGCTATGTGGGAGCAGATATTAAGGGATTGTGCCAAGTTGCCGCGACTAATGCCCTAAAGCGACAAGTGGCAAGTGTAGCGGACATCCCCGACGATCTAGATGTGAATCGCGATGATTTTGAATTTGCGCTGAAGCAAGTTCAACCCGCTGTATTACGATCGCTACAAATTCAAGTTCCCAAAGTGCAATGGTCAGAAATTGGTGGACTCGCCAAAGTTAAGCAAACCCTCCAAGAAGCGGTCGCTGGGGCATTGGTCGATCCTGCTCTCTATGCCCATACCCGCGCCAAGGCTCCTCGCGGCGTGCTGCTCTATGGGCCACCTGGAACTGGCAAAACTTTACTCGCCAAGGCGATCGCCACTCAAGCCCAAGCCAATTTCATTTCTGTTGCAGGTTCAGAATTGCTAACCAAATGGGTGGGTGCTTCCGAACAATCAATCCGTCAGTTATTCGCCCAAGCTCGCCAGGCTTCCCCCTGCGTGATTTTCATTGATGAGATCGATACGCTTGCACCTGCGCGGGGTAGCCATCAAGGCGATAGTGGCGTTAGCGATCGCGTGATTGGTCAGTTACTAACAGAACTTGATGGCTTGCAATCTGCCGAGGGACTATTAGTAATTGGCGCAACTAATCGCCGAGATTCTATTGATCCTGCACTATTACGATCGGGGCGCATCGAGCTACATATGATGGTGGATTTACCCGATCGCGACAGTCGTAATTCGATTTTAGAAGTACATAATCGCGATCGCCCCCTTGCAAAAAATCTCAATTTAGATATTTGGGCAGACCATACAGAAAATTGGAACGGAGCCGATCTTGCATTTCTTAGCAACCGCGCCGCAATTTTTGCAATTCGTCGTCATCAGCGTGATGCTACTAATCAATTGGAAAATTTGCGGATTACAAATGAAGATTTTGAACAAGCTTTTGCGGAACTTGTAGAGCAACGAGAATAAATTCTCTAAAAGTGTTGCTTTGCAGCATTTTTAGAGAATTTATTGCAGTTCTTATAAAAATCTGCGTCATCCTCTAATCCGTCTAATCCGCGATTCTGCCTTTAATATTCAAATACCCAAATTGCCCAACCTTTTTTGATGACCGTAATCACGTAGGCAGCCGAAAGACGACTCGTTATTTTTTCTACTTCTGCCCAGTCAAAGCTAGTACGAAATAAGCTGTAAGTGGAATTGTTATAGGCGATCGCGGCTACGGGCTTATCGAAATCTTCAACTTTAATATGGTGATATCGAATTTCCGCAGGTACAACTACAAAATTTGATGTTTTCCCTCCCAAACGAAATAACTCATCTTCATCTAAAGTATCGTTTTCATCTTTGGTATCTTTCATAGAAGCAGTCACTTGCAGGTATTACCCTATTTTAACTTATACCTCATATAGCAACGCAAGAGATAGCTATGACAAATCAAAACCCAAAAGATGAGTGGCGGCGCTTTGCGCCGCAACTCCCTTTTGGGTTTTGGGTTTTCCCTTTTAATAAAAATCTGAGGTTGATTCCTGCAATTCAGTCATCGCCTTCTGGACATCGATCGCTATTTGTACAGTTGTATCAAAAATGCGTCCATATTCCTTGGCACGATTATTGATCTGGATAGCTTCAAACGCATTTAAATCAATATCAAAGCGATCGGGATGAAAGTCTGGATGTTCTCGTAAAATTCGTTCAGTTTTCAACGCTCGCACAATATCATTGCGCGTCATTCTCAAAGCCGCGATCGCTGATTCTCTTGACTCTAATTTAATCGGATTTCCTGCATCTTGTAACTGATCGAATACATCAATATCACGGATAGTCTTATTGCATTTATCAACTTCTATAAATAGCCGCAAAATAACTGGTGGAATGCCTTTCTGTCGATGAGATTTTTTTGACTTTCGCCATTGTTGAACTATTAATCTGATCAGCAATAAAGCCAAAATCCCACTAGCGATCGCAAGTCCGAGGCATAGCAAAACTATACCTAAGGTTGCTCCTGTCAAAGCATAAAGCGAATAAATAGCTGCGCCTAAAGCTACACAAAAGAAAAGTACAGTTACTTCGACAAATTCGATCGCTAAACTCAATGCCCCCAATGTCAAACTAATCAAAAAGATAATTCCCGCGACTCGTAATGGCGGCAAAAAAATACTGGCAAATGAGATAAAGTTGATTGCGGAAATCCCCAAGGCGATCGCGCATTGAATCTTGATCTGTCGCTGGGTTAACTCCCTTGATGGCAAAATCTGTTGGCGATTAAACCCTGTCAATTCCAATAGTTCCACTTCCGAAATTAATAACCGTTCCAGATCGCCTCTCATAATTGTCGCCATTGTCTTTTTTGTGAGGACTGACAAGGGGCTTAAGCCCCTTGTTCATTCTAGATAATAAGCTTGCAAAGCATGTTTATTATCTAGCCTAATAGCTGAATATCACTAAAAGTAATTTCATAGTTTTTGGTTTTGCCTTGCTCGTTAGATTGCACGATTTGTTTGGTCATCACGTAGTAATTGCCCATTTTTTCGTAGCTATCTTCAAAACGAGCTTGACGAACAATCTCATCATTCATCGGATTACGGAACACCGCAGTATAGAGAGAAGAAATATAACCTTCACCAGTATCTAGATGTCCGAGGTGATTAATCACAAAGCCAATTCGTCCCATGACGCGGCTGACCATCGAGATCTCTTTGCCACGGACTTTGTAGTTTGATCCCATTGAGTCGCCAGTAACCAAGATTTCTACGGCTCCCGACTCATCGGATGCACCAAGGTTAAACGCTGATTTACCATGAGCTTCTTCAAAGGTTTTACGCTTGCGGTGAGTTACCACATCGCGCAGTTGGTTATATAACCATTCTTGACCTTCGTCAACAGAAACCGTCTTTTCTTCACCGCTAGGGGTGCGGGTGGTGCGATCGATTAGTTGTGGCTCATCCATGCTCACTTCAACGGATAGATCTGGCTTAATGCTTGCCTTACCAGTGCGGGCTACGCCGTCGATCGCTACGGCGACATTGGCAGTTAATCCTGGGAAATTGCTGTCCCATGTATAACGATTTTCGTAAGCAGCCTGAAATAGAGCGCGGGCGCTAGTATCAGATTTTGTATCGGGTGCTGTAACCATTTTTTGCTAAAGGTAATTAAGTAAGGTATCGAGTATCTTTAGTATTTTACGTTCTGCTAGCCTTGAAAAAGTGATGTTTTTAGGAGTGAGGAGTTATAGCGCAATGATCTGTGTATTGTTTTTAGTTGCCTGGAGTGGGCTTGAGCGTAAATAAGAAATCTAAGCGGGTTGTCTTGGTATCAACATTTGTGGATGTAACGGCAATGCCGTTAATTGCATCAAGGACAGAACGAATTTCGGTAAAACTAGGGTTAGATTTGACTTCAGGCGGTAAAAGGCGATCGGCAAGTGAGAGTGCAGTAGTCATATTCAAATAGAAATAACCGCCGTTGGACTTGGGCATATCCGTAGTTAGAATTTTAAAAGAACTACTTTCTGGCAAATTATTAGCAGGCTTAGGAACAAAGGTATCGGCAAGATCGCCCATAGACCAAAAAACAAAATTATTATCTAAAGTGCCGCGTGTTGCCACGTTGGTATTGCCGATCGCCCAAGCAATCACTGATTTATCGCCAATTTGTTTTGGTTTTAGATCCACTCCTTTAGGCAACAGTCCTCCAGAATTTGCTTGGGCAACCTTATCGATTTTGTCAAGCGCCGTTTTAGCCGCATTCTGATCGTTGGATTGGGCGATCGCGACAAACCCGAACCCAGGATTCGCCAAGATGCCTTGATTATTGGGAATCGCCGCGATCGCAAATTCACCGTTCATCCATTTGAGAATATCTTGATCGAGATCGAGCTTTGTACTATCTTTTACAGACTTCCGAATCTGATCGATCAGTTGTGCAGAACTCGCATTTCCCTTAGCTTGAGAGACTAGCGATTGCCAAGACTGATAGAGATTTACGCCAGAAACCAATAAAAAAGTTTCCTGTGGCAAGAGATTAAGAACTTTTGCATTGTTATTGCCTAGGGGATTGGAATTATCATTTTTGAGATAAGTATTAATCTCAAACCGCAAACCTTCTTTCTGAGTACCGCCTGTCAAAGTCATCGCATCCAGTTCTCGCTTTGACTGTGCGATCGCCGCTTCGTTGAGATTGAGATTAGCTTGAGAGCCAATAAACTCTAGAGCTACATCGCCATCTAAATAAACTTGTAACAGTGGCTCGACAATTTTGGTTTGATTAGTAGCGCCATAAATCTTGGCAAAAATCGGCTTCTTAGCAAGGGACGGATTGCTGCCTTTATAGGTATCGATTGCCTGTTGGATCAAGATCGGGCTAGTGGCGATCGCTACATATTGCCCACCAATATCCGCAGTTACCACACTGTTATTGGGATCGCGTGTGGGTGACTCGTAATAGGTAACATCTTTGTACTGCTTGGCAGTAAACTTTGCCCCTTGTTGCGCCAACGCACCACGATATTTTGACAAAAAGGCATCGGACTTACTGCGATCGCGGGTTGGGGCAATGACTAAGGTTGCCGCAGGCGTTTGGGGCTGCGCGGCATTGGGCACAAGCGCCGTAATGATGTAACCCTCTAACCAAGGCTGCACATCGCGACTATATTCAGTTTTGCTCTGGACTAGTAAAGAATTTAGAGGAGATTTGGTAATGCCTTCACCGATCAGCTTTTGTGAGGCAGGCGTGCCAAATTGCACTAGTTTATTCCAAGGCTCAGATTTAGTATTAAAAGCCATTACCACTTGCGCCTCTTGGGGGATCACTGCCGCCGCGCCTAAAATGCCTTTAATTGACTGCGATCGCTGAGTAAAATAGAAATACGCACCCCCTGCTCCTGCGGCAATCACAGCCGCTCCAATACCGACATACATCAGCATTGTTGATTGTTTTTGTTTGGCAGATTTATTGGTTTTAGATGACTTCGACATGGGTATGGAATAAGCCTAAAAGTTGCAAAATGTTGAGCGCCAAGTCTCAATCAAGATACTACAGAATCGGGCCTAAATAATCAGAGCCGCGATCGCCATATAAAAATAATTTCTGATAAAATCTATTTTTACTATGTATTTATCAAGAATTTTTTGTTTTTTCAGATCCTGTTATATTGAAAATCAAAATCAATTTAATCATGGAGTTGATGAGTGAAAATCCAAAAAACGATTTGGCAATGAGAATTGCTGTATTCTTTTGAATATAGTTTTGTAGAAAATAAACTTTTAATAGCAAGTCAGCTTTTTATTACAAAGCTCATCTCGATCTTTGAAAAGTAGACTTTTTTTCGATTTAAAGCTAAAAAACTCAACTTTATTTTTAAAACGCATTGATGACACATGGATACAGATAATCTAGCCGTTTATAGCCTTGTTGAACAGTTACGCGGCTATGGTCGCAAGCAGTTTACTGGCAAGCTGGAACTCCATAGTGTCAAAAGTTACAAATGGAGCATCTACTATTGTCATGGTAGATTGGTGTGGGCTTCGGGAGGAGCGCATCATCACCGACGTTGGCGCCGACTGATGGGACAGTACAAGCTCCAGATAGACTTTAATAAAATTTCTTTCCGCACTATCGAGGAAATTCGACTCTGGGACTACCATGTGCTGGTAATCCTGATGAAACGCATGGTCTTAACCCGTGAGCAAATCACGCCGATTATTGAGGGTTTTGTTCAAGAAGTATTGTTTGACATCATTCAATGTGCCGCGAATGAAAGGATTACCTACTACTGTGATTTTGAAGATGAGATTACGCCAGTGATTTCACTGATCCATGCCGAACATGCGATCGATCGCGCCCATCAAGAATGGTTGACATGGCGCAAATCTGGAATTGCCGATTTTTCGCCAAATCTTGCACCTTGGATCAAGCGCCCATCACAACTCAAGGAAGAAGCTTCAGATCTCACTTACAAAACTCTGATAACGATCCTTGATGGTAGGCGATCGCTGCGAGAGTTATCGACATGGATGAAGAAAGACTTACTTAATCTCGTGCAGTCATTAATGGCGTATTATCATCGCGGCATGATCGGACTAGTGGAAGTTGCCGACATCCAATCTCCTGTTGCGGGATTTTCACTAAATGAATCTTCAAAAAATGAATCGACTCAGTTGTCAGACAGTAGCCAGAATCAGAAAAAAATAAACCTGATGGCACGACCTCTCATTGCCTGTGTCGATGACAGCAATCAAGTTTGTGCCACCATCGAACAGATAGTTTCAGGATTTGGTTTTGGTTTTCTAGGAATTCGAGATTCTATCAATGTATTGCCATTACTAGTTGAGCTTAAGCCAGAGATGATTATTTTAGATTTGGTGATGCCAATTGTTGGTGGTTATGAACTCTGCACTCAAATTCGTCGCATACCAGAGTTTAAGAATACGCCGATCCTGATTTTGACTAGCAATGACACATTTGTTGATCGGATTAGATCCAAATTTGTTGGTGCAACCGCCTTTATATCGAAAACATCTGGTAATGACAAAATTGGTGAGCAAATCCAGAGATATCTACTTCCTTTTGATAAAGATCTAGAAGAAATATCTCCAACTGATTCAACAGATACTTACTAGCTAGTTTATTGAAGGAGAGGAATCCATGTTTAATTTGTTTAATCTCTTCCCAATCGAAAAACCCAAAAAAGAACCTTTGTCTGAATCGTCAAAGCAGTTGCTGAGCCAACAGATATTCACAACTAATCAACCAAATGCAATTGTGCAGGATTTTGAGGCGTTTATAGAGTTTCTGCAACTTCATAAGGTCGAAGTCAGTGCTGCTCAAAATGCGATCGCACCAAAATATCTTGCAGAACTGAATGAACGCCTCAGTCACCCAACTCAAATTGATTTTCAGCGCCCTAGCCAGAAATCTTACCCATATATTCACGGACTCTATTTGCTTTTGCGTAGTTCCGCGATCGCACAAGTGCAATTAGATAAAAAGAAAAATATTCTCAGTATAGATCCTGAAGTTCTCAAATCATGGCAGAAATTAAACGAAACTGAGAAGTATTTTAATCTTCTTGCCACATGGCTCTATTATGCCTGCGAAGACATTATGAGCAATGATAAGCGTGTTCTTCCTGAATGGTTTTTTGTGTTTAATTGCTGGGAAGATGTGGCTAAAGCAGATTTAGATTTTACTAATAACTCTAGGAGTAACGAGTGGTTAAATCGTCTGAGGTTACACAATGTTGCTTTGTTAAATTTGTTTGGATTGGTGGAATTAGAAGATACGGAACCATTAACAGGTAGAGGATGGCGGGTTACTAAAGCAAAAGCTTTGCCATTTGGGAAAGCGCTAATGGAATTATTAAATAAAACTAATTGGAAAAAGGGATTGCTGAGTGAATCAGGAGATGATATTTCAGATTTATTTATAGAAACCCCATCGCCTAAACTTGATATTGTCGTACAGAAGTCAACGCCAACGGAGATATTACAAGAGGAATTTCAAGCACTAGATTTATTTACAGTATGGCGGAACAATTTGCAGTTTCCTGAGCCTAAAGCCCAAGATGGTATCTTTGTTTTTAAAGTGTCCATTCAACTCCATATTCAAAAATCCAAGGATAAATTTTCTACAGAGACTGTCTGGCGTAAGATTGCCATTCCTTCTCATCTCACAGTCTACGATTTTAGCTCGGCAATTCTCAAAGGTTTTGATTTTGCAAACGATCATCTACATCAATTCACCTATAAAGATCGTCAAGGCTTCATCAAGAGCATTTATCATCCTTATACTCAATATGAAGAAGAAGCCATCTTTACCGATAAAGTTTTGCTGAGAGATTGGCAAATTAATATTGGCGATCGCATTACCTATGTGTTTGATTTTGGCGACTGGTGGGAGTTTAATGTAGTGTTAGAAAGTATTGAAGAACCTGATCCTAAAATCAAAAAAGCAAAGGTTATCGATAAAAAAGGCAAGGCTCCAGAGCAATATCCTGATTATGATGATGAAGAGTAAAAGAAAGGGGCGCAATGCGCCGCTTTCTTTTACTTGAGTTCGTTTTGTAAGTATTCGACAACTGATTCGATTTCTACTAAAGTGGCAACTTTAGTAGCCCGATTAACGATTTCGACTTTGCCATCAGCGATCGCTTTGCCAGTAACCACACGATAGGGAATACCCACCAGATCGGCATCTTTAAACTTCACGCCAGCCCTCTCATCGCGATCGTCGAGGAGTACTTCTACGCCTGCGGCATCAAGGGCAGTGTAAAGCCTCTCACCCACATCCATTTGCTTAGCATCGCCCACATTCGGCACGGTGACGATCGCATGGTAAGGAGCGATCGCTTTATTCCAGATGATGCCATCTTTGTCATAGGACTGCTCCACGGCAGCTTGAGCGAGGCGCGACACACCCAAGCCATAGCAACCCATCACTAAGGGCATTTCTTCACCCTGCTCGTTGGTGAAGGTCGCTTTCATCGCCTTGGAATATTTGGTTCCCAATTGGAATATATGACCAACTTCGATGCCTCTGGCGGTTTGCAAGATTTGCGAAGGATCGTGAACAGCGCGATCGCCTGCTTTGGCTTTATCAAGATTTACAACTGTAGGCAACGTGAAATCCTGACCCCAATTTGCGCCCACAACGTGATAATCAGCTTCATCTGCACCCGTGACAAAATTCTGTAAATGCTCAACGGTGCGATCGGCTAAGCGCAGGAATTTCGGTACAACACTAGCAGTTGGATCAATATAAGAGTCTTCAAGACTTGGTGCGATAAATCCTACAGGAAGTTTAGAATGCGCCCATTTTTGTTGAGATTCAGCATCAGCAACTTGGAGATTAATAATTGCTTTACCGCCGTAATTAGCTGCCAACTTGGTCAATTCATTTTGCAGCTTTACTTCATTAACATCGCGATCGCCACGAATGCTAACTAGAACTAAAACAGTTGTGCCATTATCATACACAACCTGATACAGCACCTGTTTCACAATCTGCGTAGGATCGCTTTTGAGGAATTTGCAAACAATTTCGATAGTTCCCTTTTTCGGTGTATGCACTTTCTCAAACTTGTCGAAATGAGAAGGTACAGCATCAGGTGGAATAGATGCCGCTTTCTCGACATTGGCGGCATAGCTGCTATCTTCGGTAAAGAGAATGTCATCTTCCCCAGCTTCAGCAAGTACCATAAACTCTTGCGAACCCGAACCACCGATCGCACCTGAGTCAGCCTCAACAGCACGGAATTTCAGTCCGCAGCGATCGAACATCTTCCGATAGGCGCGATCCATTTCGTAATAAGTCTCTTTCAGGCTTTCTTCGCTGCTATGGAATGAGTAGCCATCTTTCATGATGAATTCGCGACCACGCATCAAACCAAAGCGCGGACGAATCTCATCGCGGAACTTGGTTTGGATTTGATACAAATGCTGCGGCAGTTGGCGATAGGAGCGAATCATATCTCTAGCGATCGCCGTAATAATTTCTTCATGGGTGGGGCCCAGACCGACTTCACGATTTGCGCGATCGGTGAGGGCAAACATGATCCCTTCGGCTTTGGTGTAGGTATCCCAGCGCCCTGACTCCTGCCAAAGTTCCGCAGGTTGCAGTTGCGTTAATAGGCATTCTTGCGCCCCTGTGTCGTTCATCTCTTCGCGGACGATTGCGGAAATCTTTTGCAGGACGCGCCACATCAGCGGCAAGTACACATACAAGCCTGCACCTACGCGCCTGATATAGCCTGCACGGAGTAGTAGTTTGTGACTTGTGAGTTCTGCTTCGGCGGGATCTTCGCGCAGAGTGACCCAGAGCATTTGAGATAGACGCATATTGCTGGAGATGTTCGCTAGGGATATTCGCTAGAATTTCGTTAATCTGTTAACGGTGATTCTGCCTGACAATCATATCAGGACTTGTAGCCTTGGTGTTGTAGGCGTATGCGATCGCTTACAATTCATTAGATCGTTGTAACATCTTCAGAAGTTTTGTGTGTTTTTGCCAGATGGCTACTCTGCTGTTTTGATAGACTTTTGCGATGAAAGGAGCCTGATTCCCTTTGATAAAACGCTCGATACTATCTAGAGCCTGAATAAAAGTTTGTGCCATTTCTTCACCACTGGCATCACCTATCGCTAAAACAAAAACTCTAGCATTAGAACTAGCGATCGCTATTTGCTCAGAGGGTGTACGTCCCAGATTGGCATCTTTAGTCAGGACAATCCATCCTCGACGGCTGACTTCGGGCAACCATTCGATATCTGGAGAATTGGGGGCAAAATGATCGATATGCGCTTCAGCATTTGCGCCTGCGTTGCGTAGAATTTTGACTAGATTTTTGCCTAAGGCTCTATCTACAAAAAAGATAGGCTTATCGGTATTTTTCTTGTTCACGCAATTTGAGGAGGGAGTTCGTAGCGGATTGCTTCTTCGATTTGCAGTCTTGTGCAGCCGTAGTCTTCAGCAAGTAAATCTATAGAATCTCCTGCTCGATAGCGTTCGGCAACGATGGATGTGGGAATGCCTGTATCAGCGATCGCTAAACGACCAAAGGATACTGCGGGATCAAAAACAAGCAGTTTGGGGCTATCAGATTGATTTGGGCGCAGGTTGGGGAATAGGCGAATGGCAACTTGGCGATCGTATTCGATGCGTTTGAGAAGTTGATTAAGGGTTTGACGCATGGCTAACTGTCCATTTTCGGAGGCGTTAATCAGTTTTCCTACGGATTCGACAAAGAGGTTTACACCATCGGTCTGGAAGTCAATGCTTGCGAGGGGATGTGGGGTAGCGAATTCACGTTCGATGTAGTCAAGGGCAGTACGAACTTTGTCTAGGCGAATGTTGTGGTCTTGGCGAATCGCTCGCAATACATGAGCTTCTACGAGGTTGATAAATGAGAGTTGTGAAAATTCGATGCTGGGACGCTGGATGAGGGGTGCGGAAAATTGTTGTCCGTCTTTGGTGTTGTAGGTACGCCCATGTAGCCAAGCTTGTAATGTACCCGATGGAATCCGCAAGTAACGGGCGGCATCGGCTACTGTATAAGCTGGAAGGTTTTGAAGTTTGGCTGCATTTGTCATGTTTGATTTAGCCGATCGCTAAGTTTGTTAATGGTTGAATAGTTTGTAATTCATCATTTTCTGTTTGTTGAGCGTGATATAAATCCCAACATTGTTGAAGGTTCATCCAGAAGTCTGCTGATGTAGAAAAGAATTTGGCTAGACGAAGGGCAGTGCTTGGGGTGATGCCTCGGCGGCGATTGATGATCTCATTTACTCTTTGATAAGGGACATGAATGGCATTGGCTAGTTCTTGCTGCGTTAATCCGAACGGAATCAGAAATTCTTCTAATAACATTTCCCCTGCGTGGGTTGGTGGGCGATGGGTTGGTATGCGTGTCATATTTTATACTTCTATCTTTAACTTAGTGATAATCTACAATTTCTACTTGATTTGCTCCTGTGCTAGTCCAGATAAAGCAAATTCGATACTGGTCGTTGATGCGAATACTGTGCTGACCTTTGCGATCGCCTGCTAATGCTTCTAGCCGATTGTTTGGGGGAACGCGCAGGTCGTTGAGGATTGTTGCGGCGTTGATTTGGTCGAGTTTGCGGGTTGCAACTTTACAAATGGATGCTGGACAAACTTTTCTTGCCTCCTGAGAGTTTTTGCCGTTGAAGATGTCTTCAGAGCCTTGATTTTTGAATGAGACAATCATAATTTAGCATAATAACACGGATGTCATGCTAAACAGGATGTTTTAAAAATTTATCTCACCACGCACCAGTTTTTCTTCGTAGTCTTCTAGATTTTTGAGATAGTCATTAAGGTCTGCAAATACTTGGCTGGCAGGGTAGCCAATTACTTCGCCACTGGTGAGATCGCGATCGCGTGCTTCGGCTTCTTCGAGCCAGTCGTTTGTAATGCGATCGCTCAGATCTTGTTCTATTTCCTGACGTAAGGCGAGATAGTGCTGATAGTCGTTTGCCCATTCGATAAGTTCAATTTCATCTGATGTTTTTCCTTGGCGATATTGATGAAAAAATTCTTCAGAGTCGAGTTTATGTTGATTTTCGTGGAGGCTAAGTCTTTTGGTAACGGCGATGAGGGCATCGAGTGGGGATAGATAGGTAATGGTTCGTTTAGGCATATTTATTCAAGGGATTTGTTATTGAATGATTGCAACTTCACTTTTTAGGTTTGGCTTCAAGTCCTGCTTTGAAGGCGGTAAGGAAGACTTCAACAAAATCATTTTTGGCAATTTTTTTGATGGCTTCAAATGCACCTGCTTTAAATGCAGCAACTAGACGATCTTTAAGGGTTGGTTTGTTTTCTATCTCTTCCAATGCGGCAGCGGTGATGATTTCTTTGCCTGCTTCGCTGGTGGGATCGGAGATTTGGGGGACGATTCCTTGCAGGATTTCATCGAGTTCTTTGGCTAGTTGTTGGGTGTTGGGGTCGTCTATGCCGTAGTAGTTGTTTTGTGTGCCGATATTGTCGCCTGTGACGGTTTG
This sequence comes from Pseudanabaena sp. lw0831, assembly GCF_016584665.1. Classification (GTDB taxonomy): domain Bacteria; phylum Cyanobacteriota; class Cyanobacteriia; order Pseudanabaenales; family Pseudanabaenaceae; genus Pseudanabaena. Next base: position 38,113 of record NZ_BBJB01000046.1, read on the forward strand.
ATCGCCTGCGATGACTTGTCCTACGGGGGCGTTGAAGTTAAAGGTCATATTTTTCTCACAGGGTAATGTTTAGTGGTTGGTTAGGACTCAGGTGCTGTCTTTTGGTTGTTTTGTGTAGCAATATTATCGCGTTGAACTGTTAGATTTCCAGCAACTACTTGCCCTACTTTGTCGTTGAATATGAAGGTGTTGCCTGTGGTGGGGTTGGGGTTATTTTCGGGGGGTAAGGGTGTTTGGGCTATGTTGTAGTTGTAGTATTTGCATCGGGCTTGGATGACGGTGATGACTGAGAGAGCTTGTTGGCTGGATTCTGTGGGGATGAGGGTGAGGAGATGGGGGAGTTGTTGGGCGAGGGTGGGTAAGTTGCAAGTGACTTTAGCAATCTTGTCCAATGCCTTTGCTGCAAAAATACTCGTGTAAACATTAGAATCCTCAAGGGTAAGTATGAGCGATTCAATTGCCTTGTCACTAACAATCGTAACCAAAGACTCTGCTGCTTGTCTTCTTACATGATCAGTTGGATCTTTAAGATCTAGTATGAGAGATTCAACTGCTTTTTTACTGCCAATCTTGACTAATGCCTCTGCTGCTTCGTTTCTTAACTTTATGTTTGGATCTTTGAGCCTAGCAATAAGTGTGTTGCTGATTAGTTCAGAAGCCATAACATTGCCAATCTTGATTAATGCCTCTGATGCTTGTCTTCGTAAATTTGGATCTTGGAATGCTTCGATAAGTGGCTGAACAGCCTTGTCACTACCAATTTTGCCTAATGCCTCTGCTGCTTTAGCTTTACTTTGTACATCATAATCTGGATCTTTGAGTGCTTCAATAAGTGGCTCAACAGCTTTTTCACTACTAACCTTGCTCAATGAACCTACTGCTACCCTACGCACATATTGATTTGCATCTTTGAGTAAATTTATTAGTGATTCAAGAGCCTTATCACTGCCAATTTTGCCTAATACCTCTGCTAATTTACTCCGATCATAATAATTTGCATCTTTGAGTAAATTTATTAGTGATTCAACAGCCTTGTCACTAC